>NZ_CABVPR010000001.1 GCF_902499135.1 Burkholderia dolosa
AGCCGGCCTCGGCCGCCGCGCCGCGCGCTTCGGGCGGCAGCGCGCGCGCGGGCACCGCGCGCCAGAAGCCGCCGCGCGCGACGAGCAGCACGATCCAGATCAGCAGCGACAGACCGGACACCAGAAAAGCGATCGCCAGCATCATCGGCGCGCCTCCTGCGGGCGCGCGGCGCGCGCGATCCGCATGCGCGGAGCGTCCGGACTTTCAATCGGGGTCTGAATAAAAAGCCCGGAAACCGCGCGGGCAGCAGGGCAATACGCGTAAGAATCGACGATCATCGAATGGCCTTGAAATGAGCGCGACGCCAGGCAGCGACAGGCGCCGCCCGCGAAACCGCGCAGTTTACCGGGTTCCGCGCGCGCCGGCGCCGACGGGCCGTCCCGCGATTGCAACAGGCCGGAAACGGCACCAGAGCACGGACCGCGCGATAGGGTTAAAATGCGCGATTAATTCGGGGTTCCGGGGCTTGGCCGGCCGGTACGTTCCTGCCTTCAAAACATCAAGCCGGGGCGAGCGAGCAGTGCCAGCTCCTCGACCCCGGCATCTGTCGTCGGAGTTCGCTCACTTATGCGAGTCATCCTTGCCCAGCCCCGCGGCTTTTGTGCGGGGGTTGTCCGCGCGATCGAAATCGTCGATCGCGCGCTGCAACAGCACGGCGCGCCGGTCTATGTGCGTCACGAGATCGTGCATAACCGGCACGTCGTCGAAAATCTGCGAAATAAAGGGGCACGGTTCGTTGAGGAACTCGACGAGGTGCCGCACGGCGCTGTCGCGATCTTCAGCGCGCACGGTGTCGCGCAGACGGTCGAGCGCGACGCGCAAACGCGCGGGCTCGACGTGCTCGACGCGACCTGCCCGCTCGTCACGAAGGTGCACGTGCAGGGGCGCCAGTACGTCGCGGCGGGTCGCCGGCTGATCCTGATCGGTCATGCGGGCCACCCGGAAGTCGAGGGCACGATCGGCCAGATTCCGGCCGAGGTGATCCTCGTGCAGAGCGAAGCCGAAGTCGATACGCTGACGCTGCCCGTCGACACGCCGGTCGCGTACGTCACGCAGACGACGCTGTCAGTCGACGACACGCGCGGCATCATCGAGGCGCTGCAGCGCCGGTTCACCGACATCGTCGGCCCGGACACGCGCGACATCTGCTACGCGACGCAGAACCGCCAGGCGGCCGTGCGCGAGCTGAGTGCTCAGGTCGACGTGCTGCTCGTGGTCGGCGCGACGAACAGCTCGAACTCGAACCGGCTGCGCGAGATCGGCACCGAAAGCGGCGTGCCGAGCTATCTCGTCGCCGACGGCTCGGAAGTGAAGGCCGAATGGTTCGCGGGCGTGCAGACGGTCGGCCTGACCGCCGGCGCGTCGGCACCGGAAGAAATGGTCGAGGATGTAATCGGCGCGCTTCGTGCGCTGGGGCCCGTCGAGGTCACGACGATGGCGGGCCGTGAAGAAAAAGTCGAATTCAAGTTGCCGGCGAAGCTTACGCAAGCTGTCGCCCGCGAAGTTTAAGGAGGACAACTCTTGTCTATTCCGCTGCTCCAGCAAGTCCGTGTCGGCGCCTACATCATGCGCCAGCACCTGTCCGGCAACAAACGCTATCCGCTCGCGCTGATGCTCGAGCCGCTGTTCCGCTGCAACCTCGCGTGCAACGGCTGCGGCAAGATCGATTATCCGGACCCGATCCTGAACCAGCGCCTGTCCGTCGAGGAATGCCTGGAAGCCGTCGACGAATGCGGCGCACCGGTCGTGTCGATCGCCGGCGGCGAGCCGCTGCTCCACAAGGAGATGCCGGAAATCGTCAAGGGCATCATGAAGCGCAAGAAGTTCGTGTACCTGTGCACGAACGCGCTGCTGATGGAAAAGAAGATGGACGACTACCAGCCGAGCCCGTATTTCGTCTGGTCGGTCCACCTCGACGGCGACAAGGAGATGCACGACCATTCCGTGTCGCAGGAAGGCGTGTACGACAAGGCCGTCGCGGCGATCAAGGAAGCGAAGCGCCGCGGCTTCCGCGTGAACATCAACTGCACGCTGTTCAACGATGCGATTCCGGAACGCGTCGCGAAGTTCTTCGATACGCTGAAGCCGATCGGCGTCGACGGCATCACGGTGTCGCCGGGCTACGCGTACGAGCGCGCGCCGGACCAGCAGCACTTCCTGAACCGCGACAAGACGAAGAACCTGTTCCGCGAGATCCTGAAGCGCGGCGAAGGCGGCAAGCGCTGGTCGTTCAGCCAGTCGTCGCTGTTCCTCGACTTCCTGGCCGGCAACCAGACGTACAAGTGCACGCCGTGGGGCAACCCGGCACGCACGGTGTTCGGCTGGCAGAAGCCGTGCTATCTGGTCGGCGAAGGTTACGTGAAGACCTTCAAGGAACTGATGGAAACGACCGAGTGGGACAACTACGGCGTCGGCAACTACGAGAAGTGCGCGGACTGCATGGTCCACTGCGGCTTCGAGGCGACCGCCGTGATGGACACGATCTCGCATCCGCTGAAGGCGCTGCGCGTGAGCCGCAAGGGCATCCGGACCGACGGTCCGTTCGCGCCGGACATCTCGATCGCGAAGCAGCGTCCGGCCGAATACGTGTTCTCGCGTCACGTCGAGATCAAGCTCGAGGAAATCCAGCGCGCCGGCAAGGGCAAGCTGCAGAAGCCGGCGAAGCCCGCCACGGCCGCCTGAGCATTCCGCACCGAACGGCGGCCGCGCGCCGCCGGCGGCAAGCGCGAACGAACGAAGCGCCACGGAGTCCGCTCCGTGGCGCTTTCTTTTTGGCAAGCGTCGAGCGGTGCACTCGCCGATTGCCGCGTGCGGTTCGGGGAGCGGCGCAATCGGAACGCGCCGCGCGTGTGCGGGCGCGCTCGCGTTGCGATCCGGCGTCGCACCGGCTACGCGTGTCGCATCGCACGGCTTTGCTGACGTCCGACAAGCGGCCGCTGCGAATCGCCGCCGCGCGACGCGACGTGTCCGACCACCGCGCGCGATAATCACGCATCGACCGCATCGCACGCGAACGCGCACGCCTTCTCACCGAGCCCTCCCATGCCTAACCTCGATACCGCTGCCATCGCCAGCTGGCACGCCCACGTGTACTTCGACGCCGCCAGCCGCGACAGGGCGTGGGCGTTCCGCGAAACCGTCGACACGCGCTTCGGCACGATCGTCGAACTCGGCCGCTTTCACGAGCGCCTGGTCGGCCCGCATCCGGCGTGGTCGTATCAGATCGCGTTCGGCGCTGCGCGCTTCGACGAAGTCGTGCCGTGGCTCGTGCTGAATCACGGCGCGCTCGACATCTTCCTGCATCCGAATACCGGCGACGACCTGCGCGATCATCGCGATTCGGCGGTGTGGATCGGCAAGTCGTACACGCTGAACCTCGACGCGCTGGCCGGATAATCGCGCCGCCGGCCACATCGACGTTTCGGGCGGCGCTGAAACGTCTGCCGGCGCGCCGTCGATACAGTGGGCTCCGTCCTCCCTGCCGACCGGAACCCGCCATGACGCATGCCGATGCCCGACACATCCACGAAAGCTGGCACGCCGCGGTCGTCTCCCGCGACCTCGACGCGCTGATGTCGCTCTACGCGGACGACGCGGTGCTCGAAACGCCGCTCGTCGTCGTCGCGTTGCCGGACCACGGCAGCGGCGTGCTGCACGGCAAGGCCGCGATCCGCGCATTCTTTGCGGCCGGCTTGCGCAACCCGCAGAACCGGCTCGGACGCTGGTACAGGACGGCGCTGTTCTTCTCGAACGGCCGGCAGCTCGTGTGGGAATATCCGCGCGCGACGCCCGACGGCGATCAGGTCGATCTGGTCGAGGTGATGGATCTGCGCGACGGGCTGATTGCGCACCATCGCGTGTACTGGGGATGGGTCGGCTTCAACGCGCTGCGTAGCGCCGCGCCGGCAGCGGGCCGCGCATGACCGGCACTCGTGCGGCCAATGCCGCCGCGCTCGCTGGACGCCACGGCGCGTACATCACGCGACGTACACCGCGACGCTGACGAACTGGCACAGGCTGCCGGCCAGCACGAACAGGTGCCAGATGCCGTGCCCGTGGCGAATGCGTTCGTCGTTGATGAAGAAGTAGATGCCCGCGCTGTAGATCACGCCGCCGGCGACGAGCCATGCGGTGCCGATCGGCGGCAGCGCATGGACCAGCGGACCAATCGCGACGAGCGCGAGCCAGCCCATCAGCACGTACAACACCATCGACACGATTCGCGTGCGCCGCCCGAGCGTGAGCTCCTGCACGATGCCGAACACCGCGAGGCCCCAGCTCACGCCGAACAGCGACCAGCCCCACGGCCCGCGCAACGTAACGAGCGTGAACGGCGTATAGCTGCCGGCGATCAGCAGATAAATCGCCGAATGGTCGCACTTCTGCAGGATCGCCTTCACGCGCGGGTTGCGGACGCTGTGATACAGCGTCGAGATCGCGTACAGCACGCACAGCATCGCGCCGTATACGCTGAAGCTCACGACCTTGTACGCGTCGCCCTTCAGCGCGCCCATCGTGACGAGCGTCACGAGGCCGGCCACCGAGAGCACTGCGCCGACGAGATGGCTGATGCTGTTGAAACGCTCACCGGCATGCACGACGGATTCTCCTGCGCGGGTTCATCGAAAAAACGAGCCCTATGATACCGGCGGCCGCACGTCGGCGGGCTGCGCGCGCCGGCAAGCGCGGCAGCGCGCCGCACCGCACCGTACGCACAAAGAAAAAGCGCCGCGGCATCCGCCGCGGCGCTTCCCTTTCGTCACCGGACCGTTTCGACGATCCGGTTCAGCAACACTTCCCGGCGCCGGACCCGTACCGCGCATTCTGGCGTTCGCGGAAGAATTCCTCGTACGTCATCGGTTCGCGGTCCGGATGCGTGTCGCGCATGTGCGCGACGTACGTGTCGTAGTCGGGCAGGCCGACCATCAGCCGCAACGCCTGCCCGAGGTAACGCCCCGCACTGCGAAGGTCGCTGCCGAGATCGCTGAACATCGCGGCCTCCGCGTCAACGTCCGCTGCCGAGCGCCTGCGCGGCCGGCATCGCCTCGTAGGGCGTCTCGCGCACGGTCGGCTTCGCTTCGCGGCGCGCGCGCAGCACGGCGATCAGCCCGTACACCGCGATGCTGACCACGACGAGGATGAACAGCCCGGCCAGCGCCGCGTCGATGTAGTCGTTGAAGATGATCCGCTTCATCTGCGCGATCGACTTCGCCGGCGCGAGCACCTTGCCTTCGTCCACCGCGGCCTGCAGCTTCGCGGCGTGCGCGAGGAAGCTCACCTTCGGGTTCGAATCGAACACCTTCTGCCAGCCGGCGGTCAGCGTGCAGATCAGCAGCCACGCGGTCGGCACGATCGTTACCCACGCATAGCGCTCGCGCTTCATCTTGAACAGCACGACGGTGCCGAGCACCAGCGCGATCGCGGCGAGCATCTGGTTCGAGATGCCGAACAGCGGCCACAACGTGTTGATGCCGCCGAGCGGATCGACCACGCCCTGATACAGGAAGTAGCCCCACGCGGCCACGCACAGCGCGGTCGCGATCAGGTTCGCGGGCAGCGACTCGGTGCGCTTGAGCGCCGGGTGGAACGTGCCGAGCAGATCCTGCAGCATGAAGCGGCCTGCGCGCGTGCCGGCGTCGACCGCCGTCAGGATGAACAGCGCCTCGAACAGGATCGCGAAGTGATACCAGAACGCCATCATCGCTTCGCCGCCGATCACCTGATGCAGGATGTGCGCCATGCCGACCGCCAGCGTCGGCGCGCCGCCCGCGCGCGCGATGATCGTCGTCTCGCCGACCGCCTTCGCGGTTTGCGTCAGCATGTCGGGCGTCAGCACGAAGCCCCATTGCGTGACCGTGTTCGCGACGGCTTCCGGCGTCGAGCCGAGCACCGCGGCCGGCGCGTTCATCGCGAAGTAGATGCCCGGCTCGATTACGCACGCGGCCACCAGCGCCATGATCGCGACGAACGATTCCATCAGCATCGCGCCGTAGCCGATGAAGCGCGCGTTGGTTTCGTTGTCGATCAGCTTCGGCGTCGTGCCCGACGAGATCAGCGCGTGAAAGCCCGACACCGCGCCGCACGCGATCGTGATGAACAGGAACGGGAACAGGTTGCCGGACCACACCGGGCCGCTGCCGTCGACGAACTTCGTCAGCGCGGGCATCTTCAGCTCGGGCGCGACGATCAGGATGCCGATCGCGAGACCGACGATCGTGCCGATCTTCAGGAACGTCGACAGGTAGTCGCGCGGCGCGAGCAGCAGCCATACCGGCAGCACCGAAGCGACGAAGCCGTAGCCGATCAGGATCCACGTGAGCTGCGTGCCGCTGAACGTGAACCACGCGGCGAGCGTCGGCGAATCGTGCACGGTCTGGCCGAACGCGATCGACGCCATCAGCAGCACGAAGCCGATGATCGACACTTCGCCGATCCGGCCCGGCCGGATGAAGCGCGTATAGACGCCCATGAACAACGCGATCGGAATCGTCGCGGCGACGGTGAACGTGCCCCACGGCGAATTGGTCAGCGCCTTCACGACGATCAGCGCGAGCACCGCGAGGATGATCACCATGATCAGGAACGCGCCGAACAGCGCGATCACGCCGGGCACCGTGCCGAGCTCCATCTTCACGAGGTCGCCGAGCGAGCGGCCGTCGCGGCGCGTCGAGATGAACAGCACGATGAAGTCCTGCACCGCGCCGGCGAACACGACGCCGGCCAGGATCCACAGCATGCCGGGCGTGTAGCCCATCTGCGCGGCGAGCACCGGCCCGACGAGCGGCCCTGCGCCGGCGATCGCGGCGAAGTGATGGCCGAACAGCACGTACTTGTTGGTCGGCACGTAGTCGAGGCCGTCGTTGTACTTGACCGCCGGCGTCATCCGCAGCCCGTCGAGCTGCATGACCTTGCTGGCGATGAAACGGCTGTAGAAGCGATACGCGATCAGATACACACAGACGGCGGCGATCACGATCCAGAGGGCGCTGACGCGCTCGCCGTGCGCGAGGGCGATCGTTCCGAACGCGAACGCGCCGAGCAGCGCGACCGCGATCCAGATCAGGGTGCTGGAAGCCCGATTCATGGCGTCTCCTAGTCTCCTATTTGGTTTTCGATTGAGCGCGGCCGGTCGCCGTGCTCACGTGACGTCGATGCGTCGTGCCGCGGTCTCGTGGAAGCCGCGGCGGTGGGGCGTAGTATTCCGCGCGAGCGGGGCCGCTTACAAGCGCACAACTACGTACGCCGGGCTACGTAGAATTACGTAGATCGCCGGGCGACGCGGGCGGAACCGCATCGGGTGTCGCACGAACGCCGGCCTGCTGCGCGCGCGCGTGCGGTTTTCAAAACGCTTCGCGCGCGTGGCAATATGCGGCAGCGGCCCGTGCCGCACGCCCGCCCCCGCCCGGAGAACCCGCGCCCATGACCGACGACGCGCAAACCTTCCACGCGCTGCGCCCGCGCCTGCAGAAGATCGCCTACCGGATGCTCGGCTCGGTCGCCGACGCCGAGGACATCGTGCAGGACGCGTGGCTGCGCTGGCACGAAGCCGCGCGCGACGGGATCGACAACGCGGAGGCGTGGCTCGTCGCGGTTACGACGCGGCTCTCGATCGACCGGCTGCGCACCGCGAAGATCCGGCGCGAACGCTATGCGGGCATCTGGCTGCCGGAGCCGGAGCTCGGCGAATCGCCGGCGACGCCCGAAGAGCTGACCGAGCGCGCGAGCGACGTGTCGGTCGCGTTCCTGCTGCTGCTCGAGCGCCTGACGCCCGAAGCGCGCGCGGCGTTCCTGCTGCGCGAGGTGTTCGACGCCGACTACGACGAGATCGCGAGCGCGATCGGCAAATCCGAAGCCGCGTGCCGGCAGCTCGTCAGCCGCGCGAAGGCGCAGCTGCGCGACGACGGGCGGCCGCACCGCGCGGTGCCGCACGAAACGCATCGCCGGCTGCTGCAGACGTTCTCGCATGCGCTCGCGCGCGGCGACTTCCCGTCGATCCAGGCGCTGCTCGCCGAAGACGCGATGCTGATCGGCGACGGCGGCGGCAAGGTCCAGAGTTTTCCGAAGCCGATGGTCGGCGGCCGGCGCGTCGCGCAGCTGTTCTATGCCACTTGGCTGCGTTACGGCAGCCGTGTCGAGATGCGCGCCGTCATCCTGAACGGCGACTGGGCGATGCTGCGCTTCATCGACGGCGAGCTCGAAGCCGCGATGTCGTTCGAGACGGACGGCACGCGCATCGCCCGCGTTCTCGTGCAGCGCAATCCCGACAAGCTCGCGCGTATCGCGGCCGCGTGCGCCGCCGGCTGATGCCGGTTCGCGACGATTGGTGCACCGCTCGCAACACGATGGGTCACTCCGCGCGTCTACCATGACCGACGTTGCACTTCTAAGATGATTCCACGCGGCGTACTGCCGCTCACCGCCGCCGCAAAACGGCACGGCGCACAGGAATTCATCGACATGATCCGCATCCAGCATGCCACTGCGGCCGCACTCGCCGACGCGAGCGTCGCGCCGAAACCGCGCCGGACGTTGCGCGAACGACCGGGCGATCTGCGCGCGGCCGGCCGCGACGCGACGCGCGCACGGCTCGCGGCGCTCATCGCGCCGCCGTTGCAGCACAACGGCGTGCCGGTGCCGGCCCCGGAACGATGATCCGCCGGCACGCCGCTGCCTCTCTTCGTTGAAACGTGCGGCGGGCGGTGTCACAGGCGGCAGCGCTGAAACGTCTAGTCGCACAGGGACACCACGACTCTCGCGCATCCATGTCAGACATGCCTACCCGCCGTACGGACACCGACGATCCTTATGCCCGCAGCTTCTCGACCTGCTATGCAGGCGTCGTTACCTTTCTGGCCGTCGTCACCGAGGGCAGCTTCGCGCGCGCGGCCGATCGTCTCGGCGTCGGCCGCTCGTCGGTCAGCCGCCACGTGCAGAAGCTCGAGGACCGGCTCGACGCGCGCCTGTTCCAGCGCACCACGCGCAGCATGTCGCTGACGCGCGAAGGCGAACTGTTCTACGAGAACTGCCGCCCCGGCATCGAGCATCTCGCGCAGGCGCTCGAGGACATGCGCGAGCTGCGCAGCGGGCCGCCGAGCGGCCATCTGCGGATCGGCTCGACGCCCGGCTTCGGCCGCAAGATCATCGCGCCGCTGCTGCGCGACTTCCACGCGCAGTATCCGGACATCACGCTCGAGCTGCTGCTGAACGACCGCCCCGCCGACTTCTCCGCGGACCGCATCGACGTCGCGTTTCGCGACGGCCGCATGGAGGACAGCGCGATCGTCGCGCGCCGGCTGATTCCGATGCAGATGATCGTCTGCGCGTCGCCGTCGTATGCGCAGCGATACGGGCTGCCGCGCCACGTCGACGAGCTCGCGCAGCATCGCTGCATCAACCTGCGCACCGCATCGGGCCGCGTGACGGAATGGGAATTCAAGATCGACGGACTCGCGCAGCAGCGCCAGCTCGCCGCGCATCACACGTTCAACGACATGGATCTGGTCGTGCGCGCGGTGCTCGACGGGCTCGGCATCGCGCAGCTGCCCGCGTACCAGGTGTGCGACCTGCTCGCGGACGGCAAGCTCGTGAGCTGTCTCGGCCAGTACGCGCCGGACGACGGCGGCCACTATCTGTGCTATCTGAGCCGCAAGCATCTGCCGACGCGCATCCGCGTATTCATCGACTACATGATCGAGCAGACGCGTGCGCGCGATCTGCAGTGTCTGACCGCGATGACGATGTTGCCGCCGCTGGAAGCCGTCGATTGATGCATTCGATGCAACTTCGGATGCGCGTGTATCACGCTGGCGGGCCGCGCGGTGTGCGCCTGCGATGCACGATCGTCGGGCGATGTGCGGATCGGTGTGCGGAGCAGCTCGCCGATCGTTGGCGGCATGCCCGTGCAACGCGCGCGAGTGCGGTACGCGGCGGCTTCGGCAGGCTTCGATACGTTGCGGCCGCGCGCGGAGGGCGCGCGTTCGTTCAAGGAGAACGATCGTGAGGGTCGTCGGCGGTGGTGGCGCAGGTGGCGCAGGTGGCGCAGGTGGCGCAGGTGGCGCAGGTGGCGCAGGTGGCGCAGGTGGCGCAGGTGGCGAGGATATCGACAGTCCGGACGCGGGTGTCGACGCAACGAGTTTCGTTGCGTCGCGCACGCCGCGCCGCGGCCGCCGAACGCTGGACGCTGAACACCAACGCTGAGCGCACGTCGCCGCGTTCGCACCGACGCGCCCGGCACGATCATCGCCATGTGCGCCGGCCGCGGCGCCCTGCGCCCTGCGCCCTGCACTCGGCACTCGGCACTCGGCACTCGGCACTCGGCACTCGGCACTCGGCACTCGGCACTCAGCACCCTACATCGTGCACCCGGCGCTCATGCGCCGGGTGCCGCGGCGATACTGCCGATCAATGCTTGTCGTCGACCTTCTTCGGCTTCGGCGGCGACGGCACCTTCGCGTACTGGAACGCCGGCGTCGCCTTCAACGCGTCTTTCGTCGCGCCCGGCAGATAGATGTTGCCGTTGCGCACGTCGAGCGACGCGATCGGCACCGCGACGTCGTGCGCGGCCACGCCGAGGAAGCCGCCGGCCGACACGATTGCCGCGGACACGGCGCCGTCCGGCGCGACGATCAGATCGCGCACCGTGCCGACCTTCTGGTTCTGGTCGTTGTACACGGCCTTGCCGAGCACGCTCTTCTTCACGCTCCAGCCTTCGAGCAGCGCCTGCGATTGCTCGACGGTCACGCTGAGCGGCTGCGTGCCTGCGACCTGCGCATGCGCGCTGACGCTCGATGCGAGAACGGTTGCTGCGATGAGGGTCTTGTAGAAAGCCATGCTTGTTGTACTCCGGTGAATTGTCGTCGGTTTCGACGTCGGCTCCGTGCCGCGCCGCATCGATCCGCTTGCGAAACGATGCGAAGCGGCCGGCGCTTCGACGCCCGCTCGGCGGTTGGCCGCACCGCCCCCATGCGCGCATCGTCGTGGCCAACCGGCCGCATCGATGCACGCATCGGGCCATGTTAGCGCCGCCCGCATATTGCTGCTTCGAACGCGATGTCGCAGCCGTGCACCGAGCGCGTGCGCGGCAGTTTCGGCGCGATAGCGACGTCCGGGCGACGAGCGGAGCGAAACGTGTGCCCGGCGGAGTCCATCTGCGAGCGGCGCGCCGCTACACTTCGCACGCGCTGCCGGCTGCCGGCTGCCGGCCGCTGGCCGGCCGCACGCGGTCAGCTCGACGCCGTCCCGTGTGCCGTGCCCGTGCCCGTACCCGTGTGCCGTGTCCCGTGCCCGGTGTCCGGTGTCCGGTGTCCGGTGTCCGGTGTCCCGTGCCCGGTGTCCGTGTCCGCAATCTACGCGTTGCGCGAATACACGCGTCGATGCCGGACCGCGTCCGCAAGCACGTCGAGCACGGGCTCGGTCTGCTTCCAGCTCAGGCATGCATCGGTGATCGACACGCCGTACTTCAACGGTACGCCGGGCTTCAGATCCTGACGTCCGGCCTCGAGATTGCTCTCGACCATCACGCCGACGATCCGGTGCTCGCCCTGCGACACCTGCCGCGCGAGATCGTGCGCGACGTCGATCTGCCTTTCATGCGACTTGTTCGAGTTCGCGTGCGAACAGTCGACCATCACCTGTTCGCGCAGCCCGGCCGCGCGCAGCACCGCGCAACTCGCCTCGACGTGCGCGGCATCGTAGTTCGGCCCGTTCTTGCCGCCGCGCAGGATCACGTGCGCATCGTCGTTGCCGCGTGTCTCGAAGATCGCGGCCATTCCCATCTTGGTCATCCCCATGAACGCGTGGCTCGCGCGCGCGGCGACGATCGCGTCCGACGCGACCTGCACGCCGCCGTCGGTGCCGTTCTTGAAGCCGATCGGACAGCTCAGCCCCGACGCGAACTGGCGGTGGCTCTGACTTTCGGTCGTGCGTGCGCCGATCGCACCCCACGCGATCAGATCGGCGATGTACTGCGGGCTCAGCAGGTCGAGAAATTCGGTCGCGGCCGGCAGGCCGAGCGCGTTGATGTCGAGCAGCAATTGCCGCGCGGCGCGCAGCCCTTCGTTGATCCGGAAGCTGCCGTCGAGACGCGGATCGTTGATGTAGCCCTTCCAGCCGACGGTCGTGCGCGGCTTCTCGAAGTACACGCGCATCGTGATCAGCAGGTCGTCCTTCAACGCATCGGCGGCGGCCTTCAGCCGGCGTGCATAGTCGAGCGCCTGGTCGTGATCGTGAATCGAGCACGGACCGACGACGAGCAGCAGCCGGTCGTCGCGGCCGTGCAGGATGTCGCCGATCGCACGGCGGGTCGCCTCGACGAGCGTCTGCGTGGCGGCCGGCACCGGCAGTTCGTCCTGCAGCAGCGCCGGAGAAATCAGCGGACGCACGGCGCCGATGCGGACGTCGTCGATGCGCGTGGTGTCCTGCGTCGCGTCGGCGCTGCCTACCTCGCGATCGTGCGCAGGATTGTCGAGGTTCTGCATGGGAATTCTCCGGGGACGTCTGCAATGATGGGGAGGCTCGATTATGGCATCCGGCGACGCGGCGGTGACCGCGACTGGCCGTTCGGCCAGGTGTCCGAATGCGGCCGCGGCGCCTACGATCAGGATTCGCCCCGGCCTTGCTCATCCCGCCATCATGAAAAGTCCGTCCGCCGCACCGCTGCTTGCACCGCCGCCATATGTCGCACGCCCTGCCGCGACCGAGGTTCACGCGCACGTGTCGCGCTTCGGTGCGAACGGCGACGAGCACGTCCGCTTCGCGCGGCGCGCGTATGGCGGCGATGCGGGCAAAGGGCATCGGCGCCGCGGAGAAAACCGGATACCGCTGCGAACTCGGCCGGCGTCGGATCCCGCGCACGTTGCTCGGCATGCGCGGCAGCACCGGCCCTGGCGCGCGGTGTCGGACGATCGGTCAGTCCGCGTCGGCGTCGATGCCGAGTTCGGCCGCCATCCGGCGAACGAGCGCGTTCAGTCGCGCGACTTCGTCCGCAAGACGCTTCTGCTCGGCCTTCAGCGCCTCGAATTCGGAAAGCGGCACGGAATCCGCGCCCGTCGCGTCGGCGGCGCCCGCGTAATCGGCGGCGTTCACTGCGCCGCACATCAGATGCATCCAGCGGTTCTCGCGCGCACCCGGCGCGCGCGGCAGCCGCACGACGAGCGCCGGTTCGCGCGCGGCGAGCTCGTCGAGAAACGCCTCGACCGACGAAATGTCCGCGAACCCGTGCAGCCGCGCGCTGTTCAGCCGCAGTTCGGCGGCCGTCTGCGGGCCGCGCAGCAGCAGGACCGTCAGCAGCGCGATTGCCTGGCTCGGAATCCCGAGCACGCGGTTCATGTTGTGCTCGAAACGCGGCACGCGGCTGCTGCTGCCTTCCATCACGAGGCTCAGGTGCTTCAGTCCGTCGAGCGCGGCGGTCACCTCGTCCTCGGTGACGTTCATCACCGGCGCACGCGCGGTCTTCTGGTTGCAGCCGGCAGTCAGCGCGTTCAGCGACAGCGGATAGGTGTCCGGCACCGTGTGCTGCTTCTCGACGAGCACGCCGAGAATGCGGGCCTCAAGGGCGGTCAGTTCGCGAATGGCGCGGGGCGTGGGCGTATCCGGCGTGGTGTTCATGAGTGGCGTCGCGGCAGCTGCAAAAGGAGAAAACGGATCGCGGCTGTTCGGCACAGCCGCCGAGCGAGCCATATGATAGCTCGCGAGCCGCGGCGCGACTGCGATTCGCACCGCGTCGCACGGTGCGGCCGCAGTCGTCTTTCGTCCAACGTATCGGCGCGGCCGCACGACGGCTCACGCGCGCGGCGCGCGTTTGCGCGACCCGCATGCCGGCGCTACGATACGCGCTCATCCGGACGCACACGGCACGCCGCACGGCAGCCCGTGCGCCGCACACGCGGCCCGTCCCGCACGCTGCGCGATCGTCGCGCGTGTGCCGCTCCGTTCAACGCCGTTCACCGTCACCGCCATGAACTCATCCACCCGCGTATCCAACGTGCGCGCCATCGTCACCGGCCACACGCGCGGCCTCGGCGCAGCGCTTGCCGAGCAGCTGCTGCAGCAAGGCATCGCCGTGCTCGGCTTGTCGCGCAGCCGCCATGCGACGCTCGCCGCACAGGCCGGCGACCGCCTCGCCGAAGTCGAGCTCGATCTGTCAAATCCGTCGGCCGTCGCCACGTGGCTGGCCGGCGATACGCTGCGCAGCTTCGTCAACGGCGCATCGATCGTGCTGCTGTTCAACAACGCGGGCGTCGTCGAGCCGATCGGGCCGCTTGCCGCGCAGGATCCCGTCACGATCGCCGGCGCGGTCGGCCTGAACGTCGCGACGCCGCTGATGCTGTCGGCCGCCATTGCGCACGCCACATCCGGGCCGACCGAGTTGCGGATCGTCCACGTGTCGAGCGGCGCCGCGCGCAATGCGTATGCGGGCTGGAGCGTCTATTGCGCGACCAAGGCCGCGCTCGACCATCACGCGCGCGCCGTTGCGCTCGACACGAATCGCGCGCTGCGGATCTGCAGCGTCGCGCCGGGCGTCGTCGACACCGGCATGCAGGCGACGATCCGCGCGACCGGCACCGACCGCTTCCCGCTGCGTGACAAGTTCGACCAGCTGAAAGCAAGCGGCGCGCTCGCGACGCCGGACGCGGCCGCGCGGCAGCTCATCGGCTACGCACTCAGCGATGCGTTCGGCTCGGTGCCGACGGCCGACGTGCGCGAACTGCCGCCCGTGCTCTGAGCAAGCGCGCCGGCTACCGGCGCTCACCCTTCGAGCCGCTTCGTCCAGTCTTCGACCCGACGTTGCGTGCGGCGCTTGTCGAGCATCGTGCGCCATGCGAGCGGCAGCGCACGAACGTCGCACAGCGCGTCGAGCGCATCGATGTCGAGCGTGCGGCGGTACAGCACGTCGAGCACCGCCGACAGCGGCCATCGCGGATACGGTCGCGCGTGCAGCGCGAGCACGTCGCCGGGCGCGGCCCAGCCTTCCTGCAGCACACGGTAGTACCAGCCGGTGCGTCCGCTCTGCTGCACGAGCCACGCCATCTTCGGATGGTCGAAGCGCACGTTGAGCTTCCAGCACGGCTGCCGCGACTGCGAGATCTCGAGCACCGCGCCGCCGAGCGTGAATACATCGCCGATGCACACGTCCTGCTCGGTCACGCCGTGCGTCGACAGGTTCTCGCCGAACGCGCCCGGCTGCGCGAGCACGTCGCGCGCGCCGATCTCGCGGATCCACCACGCGTAATGATCGTGCGCATAGTGATGGACGGCCTTGTCCGGGCCGCCGTGATGTCGGGCGTCAGCGTGCTCGTCGCCGGCAAACCCGAGCGCGCCGAGCCACAGCCGCGCGTCGACCGGCCGCTTGTCGATCGCGCTCGCGTGGCACGAGCCGGCCAGCGGCCGGCTCGTGCCGACGCGCACCGCGCCGATATCGACCGCGATCGGCACAAGCGCGTCGCCGCTCATGCGCCGACCGCGTCCGGCAGCGCCGCGAGCAGGCGCTCGAGCTCGCGCGTGCGCGCGTCGCCGAGCGGCTGCAGCGGCTTTCTCGGTTCGCCGGCGTCGAAGCCGCGCAAGCGCAGGCCGGCTTTCACGGTCACCGGCAGCCCGCCGCTGACGATGAACTGCAGCAGCGGCAGCTGCGCATGGAACACTGCTCGGGCCCGCGCGAGATCGCCCGCCCGCATCGCGTCGAACAGCGCGAGCGGCAACGCGGCGTTCAGGTTCGGCGCGGCCGTGCACCAGCCGGCCGCACCCGCCGCCAGCGCCGCGAGCGCCATCGGGTTGCTGCCGTTGTAGAACGGAATCGCGCCGTCGCTCAGCTGCGCGAGCCGGTGCATCCGGCCGATGTCGCCGGTGCTCTCCTTGACCATCGTCACGTTGTCGACCGCTCTGCAGATCGTCGCGATCAGATCCGGCGACATGTCGACGCCGCTCGTCGCCGGATTGTTGTACAGCATGATCGGGATGCCGATCGCGTCGCCGATCGCGCGATAGTGCGCGACGATCTCGTCGTTGCCGAGCTTCCAGTACGACACCGGCAGCACCATCACCGCATCGGCGCCCGTCTGCTCGGCGAAGCGTGCGCGGCGCACGGCGCCGGCCGTCGTCAGATCCGAAATGCCGACGACGGTCGGCACGCGCCCGCGCACCGCGCGAATCGACGCGTCGGCGACCGCATCCCATTCCGCGTCGGTCAGATACGCGCTTTCGCCGGTGCTGCCGAGCGGCGCGATCGCATGCACGCCGTCGCCGATCAGCCGTTCGATCAGTGCGCCGAGCGCTTTCAGGTCGACGCCGCCGTCGGCGGAGAACGGCGTAACCGGGTAGGCAATGATGCCTTTCAACAGGATTGACACGATGGATGCTCCGTAACGATAGGTGGTCGGGGCGAATGGATCGGCGCGGCGCTCACGCGATGCAGTCGGGATGCGTGCGCAAGGCGCGGCGCGCGTAGTAGTCGAACGTCACCGCGTCGCGCTTCGGCTTCGAGATCCAGTCGTGCGCGTCGCGCGCGAGCGCCGGCGGAATCGGCCGGATTTCACCGGCCGACATCGCGAGCAGTTGCAGCTTCGCGGCGCGCTCGATCAGCAGCGCGAGCATGCACGCTTCCTCGATCGTCTTGCCGACCACGAGCTGGCCGTGATGCGACAGCAGGATCGCGCGCTTGTCGCCGAGCGCGTTCGCGATGATTTCGCCTTCCTCGTTGCCGACCGGCACGCCGGGCCAGTCCTTCAGGAACGCGCAATCGTCGTGCAGCGGACACGTATCCATGTGCGACACGACGAGCGGCTGCTCGAGCATCGACAGTGCGGCGACGTGCAGCGGGTGCGTATGGATGATGCAGTTCACGTCAGGGCGCGCGCGGTAGATCCACGTATGGAACCGGTTGGCCGGATTCGGGATGCCTTCGCCGTCGACGACGTCGAGATCCTCGTTCACCTGCAGCAGGTTCGCGGCCGAAATCTCGTCGAACCCGAGCCCGAGCCGCTGCGTGTAGTACGTGCCGGCGTCGCCCGCACGACAGGTGATCTGCCCGGCGAGCCCCGAGTCGTGTCCGGCGTCGAACAGGATCCGGCACGTCAGCGCGAGCTTCTGCCGGGCGTTCCAGCCGCTGTCGCCCACCTCGTTTTCCAGACGCCGCTCCGCCAGCGCGACCAGCGTTTCCTTCGTCAAATTCAGCGTTTCAGCCATAGCACCTCCTGAATGGGTCGGGTATGCCGCGTCGATCGCCGTGCGTTGCGTTTCGCGATCGCGTGACACTCGATACATTGTATGACACGTTGTGTCATGAACTACAATTTGTTTTTTGGGAACGGAACCCGACGCTCCATGACGATTCGCCTGAAGCTGCTGAGAAAACAGAAGGGCTGGACGCTCGACGTACTGGCCGACGAGACCGGCCTCACGAAAAGCTATCTGTCGAAGGTCGAGCGCGGCCTGAGCGTGCCGTCGATCGCCGTCGCGCTGAAGCTGTCGAAAGCGTTGGGCGTCGACGTCGAGCAGCTGTTCTCCGAAGGCCGCGATCGCGAGTTGATCGCGATTACGCGGGCCGACGAGCGCACCGCGACGGGCGCTGCATCACAGCGCCACGCGCACCGCTTCGAGAGCATCGCGGCCGGCGTCGCGCCCAAGAAAATGCTGCCGTTCGTCGTGTATCCGCCGCGCGAATTCGCGGCGTCGACGTTTCGCGAGCACGAGGGCGAGGAATTTCTGTTCGTGCACAAGGGACGCGTCGAAATCGAATTTCCGAACGAAACGGTGCAACTGAAAGCGGGCGACTCGGTCTACTTCAACGCATTGATTCCGCACCGCACGCGAAGCGTCGGCGCGGTGCAGGCCGAGATTCTGGTCATCGTCAGTCACGAAGGGTAGGGAGCGTCGACCTATGCCACGCACATGCACATGTCCGCAACCGCGCGCACGCGAACAGCATTCGCTTCAGCACGCACGACGGAAAGCGCCGCGCGACTGCGCGATACGGACGTCCTCGGGCTTTCCCGTCGGGCCGACCCAAGCCCGCTAATGCCGCGCCGATACGCACGTCGCCGCTGAAATCGTCACTTCTTCGCCCGAGGATCATCCGATGGTCACCAAGGCCACCGCACCGTTCCAGCAAATCAAGACACGCGTTCGCCAGCACGTCGAATCGGGCGACTGGCGTCCGGGCGACCGCATTCCGTCGGAGCTCGAACTCGCTGCGCAATTCGGCGTTGCGCGCATGACGGTCAACCGCGCGCTGCGCGAACTGACCGAGGAAGGCGTGCTGAAGCGCATCGCGGGCGTCGGCACGTTCGTCGCCGAATCGAAGCCGCAGTCGAACCTGCTGATGATCGCGCATATCCGCGACGAGATTCGCGCACGCGGGCATGAATATCGCTGCCGCGTGCTGAGCCAGTCGCGCGACCCGGCGTCGTTCGACGTCGCCGCGGCGTTCGGCCTGCCGGTCAATACGCCGGTCTTTCACGTGGTGTGCGTGCACGAGGAGAACGGACGTCCGATCCAGCTCGAGGACCGCTACGTGAACCCGGCGGCCGCACCCGAATTCATCGAACAGGACTTCCAGGCCGTGCCGCCGTCGGAGTACCTGTACAACAACGTGTCGCATTACGAGCTCGAGATCGAGCATGTCGTCGACGCGTCGCTGCCGACCGGCGAGCAGGCGCGGCTGCTCGACATGCGTGCCGACGAGCCGTGCCTCACGCTGACGCGCCGCACCTGGACGAACGGGCTGCCGGTCACGTTCGTGCACTTCCTGCATCCGGGCAACCGCTATCGGCTCGGCTCGCGCTTCAAGCCGGGCGCCGGACGTCACCAGACCTGAGCGAGCGGCACGCGCGTCCATGCGCGACAAGCGGCACACGCGACACACAGGACGCGCACGCGATCAGATCGCGTCCGCCTGCCCCGCATCACGCGACCACACGACCGGAAACAGCGGATGCGCGAGCGGCGCGCCGTCCGGCAGTTCGTCGGCGAGGCCGGGAAAATCGGGCGACGTTTTCCAGCGGCGCGGCGCATGGCGGACGTCGTCGCCGACGAAGCGGATCGAGAACGCACGCCGGCGATTCTGCGTACCGCCCGACGCGTGCAGCGTCAGCATCCGGAAGCACACCATGTCGCCGGGCTCGAGCGCCCAGCGCCGGATCGGAAATGCCGCGCGATCGGCGTCGATGTCCGGCAGGTCCGCGAGGCTGCCTTCCGGAAACCACTTCGCTTCCTTGTCCATGAACGTGCGCGGCATCAGCCACGGCCCGCGATGCGAACCCGCGACGAATTCCAGCGTCGACTCGAGCGGCACCGGATCGACGGGAATCCACATGCTGACGTTGTCGTCGCCTTCGATGTTGTAGTACGGCTGATCCTGATGCCACGGCGTGCGCTGTCGCGTGCCGGGCTCCTTCACGAGCAGATGGTCGTGATACAGCCGCACGGTCGCGGTGCCCATCAGCGCGGCGGCCACCGACGGCGCCGGCGAGCGCACGATGAAGTCGCGATACGCGTCGATGTGCTGCCAGTTGCAGAAGTCCTCGAAGAACCAGCCCGGATCGTCGGGCCGGCTCGCGACTTTCGCGCGCGCGCTCGGCCCCGCGAGGTTCGCATCGATGCCGGCGCGCAGCGTCGCCACTTCGTCGGCCGAAAAGATGCGTCTGATGCAGACCGCGCCTTCGTCGCGGAACGCGGCGATCAGTTCGGGCGTCACGGCTTTTGCGACACGGTCCGGGATGTTCGTCGTCATGGTGCGCCTGTCGGTCGAATGGGACGTCGCGATTTCGCGCCGTGAACGGTCGATGCCGAAGCCGGCGAGCGACGCGCCGCACCGCGCTGCATCGCATCCATAGCTATCGGCTTCGCTGAATTAGCGCTGCAGTCTAGACTGCAACATCTTGACGCGCAATCCCGATTTTCCCGCTTATATAAAGTTCAATATCGTCACCGGCGTGAACCGCTTCAACGTCCTCCGCCGCGTCTCGTTGTTATGCAGCCTATACCACGCCGACGCCCCGCCCCGGCACTCGCCCCTTCGCAAACCGCGATTGCCCGCCGCTCACGCGCATGTTAAAAACGCCGCACGCATTTGAAAACGAAATGCACGAATCCGAAAAAGTGCGGAAATGAATAGACCCCTGTTCGACCTCGACCTGCTGCGCGCGCTCGCGATGGTCGCCGATTGCGGCAGCTTCACGACCGCTTCCGCGCGTCTGCATTCGACGCAGTCGACGGTCAGTCAGAAGGTGCGGAGGCTCGAGGAAGCCGCCGGGCATCGGCTGCTCGATCGCGGCGCGCGCGACGTGCGTCCGACGGACGCCGGCGTCACGGTGCTCAGCTACGCGCGGCGGATGCTCGCGCTGAACGACGAGCTGCACGACGCGCTGTCGGGCGCGACGGTCGCGCTGACGATCCGGCTCGGCGTGCCCGACGATTTCGCGGCGGGCCGCACGACGCACGCGCTCGCCGCGTTCAAGCGCGCGCATCCGCAGGTCAAGCTCGAAGTGACGTGCGGGCTGAGCCGCGACATCTGCGCCGCATACGATCGCGGCGAACTCGATCTCGCGCTGATCAAGCAGCGCCGCGACAGCCGGGAAGCCGTCGTGCGCTGGCCCGAAAAGCTGCGCTGGATCGACAGCGCGAAGCATCCGTCGCTCGATCTCGATCCGGTGCCGCTCGTCGTGTTTCCGCCGCGCGGCCTGTACCGCGACGACATGATCAAGGCGATCGAGGAGCGCGGCCGGCGCTGGCGGATCAGTTTCACGACGTCGAGCCTGAGCGGCATCCAGGCTGCGGTCGCGGACGGCCTCGGCATCAGCGTGCTGCCGGCACGCGCGGTGACGGACGAGCACGTCGTGCTGACCGCGAAGCAGGGCTTCGCGCCGATCGAGCACATGGACATCGCGATCCTGCATCGGCCGACGGCCGATCCGATGGTCGGCGAGCTGACGCAGGCGCTCGCGACGATGCTGGAACACGAGCCGCAGTAGCGGCGCGCGAGCGCGGCTGCATGTGCGGCCGCACGCTCACACGAGCGCGCCGTTGCGCGCGACGATCTTCCCCGACGATACGACGAGCGTTCGCACCGGCCGCGCGACGACGGCCTCGGCGTGCGTCGCCGCGTCGACGAGCACGACGTCCGCGCGGCTGCCCGGCTCGAGCCCGTAATCGGCAAACCCGCAACCGAGCGCCGCGCCGTGAGTCACGCAGTCGAGCGCGAGTTCGAGCGCATCGTCGCGGCGGAAATCGTTGCGCATGCCGATCAGCATCGCGCGCTCGAGCATGTCGGGCGACCCGTACGGCGTCCACGTGTCGCGCACGCCGTCGTTGCCGCCGATCACGGTCACGCTGGCCGCGCGACACGCGGCAACCGGTGGCACCGGCACCGAGGCCGGCGCGGTCGTGACGATCGCGACGCGCAGTTCGGCCATCCGCGCGAGCAGCGCGTCGCGCTCGCGTTCGGCGAGATCGCCGATGCAGAACCCGTGGCTGATCGTTACCTTGCCCTGCATACCGAGCGCGGCGGTGCGCTGCAGGATCAGGTCGAGCGAAAACGCGCCCATCGACGCGCGCTCGTGCAGATGAATGTCGAGCCCGCATCCGTGGCGCTCGGCGATCGCGAACAGCACGTCGACCGCCTTCACCGGATCGCGTTCGATCGCGCACGGATCGATCCCGCCGAGCAGATCGGCGCCCGCGCGCAGCGCGTCGGACAGCAATGCGTCGGTGCCCGGCCGCTGCAGCACGCCGGATTGGGGAAACGCGACGATCTGGATGTCGACTTGCCCGCGCAGCGCGTCGCGCGTCGCCAGCACGCCGTGCAGGTGCCGCAGCCCGGCGTCGGTGTCGATGTCGACGTGCGTGCGGATGCGCGTCGTGCCGGCCGCGACGAACGCACGCGCGAGCGCGAGCGACGCGGCGCCCGCATCGTGTCCGCTCGTCGCGCGATAGCGGCGTTCGTTGTCGATGCGATCGACGAGGCTGGGTCCGACTGCGTTCCGATACCACGGCATGCCCCAGTGCGTCTTGTCGAGGTGCGTATGGCCTTCGACGAGACCCGGCAGCGCGAGCGCGCCCGCGCCGTCCTCGATCGTGCAGCCGGCCGGCGCGTCGAGCGACGGGCCGACGCGCACGATGCGATCGCGTTCGATCAGGATGTCGAGCGCAGCGTCGGCGCCCGTGCGGACGTTGCGGATCAGCAGGTCGGTCATGTCGGTGCCCGTTCGGTCGGTGCGCAGGTACGCAGGTACGCAGGTACGCAGGTACGCAGGTACGCAGGTACGCAGGTACGCAGGTACGCAGGTACGCAGTGTCGATCGTTATCGTGCGAACTACAATGCGGCGCGACCGTTGATGGAGAAGGCAGCCACGATATCGTGACGCCGCCGCGCGACACCAATTAAGTCGCGATGCCGCGCATTCGATTTGGCGATGTGCGGCGCACGTGCGAAGCGGCATGCGGCGCGTGCACCGAAACGCTTCGAGCACTTCGGCCACTTCGAGCACTTCCGCCCGCGCCCGGCGCGTGACGCCACTCGACGAAAACGCCGCCGCATAGACGCCGACGACACCTCGATCCGGCCATCGCTCGCGCCGCCACGATTGGTTGCGACACGCCCGCCGCAACCGACGAGTCACGCGGCAACAGACTTTACACGTTGTTACCCGGCCGCCCCGGACGCGCATCGGGCCATTCCTTATACTCACGCCGAGTTCGCCAGCCGTCCCGGCATTCGTCGGCGGACCCGTTGCCGATTCAGGAAACATCATGATGCGCATGCCTTCCACGAAGACCGTTCTGTTCGCCTCGCTCGTCGCCGTGGCGGCGCTTTCGCTGACCGCCTGCGTCGCACCCGGCTACGGCCCGTACGGCACGCAGCCGTATCCGCAGCAACAGTACGCGACGCCCGGCTATGCGCAGCCCGCGTACGCGCAGCCGGGCTACGTGCAGCAGCCCGCCTATCCGAACCAGGCGCCGTACGACACGCAGCAGCAATACGGCGCGCAGCCGTACAGCGCGTACGGCAATCAATACGGCAACCAGTACGGCGGTCAATACGGCAACGGCTACGGCACGCAATACGGCACCGTCACCAACATCCGCCCGATCAGCAGCGCGGTCGGCCCGTCGGGTGTCGCCGGCACCGTGGTCGGCGCGCTGATCGGCGGCGTGCTGGGCAATCAGATCGGCCGCGGTCACGGCCGCGATGCGGCCACCGTGATCGGCGCGCTCGGCGGCGCGGTCGCCGGCAACCAGATCGGTCAGCAGATGGGCGCGCAGCAGGCGCCGAGCAGCTACCGGATCGACGTGCAGGTCAGCGACGGCTCGACGCGCGCGTTCGACGTGCAGTCGCCGGGCGATCTGCGGCCGGGCGATCGCGTGCGAATCGACGGCAATCAGTTGTCGCGGTATTGATCTCGATGCATGCGCGGCGAGTGACGCCGCGCATCGCCCGATCCGTTGCGGCGCATCGGATCAATCGTCGTTCTTCCGCCGCTTCGTCGACATGCGCGCGTGCAACGCGATCGACTCGCTTCGCGTGCACTGCGCCGGACCGTTTCCGCTCACCGCCCGTCGTGAAGCGCAGGACGCCCGCGCGCCGAAATGCGTCCGCACCGGATGATTCATCGCGTCTACGTTCGCCGTGCGGTCGTCGACGCACGCCCACGCCAGCCGGCACGACGTCGTGCCGCATCGCGGTTCACGCGACCGTCCGATTCCGATTAGCATAGTCGCGATGCTGCGCCCGCCTGCCGCGGCGCACGCCGACCGTCCTGCTTTCCGTAGACCCGCGATGACGATCACGATCCGCCTGCTCGATGCGGCCGACGCCGCCGCCTTCAAGACCGTGCGTTTGCGCGCGGTCGACACGTCGCCCACGTCGTTCCTGCCGACCCTCGATGAAGAAGCCGCGCTGCCCGCCGACGAATTCGCGGCGCGCGTCACGCCGACGCCGGTGCAGGCCGTGTTCGGCGCGTTCGACGGCCAGACGCTCGTCGGCATCGCGGGCGTGCGTCGCGATGCGCGCACGAAGGTCGCGCACAAGGCGACGATCTGGGGCGTGTACGTCGAGCCCGCGTATCGCGGCCGCGGAATCGCGCAATCGCTGCTCGACAGCGCGACCGCACATGCGTCGCACGCGTGGCAGTGCCGGCAGCTGATGCTGTGCGTGAACGCGATCAACGATGCCGCCGAACGGCTGTATGCGTCGCAGGGTTTCGTGCGCATCGGCACCGAGCCGCGCGCGCTCTGCATCGACGGCCGCTTCTACGACGAGCACTACATGGTGAAGCTGCTCGCGTGAAGCGGCCGTTCGCGCGCGTCGATCGAAGACGAAGACGCGCGCGAACGGCCGACGCGCATTACCGCCTGTCGGTGATCGTCGTGTCGATCGTCTGCCCGGCGATCGCCACGTTCGTCAGCGTCATCCCGCTCACGTTGAACGCATAGACCGGCCCCGGCGACGTGACCGTCGGCGTGCCCGACGCAACGGGCGTGCCGAAGTCGCAGTTGCGGATCGTCACGCCCGAAATCGGCTGAACGGCCGGCGTCGGCGGCGCACCGTTGTAGTCGAATGCGACCGGCCCCTGCGCAACGATCGCCTGGAAGCACGACGCGGTCACGCCGCCCAACGTCACGTTGCTCGCCTTCACGTCCGAGATCGTCACGTTCTGCACGACCGGCGGCCGCGTGCGCACGGCATCGTTCGCCGGCTGGTAATCGCAGTCGAACGTGACGATCCCGCCTTGCGCGGCCGACGGATTGCCGGCCGCCGACGTGACGACGCCGAGCGGCACGGTCGCGTTGATCGGGCTGCCCGCGAGCAGCGCGTTGCCGTAGCCGCCGCCCTTCAGGTTCACGCCGTTCGGCAGCGACACGCCCTTCACGTGAAAGTCCTTCACGTAGCCGCCGCGGTTCATGTTGGTTTTCACGCGAATCGCGATGTTCAGCGGGTTGGTCTGCCAGTTCGCGTTCAGCATCGACAGGTTCGTCGCATAGATCTGCTCGACGCCGCCGCCCATTTCGCTGCCGAGCGTGATGCCGCCGTGGCCGCTGTTCATCGTGCAGTTGCGGATCAGGTGCCGCTTCGCGGGACCGTATTCGGTATCGAGGTTCTTGCCCGACTTGATCGCGATGCAGTCGTCGCCGGTGTTGAACGTGCATTCTTCGCACAGCACGTCGGTGCACGCGTCCGGATCGAAGCCGTCGTTGTTCGGACCGATGCTGTTCGTCGTCACGCCGCGTATCACGACGTTGCGGCATGCGGTCGGATGGTGTTGCCAGAACGGCGTGTTCTGCGTCTGGTAGTCGGCCATCAGCACGTTCGTGCAGCCGATGAATTCGACCATGCACGGCCGCAGGTAGTGGCCGAGGCCGAAGATGCGCTTGTCGACCGGCACGCCGGCCTCGGACAGCGCAGGCAGATAGTTCTGGTCCTGCTGCCACGGCGTGACGGGCGACGTGAGCAGCGCATACAGCGCATCGGAGATTGCGGGCGCAACGATCCGCAGATCGACGTTGTTCGGATTCGCGTACGCCTGGCTCGGCACCGATGCGCCCGCACCGTACGCGCCGGACGAGCCCTTGTAGGTCCACCAGCACACGCTGCCGTTGCCGGTGCCGGCAAACGGCGTCATCGCCTGCCCGTTCAGCACCGACGTCGGGCCTTCGCCGGTCAGCGCGATGTTCACCGCGTTGCGCGCGTAGACCGGCGCGCCGTAGTTCAGGCAGTCGTTCGCCTGCCAGCGGCTGTAGTACAGACGACCGTTCGCACCGCAGTCGACCGGGCCGTCCTTCGCATAGTCGGCGGGGTTCGGGCTGAAGTAGATCGTGCAGTTCGCGCTGAGGTGGAAGTTCACGTTGCTCTGCAGCACGATCGGCCCCGCGCAATACCAGTTGCCGGGCGGCACGACGACACGGCCGCCGCCTTCGCGATGGCACGCGTCGATCGCCGCGAGAAACGCGGGGCGCGAATCGAACGCGCCGGGCGCCGTCGTCAGTTCGGCGCCGGGGCTGACCGGCGATTTCGCGGCGTTCGTGTACGGCGACGTCTGCGCGATCGTCGCGCACGTACGCGCGCCGTAATGCGTGACGTCGAATTCGCGTCCGCGGAACGCGAGTCGCGACACGTGCGCGAGCGACGCGGCGATGCGCGCGGCCGCGCCGTGCTCGCCCCAGATCGGGTCGACCGCCGGCACGCCGGGCATCGCGCTCCCGGCAAATGCGCGCGTTGCGGACAACGGCGCGCCGAGCACAGCGCCGCCGGCAAATGCGCCGGTCCAGCCGATGAACGTACGGCGCGAAACCCGCTTCGGCGATCGCGATCGGGCAGACGAAGACGGACGACGGCTGTTGGCGGCCATGAGCACTCCTCCTGTGGATGGGTATCGATGCGCCGGACGGCGATCGTTATTTGTAAGTCGTCGTACTACATGGAACAGTCTAGACGCGATCGACACGTTGCTAGTATCTGTCGTTTACCCTGTTTTCATTGAGCTTACCGTACGCATGTGGGCGCACACTCACGTTCACAGCATCGGCAAATGTTATATGTTGTCGTACGTTTATGCGCAGAAACTTCGCGCCTGGCAGACGCCTGGCGAGGCCCGGATCGACCGCGCGCGCGGAATATGACAAGCTCGCGCACACGTGCTTCGTCCGTTCAATCCCGTCACAGGAGTCCCAATTGCAGACCCGCAACGGAGTCGATCTCGTTCGCGCCCGCGCGCTGTTCGACCGCGAGCGCCGTGCATTCACCGATGCGATGCCGATGTCGCGTGCGCTGTCCGCGGAAGCGGCCGAGCACCTGCTGTTCGGCGTGCCGCTGCACTGGATGCAGGACTGGTCGACGCCGTTCGCGCTGTACGTGAAGGAAGCGCGCGGCGCGACGTTCACCGACGTCGACGGTCATCGCTACGTGGACTTCTGCCTCGGCGACACCGGCGCGATGTTCGGCCACGCGCCCGAGCCGGTCGCACGCGCGCTCGCCGAGCAGGCGACGCGCGGCTATACGACGATGCTGCCGAGCGAGGATGCCGCGTGGGTGTCGCGCGAACTCGCGCGCCGCTTCCGGTTGCCGGTCTGGCAATTCGCGCTGAGCGCGAGCGACGCGAACCGCTTCGTGCTGCGCTGGGCGCGCGCGGCCACCGGCAGGAACACGATCGTCGTATTCAACGGCTGCTATCACGGCACGGTCGACGACGTGTTCGTCGATCTCGTCGACGGCCGCGCGGTGCAGCGCGACAGCCTGCTCGGACAGGCGTACGACCTGGTCGCGAACACACGCGTCGTCGAGTTCAACGATCTGGACGCACTCGAAGCGGCGCTGAAGCACGGCGACGTCGCGTGCGTGCTCGCCGAGCCCGCGATGACGAACATCGGGATGGTGTTGCCGGAGCCCGGTTTCTGGGACGCCGCACGCGAACTGACGCGTCGCTACGGCACGCTGCTCGCGATCGACGAGACGCATACGATCAGCAGCGGCCCCGGCGGCTACGCGGTCGCGCACGGTATCGACCCGGACGTGCTGGTGATCGGCAAGCCGATCGCCGGCGGCGTGCCGTGCGCGGTGTACGGTTTCAGCGCGGCATTCGCGGAGCGCGCGAAGCACGCGAAGCTCAATGCGCCGCCCGGCCATTCGGGCATCGGCACGACGCTGACCGCCAACATGCTCGCGATGCACGCGATGCGCGCGACGCTCGCCGAAGTCGCGACCGACGCGGCCTACGCGCACATGTTCGAATTCGCGGCGCGGCTGGCGGCCGGGCTCGAACAGGCGATCGCGAAACATCGGCTGCCGTGGTGCGTGACGCGCATCGGCGCGCGCACCGAGTTCCAGTTCGCGCCCACGCCGCCGCGCAACGGCACGATCGCCGGCGCGCAGCTCGACAGCGAACTCGAGCACATCGTGCATCTGTACCTGCTGAACCGCGGCGTGCTGATCACGCCGTTCCACAACATGATGCTCGTGTGCCCGCAGACGACGGCCGACGACGTCGATCGGCTCGTCGCGCAATTCGATGCATGCCTGGGCGAGCTGGTGTGATGCGAAGACCGGCGACGACGCGGCGTGCGGGCCGCGCAGATCCGCGCGTCACGCCGTTCACGCAGCCACGGCCGCACGATCGAGCCATTCGCGCTGCCGCGCGAGCACCGCGTCGGCCGTATCGCCGACGCACGCGCGGTACACCGACGGCGCGGTCGCGCCTTCCGTGTTGATCGCGAGCACGCGCGACGTCGCGTCGAGCCCGACCTGCCGCGCCGTGTCGCGGTCGCGCATCAGCACGGTCAGCCCGGCGATGCCGGCGGCGCCCGACTCGCCGGCGACGATCGGCACGTCGCGTTCGCTGCCGGCCGCGAGGCCGCGCATCGCGCGCACTGCATCGTCGTCGTCGATCAGCATGAAGTGGTCGATGCACGGCTCGAGGAAATCCCATGCAAGCGGCGATGCGTCGCCGCACGCGAGCCCGGCCATCACCGAATCGACGCTGCCGGTCGCCTTCGCCGCGCGTCCGGCGAGCGCGCTCTGATACAGGCAGTCGGCCTGCCGCGGCTCGACGACGACGAAATGCGGCCGCCGCTCGCCGGCCTGCTCCCACAGATAGCTCGCGACGCCCGCCGCCAGACCGCCGACGCCGCCCTGCAGAAACACGTGCGTGAACGGCCGGCCGTCGTCGCCGGCCGGCTGCTGCGCGAGCGCTTCGGCCGCGATCACGCCGTAGCCCTGCATCACGTCGCGCGGCACCGCTTCGTAGCCGTCGTACGACGTGTCGGACACCACGTGCCAGCCGTTCGCGTGCGCGAGCCGTGCGGCGTGCAGCACCGATTCGTCGTAGTTGCCGGCGATGCGCACGATGTGCGCGCCGTACGAGGCGATCGCGCGCTCGCGCTCCGCGTCGACGTTCGCATGCAGCACGATCACGCAGCGGCAGCCGATCGAGCGCGCCGCAGCGGCCAGCGCGCGGCCGTGATTGCCGTCGGTCGCGCTGATCACGGTCAGGTCGCGCAGCAATGCCGCGTGCCGGCCGGCGACGAGCGCGCGCGGGTCGAGATCGCGCGTGCGTCGCAAGCGCTTGACGAGCCGCACGAGCGCGATCGGCGCGCCGATCGCCTTGAAGCTGCCGAGCGGTGAGCGGCACGACTCGTCCTTCACGCACACGCTCGCGACGCCGAGCCGCGCGGCCAGGTCCGGCAGTTCGCGCAACGGCGTGCGAGCGGCGCCGACGAGCGGCCAGTGCGACAGCCACGCACCGCTCTCGACGGCCGACGCGATGTTCATGATGCGACGCAGCGGCGCGGGATACGCGGTGCGCGACGCGCGCGGGTTGGCGATCAGCATGACGGGAAACGCTCCTTCGGAAGGCCGCACGGCGGCCGGCGAGTATTCGATCCGTGCGCGCATCGGGTTGCGCGCCGGCGGTTCGAAAAATAATATTGCGCGATCCGGTCAATAAAATCGCTGAATTGGCGTTCCCGGCGCAAAAATTTCTCACTCTTCCGAAGGTTTCGCCCGCCACCATGCCCGCCGCTCTCGATGCGTTCGATCGCAAGCTGCTGATGGAAGTCCAGCGCGACGCGCAGACGCCGCAGAACGAACTCGGCGCGCGCGTGAATCTGTCCACCGCCGCCGTGAACCGCCGCCTGCGGCGCCTTGCGCAGGACGGCGTGATCAAGCGCTACACGGCCGTCGTCGCGCCGGAGAAGGTCGACCATCCGCTGACGATCGTCGTGAACGTCGAGGTCGAGAGCGAGCAGCTCGATCTGCTCGACGCGATGAAGCGGACCTTCGAGCGCTGTCCGCAGATCCAGCAGTGCTATTACGTGACCGGTGAATGGGATTTCGTGCTGATCCTCACGGTGCGCGACATGGATCAGTACAACGCGCTCACGCGCGAGCTGTTCTTCGCGAACAACAACGTGAAGCGGTTCAAGACGCTGGTGAGCATGAGCCGCGTGAAGGTCGGGCTCGACGTGCCGGTCGATACCGGCGAATGACGACGAATGACCGCACGATCGAAGCGGCCGGCGCGCGACTGTACGCGCCGGCCGCTTCGGCTCGCTGTCGGCGGCCGCGTCAACGGCAACTGAAGCTGGCCGCCGAGTTCACGTCGCCCGATCCGTTGTAGCGCGCGACCTGCGGATACGGACACAGCGGCCGCGTACGTCCGGCGCCCCACGACGCGGGCACCTCCGCATTCGGCACCGCGTTCGTCGCATCGCGCGCGGCGGCCACGATCGCACCGGGCGCCCGCCCCTGTTCGACCCACGCGACGAGCGGCGTCAGCATGTCGAACTGGTCGGCCGCCGGCCCGCCCGCGCAATGATTCATCCCCGGCACCGGATAGAGCCGCGCGAAGCCCGACGCGTCGCCGCCGTTCGCCTGCGCGAGCCGCGCATACCAGTCGCTCGTGTCGTTGAACGAGAACACCGGATCGCCGGTGCCGTGATAGACGACCAGCTTCGCGCCGCGCGATTTCAGCGCGGACAGGTTCGTCTCGTCGGGCGGCGTCATGAACGACCACGACGACTGCGTGTACACGCCGTTCGTCGCGAAGATCGCCGGCGCGTCGTTGTCCATGTCGAACGCGAGCGCGAAGCCCGGCACGTTCGCGAGCACCGCCGCGGTTTTCGGCGGCGTCATGAACGTGAACGCCATCGCGACCGGATCGAGCGTGATCGAGTTCGACTGCTTCCACGCGGCCCAGCCGCTGCCAGCGATGCCCGGATCGTACGGGAAGCTCGCATAGAGCGCCGTGCCCGCGCTGTTGCGCGCGCCCGCGAACACGTTCTGCAGCGCGGTTTTCTGCGCAGGCGTCAAGCACGCGCCGGTGCGCACGCCGTTCGCGCAGGTCGGCACGTCGGTGTCGACGCTGAAGTGCGCCTGGCACGCGGCGACGTCCTGCACCATCCCGTCGGTCGCGCCGTCGAGCGCGTCGCATTTGTCGAGAATCTTCGCGCCGACGAACTGACGCTCCGCGTCGGTAAAGCCGCTGCGGATGTCCGGCAGCCCGTTCGCGCCGGTCGCCGATGCGATCTTCGCGAACTGCTGCGCGCCGTACATCTCGCCGATCGCCGCCTTCGGCAGATGAAAGCCCGGATCGCCGGCGATGATCCCGTCGTAGTCGCCCGCGTTGCGCACGGCGGCGACCATCGCATGTCGGCCGCCGTTCGAGCAGCCGCCGAAATAGCTGCGGTCCGGTCCTTTCCCGTACGCGACGCGGATCACCTGCTTGGCCATCGGCGTCAGCGCATCGACGGCTGCATAGCCGTAGTCGATGCGCGCCTGCGGATCGAGACCGAACAGCGGATTCTGCGCGGCGCTGTGCCCGGAGTCGGAACTGATCACCGCAAAGCCCATGTTCAGCGCATCGGTCAGCGGGCCGCCGCCGCCGATCTCGCCGGTCGCCTTCACGACGTTGCCGTCGAGTCCGCCGTTCGCCTGATAGAAGAAGCGGCCGTTCCATGCTTTCGGCAGGCGCATCTCGAAGCCGATCGCATACGTGTTGCCGTCCACCGCGCTCACGCGCTCGTTCATCCTGCCTTCGATCACGCAGTGCTCGGCGATCGGCTTGCCGGCCACCGTCAGCGCACCGGCGGCGGCGGTCGTCACCGACGTGAACGACGTGTTCGCATACGCGAGCTTCGCGGCGAGCGCGTCGCACGTTTGCGTCATCGCGGCCGGTGTGGCCGCGCTCATGTGCGGCGGCGCGGACACCGAATCGTCGCCGCCGCAGCCGGCGAGCATCGCGGCCGCGGACAGCGGCGCGATGCAAAGGAATGCGGATTTTCTGTTCACGATGCCTCCTGTTCGGCCGATCGCCGCGTCAGAACATGTGCTTGACGCCGACCATCGCGCCGAGCTGCCCCATCCCTTCGCCCGGCGTCGTGCCGGGGCCGCCGCCGCTGACCGCGTAGCGCGCATGCGCGCTGTTCCACAGATACGAGCTCTGCGCATATACCGACGTGCGCTTGGTCAGCAGATAGGTCGCGCGCAGCGTCGCCATCGTCGCGCGCGTGTCGTGCGCGCTGTTGACGATCCGATAGCCTTCGCCGTCGACGATGAAATCCGGCTTCACTGCGTACGACGCGCCGACGAAGAACAGATCCGAATGCGCGCCGGCCGCGGCCGGCGATCCGGTCGACACGCGCCGCCCGATCCAGCCCGCGCCGATGCGCGCGCCCGCCGCCTGCGCGTACGCGCTCACGTGCACGCGCGCGTCCTTGCCGGCGCTGCTCGTGAACGGCACCGGCGCGACGCCGTCGAAGAAGTTCGCCGCCGCGCCGGTGCCGCCGCGCTGTTCCTCGTACGACGCGGCCGCGCCGAAGTACGCGCTGTCGTACTTCAGCATCGCCGACCAGTTGCGGCATTCGACCGCGTGGCCGGGCACCTGACCCGCGCACGTGCCCTGCCCCGGCGAGTTGCCGGTGCCGGCGCCGTCGCGGCCGAACGAATACGCGGCGCCGAGCGTCACGCCGCGGTACGTGCCGATGTAGGTGACCGCGTTGTCCGCGCGGCCGTTCGGCACGTAGGCGTCGAACGAGCCGAGCCCGTAGATGTCGGGGCCGATGATGTCCGCGCCCTGCAGCGCGAGGTAGGTCATCGTGTACTGGCGGCCGAACGCGACCGTGCCGAAGCCGCCCTTCAGCCCGACGAACGCCTGCCGGCCGAACAGCCGGCCGCCTTGCCCGAGATCGCCGCCGCGCACGTTGAAGCCGCTTTCGAGCACGAACACGGCCTGGTAGCCGCCGCCGAGATCCTCGGTGCCGCGCAGCCCCCAGCGCGACGGCAGCTCGCCGGTCACCGCCGGCATCCGGACCACGTGATCGCCGGCCGCGTTCGCGTGCGACACGAATTCGACGCCGGTGTCGATGATCCCGTACAGCGTCACGCTCGACTGCGCGTGGGCGTTCGTCGCGGCCAGCGCGCAAGCGCCGGCCGCCAGCAAGGCTTTGGTGTGCTTCATGATGGTTGTCTCCAGACCTGCGTCGATGTCGCGCTCTGCCGGCGCTCGTGGTTGAAATCGGAAAAGCTCAGTCGTCTGCCTGCGGCCGCCGGATCAGCACCAGTGCGGCGATCGCGGCGACCAGCGTGACCGGGATGCTCGCGCCGATCACGACCGACGCGCTGCGCCCCATCGCGAGCAGCTCGGCGGCGGCGAGCGGCCCGACGACGGAGCCGAGCCGGCCGACCGCCACCGCGGAGCCGACGCCGGTGCCGCGCATCGCGGTCGGGTAGTAGATCGCGGCGAGCGCATACAGCACCGACTGCCCGCCGACGACGAACATGCCGGCCGCGAACGCGGCGACGGACAGCCATGCGAGCCCCGGCGCCAGCGCGAGCGCGGCGAGCGACAGCACGATCCCCGCGTACATGCCGCCGACGACGCGCGACGGCCGCATCCGGTCCATCGACATGCCGATGCCGAGCACGCCGAGGCCGCTGCCGATGTTGAAGAAGATCTGCACGATGCCGGCCTGCCCGCGCGCGAGCCCCTTCGCGGCCATCAGCGACGGCAGCCAGTTCAGCAGGAAATACAGCACGATCAGCGTGCAGAAATAGCTGACCCACAGCGCGATCGTCGTGCCGGTGCGGCCGCCGCCGAACAGCGTGTGCGCGACGCTCGGGCGCGCGCTGCCCGACGCGCTGACGTCGAGAAACGCGCGCGATTCCGGCAGCAGCGCGAGCAGCAGCGGCGCAAGCAGCAGCGGCCCGACGCCGCCGACGTAGAAGATGTGGCGCCACTCGGTGTCGCCGGCGAGCAGCACGCCGATCAGCGACGCGATCACGCCGCCGAACGGGATTCCGCAGTACATCACCGCGACCGCGCTGCTGCGCGAGCGCGCGCCGACCGCTTCGGAGGACAGCGCGATCAGGTTCGGCATCGCGCCGCCGAGGCCGAGCCCCGTCAGCGCACGCACGACGACCAGCATCGCGAAGCTCGATACGTGCGCGGTGGCGATCGACAGCAATCCGAACAGACACACCGACGCGATCAGCACGTGCTTGCGGCCGATCCGGTCGGCGAGCCAGCCGCCGAGCATCGCGCCCGGCAGCAGCCCGAACGTGCCGGCGCTGAACGCGAGCCCCATCTGCGATACCGTGAGTCCGAACTCGTGAGCCATGCGCGGCGCGGCGACGCCGACCGACTGCAGGTCGAGTCCCTCGAGCAGCGCGATCGCGAAACACAGGCCGAGCGTCGTCGCGACGGCCGGCCTCTCGGCAACGGAAGTGTCCATTTCGTCTCCAAACCTTGGCCTGCGCGGCATCGCGGGATGCGCGCGCGGCATCTTTGTCGTGATCGGACGTGCGCCTTTTTGTCAGGTAGCCTGATTACACGCCCGAAAGAAAATCCGCTCGGCCTGCCGGCTGTGCGGACCGTCATCCCATCGAAGGACGGGACGATTTAATAACAGGTAACCTGATATTGCAAGTACGTGGAGCGCCGGTGTTAACCCGCAACGGCCGCGTCGGCGCCGCGGGCCGTGTCGGCTGTGCCGCTCGATGCGAACAGCCGCGGGCGGCTCAGTCGCGCAGGTTGCGTACGAACAGTTCGAGCGTGCGCTGGACTTGCGCGACGTCGTCCGCGGTCAGATCGTCGCCGAGCATCCGCCGCTCGAGCGGCCGAAGCACCTGTTCGCATTCGCGCAGGATCGCCGAGCCTTCGTCGGTCAGGCGCAGCAGGATCACGCGGCCGTGGCTCGGATCGGCTTCGCGCGTGACGAAGCCGCGAGCGGCCATCGCCGTCATCACCTCGTTCGCCGATTGCGGCGTGATGAACGAGCGCACCGCAAGCTGCGCATTCGACAGCGCACCGCGCGCCTCGAGCACCGACAGCGCCGTGTATTGCGCGAGCGTCACGCCGAGCGGCGCGAGCGCATCGCTCATCTGGCGGCGCAGCAGCCGGTCGAGATTGCCGATCAGGTAGGTGAGCCTCTGTTGCGTGCGCACGCGCGGCTTCGCTTCGGTGGTGCGGGCCGCGCGTTTCGCGCCGGCCGCCTTGACGGGTGTCGAACTCATGAAAGTGTCGGGATGAATATCGCGGGCCATCTTACCTCACGCGAGCTCGGCAGCGGACCGCGTGCCGCCGCCGATATGATGCCCGGCAACACGCTGTATACAACCCGCTCCAGATACGGACGTTTCGGTCGTGGTTTACCCGAGAATTCACGTGATTTCGCTTGATCGCGCAGCGTCGTTGTATACACTTTCATCAAGCTACCTGACAACTTCGCGCGCCGCCGGCGGCGCAGCGATACCCGACCCGATACGCGACATGGCCCATCTCGACGCCCCGCCCGCCGATACCCGCACTGACGCCCGCACCACCGCTTCGCCGTCGCAAACCGTGCGCACGCTGCTCGGCCTGCGCGAGCTGATCGTCGGCGGCGAGCTGGCGCCCGGCGAGCGGATCTCCGAGCTGTGGGTCGTCGAGCGGCTCGGCGTGTCGCGCACGCCGGTCCGCGCGGCGCTGATCCGGCTGCAGGAAGAAGGCTTGATCGAGCCGATCGCGACCGGCGGCTTCGCGGTGCGCGCGTTTTCGGCGCGCGAGATCGGCGACGCGATCGAGCTGCGCGGCACGCTCGAAGGGCTCGCCGCACGGTTCGCGGCCGAGCGCGGCGTGTCGCCGGCGATGCTCGGCGATCTGCACGCATGCGCGGACGAAATCGACGCGCTGCTCGCCGGCCCGCTGACCGACGACACGTTCTCGCGCTACGTCGACGCGAACGCGCGCTTTCACCGGCTGCTGGCGGCTGCGGCCGGCAGCGACGTCGTCGCGCGGCAGATCGACAAGGTCGCGACGCTGCCGTTCGCGTCGGCGAGCGCGTTCGTGGTCGTGCAGTCGCTCGATCCGCGCGCGAGAGAGACGCTCGTCGTCGCGCAGGCGCAGCATCGCGCGGTGCTCGACGCGATCGCGCGCCGCCAGGGCGCGCGCGCCGAAGCGCTGATGCGCGAGCACGCGCAGATCGCGCACGACAACCTGCGGCGCGTGCTCGACAACCAGCGCGCGATGACGAAGCTCGCGGGCGGCAACCTGATTCGTCGCGACGCCGGCTGACCGGCGCGCGGCATTTTCGCGCGCGGCGCACGACGCGCCGCCTTTCCGAAGACGAACATGGCGTGCACGCACGCCCTGGAGGAGACGCATGTTCCTGAAAAACACGTGGTATGTCGCCTGCACGCCGGACGAATTCGCGGACAAGCCGCTCGGCCGGCAGATCTGCGGCGAGCGCATGGTGTTCTTTCGCGACGCGAACGGCACGGTCGCCGCGCTCGAGGATTTCTGCCCGCACCGCGGCGCGCCGCTGTCGCTCGGCACCGTGCGCGATGGCCGGCTCGTATGCGGCTATCACGGGCTGACGATGGGCGCGGACGGCAAGTGCGTGAGCATGCCGTGCCAGCGCGTCGGCGGCATTCCGGCGATCCGCCGCTATCCGGCCGTCGAGCGCTACGGTTTCGTGTGGGTGTGGCCAGGCGATCCGGCGCAAGCCGACCCGGCGACGATCCATCGGCTGCACTGGGCCGACGATCCGGGCTGGGCATACGGCGGCGGCCTCTATCACATCGACTGCGACTACCGGCTGATGATCGACAACCTGATGGACCTCACGCACGAGACCTACGTGCACGCGTCGAGCATCGGGCAGCCGGAGATCGAGGAGGCGCCGCCGACGACGAAGGTGGACGGCGACACGGTCACGACGAGCCGCTTCATGGAAGGGATCGTGCCGCCGCCGTTCTGGGCCGCCGCGCTGCGCGGCAACGGGCTCGCGGACGACGTGCGCTGCGATCGCTGGCAGATCTGCCACTTCACGCCGCCGAGCCACGTGATGATCGAAGTGGGCGTCGCGCACGCGGGCAAGGGCGGCTATCACGCGGACCCGCGCGACAAGGTGTCGAGCATCGTCGTCGACTTCATCACGCCGGAGACCGACACGTCGATCTGGTACTTCTGGGGGATGGCGCGCAGCTTCGCGGTCGACGACCGCGCGCTGACCGACACGATCCGCAAAGGACAAGGCGCGATCTTCGCCGAAGATCTCGAGATGCTCGAAGCGCAGCAGCGCAATCTGCTGCGCTGGCCGGACCGGCCGCTGCTGAAGCTGAACATCGACGCGGGCGGCGTGCAGTCGCGCCGCGTGCTCGACCGGCTGATCGACCAGGAGCGCGCCGCCGCGCTGTCGTGCTGACCGCATGCCGCGCCGTCGCAGGACGGCGGCGCGGCATGCCCCACCGTAGATCCGTTCCCATGAAAGTCACGCTCATCCGCAAGCTCCCCGTCGCGGCCGACATCTGCGCGTTCGAACTCGCGCCGGCCGACGGCACCGCATTGCCGCCGTTTACCGCGGGCGCGCATATCGACGTCCACGTCGGCGGCTTCGTCCGCCAGTATTCGTTGTGCAACAGTCCGTCGGAAACCGGCATCTACCGGCTCGGCGTGCTGCGCGAACCGGCGTCGCGCGGCGGCTCGGTCGCACTGCACGCGTGCGAGCCGGGCGCCACGCTCGATATCGGCGCGCCGCGCAATCACTTTCCGCTCGATCCGCACGCCGCGCACAGCGTGCTGCTCGCCGGCGGCATCGGCATCACGCCGCTGCTCAGCATGGCGCTGCATCTGGCCGAAACCGGCCGATCGTTCGAACTGCATTACTGCGCACGCGAACCGGCGCGCGCCGCGTTCGTCGACCGGCTCGACGCGCCGGCGCTGAAGGCACGCACGCAGCTGTGGTTCGACGACGATCCAGGCGGCCGGCGCATCGATTTCGCGCAAGTGCTCGCGAAGCCGGATCCGCGTACGCATCTGTACGTGTGCGGGCCGGCCGGATTCATCGGCGCGGTGCTCGCCGCAGCCGCGCAGGCCGGGTGGGATCCGGCGAACGTGCACCGGGAATACTTCGGTCTGGCCGGCGCAGGTGCGGCCGGCGCAGGCGCGGCGGATGCCGGCGCGACAGAAGGCACGCGCGAAGCCGAACCCGGCACGGCCGCAGCAAATGGCGATCGCGCATTCCAGGTATCGCTCGCGCAATCGGGGCGCGTCGTCGACGTGCCGGCCGGCACGACGATCGTCGAAGCGCTGCGCGGCTGCGGCATCGAAGTGCCGGTGTCGTGCGAACAGGGCGTGTGCGGCACCTGCCTGACGCGCGTGCTGTCCGGCACGCCCGATCATCGCGACGTATATCTGACCGACGACGAACGCGCGGCGAACGATCAGATGCTGCCGTGCTGTTCGCGGGCGATCACGCCGATGCTGGTGCTGGATTTGTGAAAACCGGATGCGCGGCGCGTTCGGCGCGCGCGCCGCATACGCGTTGGAGCGCCGGCAATCGCGTCGCGCCGCGCGCCGCCGGCGGCGAGCGCGCCGCAGCTTACGCCGCGCGCGTCGCGCCGGCCACGATCACGCCCGCATCGGCGGCGTCGGCCGCATACATCGCGTCGACCAGCGCCGCGCGCCGCGCGAGCACCGCACGCTGATTGATCGACCCCTTGTCGGTCACTTCGCCGAGATCGAGCGACGGCGGCTCGTCGAGGATGCACAGCCGCGCGATGAACGTCGCGCTGCCGGTCGCGTCGCGGTTGAGCCGCGCGAGCAGGTCCGCGAAGAATGCGCGCACCGGCGGCGCGCGCAGCACGTCGCGCACGTCGGCGTCCGGCGCGGCGCCGGCGAGACGCCGGCAATCGTCGATGCGCGGAAAGATCATCACGCCGACGTCGTCGCGGTTCATCCCGGTCACGACCGCGTCCTGCACGTACGGCGCACCGTTCGACACGATCCGCGCGCGCATCGGGCCGACGCTCACGAACGTCCCCGACGACAGCTTGAAATCCTCCGCGATGCGGCCGTCGAACATCAGCCCGATCTCCGGACGCTCGGGATCGACGAAACGCACCGCGTCGCCGCTGCGGTAGTAGCCTTCGTCGTCGAACACCTCGCGCGCATCGTCGCCGCTCGCGCGCCAGTAGCCGGCCATCACGTTCGGCCCGCGAAAACGCGCTTCGAGCTTGCCGTCGACCGGCACCAGCTTCGCGTCGCAACCGGGCGCCGGCAGCCCGATGTAGCCGGCGCCCGACATCGGCCCGGTCGTGAACATGCACGACGGCGCCGCTTCGGTCATCCCGAGGCCCGCCATGATGCGGATGCGCTCGCCGCAGTGCGCGAGCGTCACGCGCTCGAGGCGGTCCCATGCGGCCTGCGACAACCCCGCGCCCGCGAAGAAGTACATCTTCACGCGCGAGAAGAACGTCGCGCGCAGCGCGGCGTCCGTTTCGAGCGCGGCGGTCAGCTCCTCCCAGCCTTTCGGCACGTTGAAATACACGGTCGGCGCGATCTCGCGCAGGTTGCGCAGCGTGTCGCCGAACTTGCCCGGCGCGGGCTTGCCGTCGTCGATATACAGCGTGCCGCCGTTGTACAGCGCGATGCCGACGTTGTGGCTGCCGCCGAACGTGTGATTCCACGGCAGCCAGTCGACCAGCACCGGCGGCTCGATCCCGAACTGCGGGAACGTTTCGAGCAGCATCTGCTGGTTGCTGCACAGCATCCTGTGCGTGGTCGGCACGGCCTTCGGCAGCCGCGTCGAGCCGGACGTGAACAGGAACTTCGCGATGTCGTCGCCGTCGACCGCGTCGTGCGCGGCATCGACGCTGTGCGGCACCGTGTCGAGCAGCGACGCGAAGCGCGTGACGCCGCGCGCGTCGTGCTGCCCGGACACGATCACGCGCTCGACGTCGGGCGGCACGGTCGCATCGAGCGCGGCGCGGTATGCGTCGCCGTCGGATGCGAACACGAGCCCCGGCGTCAGCAGTTCGAGCGCATGGCGCAGCTTGCCGAAGTCGCTCGATACGAGCGAATACGCGGGCGACAGCGGCGCATACGGAATGCCGGCCCACATCGCACCGAACGCGAGCTGCAGATGTTCGAGATCGTTGCCGGACAGGATCGCGACCGGACGCTCGGCCGACAGCCCGCGATCGAGCAGCGCCTGACCGATCGAGCGCGCGCGCTCGAGCATCTGCCGGTACGTGATGCCGATCCACGCGCCGTCGGCGCCGCGACGCGCGACCAGCCAGCGGTCCGGATGCGCGTGCGCGCCGCTGACGAGCCGGTCGGTCAACCGGCGCGGATACGCGCCGAGCGGCGTCGCCGCGCGCAGATACCAGCAGCCGTCGCGCTGCGCGATCTCCGGCGGCGCCGCGCCGATCGCGACGGGACGATAGCCGGCGGTTACGGGCTGCGCGGCGGCCGCGCCGCGCAGTTGGGTCGGATCCGCATCCAAGGTCTTGTCTCCGTTCGGTTCCGGGCCGCGCGCGTGCGCGCGATCGGCCGGAACGTCGTTGTGTCGTGTTTCATGCCGCGACGCGCGCGGCGCGCGGCTCGCTCCGATCGGGCGATTCAGATCGGGTAATGACGCGGGCCGGTCTGCACGGTGATCCAGCGCAGGTCGGTGAATTCGGCGATCGACGCCTTGCTGCCGAAGCGGCCGTAGCCGCTCGCCTTCACGCCGCCGAACGGCATCTGCGCCTCGTCGTGCACGGTCGGGCCGTTGATGTGGCAAATCCCCGATTCGATCCGCTTCGCGAGCTGCATCGCGCGTGCGATGTCGCGGCTGAACACCGCGGCGGACAGCCCGTACTCGCTGTCGTTCGCGGCCGCGAGCGCGGCCTCGTCGCCGTCGACGCGCTGCACGGTCACGACCGGCCCGAACGACTCGTCCGCGTACAGCTTCATGTCGCGCGTGACGCCGTCGACGATCGTCGGCTGCATCACCGCGCCGTCGACTTCGCAGCCGAGCGGCAGCGCGGCGCCGTGCGTACGCGCGTCGTCGACGAGCGCCGCGATCCGCTGCGCGGCCGCTTCGCTTTCGAGCGTGCCGAGCACGACGCCGGGCGCGGCCGGGTTGCCGGCCTTCAGCGTGCGCGCCTTCGCGACGAGCTTCTCGACGAACGCATCGGCGACCTTCCGGTCGACGATCACGCGCTCCGTCGACATGCAAATCTGGCCTTGGTTGAAGAACGCGCCGAACGCGACCGCATCGACCGCCGCATCGAGATCCGCATCGTCGAGCACGAGCACCGGCGCCTTGCCGCCGAGTTCGAGCAGCGCGGGCTTCAGATGCTGCGCGGCGAGCGTCGCGACGATCCGGCCGACGCGCGTCGAGCCGGTGAAGTTCACGCGCCGCACGGCCGGATTCGCGATCAGCCGCTCGACGATCGCGGGCGCGTCGTGCGGCGCGTGCGTGAGCACGTTGACGACGCCGTCGCCGAGCCCCGCGTCGTGCAGCACGCTGCCGATCAGCCGGTGCACGCCCGGACAGCCTTCGGACGCCTTCAGCACGACCGTGTTGCCGCACGCGAGCGGCATCGCGAGCGCACGCGTCGCGAGAATCACCGGCGCGTTCCACGGCGCGATGCCGAGCACGACGCCGCACGGCTGGCGCACGGCCATCGCGATGCTGCCCGGCACGTCGGACGGGATCACCGCGCCGTCGATCTGCGTCGTCATCGCGGCGGCCTCGCGCAGCATGTTCGCCGCGAGCATCACGTTGAAGCCGTACCAGTTCGCCATCGCGCCGGTTTCCGCGCGGCCGATCTCGATGAATGCGCCGGCGCGCGCGTCCATCGCGTCGGCTGCGGCGAGCAGCCGGCGGCGCCGCTCGGTCGGCGCGAGCGCCGCCCACGCGGGAAACGCGCGTGCGGCGGCCGCGACGGCGGCATCCGCGTCGGCGAGCGTCGCCGCGGCCGCGCGCGTCGCGACCTGTCCCGTCGCCGGATCGATCCGGTCGAACGTGCCGCCGTCCGACGCGCCGCGCGACACGCCGTCGATCAACAAACTCACTTCGTGCATTTCGCTGTCTCCGCTCAGGTTCCGCTCAGGCCAGGTGGCGCGCCGCAGCGCGCGTCAGCGCTTGTACGCCTGCAAGCCCGGCTTGATGCTCTTCTCGTCGAGGAACTGCTTGAGCCCCTGTTCGCGACCGCCTTCCGGATCGCGATAGTTCGCCTGGTCGAGCTTCGCGTAAAGATAATCCTCGTTCTGCTCCCACGTGAGCTCCCGGCAGCGCTTGAAGCCGTGCTTCGCGTTGCGGATCACGACCGGGTTCTTGTCGAGCAGCTTCGCGGCGAGCGCGCGCACTTCGTCGCGCAGCTGCGCGCGCGGCACGCTCTTGTTGACGAGCCCCATCTGCGCGGCCTGCTGCCCGGTGAACGTTTCGCCGGTCATGATGTAGTACAGCGCCTGACGGTGGCCGACGGTGTCCGCCATCGCCTTGCTGACGAGGTTGCCCGGCGGAATCCCCCAGTTGATTTCCGACAGCCCGAACACGGCTTCGTCGGCCGCGATCGCGAGATCGCACGCGACGAGCGGCGACAAGCCGCCGCCGAAGCACCAGCCGTTGACCATCGCGATCGTCGGCTTCGCATACATGCGCAGCAGCTGCCACTGCCAGCGGCTCGCGTCGCGGCGGATCTTTTCCTGCAGGATCTCGGGGCCGGCATCGACTTCGCGGAAATACTCCTTCAGATCCATCCCGGCCGTCCACGCGTCGCCTTCGCCGGTCAGCACGAGCACTTGCGCTTCCGCGTCGAGCTCGACGGTCTCCAGCACGTCGATCATCTCCGCGTTCAGCGTCGGGCTCATCGCGTTGCGCTTGTCCGGACGGTTCAGCGTCACCCACGCAATCCCGCCCTCGACCGTCACTTTCACGGTTTTCCAGCGCCCTTCGTAACTCATCTTCGTTCTCCAATGACAGTGCCGCCCTGCGCGACTCGCCACCAATTTACTATCAGGCTACCTGATATGTAAAGCGGAATGGAAGCGGGTCCGGACAAACCCCTAAACGGGCACGAACGCGCGGTTTTGCGCTGCAGCGCGGGAGGGAAGGACAGGAAGACGCTGCGGTCGGACAGCGTGCGGTTGGGGCGAATTCGAAAGCGGATGAGCGGCCGGCGGTGTGCGGGTGCGCGCGCGGGCGGGGTGCGCGAGGCGCGAGGCCCGAGCCGAAGAGATCGGATTTCGTCGACGATGCGGCGCTGCTTCACGTCGTCGGAATCGTGCGGCTGACCGGCGCGGACGCCGACGAAACGTGCTGCCGCCGCGGCTGCGTGCGCGCCCGGGCGGTATCGATAAGTGAACGTATGGCGCGCGGGACTGCCGCTGATTCACGCTGCTACGGAGCAGCCACGCGGACACGCTGCCGAGCTCGACTTAGTCCAAACGCAGCGCGCGAGTTCGAGCAGTTCGTGCGGTTCGCGCGCGCGGCGCGGGCGGTGTGATCGATGTGATCGATGTGATCGGTGCGGCGGCCAGTTTCAAGTACGGCGGCCGTTTTCAACGAACGGCAGCGGCGCACCCGCACACCGCCTGCCGCCCGACGCACCGCCGCCCTGCCCCCGACCTCAGCTCGCGCGTGCCGGCTTGAACCGCGCGGTCGGCATCCCCGCATGCCGCGTCGCCGCGACGAACACGCCGCCCGCGTGCGGATCGGCCGCGAGCGCTTCGTCGCTGAGCCCGACGCGCGCGCTCGTCACGTACAGCCGGCCGTCGCCGTCGAGCGTCGGGCAGCTCGGCTGCGCGGTCGGCACCGCGACGCGCTCGGTCTCGATGCCGTCCGGGCCGTAACGCACGACGCGCCGTCCGCCCCACTGCGCGCTCCACAGCCCGCCGTCGCGGTCGATCGTCGCGCCGTCCGGATCGCCGTCCGGATCGGTCAGGCGCGCGAACGGCCGCACGCCGGACACGCCTGCGCGGCCGTAATCGCAGACGAAGATTTCGCGCACCATCGAATCGCAGAAGTACAGCTTCGTGCCGTCCGGCGAAAACGCGATGCTGTTCGCGATCGCGGCCGGCGGCAACGCGAGCCGTTCGAGCGTGAGATCGGGATTGAGCCGATAGAAGCCGCCCACCGCGCGCGGCGGATCGCCGCCCTCGTCCTTCATCCCGAACACGAACGCGCCGAACGGATCGCAGCGGCCGTCGTTCAGCCGCGTCGGCAGTTCGGGCTCGACGTCGACGATCCGCGTGAACGCGCCGCTGTGCAGATCGAAGAACGCGAGATGCGTCGCGAGCCCGACGAGCAGCACGTTCGGATCGTCGGTCAGCGCGAAGCACGCGAGACGCTCGGGCATCGGCCACTGCGTGAGCGCCGAGCCGTCCGCGCGGCATCGCCACAGCCGCGCGCCCTCGATGTCCGTCCAGTACAGCGCGTGCGTCGCGTCGCACCATGTCGCGCCTTCGCCCAGCGCGTTGCGGCTGTCCGCGAGCAGGGTCGCCGACGCGGCCGGTTGATTCTGTTGCATGCCGTCTCCCGATGTCCGTCGCATTCTCAGGCGGACGCGCTGCCGGTCAGATCTTCATCGCGCGCCGCTGGTTGCGACGATACTGGTCGAACAGCACCGCGAGCAACAGAATTCCGCCGCGTATCAGATATTGGTAAAACGTCGGCACGTTCAGCAGGCTCATCGCGTCCTGCACCGAGCCCATGATCAGCACGCCGACGAGCACGCCGGAGATCGTCGCGACGCCGCCCGTCAGCGACACGCCGCCGAGCACGCACGCGGAGATCACGCCGAGTTCGAGGCCGACCGACGTCTTCGGATCGCCGAGGCTCATCCGCGACGCGAGCATCACGCCGGCGAAGCCGGTCACGAGCCCCTGCAGCACGAACACCGTGATCTTGATGCGCGTGACCGGCAGCCCCGCGAGCAGCGCGGCCTCGCCGTTGCCGCCGACCGCGAGCACGTTCTTGCCGAACACCGTCTTGCGCAGCAGGAAGCCGAACACGACGAAGCCGACGATGTTGCTCCAGATCGGATACGAGATGCCGAGGAACGATCCGCCGCCGAGGTCGAAGAAGCGCTCTTCGGAGATCATCACCGCGTCGCCGTTCGACGTGATGAACGCGAGCCCGCGCACGACTTCCATCATCGCGAGCGTGACGATCAGCGAATTGATCCGCCAGCGCGCGATCAGCACGCCGTTGACGAGCCCGACCGCGCCGCCCGCGAGCACGCCGGCCGCGATCCCGAGCACGACGCTGTGCGTCGCGGTGATCAGCGTCGACGCGACGACGCCCGAGAACGCGACGATCGACGCGACCGACAGATCGACCTCGCCGAGCGCGAGCACGAACATCATCGTGACCGCGATCGAGCCGATCAGCGTGACCGACAGCAGCAGGCCCTGGATGTTGCGCGACGTGAGGAAGTCGGGCACGGTCAGCGACAGCGTCACGAACAGCACGACGAACACCATCACGATGCCGGAGCGGTTGATCAGCTGCCACATGCCGCCGCGCGAGCGCGCAGCGGCCGCGGCGTCGGCGGACGGGGACGTGGATTGAGGTTGCATTGCCTGGCTCATGTCATTGCATTCCGGTTGTAACTGGCTAGCGCGGCAGCGCGAGCTTGATCAGCGTGTCGGGCGTCGCGTCGGCCTTCGTCACTTCGCCGGCGATGCGCCCTTCCTTCATCACGATGATCCGGTCCGACACGCCGATCACCTCGGCGAGATCGCTCGATACGAGGATCACCGTGCGGCCCGCTTCCGCGAGCTCGTAAAACAGGTTGTAGATTTCCGCGCGTGCGCCGACGTCGATGCCGCGCGTCGGCTCGTCCATCAGGAACACGTCGATGTGCTCGGCGAGCCAGCGCGCCAGCACGACCTTCTGCTGGTTGCCGCCGGACAGCGCGCCGATCGGCGTTTCGCCGTCGGGCGTCTTGATCGCGAGCCGCTCGATGTAGCGTTGCGCGAGCTCGCGCTCGCGCCGCGCGTCGAGCAGCATGCGTGCCGGGCTGAAATGCCGGCGCGCGCTGATGTTCAGGTTGTCGGCCACCGACGCAATCGCGACGATGCCTTCCTGCTTGCGGTCCTCCGGGCACAGCGCGATGCCGGCGCGCACCGCGTCGCGCGGGCTCGCGAACGCGACGCGCCGGCCGTTCAGCTCGACGTGGCCGCCGCTCGGACGCGCGGCGCCGTACAGCAGCTTCATCAGCTCGGAGCGACCCGCGCCGACGAGCCCGAAGAAGCCGACGATCTCGCCGCGGCGCGCGGCGAACGACACGGGCTCGGCGAGCCCGGGCCCGATCAGCCCCTTCGCTTCGAGCAGCACGTCGCCGGCCGCACGCGGCCGATAGCCGTACACGTCCTGGATCGAGCGGCCGACCATGCAGCCGATCAGCCGGTCGCGGTCGAGATCGGCGACCGATTCGAACGTCTCGATCCGGCGGCCGTCGCGAAACACCGTCACGCGATCGCACAGCGCGTCGACTTCCTCCATCCGGTGCGTCACGTAAATGATCGCGCGGCCGTCCGCGCGCAGCGCGCGGATGATCCGGAACAGCTGCGCCGTCTCGCGCGCGGACAGCGAACTCGTCGGCTCGTCGAACGCGATCACGCGCGCGTCGCGCATCAGCGCCTTGCCGATCTCGATCATCTGACGCTGGCCGATCGACAGATACTTCACCGGAATGCCCGGATCGATGTGCTCGCCGAGCCGCTCGAGCGCGTCGAGCGCGCGCGCGGCGAGCGTGCGCTCGTCGACCACGCCGAGGCGGCTCGGCAGCTGCCCGAGCATCAGGTTCTCCGCGACCGTCAGCTCGGGCACCAGATGCAGCTCCTGGTAGATGATCGCGATGCCGGCCTCGAGTGCGGCGCGCGTCGATCCGAAGCGCTGCTCGGTGCCGTTCAGCGTCAGCGTGCCGGCCTGCGGCTGGTTCACGCCCGACAGCACCTTCAGCAGCGTCGATTTCCCCGCGCCGTTTTCGCCCATCAGCCCGTGCACTTCGCCCGCGCGCACCGACAGCGACACGCCGTCGAGCGCGCGCACGCCCGGGAAGGTCACCGTGATGCCGTCGAGCGCCAGCAGCGGGCCGCCCTGCGGCGGCATGCCGGCGCTGGCGTCGGCGTCGTCGGGCGCTACGGCCGTCATCGTCTGCATCGTCATCGTTTCCTCGCTTCGCGCCCGCTCAGATGCCCAGCTCGGCACGCACGGCCTGCCAGTTGCTGCGCGTCATCAGCTTGCCGCTCGTCTGCGTATCGGCCGGCGGCACCTTGCCCTTGCGGATCCAGTCGACGAGATTCTGCGTGCTCTCCTTGCCGTGGTTCGTCGAGCTGACCGCGATCGTGCCGAAGAAGCCGGTCGGTTCCTTCTTCTGGAATTCCGCGAACGCTTCGCCCGCGCCGTTGATGCCGACGCCGATCACGTCGGCGGCCGGGATGTGCAGCTGTTCGGTCGCGCGCACCGCGCCGAGCACGGTTTCCTCGTTCAGCGCGTAGATCACCCACTTCTTCACGTTCGGATGACGCGCGAGCACCGGCGCGGCCGCGCTGAAGCCGCCTTCGTCGTCGGTCGTCTTCTGCGGCGCGTCGAAGATGTTCTCCTTGCGGAAGCCGTTCGCGAGCAGCGCCTGCGTCGCGCCGTCGGTGCGCAGCTTCGCGGTCGGCAGCTCGTAGTTCGTGATCCGCAGCGCGCCGACTTCCTCCGGCTTCCAGCCGCGCCGCTTCATCTCGTCGGCAATCGCCTGGCCGACCTGGTTACCGATCTTGGTCGCCGACATCCCGAGGTGCGGCACGTTCGGCAGCGGCTTGCCGGTCGAGTCGACGAGCTGGTCGTCGACCGTCACGAACTTCATGTTGTAGCGCTTCGCGCGCGCGGCGATCGCCGGCCCGAGACGCACGTCGGGCGCGCAGATCACGAAGCCCTGCGCGCCTTGCGAGCCGAGGTTGTCGATCGCGGCCAGCACCTTCTCGCCGTCCGGCGTGCCGATCTTCACGACCGAGAAGTTCTCCTTCTGGCCGAGCGCGGCTGCCGCGTTCTGCTCGTTGATGAACCATGCCTGCTCGGGCATCTTCACCAGGAAGCCGATCTTCAGCGGCGCGTCGGCGTGCGCGGTGCCCTGCAGGCCGAGCGGCGCGATGCAGAGCGCGGCCAGAAGGGCGCGCAGGGTGTGTCGGCGAATCGTGCGGTTCATGCTGTGTCTCCTTGTATCGGCTTGGGTCGTGGTCATGGTTGGTGGCCGGTCGCGACGCTGCGCGCCGGCGCTTTTCAGCGGCCGAACGCGTCGGTCTCGACGCGCCGGCCGAACAGGAACGCGTCGGCGACGAGCCGCAGCGGCCGGACGTCGACATCGCTTTCGCCGCGCGCGATCAGCGTGCGGAAATGCGCGTACAGCGCAGGATACTCGCGCTCGGGCCCGATCTCGACCGGTTCGCCGTCGATCGACAGCTGCGCGCCGCCGCGGCTGATCGCGAGCACGCCGTCGGACGTGTCGACCGCGATCTCCCATTGCTCGACCGGGCCGTGGCGCCAGTCGAATTCCGCGCGCACCGGCACGCCGTCGGTATCCGCGCAGTCGAGCTCGGCCGCGATCGGCGTCTGCACGTCGCTCGGCACGAACAGCGTCGCCTCGCGCAGCACGAGCTCGCGCGGCAGGATCCGCGTGACGATCGACAGCGCGTTGATGCCCGGATCGAATACGCCGAGGCCGCCGGGTTCCCAGATCCATTGCTGCCCCGGATGCCAGCGCCGCACGTCCTCTTTCCAGCGCACCTGCACCGCGCGGATCGTACGCGTCGCGAGCCAGGCGCGCGCGGGCTCGACCGCGCTCGCGCAGCGCGAATGCCAGGTCGCGAACAGCGTGAGGCCGCGCGCCCGCGCGAGCGCGTCGAGTATGGCGACTTCGCCGAGCGTCGCGCCCGGCGGCTTCTCGAGCATCACGTGCTTGCCCGCTTCGAGCGCCGCGCGCGCCTGCGCGTAGCGCACCTGCGGCGGCGCGCACAGCGACACCGCCTGCAGCTCGCGCTCCGCGGCCAGCAGCGCGCGCAGGTCCTGATAGTTGCGTACGCCGGTGACTTCCGCATGACGGCTGGCACAGGCGGTGAGCGCGAAGCCCGGTTCGGCGGCGATCGCCGGCAGATGCTGGTCGCGCGCGATCTTGCCGATCCCGACGACGCCCAGCGAAATCACATCGCTCATCGTGCGTTCCTCCTTCGTCGTCCGCTCAGCGCGCCCAGCGCAGCACGAGCGGGTCGAGCCGGCGCGCGATCGCGATCAGCTCGGCGCGCGTGTCCGGATGCAGCTCCGGCATCGGATGCCGCGGCCGCTCGCACGCGATCACGCCGCCTTCGCGCATCAGCGCCTTCGCGCTCAGGATCCCGGACTGACGGTTCTCGTGATTGATCAGCGGCAGCCACCGCTGGTAGTGCGCGAACGCATCGTCGTGGCGCCCTTCGCGGTGGGCTTCGAGAATCGGACGGATGCCGTCCGGATACGCGCCGCCCGTCATCGCGCCCGTCGCGCCCGCGTTCAGGTCGGCGAGCAGCGTGATCGCCTCCTCGCCGTCCCACGGCCCTTCGACCGCGTCGCCGCCGAGGCGGATCAGCTCGCGCAGCTTGTTCGCGGCGCCCGGCGTCTCGATCTTGAAGTACGACACCTGCTCGATCTCGCGCGCCATCCGCGCGAGCAACGGCGCGGACAGCACCGTGCCGCTCGCGGGCGCGTCCTGGATCATGATCGGAATGTCGATCGCGTCGGACACGCGCGCGTAGAAATCGTAGATCTGCGCTTCGGGCACGCGGAACGTCGCGCCGTGATACGGCGGCATCGCCATCACCATCGCGGCGCCGAGCTGCTGCGCGCGCAGGCTGCGCGCCGCGCATACCTGCGTGCTGTAGTGCGTCGTCGTGACGATCACGGGCACGCGGCCCGCGACGTGTTCGAGGATCGTGCGCGTGAGCACGTCGCGCTCGTCGTCGGTGATCGCGAACTGCTCGGAGAAGTTCGCGAGGATGCACAGCCCGTCCGAGCCGGCGTCGATCATGAAGTCGACCGCGCGCTTCTGGCTCGCGAGGTCGAGTTCGCCGGTGTCGGTAAACGTCGTCGGGACGACGGGGAAAATGCCGCGATAGCGCGGGGTACGGCTCGATGTCATGGTTCGGGTCCTGCGTCGGTCGGCGCGGCGGTCAGCCGCAAAAAAACAATGCGTTCAGGATTCGCGTGCGAGCGTGCCGGCCGCCGGCTGCGGCGCGCGCAGCGCGGCACGCACCACGAACGTCATCAGCACCGCGAACAGCAGCGTCGCCGCGAGGAAGTACAGGCCGGCCGCGAGGCTGCCGGTCGACGCCTTGATCAGGCCGATCCCGTACGGCCCGACGTAGCCGCCGAGGTTCGCGAGCGAATTGATCGCGGCGATGCCGACGGCCGCGCTCGTGCCGGTCAGGAACTCGCCGGGCAGCGCCCACACGACCGCCTGGATCGAATACAGCGAGAACGCGGTCAGGCAGATGAACGCGAACTGCAGCGCCGGCTGCCGCACCGACGCGCTCGCGGCCATCGTCAGCGCGGCGGCGGCCGATACGACGACGATATGCCAGTAGCGTTCGCGCTTGCGGTCCGAATGGCGCGGCACGACGAGCAGGCCGATCACCGCGAACAGGTACGGGATCGCGGACAGCAGCCCGGTAGCCGCATCGCCGGTGCCGAACGCGTGGATGATCGTCGGCAGCCACAGCGACAGCCCGTAGATGCTCAGCGGAAACGGCAGGAACAGTGCGGCGAGCAGCAGCACGCGCTTGTCGCGCAGCGCGGCGAGCGGATTGCGGTGCGAGTCGGGGCGATAGGTGTCGCGATCGGCGGCGAGCTGCCGCGCGATCCAGCGCCGCTGCGCGTCGTTCAGCCAGCGCGCACGCGCAGGCGAGTCGGGCAGCAGCCGCAGCGTCGGCCACGCGAGCAGCACGGCCGGCAGGCCGCTGACGACGAACAGCGTCTGCCAGTTCGACATCCCGAACAGCCCGTGCGCGGACAGCAGCAGCCCCGCGAGCGGGCCGGTGACGATGCCGGCGATCGGCTGCGCGAGCACGAGCAGGCCGATCACGCGCGCGCGGTCGCGCATCGGGAACCATTGCGTGAGGAAGTACAGGATGCCCGGATACAGGCCGGCCTCGGCTGCGCCGAGCAGGAAGCGCAGCACGTAGAAGCTCGTCGGGCCTTGCACGAGCGCCATCGCCATCGTGATCACGCCCCAGGTCGCGAGAATGCGCGCGAACCACACGCGCGCGCCGAAGCGTTCGAGTGCGAGGTTGCTCGGCACTTCGCACAGGAAGTAGCCGATGAAGAAGAGGCCGGCGCCGAGCCCGTATGCGGCGTCGCCGATCCCGACTGCCGCGTTCATGTGGAGCTTCGCGAAGCCGACGACGGTACGGTCGACGTACGCGACCACGTAGATCAATGCGAGAAACGGTACGAGCTTGCGCGTGAGCATGCGCATCAGTTGCCGTTCGTCGACGGTTGCCGGCGAGTCGGACGGATCGGCCGCGGTATTCGCGGACGTGTGCTGCGTCGTCATCTTGTCTCCTGTCGGTAGGCGTTAGCGCTTTAGCGCTTACGGCTACCCCATGCTTCGCGGTCGGTCCACGTTAGCGCTTCAGCGCTTACGGGCACCCCATGCTTCGCGGTCGGTAGGCGTTAGCGCTTTAGCGCTTACGGCTACCCCATGCTTCGCGGTCGGTGCCCGCTGGCGCTTTAGCGCTTACGGGCACCCCATGCTTCACGATCCGTCCACGTTAGCGCCTTAGCGCTTACAGCCGCCCATGCTTCACGGTCGGTCCACGTCAGCGCTTCAGCGCATCCAATCGCCCCACGCTTCACGGTCAATCAACATCAGCGCTTACCGCTCACATCCACCCACGCGTCGCGATCGGCGGCCACCAGCGCTTCACCGCTTGCACCCACGCGCGACGCTGTTTCCTCTGCTCCCGCCGCGCGCCGCCGTACGACGCAAGCGCGCGGTCGCGCACGCCGTTCAGTGCGAGTGGCTCGGCACTTCGGCGCCGCGCGTGCCGACCAGGAAGTCGAGGTCGCACCCTTCGTCGGCCTGCAGCACGTGATCGATATACAGCCGCGCATAGCCGCCCTTGCCGAGCTGTCCGGCGACGCCCGGCGCGGCGGTCGGATCGACGTCCGACAGCCGGCGCTGCAGTTCTTCGTCGCTGATGTCCAGATGCAGCGTGCCGGCCTCGCAGTCGAGCTCGATCCAGTCGCCGTTGCGCACCGCCGCGAGCGGCCCGCCCGCGGCCGCTTCCGGCGCGACGTGCAGCACGACCGTCCCGTATGCGGTGCCACTCATCCGCGCATCGGAAATCCGCACCATGTCCTTCACGCCCTGCCGCAGCAGCTTCGGCGGCAGTCCCATGTTGCCGACCTCCGCCATGCCGGGATAGCCGCGCGGCCCGCAGTTCTTCAGCACGAGCACCGAGCTCGCGTCGACGTCGAGCGACTCGTCGTTGATCGTCGCCTTGTAGTGATCGAAGTTCTCGAACACCACCGCGCGGCCGCGATGCTTGAGCAGTTCGGGGCTCGCCGCGGACGGCTTCAGCACCGCGCCGCGCGGCGCGAGATTGCCGCGCAGGATGCGGATGCCGCCGTCGGCGATCAGCGGCCGATCGAGCGGACGAATCACCTCTTCGTCGTAGTTCGGCGCTTCGCGCACGTTGTCCCACAGCGACTTGCCGTTTACCGTCAGCGCGTCCGGATGCGGCAGCAGCCCGCCTTCGCCGAGCCGGCGCAGCACCGCCGGCAGCCCGCCCGCGTAATAGAACTCTTCCATCAGGAAGCGGCCCGAAGGCATCAGGTCGACGATCGTCGGCGTGTCGCGGCCGATGCGCATCCAGTCTTCCAGTTCGAGCGGCACGCCGATGCGGCCCGCGATCGCCTTCAGGTGGATCACCGCGTTGGTCGAGCCGCCGATCGCCGCGTTCGCGCGGATCGCGTTCTCGAATGCGGCGCGCGTCAGAACCTTCGACAGCACGAGCCCTTCGAGCGCCATCTCGACGATGCGGATGCCCGACATGTGCGCGAGCACGTAGCGGCGCGAATCGACAGCCGGAATCGCCGCATTGTGCGGCAGCGACACGCCGAGCGCCTCGGCCATGCATGCCATCGTCGACGCGGTGCCCATCGTGTTGCAGGTGCCGGCCGAGCGCGACATGCCGGCTTCGGCGGACAGGAAGTGATGCAGATCGATTTCGCCGGCCTTCAGCGCTTCATGCAGCTGCCACACCGCCGTGCCGGAGCCGATGTTCTTGCCTTCGAGCTTGCCGTTCAGCATCGGGCCGCCCGACACGACGATCGCCGGCACGTCGCAGCTTGCGGCGCCCATCAGCAGCGCGGGCGTCGTCTTGTCGCAGCCGGCGAGCAGCACGACCGCGTCGATCGGGTTGCCGCGGATCGCTTCCTCGACGTCCATCGACGCAAGGTTGCGCGTGAGCATCGCGGACGGCCGCAGGTTCGATTCGCCGTTCGAGAACACCGGGAACTCGACCGGGAACCCGCCCGCCTCGAAGATCCCGCGCTTCACGTGCTCGGCGAGCTTGCGAAAATGCGCGTTGCACGGCGTCAGTTCGGACCACGTATTGCAGATGCCGATGATCGGCCGGCCGTCGAACTCGTGATCGGGAATGCCCTGGTTCTTCATCCAGCTCCGGTACATGAAGCCGTTCTTGTCGTTCGTGCCGAACCATTGAGCGGAGCGCAGCCTGGGTTTTGTTGCCGACATCGTCTGTCCTGTAAAGGCGGGATACCGGCGCAGTCTAGGCACATTTTTGATAACTCGCTAATGACGTTTTGGTCGATTACGATATCGAATCCGATATCGATATAAACCCGTACGATGCCCGAAGCCAGTCCGTGGGGAAACCGCAGCCGCCTGAAGACCCGCCAGCTTCTGCTGGTCGTCGCGCTCGCCGACGAAGGCAGCATCCACCGCGCGGCGGCCGCGCTGAACATGACGCAGCCGGCCGCGTCGAAGCTGCTGCGCGAGCTCGAGGAATCGATCGGCGCGGTGCTGTTCGAGCGGCTGCCGCGCGGCATGCGGCCGACGCTGTACGGCGACGCGCTGATCCGCCACGCGCGCGCGGCGCTCGGCAGTCTCGATCAGGCGCGCGAGGAACTCGCCGCGCTGAAGGCCGGGCACCTCGGCCACGTGGCCGTCGGCGCGATCACGTCGCCGGGCCTGCGGCTCGTGCCGCCGGCCGTCGCCGCGGTCAAGGGCACGCACGCGAACATCCGCATCTCGGTCGAGATCGACACCAGCATCACGCTGCTCGAGCACCTCGCGCAGGAACGGCTCGACATCGTGCTCGGCCGGCTTTCCGCCGAACACGACAAGCTGCATCTTCGCTACGAGCCGCTGACCGGCGAGCCGGTGGCCGCGGTCGTGCGGCCCGGCCACCCGCTGCTCGCGCATGCGCCGCTCGCGCTCGCGGACGTGCAGCGCGCCGCGTGGGTCGTGCCGCCGGCCGGCAGCGTGCTGCGCCACCGCTTCGAGCTCGTGTTCCAGCGCGCGAGCCTCGCGCCGCCGGCGAACGTCGTCGAGACGGCCGCGCTGCTGTTCATCACGCAGGTGCTCGAGCAGAGCGACATGATCGCGGTGCTCGCCGAAGACGTCGCGCACTACTATGCGCGGCACGGGATCGTCACGGTGCTGCCGCTCGAAATGGATTGCCGGATGGATGATTTCGGGATCATCACGCGCACCGACCGGCTGCAGTCGCCGGCGGTGTCGGTGATGGTCGATGCGATCCGGACGGCGGCGCGCGAAGTCTACGGCGTCGGGGCGTGACGCGGCGCCGCGCCGCTCGTCCCGCGCACGACGAGCCGCGGCGGCGACGCGACGCGCATGCGCAGCGCGTCGTCGATACGTCCGCCCGCCTCGCGCAGCGCGTTCAGCAGATCGACCGCGAGATCGGCCGCCTCGGCGGTCGGAATCGCGACGGTCGTCAATGTCGGGCGAGTATCGCGCGCGAGCTGGATGTCGGTAATGCCGACGATCGACAGATCGTCCGGCACGCGCCGTCCGCGATCGGCGGCCGCGTGCAGCGCGCCGATCGCCGGCAGATCGTTGGTCGCGAGAAGCGCAGTGAGGTCCGGACGCGCATCGAGCAGTCGGCCCGCCGCACGCAGCCCGCCTTCGATCGAATCGGGCTCGGCCGCGACGATCGACGCGTCGAGCCCCGCTTCACGCATCACGTCGACAAAGCCGTCGTAACGCGCCGCCTGCACGCCCCCCGCGCAACCGCCGACGATCGCGCCGATCCGCTTGTGCCCGAGTTCGAGCAGATGCCGCGTCGCGATCCGCCCCGCGTCGCGAAAATCCACCGCGACGCACGGCAGCCCGTCCGGCGGCGCTTCGGGCCGCTCCCACATGCACAGCACGACGGGCACGCCGCGCCGCGTCACTTCGAGCAGGTCCGGCAGATGGCTCGCGTTCGTCACGAGGATGCCTTCGGACACCGTGCCGGCGATCTGGTCCAGATACGCGCGCCCCTGCGACGGATCGTCGTTCGTGTTGCAGACGATCAGGAATTGTCCGTTGCGGCGCACCGCGCGCTCGACCGCCAGCGCGAACTCCGGATAGAACGGGTTCGCGATGCTCGATACCATCAGCGCGACGGTCGGCGCACGGCCTTCGGCGAGCGCGCGCGCGGCGAGATGCGGCCGATAGCCGAGCGCATGCACGGCGGCCAGCACCTTCGCGCGCGTCGCGTCGCCAACGCGGCCGCGATTGCGCAGCACGTTCGACACCGTCGCGGCCGTCACGCCGGCGCGACGCGCCACTTCATCCAATGTCGCCATCGTCTGCTCACTATATGAGACGTCGATCCAGTATTTGCCTGCTTTGCCCGAAGCGGCGCACTATCGCCGCACGCCCTGCCGCCGGACCGGCGGCGCGAACCGGCCGCGATCGCAATCGCCGTTTTTTTAGGCTGCGATGATTAAGCGCTTAATCAGTGCGGCAGCGCATTAGAACATGGAGCGGAGACAATGGCGAGCATCTCGATGCGACGCGTGCAGAAAGCCTACGGCGAGCACACGCCGGTCATTCGCGACGTCGATCTGGAGATCGGCGCGCACGAGTTCTGCGTGTTTCTCGGGCCGTCCGGCTGCGGCAAGTCGACGCTGCTGCGCCTGATCGCCGGGCTCGAGGACCTGAGCGCCGGCGAACTGGCGATCGACGGCCGCCGCGTCGACGACGTGCCGGCCGCCGAGCGTGGCGTCGCGATGGTGTTCCAGAGCTACGCGCTGTTTCCGCACATGACCGTCTACGAGAACATGGCGTTCGGGCTGAAGCTCGCGCGCGTGCCGAAGGCGGAAATCGACCGCAAGGTGCGCGACGCCGCGCGGATCCTGCAGCTCGACGCGCTGCTCGAACGCAAGCCGAAGGCGCTGTCGGGCGGTCAGCGGCAGCGCGTCGCGATCGGCCGCGCGATCGTGCGCGAGCCCGGCGTGTTCCTGTTCGACGAGCCGCTGTCGAATCTCGACGCGGCGCTGCGCGGCCAGACCCGCGTCGAAATCGCGCGGCTGCACCGGCAGTTCGAGCGCGCGAGCGTCGTCTACGTGACGCACGACCAGACCGAGGCGATGACGCTCGCCGACAAGATCGTGCTGCTGCACGCCGGCGCGGACACCGCGCAGCACGGCAGCATCGCGCAGGTCGGCGCGCCGCTCGATCTCTATCACCGGCCGGCGAGCCGCTTCGTCGCCGGCTTCATCGGCTCGCCGCGAATGAACTTCCTGCCGGCCGTCGTGACCGCGTGCGACGCGCGCCGCACGACGGTCACGCTCGTGCCGTCCGGCGAAAGCTTCACGCTCGCGCGCGACGGCGCCGCGCTCCGTCCCGGCGAACCGGTGACGCTCGGCATTCGTCCCGAACACCTGACGCTCGGCGCTGCCGACGGAACGACGACGCTCGTGCGCGACGTCGCGCTCGTCGAACGGCTCGGCGAGCAGACCTGCGTGCATCTCGATCAGCCGGGCGGCACGCCGCTGATCGCGAAGGTGCCCGGCGACGCGCACGTGCGGATCGGCGAGCGCATGCCGGTGCATGCGCCGGCCGCCGCGTGCCACCTGTTCACCGAAGACGGCCGCGCGGTGCCCGCGTGCGCCGACGTCCACGTCCACCACTACGCATAAGGATCGGGCATGCGCCTCGGAGTCTGCTACTACCCGGAACACTGGCCGGAATCGATGTGGGCGAACGATGCCCGCCGGATGAAAGCGCTCGGCATCGCGCAGGTGCGGATCGCCGAATTCGCATGGAGCCGCATCGAGCCGTCGCCCGGCGAATACGACTGGGGCTGGCTCGATCGCGCGGTCGACGTGCTCGGCGCGGCCGGCCTCGACGTCGTGATGTGCACGCCGACCGCGACGCCGCCGAAGTGGCTGGTCGACCGGCACCCCGACATCCTCGCGATCGGCGCGGACGGCCGGCCGCGCGCGTTCGGCTCCCGCCGCCATTACGACTTCTCGTCGCCGACCTATCTCGACGCGTCGCGCCGGATCTGCACAGCGGTCGCCGAACGCTACGGCCGCCACCCGGCCGTGCGCTACTGGCAGACCGACAACGAGCTCGGCTGCCATCAGACGGTCGTCAGCTACTCGCCGGCCGCGCTCGTGCGCTTTCGCGAATGGCTGAAGGCGCGCTACGGCACGATCGATGCGCTGAACCGCGCGTGGGGCACGGTGTTCTGGAGCATGGAGTATCGCCACTTCGACGAGGTGGACGCGCCCGTCGGCACCGTCACGGAGGCGCATCCGACGCATCGGCTCGACTACCGGCGCTTCGCGTCCGACGAAGTCGCGCGCTATCACCGGATGCAGGTCGACGTGATCCGCGCGCATTCGCCGGGCCGCCCGGTCGCGCACAACTTCATGCAGCTGTTCACCGAGTTCGACCACTACGACGTCGCGCGCGATCTCGACGTCGCGACGTGGGACAGCTATCCGCTCGGCGCGCTGGAAGAACACTGGTTCGCGCCGGGCGTGAAGGCGCGCTGGCTGCGCACCGGCCACCCCGACTTCGCATCGTTCAATCACGACGTGTATCGCGGGATGTCGAAGCTGCCGTTCTGGGTGATGGAGCAGCAGCCGGGGCCGGTGAACTGGGCGCACTGGAACCCCGCGCCGCTGCCGGGGATGGTGCGGCTGTGGAGCTGGGAAGCGTTCGCGCACGGCGCCGGCTGCGTGTCGTACTTCCGCTGGCGGCAGGCGCCGTTCGCGCAGGAGCAGATGCACGCGGGCCTGCACACGCCGGACGACCGGCTCGACGAAGGCGGCCGCGAAGCCGAGCGCGTCGCGCGCGAGATCGCGACCGTGCGCGACGCCGATGCGGACGCGGACGCCGCGGTGCGCGCGCCGGTCGCGCTCGTCTTCGATTACGAAGCGAAGTGGCTGTTCGAAGTGCAGCCGCAGGGCGCGGACTTCCATTACCCGCGCATCGCGTTCGAGTACTACTCGGCGCTGCGCTCGCTCGGCTTCGACGTCGACGTCTTGTCCGCGCACGCGCCGCTCGACGGCTACCGGCTCGTCGTCGTGCCGCCGCTGCCGATCGTGCCGGACGATTTCGCGGCACGCATCGCGGCATCGGGCGCGCATGCGGTGTTCGGGCCGCGCACCGGATCGAAGACCGCCGATCTGCAGATTCCGCCGACGCTGCCGCCCGGCCCGCTCGCGTCGATCCTGCCGATTCGCGTGTGGCGCGTCGAATCGCTGCGGCCGAACGTGACCGAGCCGGTCGACGGCACGTTGCGCGACGGTTCGCCGTTCGCGGGCCGCGCGCAGCGCTGGCGCGATCTCGTCGAACTGCACGACGCCGCGCGCAGCGCCATGCGCGCGCGCTTCGCGGACGGCCATCCGGCGTACGTGTCGCACGGCGCGCTGCACTACTGGGCCGCGCTGTTCGACGACGCGACGACCGTGCGGCTGTTCGCCGACGTCGCGGCCGAAGCCGGCCTTGCGCCGACGCCGCTCGCCGACGGCGTACGCATCAGCCGCCGCGGCGGCCTCACGTATGTCGTCAACTACGGCGACACGCCGCACACGATCGATGCGGTGCCGCCGTCGGCGTTCGTGCTCGGCGCCGCGCAGGTCGAGCCGCAGGGCGTCGCCGTTTATCGCAGCGGTTCGTAGCAGTCGTCCGCAGCGGCGTTTCGTACCAGCATTTCGCAGCAGCGTTTCGTACCACCGTTTCGTAGCAGCCGTTCGTAGCAACCGCCCCCGGCGCCGCAACGCGCCGGTCACGCACAACGACACACAGGAATGGAGACAGACATGACCCATCGCCCTCTTCGCGTCGCTGCCAGGCTCGCGACGGCCGCCGCCGTCGCGCTCGCGTCGCTCGCCGCGACCGCACCCGCCAACGCCGGCACGATGACGATCAACATCGCGTTCAAGGGCGCGAGCCAGCGCGCGGTCTGGCAATCGACGCTCGAAGCGTTCCGCAAGGCGCACCCGGACATCGACGTGAAGGCGACGTTCGTCGACGAGGAGGCGTACAAGGTGCAGCTGCCCGCGTGGCTCACGACCGTCGCGCCGGACGTCGTGAACTGGCACGCGGGCGAGCGGATGGCGTACTACGCGAAGCGCGGGCTGTTCGAGGATCTGAGCGGCGACTGGGCGAAGAACGGCTGGGACGCGATGTACGCATCGACGCGCAGCGCATCGTCGTACAACGGCAAGCAGTACGCGGCGCCGACCGTCTATTACTCGTGGGGGCTCTTCTATCGGAAGGACCTGTTCCGCAAGGTCGGCATCGCCGACGAACCGAAGACGTGGGACCAGTTTCTCGACGCGTGCAAGAAGCTGAAGGCCGCCGGCATCACGCCGATCGCGGTCGGCGGCCGCGACGCGTGGACGCTCGCCGGCTGGTTCGACTATCTCGACCTGCGGCTGAACGGCAACGCGTTCCACCAGCAGCTGATGGCCGGCGACGTGCCGTACACCGACCCGCGCGTGAAGAAGGTCTACACGACGTGGAAATCGCTGATCGATGCCGGCTACTTCATCGACAACGCGCTGTCGTACGATCTCGACGGCGCGCAGCCGTTCCTGTTCCAGGGCAAGGCCGCGATGATGCTGATGGGCACGTTCATCGCAGCCGGCTTCCCGCCGAGCGTGAAGCCCGAAATGGGCTACTACCGCTTCCCGATCATCGACCCGAACGTGCCGACCGCCGAGGACGGCCCGGTCGAATCGCTGCACATCCCGACGAAGGCGAAGAACAAGGCCGACGCGCACACGTTCCTCGCGTTCGTCGAAACGCCCGAGATCGGCGCGAAGCTCGCGGAAGGCCTCGGCTCGCTGTCGGCCAACAGCAAGTCGCCCGAGCCCGCCGACCCGATCTCGCGCATCGGCTTCCGGATTCTCGCCGACACGAAGGGCGGCGTCGCGCAGTTCTACGACCGCGACATGACGAAGGAAATGGCCGACGAAGGGATGAAGGGCATGCAGCAGTTCGTCGCGAATCCCGCGCAGCTCGATACCGTGCTCGCGCAGCTCGAGCAGACCCGCAAGCGGATCTACAAGAAGTAAGCGCGTGACCCCTGCGGCGGCCCGCGCCGCCGCGTCCGTTCAGGAGGCTTGCCGTGTCCAGTCCGATCCCGTCCAGCCCGCCCGCCGGCGCGGCCGGCACGCCGCGCGAAGCGGCGCCGGGCCCGCATTCCGCGCGCCGCCCGTCGCCCGCCGTGCGCCGGCAACGGCGCGCCGCGTGGCTGTTTCTCGCGCCCGCATGCGCGATGGTGGCCGTCTACGTGATCTGGCCGATCCTGTCGACGCTGTGGCTGAGCCTGTGCAACTGGGACGGGATGACCGAGCGCACGTTCGTCGGGCTCGCGAACTACGTCGAGCTGCTGCATGCGCCGACGTTCTACACCGCGCTGCGCAACAACGTGATCTGGCTCGCGCTGTTCATGCTCGCGCCGCCGCTCGGCCTTGCACTCGCGCTCTACCTGAACCAGGCGGTCGCCGGCATCCGGCTCGTGAAGTCGCTGTTCTTCGCGCCGTTCGTGCTGTCGGGCGTGGTCGTCGGGCTGATCTTCTCGTGGTTCTACGATCCGACCTTCGGGCTGCTCGCGCTGATCGCCGGACACGGGATTCCGGTGCTCGGCGACGCGCGCTATGCGACGTTCGGCGTCGTATTCGCCGCGCTGTGGCCGCAGACCGCGTACTGCATGATCCTGTACCTGACCGGCCTCACGTCGGTGAACCCGGAACAGATCGAAGCGGCGCGGATGGAAGGCGCGCGCGGCTTCGCGCTGCTGTGGCACGTCGTGCTGCCGCAGCTGCGGCCGACCACGTTCATGGCGATCGTCGTCACGGTGATCGGCGCGCTGCGCAGCTTCGACCTGATTTCGGTGATGACCGGCGGCGGTCCGTTCGAAAGTTCGACCGTGCTCGCGTATTACATGTACGACCAGGCGATCAAGTACTACCGGCTCGGCTATTCCGCGTCGATCGCGGTCGTGCTGTTCGCGATCATGCTCGTCTACATCGCATTCCAGTTGCGCCGGATGCTGCGCAACGAGCAGTGAACCCACCGGGAGCCCTCATGTTTCCGACACCCGTCGCCCAATGGAAGCCCGTGTCGCGCCGGCTGTACAAGCTGTCGCTGCCCGTCGCGCTCGTGATCTGGCTGCTGCCGCTGATCGCCGTGTTCGTCACGTCGGTGCGCTCGACCGAGGAGCTCGTCGAAGGCCACTACTGGGGCTGGCCGCGGCACTTCTCGATGATCGAAAACTATCGCGACGCGCTCACCACGTCGCCGATGCTGCATTACTTCTGGAACAGCGTGCAGATCACGGTGCCGTCGGTGCTCGGATCGATCGCGCTCGCCGCGATGGCCGGTTTCGCGCTCGCGACGTACCGGTTCCGCGGCAATACCGCGCTGTTCGGCACGTTCGTCGCCGGCAACTTCGTGCCGGTGCAGGTGCTGATGATTCCGGTGCGCGACCTGTCGCTCAGGCTCGGTGTGTTCAATACGGTCGAAGCGCTGATCCTGTTTCACGTCGCGTTTCAGACCGGCTTCTGCACGCTGTTTCTGCGCAACTTCATCAAGCAGCTGCCGTTCGAGCTGATCGAAGCCGCGCGCATCGAGGGCGCCGGCGAGTGGACGGTGTTCTGGCGGATCGTGCTGCCGTTGATCCGGCCCGCGCTCGCGGCGCTCGCGATCCTCGTGTTCACGTTCGTGTGGAACGACTACTTCTGGGCGCTGTGCCTGACGCAGGGCGACGAAGCCGCGCCGATCACCGCGGGCGTGGCCGCGCTGAAGGGACAATGGACGACGTCGTGGAACCTCGTGTCCGCCGGGTCGATTCTCGCCGCGCTGCCGTCCGTCGCGATGTTCTTCGCGATGCAGAAGCATTTCGTCGCGGGGCTCACGTTCGGCGCGACGAAGGGCTGAACGCGCCAGCCGCACACGCATCTCCCCCTCCGCATCGAGAGGTTGCCCGCTTCGGCGGGCTTTTTTTGTCGTGCGGGATCGGGCCGGCGGTCGATGCGGCGCATTGCGGGCGCTCATCGGCGCGACCGACCGATGAGCGCTCGTGTCCGATCGGACGTCCGATCGTCCGGCAGCCATTCTTCCGACGGAAATCGCGCGACGTTTCGGTTCGGTCCGAGCGCCGTCCGCCGCCGGTCAACGCGAAGCGCCGAACAACTGAATCACGACGCCGCGCAGCCACCGGTTGCCGGCCTCTTGGTGATAGCGCGCATGCCAATGCTGCCGTACGGCAAACCCTTCGACCGCGATCGGGCACGCATGAACCGCCAGATCGCTCGCGTGAGCGAGCGTCTCGCCGATATGACGAGGAAGCGTCGTGATCAGGTCGGTGCTCTGGATGATCGCGCCCAGGCCGAGAAAGCCCGGCAGCTCCAGCACCACGTCGCGCTCGATACGCGCGTGGCGCAGCGCCTGCTCGAGAAGCTGCGCGCCGGTTCCCGCGGTAATCGCGACATGGCCTTCCGAACGATACTGCTTCGCGCCGAGACGGCCGCGAATCCTCGGATGATGCCGATTGGCCAGGCATACCCAGTCCTGGTCGTACAGCTTCTGCTGATAAATACCGCCGCCGAGCCACGGCACATAGCCGATCGCGAGATCGGCTTCGCCCGATTCCAGCGCGCGCTCCGTGTTGCCGTCGATCCGCGCGACCTCCAGCCGCACGCCGGGCGCCTGCGCACGCACGTGCGCGAGCAGCCGCGGCAGCAGCGTGACGTGGCTCGCGTCGGTCATGCAGATGCGGAACCGCCGCTGCGCCGTCGCCGGATCGAACGCGATCTCCCACGCGGCGAAGCGGCGCAGCGACTCGAGGATTTCCCGGCACGGGCCGATCAGCGCGTCGGCCTGCGGCGTCGGCGCCATGCCGCCGGGCGTGCGGATGAACAGCGGATCGTGAAGATGTTCGCGCAGCTGTCCGAGCCAGATGCTGATCGTCGGCTGGCTCTGGCCGAGCTGCTCGGCGACGCGCGTGACGCTGCGCACGTCGTACAGAAGATCGAAAAGCTGCAGCAGCTTCAGGTCGGGCAGATCGGCGGGCATCGTCGCATTATTGACCAGGGCAATGGCGTCATTGTAGCCATTGCATTGTCCGCATGAGCGGCGGCTCCTATCGTACGGCCATACGTCAAGGAGAAGCCTTTGAAGATAGCGATTCTGGGTGCCGGCGCACTGGGCTGCGCGATCGGCGCGACGCTCACCGGCGGCGGTCACGAGACCTGGCTGATCGACCGTTCGCCCGCGCACGTCGATGCGATGCGCCGCGACGGGCTGCGCGTCGACGACGCCGGCGGCTCGCGATACGTGCGCGTCCGTGCGACGACGCAGGCTGCCGAAGCCGGCATCGCCGATCTGGTGATCGTGCTCGTGAAGTCGTTCCAGACCGACGCGGCCATCCGCGGCGCGCACGCGCTGATCGGACCCGATACGGTCGTGCTGTCGCTGCAGAACGGTCTCGGGCACGAGGACATCCTCGCCGACGCCGTCGGCCGCGAGCGCGTGATCGCGGGCAAGACCTACGTCGGCGGCGTGCTGCGCGGCGCGGGCCACATCGAGTCCGGCGTGATCGGCAAGTACACGCATATCGGCGAGCTCGACGGCCGCATCACGCCGCGTATCCGCGCGATCGCCGACGCGTTCGATGCGGCCGGCCTCGCGACGACGATCAGCGACAACATCGTCGGCACGATGTGGGACAAGCTGCTCGTCAACGTCGCGACGGGCGCGCTGACCGGCGTCACGGGCCTCACCTATGGACAGCTCTACGACGAGCCGCTGCTGAAGGCGACGTCGCTCGCCGCCGTGGCGGAAGCGATTGCGGCCGCGCACGCGGCCGGCGTGACGCTGTCGATGACCGATCCCGAACAGGCGTGGACGCTCGCCGCCGAAGGGCTGCCCGCGACGTTCAAGACGTCGATGCTGCAAAGCCTCGAGAAGGGTTCGGTCACGGAGATCGACTTCATCAACGGTTCGGTCGTGCGCTGCGGGCAGCGCTACGGCGTGCCGACGCCGGTGAACGCGACGCTCGTCGCGTGCATCAAGGGAATCGAGCGCGCGATGGCCGATCGCCGGCGCGAGGAGGTTCACGCATGAATGCGCCGAAAGCCTATGTGGAGCACGTTGCGATCTGGGTGAAGGACATCCGCTGGCACATCCGTTTCTTCGAGGAAGTGCTCGGCATGACGCTGCGCGAACTGGACGGCACGCTCGACGCGCCGCGGCAGTACTGGACGCTCGGCGGCCTGCAGTTCATCCATGCGCCGGAACATGAAGGCCCGGAAGGCCGGCTCGCCCATCTCGGCGTGATGTGCGAAGACCTGGAAGCCGCGCTCGCCGCCGCGCGCCGGTTCGGCGTGACCGAAATGCCGCAGGGGCGCAACTGGATCCGGCTGCCCGACGGTCTCGCGGTCGAACTGATCCAGGCGAAGCCCGCGTCGTGCGTCGCGCAGGCGCTCGCGATCGACCCGCGCGCGGAGGCATGACCATGACGATCGTCGAAAAATACTGGGACGACGCGCGCGAAGGCGATGCGTGCACGAGTCCGAATTACGTCGTGACGAAGGAGCGCATTCTCGCGTACGCCGATCTCACCGGCGACCACACGCCCGTCCACGTCGACGAGGACTACGCGAACGCGAGCCATTTCGGCTGCCTCGTCGCGCACGGGCTGTTCGGCCTGTCGATCGCCGACGGTTTGAAGACGCAGAGCGACTATCGCTTCGTGCCGGGCATGTCGCTCGGCTGGACCTGGGATTTCCTGCTGCCGATCAAGGTCGGCGACGTGCTGCACGTGAAGTTCCGCGTCGGTTCGATGCGGGCCAGCAAGAGCCGCCCGGGCTGGGGCATCGTCGTGCTGCCGTCCGAGCTGATCAATCAGGACGGGCAAGTCGTTCAGCGCGGCGAGCATCGCCTGATGGTGCCGCGCCGTCCGGGAGCGCTGTGATGCAGGCGCGTCCCCTCGAAGGCATTCGCGTCGTCGACTACAGCCATTTCCTCGCCGGTCCGTACGTCGGGCGCTGTCTCGCGGCGCTCGGCGCGGACGTGATCAAGGTCGAGCGGCCCGGCAGCGGCGACGCCGGACGCCAGCACGCAACCGTGCTCGACGACCAGCAAAGCGGCTATTTCCTGCAGCTCAACATGGGCAAGCGCGGCGTCAGCGTCGACATGAAGGACGCGCGCGGCAAGGCGTTCATGCAGCGGCTGTGCGACTCGGCCGACGTATTCATCGAGAACTATCGGCCCGGCGCACTCGACAAGCTCGGGCTCGGCTATGCGGCGTTGTCCGCACGCAATCCCGGCCTCGTGTACTGCTCGATTTCGGCGTACGGGCACACGGGACCCGATGCGCACCGCGCGGGCTTCGGGCTGATCGCCGAAGCGAAGAGCGGCATCATGCAGATGGTCGGCACGCCGGGCGAGCGGCCGCCGCTGCTGCGCATCTCGCTCGGCGACATGTACACCGGCATCCATGCGGTCGCGGCGATCAACGCGGCGCTGCTCGGGCGTGTGAAGAGCGGCCGCGGCCAGCACATCGACATGGCGCTGTACGACACGCTGGTGTCGATGCACGAATACGCGGTGCAGTGCTACACGCTGCAGGGCGTGCTACCCGAGCAGACCGGGCACGACATGCCGACGTCGCCGCTGTACGGCGTGTTTCGCGCGGCGGACGGCGATCTCGTGATCGCCGCGCAGGTCGACGACGCGTGGAAGCGCTTCGCCGCACTGATCGCTGCGCATGGCGGCCCGGCGGGCTTCGGCGCCGACACGCGGTTCCATCACGGCACCGGCCGCAACGCGCATCGCGCCGAGATTCTGTCGGTGGTCGAGCCGTGGGTTGCGCAGCGCTCCGTCGCGTCGATCCTCGAGCTGCTCGACGGTATCGACGTGCCGTGCGCGAAGGTGCAGCGCATCGACGAAGTGCTGGCCGATCCGCAGATCCACGCGCGCGGGATGGTGGTCGAGCAGCAGCATCCGCGCTACGGAACGCTGCGCCTGCCGAACCTTCCGTTCCGCTTCTCCGATTGCGACACGACGATTCGCGACGTCGCGCCCGACCTCGGGCAGCACAACGCCGACATCGCGCGTTCGCTCGGCTTCGATCCGGCCGAAATCGAGGCGATGCAGGCCGATGGCGTCCTCTATTCAAAAGCGAGCCAACGATGACTGACCAGTACGCGGTGATCGGCAATCCGATCGGGCACACGAAATCCCCGCTGATTCACGGACTCTTCGCGAAAGAAACGCGGCAGGACATCTGCTATACGGCGATCGAGGGGCCGCTCGAGCCGGCCGGCGCCTTTGCCGATGCGGTTCGTGCGTTCTTCGAAGGCGGCGGCAAGGGCATCAACGTGACGGCGCCGTTCAAGCTCGACGCGTTCGCGATGTCCGACGAACGCAGCGAGCGCGCGCGGCTCGCGGGCGCGGCCAACACGCTGAAGTTCGACGGCGGCCGCATCCGGGCCGACAACTTCGACGGCATCGGCCTGGTTCGCGATATCGAAGTGAACCTGCGTGTCCCGATCGCCGGCAAGCGCGTCTTGCTGCTCGGTGCCGGCGGCGCGGCGCGCGGTGCGCTGCTGCCGTTCATCGAAGCGCGGCCGGCCGAGCTCGTCATCGCGAATCGCGACGTCGACAAGGCGCGCGCGCTCGCCGCGCAGGTGGCGGGACGCGGCCCGCTCGTCGTCGGCAGCTACGCGGAGCTCGCGCGGATGGGGCGTTTCGATCTGGTGGTCAATGCGACGTCGGCCAGCTTGACCGGCGACCTGCCGCCCGTGCCGCCGAGCGTGTTCAGTCCGCGCGGCACCGCATACGAGCTCGCGTACGGCAAGCGTCTGACGCCGTTTCTGCGCCTTGCAAAAAACGCGGGCGTGCACGGGATCGCGGATGGTGTCGGCATGCTCGTCGAGCAGGCGGCCGAAGCGTTCGCATGGTGGCGCGGCGTACGCCCGCAGACGAGCTCGGTGATCGATCGGCTCGCCGTGCCGTTCGACTGAACGCGACGGAGATCCGCATGAAGAAGATCCTGATGCTCCACGGCATCAATCACAACATGTTCGGCAAGCGCGACCCGGCGCAGTACGGAACGATCACGCTCGCGCAAATCGATGCGCGGCTGCAGGCATTGGCCGAGGAGCTCGGCGCGCGGGTGGAATCGTTCCAGACGAACAGCGAGGCGTCGATGTGCGAGCGCATTCATCGGGCGTTCGACGAACGCCAGGATGCGGTGCTGATCAACGCGGGAGCGTGGACGCACTACAGCTACGGCATCCGCGACGCGCTCGCCATTCTCGCGTGCCCGATCGTCGAGCTGCACATGTCGAACATCCATGCGCGCGAACCGTTCCGGCATCGCTCCGTCTTCGCCGAGATCGTCACCGGGCAGATTTGCGGCTTCGGCGTCCAAAGCTATCTGCTCGCGTTGCGGGCCGCAGTCGCGGCGCTGCACGCGGAATAAACGGAAGCCGGCGCACGCGCCGCCGGTACGGCGAAACGCGAGCGGGCGCGCGCAGATGCGATGCCGAGCGAACGGACGGCGCAGACGATCGCGCTGTTCGTTGCACGGCTATTGCGTGCGGCCGGTTGCCGAGGATCGCGAATTCGACGTCGGCGCCAGCGACGATTCGGCTGTCGGCGTCGCTATGGATGCCGACCGAAGCGCGTCACGCTCATACGATCGCGTGCGTGCCGGCGAAGGCGCCCGCGCGCGCCGGCCGATCATGCGCGCCCGCTCCCGGACACGCATGCTCGGCACGTTCAGCCGAACAGCTTCATCGCAGTCGTCAGCGTGTTGACGACGCCCCACGCGAGCGGAATCAGCACGTAGAGCCAAAACACGGCGAGCGCCGCCTTGTTGGTCGGGCGCACCGCAGCGACGGTTTCGTTCATGGTTCGCGTCTCCTGGATTTATTTGCCGGCGTCGAGCTGCGCGTCGGTCATGTGATGGCGCTCGTTCACGCGCGTGACGAACAGGTTGCAGACGAAACCGATCACGAGCAGCGACGCCATGATGTGAACCGTCATCGTGTATGCGTCGGCCTTCACGACGCCGTGCGCGACTTCATATGCGCGGATGTAGTTGACGAGCACGGGCCCGGCGATCCCCGCCGCGGCCCACGCGGTGAGCAGCCGGCCGTGGATGCCGCCGACGTACGCGGTGCCGAACATGTCCGCGAGATACGCGGGCACCGTCGAAAAGCCGCCGCCGTACATCGACAGGATCACGCAGAATGTCAGCACGAACAACGCGATCTGCCCGGACGCGGCAAACAGCGGCACGCAGAAGTACAGCACCGCGCCGAGCGCGAAGAAGATGAAGTACGTGTTCTTGCGCCCGACCCAGTCGGACGCCGACGCCCACACGAAGCGCCCGCCCATGTTGAACAGCGACAGCAGCCCGACGAAGCCGGCCGCGGCCGCCGCGCTCACCGCGCCCTTGAAGCTCTCCTGGATCATCACCGACGCCTGCCCGATGATGCCGATCCCGGCGGTTACGTTCAGGAACAGCACGAGCCAGATCAGATAGAACTGCGGCGTCTTCAGCGCTTCGTCGATGTGCACGTGATTCGACGTGATCATCTTGTGCTTCGTCACCGCGGCCTGCGTCCAGCCTGCGGGCTTCCAGCCGGCGGGCGGCACGCGGATCGCGAGCGCGCCGATCGACATCGAGATGAAGTACGCGACGCCGAGCACGACGAACGTCTCGGCGACGCCGACGCTCGTCGCGCTCTTGAAGTGATTCATCAGCGCGACCGACAGCGGCGCGGCGATCATCGCGCCGCCGCCGAAGCCCATGATCGCCATCCCGGTCGCCATCCCGCGGCGATCGGGGAACCAGCGGATCAGCGTCGACACCGGCGACACGTAGCCGAGCCCGAGCCCGATCCCGCCGACCACGCCGTAGCCGATGTACAGCAGCGCGATCTGGTGCAGCTTCACGCCGAGCGCGGAAATCAGGAAGCCGCCGCCGAAGCAGCACGCGGCGGTAAACATCGTGCGGCGCGGGCCGACGCGTTCGAGCCACTTGCCGGCGAACGCGGCCGACAGGCCGAGGAAGAAGATCGCGAGCGAGAAGATCCAGCCGAGCGTCGTCAGCGACCAGTCGTCAGGCGCGGATTCGGTGATGCCGATCACTTTCGTGAGCGGCCCGTTGAATACCGAGAATGCATAGGCCTGGCCGATGCACAGATGCACCGCCAGCGCGGCGGGCGGCACCATCCAGCGCGAAAACCCCGGCCGCGCGATGGTGGCTTCCTTCGAAAAAAACGGCGCGGCGCCCGCACGGGCGCCCGGCTCGATAACGCTGCTCATCAGTGTCGTCTCCATTGAGGATCGTGAGCGATCCGTTTTGTATGTCGGCGTTTCGGGCGCGCGGCTTTATATGCAATTTCTGTTCATATTCGACGGCGCGTCGGTTCGATCCGCTGGCCGCTTTGTCATCGGCCTTCGAGAAAGTAGTTCATGAGGATCGCATATTCAATATGTTATTTTTTATCCTATTCGCGATCGCGGCGGCGCAGCGGTTGGTTCGGATGCGCCCGGAGGCCTGCGCGGTCGGTGCGATGTCGGTCCTAAACGCGGTGCGCGCGTATCCGATGGAAAGCGATCGTCGTCCGACGGTTGCCGATTCGTTCGTCTAAATCGGGCGCTGCATTCGTCCGTCACCACGTGGCGTCGAGCGCGTTGCCGGAAATCGCGTCGTTCGGCAGCAATTGCGACGGCAGCATCGCGCGCTCGGCCTGCCCGGAGAACGCATCCGCGCCGAACTTGCGCACATAGCCGTCCGGATCGTGTTCGCCACCGGCCGATGTCTTCGCCGGCTGTTCGCCGCGCGTCCCGGCCGCGGCCTGCAGCACGTGCCCCGCGCGCCAACGCAGCTCGGTCGCTCATCCCTGGATCCCGCAACGTCGTCGGCAAGCGCGGCCCGCTACACCGCGCCGCGTCCGCTGTCCCGCAGCCGCACGTCCACCGCGCCGATGTTCTTCTCGTGCGCAACGAGCATCAGCGACAGCGCGTGGTGAATGTCCGGCTCCGTGAGCGTCGGCAGCAACGCCTGCAGCTTGCGGACCACCCAGCGCTGGCCGCGGTTCAGGAACGCCATGCGTTCGGCCAGATCGGCGATCGCCATCGCCTTTTCGTAGAACGCACCGGTCGCGCGCGTCGGTGTCGCGCCGAGCGTACGGATCGCATCGACGAGCACGCTGCACCAGTGCGCCTCGTCGCGACGGATATGCGCGATCAGCCGGTGGAGCGCTGGATCGTCGTCGATTTCGGCGGCCGTCTCCGACGCGACGCGGGCGCCCGCGCGCTCCGCTTCCAGCAGTTCGTCGAGCGCGGCCAGCAACGCGGCACGGCGTTCGTCCACGACGCCGGACGCACGCGTCGCCGCACCTGTTTCGAGGATCGCGGCCGCATCGAACGCGATGCGGCGCACCACGTCGGCAGCCGGTTCGATCGCGCGGATGCGGCCCGCGCCGGTGCCCGCATACAGCGCCATCGCGTCGAAGTCGCCGGTCGTCGTGCGCAGCGGCGAATCGGTGCTGAACAGGTAGATCGGCCGCCCTTCGTCGTCGCCGATCGCGATCCGCTCGGCGCCGAACGGATCGCCGCGTTCGCCGCGCGTCACGCTCGACGGCAGCACGCGCACCTTCGCGCCGCGCGGCCAGTTGATGTGGAACACGTCGGTCAGCAGCGTATCGCCGTCGCGCGCATCGACGATCCGCTGCTTGTGATACGGATGCGCGAACGACTCGTGCGTCGCGATGAACGCCGTGCCGAGCACCGCGCCTTGCGCGCCCAGCGCCATCGCGGCCGCGACGCCCGCGCCGTCGACGATCCCGCCGGCCGCGAGCACCGGCGCGCGCACGGCGCCGACGACGTCGCGCAGCAGCGCGGCGAGCGGCCGATCGCCGCGCACGTGCCCGCCCGCTTCGCAGCCCTGGGCGATCAGCGCGTCGGCACCGGCCGCGTCGGCCGCACGCGCATCGTCGAGCGAGCCGACCTGATGCACGACCCGCACGCCCGCATCGCGCAAGCGCCCGACGACGGCCGGCATCACGTCCCAGAACAGTGCGACGAAAGGCACGCGCAATTCGATGCACGCGTCGAGCTGCGCATCGAGCAGATCGGGCGGCGTGGCCGCGGGAATCAGATTCACGCCGAACGGACGATCGGTCGCCGCACGCACCCGCGCGACTTCGCGCCGGATCAGCGCGGCCGGTTCGCGCACCATCCCGAGAAAACCGAAGCCGCCGGCCAGGGTGACCGCGCTCACGAGCTCGGAGCGGGCGACGCCGCCCATGCCGGCGAGCACGATCGGCCACGTACAGCCGAACAGGTCGCATACCGGACGATGCAGGAGCCGGGCGGCGCGGGCTTCGGCCGCGTCGCGATGCGTTGGATTCGACATGCGCTGCCCTCCTTGCGGTGTTTTCGGTTCGGCGGCGTATCGAGCCCGACGCGCGCACGCCGAACTGCATACGTAGCGGCGCGCCGCTCGCCGAATGGATCACATTGTGACATGTTCGGTCGCCGCGCCGCGGCGCGGCAGCGATGAGCTTGATATGGATCACCGCAACGAACATGCGTTCCTGCGCTCGTGTCCGTAACCTGCGATGCGAACAGCGAACGCATGTCGGCGCGCTTGCTCGCGCACCGCGTTGCCGCACAATCGCGCCGAAACCGCTCGTCGCGAGCGCCGATGCGTGCGGCATCGCATTGCGTCGCCGCACGCTCGCGTTGCACGCTGCAGCACGTACGGTGCCTGTGCGTACGATCGAGCGCATTCCGACGCGGCCCGGCCCGGATCGGGCGAATATCGCCGACGAACGTCGCGTCGCGGCTGCCGTCCCGCCTTCGCCGATCCCGCGCGGGCGCACAACGAAATGGCGCGGCGACAACCGGACGCGCCGATACCGCCCGGCAAGCCCCGATTGTCATGGAGGGCGCCCGCTGCCAGACTCGTCCGAACGGGCGCACGCCACGTGCGCGCCGCACGGCGCTCGAGACGTCGACGACCGCCCCGCCCATCGACCGCTGACGCCGGAGCATCCCGATGAAAACGAAGCCCGAACTCGAACTCGGCGACGCAGAACGCATGCTCGCCGCGGCCCGCGCGGAAGCCGAGCGCCACGGGCGGGCCGTCTCGATCGCCATCGTCGACGACGGCGGCCACCTGCTCGCGTTCGCGCGGCTGGACGGCGCATCGCCGGCGAGCGCCCGCATCGCGCAGGACAAGGCGCGTGCCGCGGCGCTCGGCCGGCGTGAAACGAAAGCATATGAAGATATGATCAACGGCGGCCGCACCGCGTTTCTCAGCGCACCGCTGAACGGGCTGCTCGAAGGCGGCGTGCCCGTCGCGGTCGGCGGCCGCGTTGCGGGCGCGATCGGTGTGTCCGGCGTAAAGTCCGAGCAGGATGCGCTCGTCGCGCGCGCCGGCACACAAAGCGTCGCGGACGGATCCGCGCGCGAACATTTTCCCCGGGAGGATTCACGATGATCGACCAACACGGACTGCAAGTCGCGCCAGCGCTGAGCCAGTTCATCGAAAACGAAGCGCTGCCGGGCACCGGCATCGACAAGGCCGCGTTCTGGCGCGGCTTTTCCGAACTCGTGCACGACCTCGCGCCGCGCAACCGCGAGTTGCTCGCCGAGCGCGACCGCCTGCAGCACGAACTCGACGCGTGGCACCGCGCGCATCCCGGCCCGGTGCGCGATCACGCCGCGTATCGCGCGTTCCTCGAAAAAATCGGCTATCTGGTGCCGGTCCCGCCGAACGTCGCCGCAACGACCGCGAACGTCGACAGCGAAATCGCGACGCAGGCCGGCCCGCAGCTCGTCGTGCCGCTGTCGAACGCCCGCTATGCGTTGAATGCCGCGAATGCGCGCTGGGGCAGCCTGTACGACGCGCTGTACGGCACCGACGCGCTGCCGGAGGACGGCGGCGCCGAACGCACCGCCGCGTACAACCCGACACGCGGCCAGCGCGTGATCGACTACGCGCGCAACGTGCTCGACAATGCCGCGCCGCTCGCACAGGGCTCGCATCGCGACGCGCTGCGCTATCGGGTGGAGGACGGCCAGCTCGCCGTCGAAACCGGCCGGGGCGTCGTGCCTCTCGCACAGCCCGCGCAGTTCGTCGGCTATCAGGGGCCGGCCGGCGCGCCGTCCGCGATCCTGCTGAAGCACAACGGGCTGCACATCGAGATCCAGATCGATGCGTCGACGCCGATCGGCCGCGCCGATCTCGCGAACGTGAAGGACGTCGTGCTCGAAGCGGCAGTCAGCACGATCATCGACTGCGAGGACTCGGTCGCGGCCGTCGACGCCGACGACAAGGTTCAGCTCTACCGCAACTGGCTCGGCCTGATGCAGGGCACGCTCGTCGAGGAAGTGACGAAGGGCGGCAAGACCTTCACGCGCCGCCTGAACGCGGACCGCGACTACACGACGCCGAACGGCGGCACGCTGACGCTGCACGGCCGCTCGCTGCTGTTCGTGCGCAACGTCGGTCACCTGATGACGATCGGCGCGGTGCTCGACCGCGACGGCAACGAGATTCCGGAAGGCATGCTCGACGGCGTCGTCACGACGCTGTGCGCGCTGCACGACCTGAAGGCAAAGCGCAATTCGCGCACCGGCTCGATTTACATCGTGAAGCCGAAGATGCACGGTCCCGCCGAAGTCGCGTTCGCCGACACGCTGTTCGCGCGCATCGAGGATCTGTACGGGCTGCCGCGCAACACGCTGAAGATGGGAATCATGGACGAGGAACGGCGCACCAGCGTGAATCTCGCCGCGTGCATCGCGGCAGCGGCCGCGCGCGTCGCGTTCATCAACACCGGGTTCCTCGACCGCACCGGCGACGAGATGCACACCGCGATGGAAGCGGGGCCGATGATCCGCAAGGGCGACATGAAATCGTCCGCGTGGATCGCCGCGTACGAGCGCAACAACGTGCTCGCGGGCCTGTCGGCCGGGCTGCGCGGCCGCGCGCAGATCGGCAAGGGCATGTGGGCGATGCCGGACCTGATGCACGCGATGCTCGAGCAGAAGATCGCGCATCCGCGCGCGGGCGCGAACACCGCGTGGGTGCCGTCGCCGACCGCCGCGACGCTGCACGCGCTGCACTACCATCTGGTCGACGTGCAGGCCGTCCAGCAGGAACTGGAGAAGACGCGCTACGCGAGCGAGCGCGACACGCTGCTCGAAGGGCTGCTGACCGTGCCGGTAGTCGAGCGCGCCGAATGGAGCGAAGAGGAGATCCTGCGCGAAGTCGAGAACAACGCGCAGGGCATTCTCGGCTATGTCGTGCGCTGGGTCGAACAGGGCGTCGGCTGCTCGAAGGTGCCCGACATCCACGACGTCGGCCTGATGGAAGACCGCGCGACGCTGCGCATCTCGAGCCAGCACATCGCGAACTGGCTGCGTCACGGCGTGATCACCAAGGCGTTCGTCATCGACGTGTTCAAGCGGATGGCGCGCGTCGTCGACCAGCAGAACGCGGGCGACCCGAACTATCGGCCGATGGCGCCCGATTACGACCAGTCGACCGCGTTCAGCGCCGCGTGCGCGCTCGCGCTCCAAGGCACGTCGCAGCCGAGCGGCTACACCGAGCCGCTGCTGCACCGGTTCCGGCTCGCGTTCAAGGCGCAGCAGCGCGCCGCGTGACCGGTAGCATGCGGGCCTTCCCGCATGCCGGCTCGTCGAAACGGGCGGCGTTCGCGCCGCACGTTTCGACGACGACGGGCCGCGCGGCCGTCGAAGCGGACGAGCGGCAAGTGTCGCGCGTGTCGTCGCTGCGCCTGCGCCGCTGCGGCGATTCACGCCCACTTCACGCCCACACCGATCGTGCGGGCCACGGCCCGTCAGCGTCGGCGCGACCGGCAACTCACCGTGCGGAACCACGCTTCGCGCGTCGTTCGCACAGGTCGCCGGCCGCGAAATTTGATCCGGATCAACGGCACGCGACATTTCCCGCGCATGCAAACGCGCGCGCTATACTCGACGCCATCCGCACCGCCCGTTTCGCCCATTTCGCCCGCTCGCCGAATTCGATTCGAGATGCCGGCGAATGCATGATCGATCGCCGATCCGACCGCCGTTGCCGATCATCGGCGCCCGTTTTTAGCGTCGGTCGGCGCGCATCGCAGTGGCCGGACACCGGATCGCCGCCAGCACGACATACGAACAATTGCATCGGCCCGCCCGCGGTGCCGGCCCCACCGCTTCGCCAACCATGGGACAAACCGACTACGCAGCGCCCAACCCGTCCGGCCTCGCGAGCCGCGTCGCCGCGCATCTGCGGCGGTGGCTGCTGCCGCACCTGATCTTCTATTCGGGGCTGCTGATCGCGCTGCTGCTGTTGCTGCTGTGCGCGATCGTGCTGTATGAAGGGCGCGTCGACGCGCGCGACCGCGCACGCGTCACGCAGCAGAACATCGCGCTGATGGCGTCGTGGGACATCGAGCGCAACATCGAGCTGTATGCGCTGTCGCTGCAGGCGGTCGTCGACGGGGAGAACGATCCCGAGGTCAGGCAGCTGCCGATGCCGCTGCGCCGGCAGGTGCTGTTCGACCGCGCGACGACGGCCAAGTATCTCGGCGGCATCTACGTGCTGGACGCGAACGGCGACATCGCGGTCGACGGCGCGAGCGACGTGCCGCGCCGTGCGAACTTCGGCAACGAACCGTACTTCACCGTGCATCGCGATCGGCCCGACGCCGGCCTGTACGTGAGTCCGCCGTACCATTCGCGGCTGCGCGCCGGCTCGCCGAGCATCGCGCTCAGCCGGCGCATCACGCGGCCGGACGGTTCGTTCGGCGGCGTCGCGGTGATCTCCATCCGGCTCGAATATTTCCAGAACCTGTTCTCGCGCCTGGCGCTCGGCGAACGCGGCTCCGCCGCGCTGATCAGCACGAGCGGCCTGATGGTCGCGCGCAAGCCGTACGATCCGGCGATCGTCGGCCGCGACATCAGCCACGCGAGCACGTTCCGGCACTTCATGACCGCGAGAGAAGGCAGCTTCGCCGATACCGCGACGATCGACGGCGTGCGGCGCCTGTACGTGTTCCGGCATCTCGATCATTTGCCGCTGATCGTGATGATCGCGCGCTCGGAGGCGGACGTGTACGCGGCGTGGTACGACCGCGCGATTCCGATCGGCTCCGCGATGGGCGTGCTCGCGATCGGTTTCGTCGGCCTGTCGCTGCTGCTCGAGGTGCAGCTGCGCAAACGCCATCGCGCGGAAACGGAATTGCGCGCGCTCGCGCGCACCGACGGCCTCACCGGTCTCGACAACCGCCGGATGCTCGACGTGACGCTCGCGCGCGAGTGGCACCGCGCCGCGCGTTCGCAGCATGCGCTGTCGCTGCTGTTCGTCGACGTCGATCTCTTCAAGCGCTACAACGATACGCAAGGCCATCAGGCCGGCGACGATGCGCTCGCGGCGGTCGGCCGCTGCATCGCCGCGTGCCTGCGCCGGCCGGCCGACTATGCGGCGCGCTACGGCGGCGAGGAATTCGTCGTCGTGCTGCCCGACGTCGACTCCGACGGCGCGGTCGCGATCGCCGAAACGATCCGCACGAGCGTCGTCGAACTCGGCATCCGCCACGATGCGAGCCCGTTCGGCTGCCTGACCGTGAGCATCGGCGTGAGTACGTGCGATCCGGACCGCGACGCCGGCATGCAGGCCGCGCTGAAGCTCGCCGACGATGCGCTGTATCGCGCGAAGGAGCGCGGGCGCAACTGCGTGGTCGTGCAGACGGCCGCGGCCGCCGGGCCCGCATTGCGGCGCGCGTAATCCGCGACGGCGCGAGCCGGCCGGCGGCGCACGCCGGATGCGCGCAAAATCGCGGACAATGGCGGCTCCACGCGCGGCCGCGCGGCAGACGGGCGTGCCGGCACCGGTTACGCCGCGGTTCCGCTACAGCGCCGCTGCGGTTCCGCTACGGTCCCGCCGCGGTTCGCGGCCGGCCACACCACCATGAGACTCAAGGCAAAGATTTTCCTTCTGGCCATCGTGCCGTTCCTGCTCGCGATCGCCGGCATCGGCTTCGGCGTGCGCCAGCAGGCGACGTCGCTCGCGCGCACGCAGCACGCGACGATCCAGGCCGCGTATCTGTCGAGCAAGGAAGTCGAGCTGAAGCATTACGTCGAGCTCGCGACGAGCGCGATCATGCCGCTCTACGAAGCGAGCGGCCGCAATGCGCGCGACGAAGCGCTGCTGCGCACGCAGGCGCTCGCGATGCTGCAGAAGATGGACTTCGGCCCCGACGGCTATTTCTTCGTGTACGACCTGCACGGCAATTCGCTGATGCATCCGCGCGAGCCCGAACGCGTCGGCCACAACTTCTGGTCGATGCGCGACCCGCAGGGCGCATTGACGATCCAGCAGCTGATCGGCGCCGCGTCGCGCGGCGGCGGCTATGTGCGATACGCGTGGCAGCGTCCGTCGACCGGCAAGGTCGCGCCGAAGCTCGGCTACGTCGTCGCGCTCGAGCGCTGGGGCTGGATGGTCGGCACCGGCATCTATCTCGACGACGTCGACACCGCGCTGCAGCGCATCGACGCGCGCGCATCGGCGAACATCGAGCGCACGATGAGCTGGCTCACCGCGATCGCACTGACCGGCGCGGCGGCGATCGCGGTCTGCGCGCTGGTGCTCAACGTCAGCGAATCGCGCAGCGCCGATGCGAAGCTCAAGCAGCTCGCGCAGCGCGTCGTCGAATCGCAGGAGCAGGAACGCGCGCGGCTGTCGCGCGAGCTGCACGACGGGATCAGTCAGATGATGGTGTCCGCGAAACTGATGCTCGAATCGGCGCTCGCGCGTTTCGAACGCGGGGCGGCACGCATGCCCGAAGCCGAGCAGGCGCTCGCGTCGGGCATCGTACGGCTCGGCGACACGCTGCGCGAAGTGCGCCGCATCTCGCATGCGCTGCGCCCGGCGATGCTCGACGATCTCGGCCTCGCGGCGGCGCTCGAGCAGCTGATCCGCGAGCTCGGCGCGGAAACCGGGATCGACATCGGCTACACGCAGGTCGCGCACAGCGGCGCGCGGCCGCTGCCGGCGGCCGTGAACACCGCGCTGTTCCGGATCGCGCAGGAAGCGCTCAGCAACATCGTCCGTCATGCGCATGCGTCGCGCGCGGCCGTCACGCTCGACGTCGGCGCGCAAGCCGTCACGCTGAGCATCGCGGACAACGGCTGCGGCTTCGACGCCGTGCGCTCGCAAGCCGATGCGCGCCGCGGCATCGGGCTGCGCAACATGCGCGAGCGGCTCGATGCGCTCGGCGGTACGCTGACGATCACGTCGCAGGTCGGCCACACCGTCGTGGCCGCACACGTGCCGCTGCGCACCGCTGGATGACGACGCGCCCCATCACAGGAGACCTTTGCCCATGAGCGCCCCCGACCCCGCCCGGCCCGCTGCCCGACTGCTGCTCGTCGACGATCATCCGCTCGTGCGCGACGGGCTGCGGATGCGGCTCGAAGCGGCCGACCTGTCCGTGGTCGGCGAAGCCGGCAACGCGGACGAGGCGCTCGCGCTCGCCGCGTCGCTCGAACCGGATCTCGCGCTGATGGACGTCGGGATGAACGGGATGAACGGCATCGCGCTCGCCGGCGTCTTCCACGAGCGCTTTCCGGCGATCCGCGTGCTGATGCTGTCGATGCACGACAACGTCGAATACGTGACGCAGGCCGTGCGGGCCGGCGCGAGCGGCTATCTGCTGAAGGATTCGCCGGCGAGCGAGATCGTCCGCGCGATCGGCGCGGTGCTCGCCGGGCAGACGTTCTTCAGCGAAGGGCTCGCCGCACGCATGATCCAGGCGAGCGCGGCCGCGTCGCCGCTCGACCGGCTGACGCCGCGCGAGCGCGACATCCTCGACGCGCTCGCCGAGGGACTGTCGAGCAAGCAGATCGCGCAGCAGACGGGGCTGTCGGTGCGCACGGTCGAAACGCATCGGCTGAACCTGAAGCGCAAGCTCGACATCGAAGGTCAGGCCGAACTGATCAAGTTCGCGGTCGAGCATCGGCGGCGGTAGCGGCACCGCGGCGCGCGGGCCAAGAAAAAAGGGCGCCGACGCGCCCTTCGTGCTGCGATGAACCGTGCGTGAACGGTGAAGCCCGCCGCTCAGTTCGTCCGCGCGTTGTGTTTCTGCAGATACGCGATCAGGCCGTCGATCCCGCCCGACGCGAGCTGGCTCTTGAACTGGCCCTGGTACACCTGGATCAGCCACGCGCCCGACATGTCGATGTCGTAGATCTTCCAGTCGCTGCCGACCTTGCCGAGCCGGTAGCCGACCGACTGGCTGTCGCCCGGCGTCGTCACCGTCGACTGCACGAGCGCGTCGGCGCCCGACGCGCCGCCGGCCTTGAACGAGAACTTCGCGTCCTGGTTGCCGAGCTGCGCGAGCGACGCGGCATAGGTGCGCGTCATCAGCAGCCTGAACTGCTTGTACAGCTCCTGCTGCTGTTGCGGCGTCGCCTGTTTCCACGCATCGCCGACCGCGATGCGCGTCGTGCGCTCGAAATTGGTCACGGGCAGGAAGCGCTGCTCGACGACTTGCGTGATCTTCGCCATGTCGCCGCCGCGTGCGGCCGGATCGGCCTTCATCGCGTTCACGGTGCCTTCGACCGCATTGCGGACGACGTCGACCGGCGCACTCTGCGCAAAAGCGGAAACCGATACAGCGGCCGCGGCGAGGAAAGCAAACAGATGACGTTTCATACGGATATCGCACTCGGTAGGAAAAAACGGCCGGCGCGTCGGATCGCGCCGGTGGATCGAAGTATACCGGCGCGCACCGCCGGCTGCCGTGCGCGTGACCGACTGTTACCTTTGCGCCCCTTTTGACACAGGCGGCAGCGCGGCGGCCCGCGGCGATGCTTCGCACGATTATTTAAATATCGATTTACAAAGGAACCGCAGGCCGCGCCGATTCCTTCGCGGCGGAGCAAATATCCTTCCCGCCCTAAAACTCGCCAACGTCGCGACTGACGTCGCGCCGCGCCGGTATACTCGTTGCTTTGCCCTTGCCAGCCCCTCCCCACCGCCACATGGTGACATCTCTCATCGTCCGACTCGTCGCGTGGTCGGTGCGTCGCCCCGTCTGGGTCGTCGTACTGTCGCTCATCATCGCCGCGCTCAGCGGCGTCTATGTTGCGCGTCACTTCAAGATCAATACCGACATCAGCAAGCTCGTCGACGCGGAGCCGCAGTGGGCCGCGCTGAGCCGCGCGGTCGATCGCGCGTTTCCGCAACGCAACGGCACGATCCTCGCGGTCGTCGAGGCGCCGGCGCCCGAGTTCGCGACCGCCGCCGCGCATGCGCTCGCCGAAGCGCTGCAGAAGCAGGCCGATGCGGGCCGCGTCGGTCCGGTCGCCGAACCCGGCGGCGGACCGTTCTTCGAGCACAACGGGCTGCTGTTCCTGTCGCCGCAGGAAGTTGCCGACACCACGTCGCAGCTCGCGAGCGCACGGCCGCTCATCAACGAGCTCGCGAAGAACCCGAGCCTGACCGGGCTCGCGACGACGCTGTCGACGACGCTCGGCCAGCCGCTGTTGACCGGCCAGGTGAAGCTGCCCACGATGGCGCGGCTGCTGTCGCGCAGCGCCGCGACGGTCGACGACGTGCTGGCCGGCAAGCCGGCCGCGTTCTCGTGGCGCGCGCTGGTGGACAACGATGCCGCGAAGCAGCCCGCGCGCGCGTTCGTGACCGTGCAGCCGGTGGTGAACTACGGCGCGCTGAAGGCCGGCGCGGAGACGAGCCAGGTGATCCGCGACACCGCGCGCGCGCTCGATCTCGGCCAGCGCTACGGCGCGGTCGTGCGCCTGACCGGCGAACAGCCGCTCGCCGACGACGAATTCGCATCGGTCGAAGACGGCGCGGTGCTCAACGGCGTGATCACGCTGCTCGTCGTGCTCGGCATCCTGTGGCTCGCGCTGCGCTCGAAGCGGATGATCGCGTCGGTGCTCGCCACGCTGTTCGTCGGGCTCGTCGTCACCGCCGCGCTCGGCCTCGCAATGGTCGGCTCGCTGAACATGATCTCGGTCGCGTTCATGGTGCTGTTCGTCGGGCTCGGCGTCGACTTCTCGATTCAGTACGGCGTCAAGTATCGCGAAGAACGCTTTCGCGACGAGCGGATCGATCACGCGCTGATCGGCGCCGCGCATTCAATGGGCATGCCGCTCGCGCTCGCCACTGCGGCGGTCGCCGCGAGCTTCTTCTCGTTCATTCCGACCGCGTATCGCGGCGTGTCCGAACTCGGGCTGATCGCCGGCGTCGGGATGTTCGTCGCGCTGCTGACCACGCTCACGCTGCTGCCCGCGCTGCTGCGCCTGTTCGCGCCGCCGGGCGAATCGAAGACGCCGGGCTTTCCGTGGCTCGCGCCGGTGGACGATTTCCTCGATCGTCATCGCAAGCCGATCCTGATCGGCACGCTCGCGGTCGTGATCGGCGCGCTGCCGCTGCTCGCGTTCCTGCACTTCGACTTCAATCCGCTGCACCTGAAGGATCCGCACAGCGAATCGATGGGCACGCTGCTCGCGCTGAAGGATTCGCCGGAAGCGGCCGTCAACGACGTGACGCTGCTCGCGCCGTCGCTCGCGCAGGCCGACGCGGCCGCGAAACGCCTCGACGCGCTGCCCGAAGTCGGCCGCACGACGACGCTGTCGACGTTCATCCCCGCCGATCAGCCGGCCAAGCGCGCGGCGATCGCCGCGGCCGCCAGCGAGCTGCTGCCCGCGCTCACGCAGCCGGCCGCGCCGCCCGCGACCGACGCCCAGCGCGTCGCCGCGCTCAAGCGCGTGTCGGACTTGCTGAGCTATGCGGCGGAAGATCATCCCGGGCCCGGCGCGCCGGCCGCGCAACATCTGTCCGCGTCGCTCGCGAAGCTCGCGGCCGCCGACGCCGCGACGCGCGACCGCGCGGAGCGTGCGTTCTCCGGCACGCTGCGCATCGCGCTCGGTCAGCTCACGGCGCTGCTGCAGCCGCAGGACGTCACGCGCGAATCGCTGCCGCCGGCGCTGGTGCGCGACTGGGTCGCGCCGGACGGACAGGCGCTCGTGCAGATTTCGCCGAAGGTGCCGAAGGGCGTCGACCCGAACGACGACGCGATGCTGCGCCGCTTCGCAACGGCCGTGAAAGCCGCCGAGCCGGGCGCGATCGGCGGCCCGATCTCGATCCTGCATTCGGCCGATACGATCATCCGCGCGTTCCTGCATGCGGGGCTGTGGTCGATCCTGTCGATCACCGTGCTGCTGTGGATCACGCTGCGCCGCTTCGGCGACGTGCTGCGCACGCTGGTGCCGCTGCTCGTATCGGGCATCGTGACGCTCGAAATGTGCGTCGTGCTCGGCATGTCGCTGAACTTCGCGAACATCATCGCGCTGCCGCTGATGCTCGGCGTCGGCGTCGCGTTCAAGGTGTATTTCGTGATGGCGTGGCGCGCGGGGCAGACGGGCCTGCTGCATTCGAGCCTCACGCACGCGGTGCTGTTCAGCGCCGCGACGACGGCAACCGCATTCGGCAGCCTGTGGCTGTCGCATCATCCGGGCACGTCGAGCATGGGCAAGCTGCTCGCGCTGGCGCTGACCTGCACGCTGATCGGCGCCGTGGTGTTCCAGCCCGTCCTCATGGGCAAACCGCGCGTGAAACGCGCGCAGAACCAATCGCAAGGGAACGATGAATAAGATGCGAATCATTGCGGCGACCGTCGCCGCGAGCGCGATGCTGACCGGCTGCGCGACGGGCCCGAATCGCAACCCCAACGACCCGCTCGAGCCGATGAACCGTGCGATGTACAAGTTCAACGACACGGTCGACCAGAACATCGCGGTGCCGATCGCGAAGGGCTACCAGAAGATCACGCCGACGCCGCTGCGCACGGCGATCAGCAACTTCTTCTCGAACCTCGGCGATCTCGGCAACATGGCGAACAACCTGCTGCAGTTGCGCATCACCGATGCGACGCAGGATCTGATGCGGGTCGCGATGAACTCCGTGTTCGGCGTAGGCGGGCTGATCGACATCGCGACGCCGGCCGGGCTGCCGAAGCATCACCAGGACTTCGGGCTCACGCTTGCGCGCTGGGGCGTGCCGTCGGGTCCGTACCTCGTGCTGCCGGTGTTCGGGCCGAGCACGTTCCGCGACGGCGTCGGCCGCGCCGTCGACGTCCGCTTCAACCTGCTGAACTACATCGAGCCGGCCGCGCGCAACCCGATGTACGTGATGCAGTTCGTGAGCGCACGCTCCGACCTGCTCGGCGCGACCGACCTGCTGAAGCAGGCCGCACTCGATCCGTATTCGTTCGTGCGTGACGCCTATCTGCAGCAGCGCAAGTCGCTCACGTATCACAGCCAGTCGTCGTCGGCCGCGCTGCCGAACTACAGCGAGCCCGGTGAATCGGGCGCGGTCCCGGGCGCCGTGCCGGCCGCGACGCCGGCCGCACCGGGGCTGCCGAACTACGAGGATCCGGGCGACGGCGCCGCGGCGCCGAACAACGCGCCGGCCGCGCCGGGGTTGCCGCAGTATGACGATCCGGGGGCGGACAATGCGGGGGCGGCGCAGCCTATCGACGGCACGCAGACCGCGCCGGCCGTGCCGGCCAGCACACCTGCCTCGCAATGACATCGCGCGGTCGATAGCGCGACATGCCGAAGAGCGCCGCAAATACGCGGCGCTCTTTTTTTAGTCGACGCCGCCGTTGCGACCTCCACGATTCGGGCACTGCCGCCACGGAGCCGAACCTGGCGATGATCTCGCAAAGCTAGCAATCTCCGGCCTCGCCAAGCCCATAAGTACAAGCAAACGGGTCGCGCCATTTATTGTTCTTGTAATAAAGCGTCACGACATCGCCTCTTGTAAACGTGAGTGTTGCAACACCGCTTGATGACAGTTGCCATGTCCCCGAACTGCCGTCACTGAACTTCAACGCTCCCGTCGCATAGCACGACGAATAGCGTTCGTGAGTGAACATATATCCTTCTACAGGGTAGGCCTTCGAGAAGAAATTTCGGAGTTGCTTGACGGTGGGCCGAAATTTTTTGCACTCGCTTGCGGCGTCGGCGTCACGACTCTTTCCATATTCTCGAATTTCGATGGATGCCACTCCGCGTGCGTGGGTGGAGATACAGAACAGAGACGTGCATGCGAGCAACAGTGATTTGTATATCAATCCCATTTTGCAGTCCTCGCCTCGGTTTCCATTTTGTACGACACCTCAGGATGTCTGTATATTTCCGCAAACGATATCCCCAACGTGACGCAAAGCTCTTTCACAAGCCACTTTAACGACTCGTTTTGCCTCTCATTTACCGCTTCGTATATTTCTGTTTTTCTATCCATGCGACCGACGATTTCTATACCGATAGAGTCGACATTCCCTGGATATCGGTCAGGGAAACTCTTCCCATGCTCCCATCTCGACAGCTTTGCATATTTCCCTTTCATGTCCGATACTCTCTTGAACTCCGATGGACTACATTTTCGTTTCATAAGGCATCGAGATTTAAGCAAGCCAACGTGGTTCGTTCTTTTGTACACTGACGCGGTCTGATAAATGGTTCCGTTCTTGTCTATCAGGAAGTGTGCTCCGTTTGCGCCGTTTTCTGCATAGCTGTTAAAGGAACTGGCGGCCGTGGTCGCGTCGGTCTGGTGAACAACGATTCCATTCACTTTCACCATCGGACCACGCTCGATCATGGGAAAAATCTTGAGCTTGATGCATTCAGCGTCGACATGACCTTGTTTTGAAATAAATAGCATTGCATGCCCCTCGCTATCGAAAAGACCTACCGGTCTTGATGTCGTACGCCGCACTTACCGCCCCGGCACTGCCGCCTCCGGCATTCTGGATCACGTACTCCTGCCTGACGCGAGCGAAAGACAGTCGAATCTCTTCGCGCGGAGCGCGCATGGTGACGTTGCCAACCTGTTTGACTTCGGTAACGAGCACGTCCTCCAACGTGATCGTCAGGTATTCGAGCGGGGTACCGCCAGCCTTGCGCATCACCGGCACCGCGCTTCCAATATGTTTTCCCGTCACGCAATACTGAAGCAGATTCGGCGTCGCGCGGTCGATGTAATGCTCGAAGGTCAGATCGTCGACGGTACATCTGTCTGCGCCACCGCCGCTTCCCATATGCATAGTGGATTGCTGACTGACCGACCAATCCCACGTCAGAACCTCGATTTCGTTTGAATGGACACGATCTGTCGATTCGCCCGCTATACCCGTCAGTCTCAAGAAAATATCCTGCGCCATTAGTCCCCCGGTTGAATAAAGAATCAAACCAAGCGAACGATGAAAGACGGCCTACGACGCGTCAATCGGACAAAACCGAAAAAGCCGAATATGACGACGTCGCAGCGGAAAACCGGCGCATGAAACCGATCAATCGTCAAAGAGCGCTTCCGCTGCCGTTTGCTGAAATCGTGCTCGAAGCAGAATGCCGAAAACAAATAGCCGGGCCACTATCGGGGCCGACGCGATAGAAGCGTCACGCGTGACGAGCGCGCCGCCGCACCACGGACGGAGACGGGAAGCGATCGCGCAGCGCATGTGCCGGCTGCGTCCGATCAAACGGAAGGAGAAAAGGAAGGAAGAAGCGTAAGCCGAAGGTGTCGCTCACCCGATCCGCAGCGCACCCGCACGTTCGAACGCGTGCCGCGCCTGGATCAGCGTCGTGCGCGCCGCGCGCGCGTCCGCCGCCACCTGGAGCAGCGGGCCGAGCTGCGACGGCTGCTTCAGCAGTTCGCGCAGGATCGGCAGGATCGCCGTGCTGCCGTCTTCGCGCAGCCCGGCGGTGGCCGCGCGCGGCAGCGTCCGCCATGCGGGATCGACGATCGCGCGGCACACCGCGAACGGCACGCCGCGGGCAGCCGCGAACGCGGCCGCGATGTGCGACTCCATGTCGACGGCGAGCGCGCCCTTCGCGCGATGCAGCGACGTCTTGTCCTGCTCGCTGATCACCGGTGCGCCGACGGCCGCCATCGCGCCGCGCGCGACGCGCGCCCACACCGGCGTGTCGTGCAGCGCGGCGACGAGTCGCGCGCTCCAGCCCGTATCGGTCTGCACGCGGCCGAACGGCCCGTCGATCGCGTCCGCGATCACGAGCGCGCCGGGCGGCAGATCGGGCGCGAGACCGCCCGCCGTACCGAAGCTCACGATGCCCGCACAGCCACGCTCGGTCGCGTCGGCGAGTGCACGCTCGAGCCGGTCGGCGCGCGCGGCGAACACCGCGTCGACGCCGTCGCCGCGCGCGATGCGCGCCTCGAACGCCATGCCCGTCACCGCGATGACGGGCAACGTGCCGTTGTGCTGCGACGCCGACACGCGTTACATCCCGACCGTCACGCGCGTCGCGTTCGCGCGCTTCAGGTTGCGGTAGCGCGCAAGCGCCCACAGCGGGAAGAACTTGCGATAGCCGTGATAGCGCAGATAGAACACGCGCGGGAAGCCGGTCGCCGTGAAACGCACCTCGTCCCACAGCCCGTGCTCCTTCTGCTCGGCAAGCAGATAGTCGATGCCGCGCGCGACCGCCGGATTGTTCACTTCGCCGGCCGCCATCAGACCGAGCAGCGCCCACGCCGTCTGCGACGCCGTGCTCGGCGCCTGCTCGTAGCCGCGGTAGTTCAGCTTGTAGCTGTCGCCGTCCTCGCCCCAGCCGCCGTCCTTGTTCTGGATCGACAGCAGCCATTGCGCGGCACGCTTCACGCGCGGATCGTCCGGCCCGAGGCCGGCCGCGTTGAGCGCGCACAGCGCGGTCCACGTGCCGTACACGTAGTTCATCCCCCAGCGGCCGTACCAGCTGCCGTCCGGCTCCTGCTCCTTCAGCATGTAGTCGAGCGCGCGGCGCGCCGGCTCGCTGGTCAGCGCACTCTCGCCGAGCTGCGACAGCATCGACAGGCAGCGGCCCGACACGTCGGCCGTCGGCGGATCGAGCAGCGCGCCGTGATCGGAGAACGGAATGTTGTTCAGGTAGTACTGCGTGTTTTCCGGCTCGAACGCGCCCCAGCCGCCGTCGCTGCTCTGCATCCCGACGACCCATTCGCGCGCGCGCGCGATCGACTCGCGGTACGTGTCCGACTGCCTCAGCTTTTGCGCGCGGTCCATCGCCATCGCGACGACCGCCGTATCGTCGACGTCCGGATAGTGCGCGTTCGCATACTGGAACGCCCAGCCGCCTGGCCGCACGTTCGGGCGGCGCGAGATCCAGTCGCCGCGCACGTCGAGGATCTGCAGCGGACGCAGCCATTCGAGGCCGCGCAGCGCGGCATCCTCGGCGCGCGGATCGCCCGTCTCGAGCAGCGCGTGCGCCGCGAGCGACGTGTCCCACACCGGCGACAGGCACGGCTGGCAATACGCTTCGTCGTCGTGCACGACGAGCAGCTTCTCGATCGACTTGCGCGCGATCGCGCGGTTCGGGTGATCTTCCGCGTAGCCGAGCACGTCGTACATCATCACCGCGTTGGCCATCGCCGGGTAGATCGCGCCGAGGCCGTCCTCGCCGTTCAGGCGCTCGTCGACGAACGACACGGCCTGGCGGATCGCGCGTTCGCGCGTGTATTTCGGGAACAGTCCGTCGACCGCCCGCAGCACATGATCGACCACGCGGAAGAACGCGAACCAGCCGGCGCTCTGGTGGCCCTGGCGCGGCAGCAGCCCCGCGTTGACCGGCGGATCGATGAACAGCTCGTCGATGCGCACGCCGCGCGGATTCTTCGCGAGCGGACGCTTCGCGTTCAGCACGAGCAGCGGCACGATCACCGTGCGCGCCCAGTACGACACCTTCGACAGATGGAACGGGAACCACTGCGGCAGCAGCATGATTTCGACCGGCATCATCGGCACCGCGCGCCACGGGATCGCACCGTACAGCGCGAGCTGGATGCGCGTGAACACGTTCGACATCTCGGCGCCGCCCATCGCGTGGATCGCGCGGCGCGCGCGCTGCATGTGCTCGGCGTTTTCGTCGTCGCCGATCACCTTCAGCGCGAAATACGCCTTCACGCTCGCGCTGACGTTCGGCGCGCCGTCGGTGAACAGCGGCCAGCCGCCGTCCGCCTGCTGGATGCGGCGCAGATAACGGCCGATCTTCCGTTCGAGCTCGAGGTTCGGCGTCTCGCCGAGATAGTGGACGAGCAGCACGTATTCGGCCGGAATCGTCGAATCGGCTTCGAGTTCGTAGACCCAGTGCCCGTCCGCGTTCTGCGCAGCCAGCAGCGCGTCGGTCGCGCGGGCGACGGCCGCGTCGAGGTCGGCCGCCGGCGCGGCGCCGGCGGACAGGGTAGCCATATCGGTGAGATCGTTCATCGGTCCCTCTCTTATTGTGTCTGGAGCGCGTCCGCGGCCAGCTGGCCGGAACGGATCGCGCCCTCGATCGTGGCGGGCAAGCCGGTGGCAATCCAGTCGCCCGCCAGCACGAGATTGGTCCAGCGCGTACGCACGGCCGGACGTTTCATTTCCTGCGACGGCACCGCCGCAAAACCCGCGCGCGGCTCGATAACGAGCTGCCACGGCGGGACGGTTTCCGCGTTCGCGCCGGTCACGCGCGCGACGTCTTCCCAGATCCGCTTCGCGAGCGCGTCGCGCGGCGTGTCGAGCCAGCGGCCCGCATCGCGGATCGTCGCCGCGAGCTGGCCGATGCCGGCACGCACCGCGTCGACGACGCCGTTGACGACCGTCGTCTGAAGCGCGGTGCCGGCCGGCGGTTCGACCGCGAAATACGCGGTCGCGACCGCGCCGAACGCGTCGGGCGCGGTGAGATCCGGCACCAGCGGCTGCGCGGCCTCCGGCGGCACGGCCAGCACGACCGCGTCGCCCGGTGCGAGATCGATGCGCTCGCCGCCGATCGCGATCGCATCGACCGCATTGCGGTGCGCGCCGAATTCGAACGCATCGAGCCGCGAATTCAGCCGGATCTGCGCGCCGCCGTGCTGCAGCAGCCGCAGCGCCGGCTCGACGAATGCGCTGCCGAGCCCGTCGCGCGCGACGAGCGGGCGCGCACCGGAGCCGCCGGCGGCAAACGTGCCGCACAGCGCCGCGCGCGCGAGCTCCGCGCTCGCGTGCCGCGGCTCGACGTTCAGCACCCCGAGAAAATACGGTCGCAGCCAGCGATCCCACAGCACGCCGTCGCAGCGCATCGTCTGCGCGAGCGAGCGGCCCGTGCGCGCGAACGCGAGCGGCACGAGCGCGAGATAGTCGAGCGGCGTCGTGCCCGGCGCGCGCGATGCGGCGTCGAACAGCCACGACGGCCAGCGTCCGTTACCGAAGCGCAGCGTCCAGCGCTGCTGCGACGCGACGTCGACGACCGGACACTCGGGCAGCGCGGGACCGGCGAGCCGATCGGCCGCGCCGATCGCGCGCAGGTAGCGCTGCGTCGCGGGCTGTCCCGCGAAAATCGCGTGCAGCCCGCTGTCGACCGTCGCATTGAGCGTCGCGTCGAACCACGTGCGGCAGCGGCCGCCCGCATGCGCGAGCGCGTCGTGCAGCACGATGCGCCGCCCGCGGCGTTGCAGCTCGACGGCGGCCGACAGGCCCGCGAGTCCGGCCCCGATCACGTGGACGGTTCTGGGCATCGGCTCAGAACAGCGCGTAGCGCGCGGCGGTCAGCAGCATGCGCATCTTCGGCTTGCGCAGCGGCGCGCGCGGCGCCGCAAAGCCGCGTGCGACCGCCGCTTCGAGAATGCAGCGATACGCGCCGGACATGATGCGCGGCGCCTTCACCTGCGCACGCGCGCAGGTGTCCATCACGGCGTCGGCCGCGCGAAAGTGCGCGTATGCGCGATCGACGAGCGTCGCGCACACGCGCGGCAGCGCCGGCTCGCGTGCGATCGTCGCCGGATCGGCGATCGCGATTCCTTCGCGCTGCAGCAGTTCGCGCGGCAGATAGCAGCGGTTGATCGCCGCGTCGTCGTCGATGTCGCGCAGGATGTTCGTCAGTTGCAGCGCGCGGCCGAGGTGGTGCGACAGCTCGATCCCTTCGGCTTCCGGCATCCCGAAAATCCTCACCGACAGGCGGCCCGCGGCGCTCGCGACGCGATCGCAGTAGAGGTCGAGCGTCGGCTCGTCGGGCGCGCAGATGTCTTCGGCGGCATCCATCGCCATCCCGTCGATCATGGCGTGGAAGTCGTCACGCTGCAGGTTGAATGCGCGGATCTCGCGCTCGAGCGCGATCAGATGGCGCGGCGGGCGGCCCGCGAAACAGGCGTCGATGTCGGCGCGCCAGCGCTCGAGGCCCGCGCTGCGCTCGGCGCGCGGCAAGTCGCTGTCGGCGATGTCGTCGACCGCGCGGCAGAACGCGTAGACCTGGAACATCGCGTCGCGCTGCGCGGCCGGCAGGATGCGCATCGCGAGATAGAAGGAACTGCCCGATGTGACGGCAGCGGCGTCGGTTTCTGGTTCGTCCACGACGAGATTGGAAACGGCCAAGACGAGCTCCACGGAGACACCCACGCGGGGCGATTGAAGAAGCCATGCCCGGCTGGGATGGTCAGGGCGTCAAATGCGTGCGAGATATGCGAACGATCGACGCAGACAGGCACAAATTACCGGCCGGAAGCCGGAATTGGGCGAAAGTATAGCAATCTTTGAAGGCCGATGGCGGGACACCCGCCGCGCCGGCGACCGTTCGCGGCCGGCCCGTGCGGGCCTACCCGCCGGACTGCCGGCGGGCGATGCGCGATCGAGTCAGCCGTAGACGATGTCGCGCTGCAGGTCGAGCGCGATGAGGCCCATTTCACGGGTCAGCTGCAGCATCGAGCGGCGCTCGAGGCGCGAGCCCATGAAGCTCGTCACGCGTCCGTCGGGCTCCGCGGTGAACTGGAACACCGCGCCGCCGGTGCCGAACCAGGCGCCCGGCACGTCGGGCGACTCCTGCCAGTGGATTTCCTCGAACACGCGCGCGATGCCGGCACGGATCGCATCGCTCGGCCCGATCGGCGGCGCGACGTCGCCGAGGTCGTCGAGCGAATAGGGACCCGGTTTGTCCGGCTTCCGGTAGAAGAGATAGTCGACGTTCATGGGGCGCGATCGGAAGCAAAGCGCCAAATTAGCGCGATTTGGCGAAAATTCAAATCAGATTCGGATGAAATGTTGCCTGTGCGAAACAACGGGCGAGCGCGACCAGACCGCCGCAGCTCGCCCGCGCTTGCGCCGCCGCGGTCTTTGCACGCGCACCCGTTCGTCTAAGATGACGGCTTTCCCGAACAAGATACGGACATCATGGAGACGAACGTTACCGCGACCTCGCCGGCCGCTCATCCGGTCTTCGTGCTGGTACACGGCGCATGGCACGGCGCGTGGTGCTTCGCGCACGTCGCCGCCGCGCTGGCCGCGCGCGGCCATCTGTCGATCGCACGCGACTTGCCCGCACACGGCATCAACGCCCGCTTTCCCGCGTCCTACCTCGAACGGCCGCTCGACAAGGACGCGTTCGGCGCCGAGCCGTCGCCGGTCGCGAACACGACGCTCGACGACTACGCGTCGCACGTGCTGCAGGCGGTCGACGACGCGTACGCGCTCGGCCGCGGCAAGGTCGTGCTCGTCGGTCACAGCATGGGCGGCCTCGCGATCACGGCAGCCGCCGAACGCGCGCCGGAGAAGATCGCGAAGCTCGTGTATCTCGCGGCGTTCATGCCGGCATCGGGCGTGCCGGGACTCGACTACGTGCGTGCCGCCGAAAACCGCGGCGAGATGCTCGGCCCGCTGATGCTCGCGAGTCCGCGTGTCGCGGGCGCGCTGCGGATCGATCCGCGCAGCGGCGACGCCGCGTACCGCGAAACCGTCAAGCGCGCGCTGTACGACGACGTGCCGCAGGCGGATTTCGATGCGGTCGCGAACCTGATGAGCTGCGACGTGCCGGCCGCGCCGTTCGCGACCGCGATCCCGACGACGGCCGCGCGGTGGGGCGCGATCGACCGCCACTACATCAAGTGTCTGCAGGATCGCGTGATCCTGCCCGCGCTGCAGCAGCGCTTCATCGACGAAGCGGACGCGTTCGCGCCCGGCAATCCGACGCACGTGCACCAGCTCGACAGCAGTCACTCGCCGTTCGTGTCGCAGCCGGCGGTGCTGGCCGGCGTGCTGGCCGACATCGCGAAAAGCTGAACGGCCGAACGCGCACGGCGCGGCCGGCTACGCGTACGCGACCGACCGATCGCGGCCGAGCCGCTTCGCGCGATAGAGCGCGGCGTCGGCCTCGTTGACGAGCACGTCGCACGTCGGCGCGCCCGGCTTCGCGCACGCGGCGCCGACGCTCGCCGTCACCGGCACGTTCGCGCCTTCGGCATGGACCGGCGCATTGCCGATCGCATCGCGCACCTTGTCGGCCACGAGCATCGCCTCGTCGAGATTCGTGCACGGGAGCAGCAGCGCGAATTCCTCGCCGCCGAAGCGGCCGAACGTATCCTGCGCGCGCACGATCGACGCGACGCGGCGCGCCGTCTCGCGCAGCACCGCGTCGCCGACCGCATGGCCGAAGCGGTCGTTGATCGTCTTGAAGTGGTCGAGATCGAACAGCAGCACCGACAGATCGCCGCCGTAGCGCTGCCAGCGCGCGAATTCGTCGCCGAGCCGCGCTTCGAAGAAGCGCCGGTTCGCGATTCCCGTCAGCCCGTCGCGATTCGCATGCTCGCGCAGCTTCGCCACCGCCTCCTCGCGTTCGCGCTGCATCACGCTCACGTGCGTGACGTCCGAAATCGTCACGCACACGGCTTCGACGTCGCGGCCGCGCGTGAGCGGCATGAACGTGCAGTCCTGCTGCATGTAGTCGACGCCGCCCGTGATCGGCCGGTCGTGCTCGAAGCGGAACAGGTAAGGCCGCTGCTCCCACGAACTGAACGCGAAGCTGCCGAGCTGGAACACGCTCTCGACCTTGCGCGCGAGCCACGCGCGCGGCAGCTCGGGAAAGCGCTCGAACAGGTTGCGGCCGATCACGTCGGCGGCCGGAATGCCGCTGTGGTCCTGCATGAAGCGATTCCACATCAGCACGGTCATCGAGCGATCGAGCACGAACAGGCCGAAGCCCACGCGCTCGATCACGAGGTCGCTCAGCGACGGCGAGCCGGCCGTCATAGCGCGGACAGCAACGCGTCGAGCGCGTCGCCCATCAGCCGCATCGAATCCTCGGCCATCAGCATCACGAAATGCGCGCGGAACGTGTGGTCCTCGAGCCCGAAGTTCACCTCGAGCAGCAGCGCGACGCTCCATGCGAGGCCGGTCGGCTGAAACACGTCGTCGAACGATACGTTCGCGCCGAGCAGCCCCGGCGGAAAAAACACCGGCTTGCGGCCGAGCTCGTCGAGGATCGACGACACGCACGCGCCCATCAGCACGTTCGCGACGTCGAACACGAGTTCGTCCTGCGTCGCCATTCCGCCGTGCATGCCGTCGCCGAACGTGCGATCGACGAGCGACATCAGCCGGCCGACGCCCACGCTGCGGCACAGCACGATCGCCTCGCCCTTGATGTCGGAACGAAAGCCCTGCCGCACGGCCGTCACGTTGTCGTGGATTCCCGTCATCTCGCGCAGCGCGTCGCCCGCGTCGGCCGCCTTCACGACCCGCACGCGCGGCACCGACAGCTCGATGAAGCGCCCGAGCAGCAACGCGAGCCGCGCCGCGGCCCGCCCCATCGCGAGGTTGGCGATCTCCTGCAACGCGTCGCGTTGCTCCGCCGTGAACACCGATTCAGGCATACAACCCATACTCCTTGAGAATGGGCAGCAACGCCTCCGACGTCACGGGCTTGGCAACGAACGCGATCGCGCCCAGCTCGCGCACGCGGGCCTGCGCCTGCGGCTGGATATCGGCGGATACCACGATCACGAACGTGTTCATATCCTCGTCGCGCAGTGTCTCCAGCACCTGATAGCCACTCATGTCGGGCATCGTCAGATCCAGAAACATCACGGAAGCTTTGCCGTCGCGATAGAGCGCCAGCGCCTCTCGACCATTCGCTGCATAGGCGACGTCGACGTCCCAGTCTCCCGGCAGCGCCTTTGTCAGAAGTTTGCGAGCGAGCAGCGAATCGTCGGCAATCACAATCGGCAAAGGCATGGCGGCGAAGCGGTATACGGAATGGTCTCTCTCGCGTTAACGACCGCGCGGCGCGCTTCTTGAGATGCCGTGCGATCGGGCGCGGGCAATCGCCGTGCAGCCGCACGCGGGCGCCGCGGCACGGATGCGCGCGACGCGCCGCGCGGCGAATGCCGGCGAGCGCATATTTCTGTCATAGGGAAATCAAGGCGCGATTCTCTGAGTAAACCGGAGGCGGTGCAACTCGCCATTTTTACTATTTCGGACAGAATCGATTCGATCGCCGGTCATTCGGAAAACAGCCGCGATCATTTCCACGATAAGTACGCAAAATTTTTCTTTGTGTACGTTTGCGCTTCCGGATTCGTCGCGTTTTCAATCTGACGGTGCGCCGCTGTCGGAATCGTCAGGCTGCGCACACGGAACGCGTGGGCAACTCGTTTATGATGGCAGGCACCTTCGCTTCACCCTTTTTCAATGACGTCCGACCGGCCCGCCGATTCCCGCGCTCCTGCTTCCCCGCCCGCCGACGACTGGCAGGACGATACGAGTTACGCGGCCGGCGCGCCGGAGCACGATTTCGCGGTGCGGCGCGTGACGCTGATCGTGCTGCTCGTCGCGGCGATCGTGCTGCCGTGCATCTACGTGGTCGTGATGGCGTACAACGACCTGAAGGCGCGCGAAGCCGCCGCGAGCGACGTGACGATGCGCACCGTGCGCGTGGCCGAAGAGCATGCGCTGAAGGTGTTCGATCTGACCGAAACGCTCGATGCGCGCATCGTCGATCTCGTGCAGGACATGAACGATGCGACGATCCGCGCTCAGGAAGCCGACATCCATGACGCGCTGAACACGATCGGCGGCGGCTATCCGCAGGTCGCCGCCGTGTCGATCTTCGGCGCGAGCGGCATGCTGCTCGCGAACAGCCTCTACTATCCGGCGCCCTATGCGTCGATCGCGAACCGCGACGACTTCGCCGGCATCCGCGACGGCAAGGTGATCGAGCACATCTCGAAGCTGATGATGGGGCCGCTCAAGCTCGAGAACATTCCGGTGTTCAACACGGGCATCGCACGACGGCGCAGCGACGGTTCGTTCGCCGGGATGGTGTCGATCGCGCTGAAGTCGTCGTATTTCAGCGCGTTCTATCGCGACCTGCTCGGCGGGGCGGCCACGCCGATGACGATGGCGCTCGCGCGCTCCGACGGCGCAGTGATCGCATCGTATCCGCCGCCGCCGTCGCGCGCGCACACCGATCGCGCGGCGACCTTCGGCAACCCGCACAACGATCCGCGCGCCGGCGTCGTGCACGTGCGGCACGACGGCGCCAGCAGCGAGATCGTCGCGTATCGCCAGGTGGGCAGCTATCCGGTGTACGTGACCTGCGCGTATCGGACCTCCGCGATCTGGCATGAATGGTACGAACACCTGAGCGTACTGTTCCTGTCGATGTTCGCGCCGTCGGTCGCGCTGTGGTGCGTGATCTGGCTGTCGCTGAAGCGGCTGAAGGCCGAAGAGCAGGCGTGGGATCGCTGGCAGGCGGAAGCGTCGATGCGGCGCTCGATCGAGTCGGCCTACCGGCAATCGCGCAAGATGCAGGCGCTCGGCAACCTCGTCGGCAGCGTCGCGCACGACTTCAACAACCTGCTGATGATCATCTCGAGCAATGTGCAGATCGCGCGGCGGCGCGGCGTTCACAATCTCGACAAGGAGTTCGATGCGATCGAGCGCGCGCTGAAGAACGGGCAGTCGCTCACGCGCCAGCTCCTCGGCGTCGCACGCAAGCAGCCGCTGCACAGCGAGACGATCGACGTCGCGCAATGGCTCGGCACGTGCCGCGAGTTGCTGAAGACGTCGCTCGGCTCGAAGTCGTCGCTCGTCGTCGCGATCGATCCGGGCGTGTGGCCGATCCGCGTCGACGTCGCCGAGCTCGAGCTCGCGGTGATCAACCTCGCCGTCAATGCGCGCGACGCGATGCCGACGGGCGGCCGCTTCACCGTGGGCGCGCGCAACGTGACGCTGCGGCGCGAGGACGGCTTTCCGCTGATCGGCGATTTCGTGCAGATCTCGCTCGACGATACGGGTTCCGGCATGGCGCCCGACGTGCTCGCGCGCGCGTTCGAGCCGCTGTTCACGACGAAGGCGCAGGGGATGGGGACGGGGCTCGGTCTGCCGCAGGTCTTCGCGTTCTGCGAACGCTCGGGCGGGCTCGCGACGATCGACAGCGCGGTCGGCGCCGGCACGTCGGTGCGGCTCTACCTGCCGCGCGCGCGTGCGGAGGACATCGTCGCGCGGCCGCCGGCCGCCGCGCACGGCGCGGGCGCGCAAGCCGGCCTGCACGTGCTGCTCGTCGAGGACAACAGCGAGGTCGCGGCCGGCACCGAAGCGCTGCTCACGCTGCTCGGACATCGCGTGACCTACGCGGCCACCGCCGACGATGCGCTGCGCCTGATCGAAAACGCGGCCGGCAGCGATGCGTTCGATCTGGTAATTTCGGATATCCACATGCCGGGCCGGCTGAACGGGATCGATCTCGCCGAGGCGATCGGGAAGCGGCCGGAGAAGCTGCCGGTGATTCTCGTCACCGGCTACGCGGAGGAACTCGACCGCACGCGTACTGTGAACGTGCGCGTGCTGTCGAAGCCGTTCGACATCGCGCTGCTCGACGAGATTCTGCTGGGCATCCGCGACGCACGCGACGATCGGCACGCCGGTTCCTGACCGTCGTCGCGCGTCGTGGCGCTCGGCGCGCGACGGGGCGCCGCGATCAGGCCGGCTTCTTCAGGAAGCGAACCCAGTCGGCGTAACGGTCGACGAAACCTTGCAGAAACTTGCGCGTGTCGTCGCTGACGATCCGGCCTTCGTCGTCGATGCGCGTCGGGTCGTGTTTGATGAACATTTCGGGCTGGCCGAGCATCTTCACGTCGAGATACGACAGCACGTTACGCAGATGCTGCTGCGCGAGCGCGGTGCCCATCGCACCCACCGACGTGCCGAGCGCCGCGCCCGGCTTGCCGGCCCACGAATTGGAGCCCCACGGACGCGAGCCCCAGTCGATCGCGTTCTTCAGCACGCCGGGAATCGAGCGGTTGTATTCGGGCGTGACGAACAGCAGTGCGTCGGCCGCCTCGATCGACTGCTTGAAGCGCTTCGCGACTTCGGGGAAATCCGCATCGTAATCCTGGCTGTACAGCGGCAAATCGCCGATCTCGACGAACTCGAACGAAAAATCGGCGGGGGCGAGCGAGATCACCGCATGCGCGAGCGCGCGGTTGAACGAACCGCGACGCAGGCTGCCGACGACGACCGCAACACGATAGGACATGCTTTTTCTCCTTCGGGTGAGTGAGGAATCGAACCGATTGCTTCGATACAGGCGACAAAGGTCTGTTTATAGGCAGGCCAGCCCGCGAACCGTCCGACGCGGCTATCCGGCCGACTTTCCACAAGGTTTTCCACAGAAATTGTGGATAACTCGGCCGTTATGCTCCGACGTTACAGGATGCGGCCGCACGATGCGGGACTGCGGCAAGCATAACGCAGCGGGGCGAGCCGCTCAGCGAGCCGGCGAGCGAATGCGCGTTGCGAACCGGCATCGCGCCCAGTAAGCTGCTCGCACCGCGACGCGCGGCGTCCGATGCGTGCGGTGCCGATACCGCCCTCGAGCCCGACATGCCGTCTGCCTACGACGATCCCGCCTATCTCGCGCAATTGCGCTACGACTTGCTGCGCTTCGCGCGGCTGCAGCTGCGCGATGCCGACGCGGCGGAGGACGCCGTGCAGGAAGCGCTGGCCGCCGCGTGGTCGCACGCCGGCGACTTCGCAAGGCTGTCCGCTCACAAGACATGGGTGTTCGGGATTCTGCGCAACAAGCTGATCGACGTGCTGCGCGCGCGGCGGCGAACGGTGAGCTTGTCCGCGCTCGACGCGGAACTCGACGGCGAAGCGGCGCTCGACCGCGAGTTGTTCAATGAAAACGGGCACTGGGTTGCGCACGCGAAGCCGCGGCCGTGGCCGCGTCCCGAAACGCTGTTGCAGCAGCGACAGTTCTGGACGCTGTTCCAGGTCTGTCTCGACCATTTGCCGGAGCAAATCGGACGCGTGTTCATGATGCGCGAATTCCTCGACGTCGAGATCGACGACATTTGCAGCGAACTGACGTTGACGGCCAATCATTGCAGCGTGCTGCTGTATCGGGCGCGCACGCGCCTGCGCACCTGCCTCAGCGAAAAAGGACTCACGACCGAAGATGCTGCCGGGGAAATGTAAGGATGTGACACGCCTGCTGTCGGATGCGCTCGATCGGCGGCTGACGCTAGGCGAGCGCCTGCAGGTGCGCGTGCATCTGCCGACTTGTAGCGGATGCCGCGCGTATCGCGGGCAAATAGCGGTGCTGCGCGTAGCGGCGAAGACGGCGGCCGGGCGCGATACGGTGAACGATCGGGATTGATGCTTGGGTCGACGTGGTGGCAGCGGGTTGATTCGCAGGCTGGTCGGATAGCGCAGGTCAGACGGCGCGTCGTATGCGTTGCGTTGTTCGACGACGCTGGGCGAAATGGGCTACCGGAATCGCGGCGGGTATTTCTCAGGGCGTCCATCGTACCGTTGTAAGCCCCGCGGAATTATCCGAGCGGTAGCCGGTTCACCGAGCCGTGCTGATGCAGAAGATCGGTGAACCAGGAAAAATACGCCGAAAAATAATTATTCGAACAATGCGCGCACCGACTCGGGCGGCCGCCCGATCGCTGCTTTGCCGCGATATACGACGATAGGACGCTGCAACAGGATCTGATGCGACGCGATTGCTTGATACGCGTCGGCATCGGTCAAATCCTCGCGCGCGAGATCGAGCGCGTTGTACGGCTCTTCGCCGTCGCGCAGCATGTCGCGCACCGGGCGTCCGAGTTGGCGGTGCAACGCTTGCAGTTCCTCGATCGTGAGCGGCGTCTTCAAGTACTCGACGACATTCAGCGGCTCGCCGGCGGTGTTCAGCGTCTCGATCAGCGCGAGCGTCTCACGGGACTTCGAGCAACGGGGATTGTGGTAGATCGTGATCATCGTTCGGACGTGGGAGAGTAGAGGGCGGTATTGTAGCGAGTCTATGCGAGGCGGCTTTGGCGTGCGGCGAGTCGTCCGTGGGCATCGCGGTGTGGAGAAGCGCCGGGAGTTGAAGGCGCGTTACAGCCCTTCTTGGCGTAGCGCTACGGACGCGATGTTGGTGGCGAGACACGGGCACGGCGGGATGCTCGACGGCGGTGCGATGTGTTTATGCGCATAAGGTGACTGTGTAACCGCATGCGTCGTATCGGCGCGTACGAGTGAACCGCTGCTTACTCTTTTGGGATGGTGCAGCGACTTCGCGCCTGGCACAGCACGCATCCGTGCGGTTTATGCGCATAAAGCTGTCACGAGAGCGTTCCGGAACGCGGCTCGTCAAGATGAAGGCTGAGCAGGCCAGCTTCGGGACCGTTTCGATATACACCACTTCTGTCGAGCGATCGACGTGTGTCGGCAGACATATTCGTCGGGCGCGGCTGCAAGCACGAGGACGTGGCTGCCGGGTTTATGCGCATAAATACCCCGGTCAACGAACCGCTTCATGTATGGTTCCCCGATATGCGGGCGCTTGTGCGAAGGGTCTGCCGCACTGAAGCACCATCGTGAGGTCTTCGATCTCGGACCGTCGCTCGATCGGCGGGTACCCAAAACATGCCGTCGGCGGGCTTATCGTTGTATCAGGCGACGGGCCAAACGTGTACAAACCAGCCTTACGCCGTCTTCGAGCGGACTCACGTAGCAGGTCAAAGAGCGGCGCGGCCCATTCTCCGCGTATCGAGTTGCGTTGCGCTGCACCGGCTTTTCCGTCACCGATCTCCAGTACGAGCGCTACCGTTCGGGAGAACGATCACGATCACCGTCGCTACCGAGCCTCGCAGTCCCTTTATGCGCATAAACCATCGGCCGAACGGCCAACGTCGTAGTGGTTCAACGACAACTTCATTGAAATATAAATATCGTCCTGTAGAATTCCAACGACCAAAAACAGGAGTGGAAATTGGCCGCAGAAATCATTGCAGTCACTCAACAGAAAGGTGGCGTCGGCAAGAGCACGATTGCCATGCATCTCGGCGCCGCATTCCATGAAAAAGGGAAGCGCGTCCTCGTCATCGATGCGGACGGTCAAAACACACTGGTTCACTGGTCGAGCGCCTCCGGCGACAGCGACGCCGGTATCCCGTTCCCGGTCGTCAATCTTGCCGAAGCCGGCGGTCAGATCCATCGCGAAATCAAGAAGTTCATCAACGACTACGACATCATCGTCGTCGATTGCCCACCGTCGATTACCGAAAAGGTGTCCGGTGTCGTCCTCCTCGCCGCGTCGATCGCCGTGATTCCGACGTCCTCTTCACCGGCCGACTACTGGTCGAGCGTCGGCTTGGTCAAGCTGATCCAGCAGGCGCAGGTCATGAACGAAGATCTCCGTGCCGTGTTCCTGCTGAACAAGACCGAAGAGAAACGCATGCTGACCCGCGAACTGAAGCGGGCACTAGAGGAACTCGGCTTCCCGCTGCTGAAGACGCAGATTCCCACTCGGGAAGCCTACAAGCAGGCAATGGCGCTCGGCCAAACAGTGCTGCAGATGAACGATCGCGGCGCGAAGCTAGCCGCTGCAGAAATCCGAGCATGCGCCGACGAGATCGACGCAATGCTGCCCTGACTTTATGCGCATAAAGGACTCACATGAAGCCCTCCCAATTTGCAAAAGGATTCCAGGCGCGCCCGGATATCACGACGAGCGAGAAGCGTACGGCCCTGGACCGACTCAATGCCATCGACGGACTCGTCAAGGAAGCGCCCACGCCAGCACCGACGAAAGCCCCGAAGAAGGACGGCACGTTGTCCGCCGTTTCGGACACCGTCCTCGACGCGTCGATCGACGAATCGCCGCAATATCGCGCATGGCGACTCGAGAACCGCTACGCGCCCGGACAAGTGATTGAACTTCCGCTGAAGTCGATCAAGCACAGTCCGTTCAATCCGCGACACTTCTATCTGAAATCGTCGATTGCCGAACTCGCCGTCAACCTCGCGAAGCAAGGGCAGCAGCAGGCGATCCACGTGATTCCCGATTACGACAATCCGGGCACGTACTTCGTCAGCGACGGCGGCCGCCGCGTACGCGCGCTGAAGGAAGCGAACAAGGAATCGGTCAAGGCGATCGTGATCGACGTGCCGCTCGGCATCCAGAGCTACAAGCTCGGCTATGACTTGAACGTACAACGCGATTCGCAGACGGTATTCGACAATGCGGTCGTATGGCGTCGCTTCCTCGACGACAAGCTGTTTCAGAGCCAGAAGGAGTTGTCCGAACATCTTGGCCTCGACGAGTCGACGGTTGCCGTCGCGCTGTCGATCGGCAAATTGCCCGAAGCGATCATGCAGGAGATGGTCGCTCGACCGGATCGCTTCGGCTCGAACATGGCGTATCAGGTGGGCCGCTATCACAGCGCGCGAGGCACCGAGGCCACGTTAAGACTGATCAACAAGATCGTGGCGGACGACCTGAGCACGCGGCAGGTCTCGGACATCGTCAAGGGGAGGGTCGCCGCGCAGGAAACGCCGAAGCCCGCCAGCCGTCAGCGCTACGCGCAGCGACTGGAAATCAAGTTCGACGGCAAGTCCGTCGGCGATCTGAAGTCGTACGGCGATGATCGTATCGAATTGCGCTTGCGCGGCCTGCCCAAGGAGAAGCGCGATGCGATCCTCGAGCAGCTCGAGCGAATGCTGTTGTCGGAGTGACGGAAACGGCCGGCGGCGGCCGATGCGGCATGCCGGCCAGCCTTACAGCAGTTCGCCAGCCGGAGCCGAAGGGAGCCCGCGGCCCGCGATTGCATCGATCACTCGGGAAAGTACATTGCCGGCCGTGAGTCAACCGAATGGTCCGGCCAAACGAACTCGTCAAACCGCCGCGTCAGTCCTCAGGCGGCGCGCGATTGACTGAGCGTAAAGGACAGCAGATCGCCGTCGGTCGGCTCGCCCCAAGTCTTCAGCGCCAACCAGTCGAAGAATGCCGTCTCGGCCAGCTTCGAATCGAGGCCGCGCTTGCGCCAGTCGTCGCGCAGATGCGAACCCAATGTCGGCAGCACCTCGGACTCGAACGATTCGCGCGCGACTTCGCGTTCCGCGTCGCCCTGCTCCTCGTATAGCGCCTTCGCTTCCTTGCGGCGGAACGCCGCGAATTCGCTAAGCAAACGCGCCTTCAGATCGTCCGGCTGGGCCGCTGCGGCCTTCATGGACGGCGCGCCGGCAGGCAGCGCGTCGACCGACTCGACCGGCGGCGCATAGCCTTTCTTCAGTGCGTCCTTGAACAGCGCCGCCGCGCTGCGCACCGGCGGTAGCGTCGTGCTGCGCATCCGCTGTTCCGTCATCTGCAGCGCCGCGCGAATGCGATTCTCCTCGCTGTCCGCGTATAGCGTCTGCGCTTCCTTCAGCGGAATGCCGAGCTTCACCATCCGGTCGACCAGCGTGCTGTCGAACACGTTCGGATGCTCGTCCAGCGCGAGCATCGGCTGCTTGCGCTCGGTCACGCGAAACTGGATTTCCGCGACACGCCGTCCTTCGCGATGCTCGATCAGTTCCACGAAGATATTGGTGACCGCGTTGACCTCCGCGATCGCCGGACGCAGATAGTCGCGCTTGAAATACTTGTACTCGCGCTTCGCCTCGTCGCCAGCTTCGGTGTCCGGCGTGCCCGACAGGATCGGCCGCCACCATTCCCACGGCTCACGCATCGTCAAGTGGCTCGGGTTCGTCAGGTAGCGCACGCAGATCTCGTAAAGCGCGAGACCGGCGCTGCTGCGCAGCTGACTCTGGAACTGCAGGCTCAGACGCGCGTATTGCACCGGGTCGAGCAGTTTCTTCTTGATCTTCGGCGCGAACGAGAATTCGACCCATACGCGGCGCGTGGCCGGATCTTCGAGAATTTCCGCGTCCGCAATCAGCGTCGAAATCCCCCACTTGCGGCCGGGCTTCTGACTCGACGTGCCGGTGCTCCATTCGACCTGCACCGACACCATGCGGCGAAGGTGCTCCTTCACGAGCGCAGTGTCGTTCGAATCGAACGCGGAATTGGCGACGATATCCGACAACAGCGCGCGATACGTGTCGCCCGAGTCGTCGGCCTGCTGCGCGACGGCGAGCAGGACATTGAACAGCTTGCGGGTCAGGAGGGTGATCTTGCCGCTCTTCGGCTGAATCGCGATCGCCTCGACGGCCTTACGCAATTCGGCTGAACTGGCACTCACCACATCCACATCGGTTTTCTTGGCGCGCTTGGTGGCCATGCGTCGGGTCGAGGAGAAGTTTCACGGAAGAATAGCGCCTGTGGTGATGCGCGTCCAGAACGACATGCTCACCATAGCGGGTGATCGACGCGGACGATGCCGCACTCACCCGAAGCGCTCCCGAAAATCCTCACCGGTCTGGAATTGCTGGGTTCCCGACTCGTCCAGACGTGTTGCGGGATGCGCCGACTCACAGAATTTCGCCTGTGCCCGATACGTGCGTAATGCATTCCCGTATCGGCTCACCTTTCGTTTTGTCGTAATTTTGCGACTGCGCATGCACAGGCAAAACGCGCATTCGACTTGCAATTCATCTGCGCGGAAACAGCGGCCCAGCCCATCTGTATGCATGTACAGCACGACTGGTCCGTCAGCACACTCGCGCCGGCAAGTCGGGCAATTGCCCGGAAGACAGTCCCGCAACTCAACGGCCTGTACATCACGCAACCATGCCGGGCGCGCATTGTACCGTGCTCAATCGGTCGAATCCCGAAAACGCTCACCTTTATGCTGAGCGTTCGTCCGGTGGAGGATCCGCGAACGCCCCAACGCATGCGGGATCCGCTGCTACAGTCTCCCGAAAAACCTCACCTATTGAAAAAGCCACGTTGCAGCAGACACGCCGCCCGCTCCCGAAAAGTCTCACCGGCAATCCGCCGCGACAGAGAAAACGCCAATGGCTTCCGATACTTACGCATCCCGGTCCGATCGCCGTCACTCACGACCCATTCCCGGAAACTCTCACCTTTCCGTGGCGGTTCGTGCTGAAACCTGGGTCTCACGGCTCCCGAAAACGCTCACCTGTGCGCAAAAGGTGAACAGCAACAAAGGAATTTCGCCCCACGCCAACGGGCTTTTCAGCGATACCAGCGACGGCGAGCTCCCGAAAAGTCTCACCTGTGAGTCATTTCGGTGCAAAACGGTCTCCCGAAAACGTTCACCTATACCGCGTGGTCCCGTGAACGACATGTTTCCCGAAAAACCTCACCTCAACGGCTACTCGAAGGACCACTTCCCGTTTTTACTCCCGAAAAACCTCACCTTACATAGCTCCGGGAGCGTTCCTACAAGTTCGAATCGGGCAAAACCGACGTTGTGTCCCGAAAATCCTCACGCCAAATCGCCGTGGAGTCCCGAGAAACCTCACCTTTCCAGAAAAACGCCTAAAAAATGGGCAAAATCGGGGCGGGAAGAGGCTCCCGTAAGTTCTCACCGTTCTCTGCACAGGCAGAAAACTGTGCAGGCAGACATGACGCGGCCTCGGGAACCGTGGTCTCCCGAAACCGCTCACCTTTGAGAATCCCGTGTTTTCGCTGTGCTCCTGAATCCGCTCACGACCTATCCCGGAGCGGCTCACGATGCTCCCCGAACCCCATCACGTCGGCTCCTGTAGAACTTCACCTTGCATCCCGTAAAACTTCACCTTATCGGCCGGAAAACCGTGCTGGATAAGGCTGTGCGGTGGCGTTAACGTTTTTAACTAAGGGTTCAAGGGTGTTTACTTCTAATACTCTCAAGACATTCGCCACCGAGTTTTCCACAGAAAGCCTTGCCCAGCACACCGATCCCGCCGCGACGTTCGCGATGTGAAACAAGTGCGATTTCTGACCGCGTGTGTAGAAATGCTTAGATAACAATGACTTACCGCACCTTCTTCGTTTTGTTTCACGGAATCTGAAGCGCGCCTTTCCTCGGACGGGCCACAGAACCGGTCGCCACGCAGCGGTGACGCAAATTTGCCACGCGTTGCATAAAAAAGTAGCGAGGATTACGTATTTCGTTATGATTGCAACGTTTCTATGTCAGAGAGCCGTGTCATGACCCTGGACGAGATGCGCCAAGTCATTCGGGACGAACTGGAAGCGCTGCGTGCAAGCGGCGCCCGCCGCCAGGAGTTGTCGTTGCATGCATGCAAGCGCTTGTTCTTCGACCTCGGCATTCGCCCGTCCGCCGCCAACGTTCGCGACTTGACGCAAACCGGCAGTGCCAGCGACATCCCGAAGGACATCGATCACTTCTGGGAGCGCATTCGTTCCGCGTCGAAGATCAGGCTCGACGGCGCTGCTATCCCGAAGGCGGTGGAAGAAAAGGCGGCTGCGCTATTGGGTTCGCTATATGAAGAAGCGTTGAAAGCGGCTCGTGACAGTCTCGACGTCGACCGCGAACAGGTTCGCGCCGATGTCGCTGCTGCAGAGCAGCGGTTACGCGAGGCGATCGTCCGTCAGGAAACGCTCGAAGCTGCGCTCACGCGCAGCGAAGCGCGAAACGAGCAATTGCAGGCGCGTGTGACCGAACTCGAAGTTCAATTGGCATCGCAGACGATGCACGGTTCGGCAAACGAAGCGACTCTTGCCGCTACGGTCGCGCGACAGGAAAAGGACTTGGCCGCTGCGGCGAGCCGCCTCGACGCCGAGCAGGCACAGAACGCAGCGCTGCGCGACCGCATCGACGCACTGCAGGCGGAACTGCAGCAGCGCACCGAGCATTATGCGCAGCAGATCAAGGACGCGGTGGCCGAAGCCGAGCGTCGAGTGAAACCGATGCTGGTCGAACTCGACTCGTTGCGCAGCATGGCATCGACTTATCAGAACGGCTTGCGGGACGTACAGCGCAAGGAATTCGATTTCCTCCAGCAGCTGAGCTCCGCGAAGACACGCGCCGACCGGCTCGAGGAGCAACTTCGCAGCCAGAGCGACGAACTCGAGCGAGCGACGCGCGACCTTAACGCGCTACGTGCCAGCCGCGGCGTCAGTCCTGAAATTGCTGCGCTGATTCGGCGCCTGGCGGCTGCTGGCCAGCTGGACGCCGACGCGTTTGCCACCATCGGCACTGCGCTGGATGCCGACACACCGATACCCAACCAGTGCCCGCACTGCGACGGCGAACCGGAGCTGTCACGCGGCGACGACGGTTTCGAAGTGTCGTGTCCGGAATGCGAACATGCGTCCGGACCGTGGCCGTCCCGATTCGAAGCGATCACCCGGTTTGCCCGCGCGTGAGCGATGGCTCGATGCCTCATCTTCACTGGTGAGGCAATTCGGGAACCGACAGGTGAGGTTTTTCAGGAGCCGTTAAACGGTGAGGCTTTACCGCACAAGGCGGCTCACGGCTCCGTCGGCGTGAGCGCCAAGGCGGAATCAGTGAGTTTCGACGTCGTCCGGTGCGTCACCGTTAGCGAGTCCCTCTCGCCAGTTTTTCCACGCACGATGCAGCCGGCTCGCCGAGATTGGCCGCATGAAGCCGAGCCATTTGCCGACCCGCTCCGGCGGCACGTCATGTTCGAACAATTCGGCTGCGTACGTATTGCGCAGCGTTTGCGGACTCGCTCGCGCGGTGCGAGACGAAGTGAGCCCTGCCGATTCGACGATGGCGTCGATTGCACGCAGCATCGTCGCTTTGTGCATCGGCCGCCCCGCATGCGACGCGGGAAATACCAAGTCACCGGCAATTTCCTGGCGCTTGCGTTCCACGAGCCACGCTTCGAGCAGCGCGATCGCGAACGACGCGAGGTGAGCTTCGCGCGCGAAATCCGGATGCGTCGACGGAATCAGCAGTGACGTTCCGCTCGTATTGATGCAACTAATCGTGAGTACGCGCGCTTCGCCGGTTTTCACGCCGGCGCCGAGAAACGCGGCGACGAGTGCGCGGTCGCGCCGCTCTTTCCAGTACGCGGAACCGGACACGCCGATCGGAGAAAACAGATAGGCGAGCAGCTTCGCGCGCTCGGCGGGCGTCAGAAAGCTGGTCGGTTCGTTGTCGCGTGCGTTGCGCCAGTCCGCTTCGCCATCCTGAGCGATGAAGCGCGCAGGATTCATCGATGCAAGTTCAGTCCGGCGAATATGATCGAGCACGCGTTCGATCAGCCTCAGATAGCGCATCCGCTGCGTCTTGCGGATCGGCAGTTCGCCGACGAAGTTGGCGATCGACGCGGTGTCGACCGTCGCCAGATTCTTTCCGTGCGTGCGCAGCCACGCGAGAAAGGCGCCCCACTGAGCGCGATAGACATCGGCCGACGAACGGCGATAGTCCTGCATTGCCAGCCACGCATCGAACGCGGTTTCGGGCGACAACAGCCAGTCTGCAGCGCCGCGGTCGAATAGATCCTTTTCTTCCGGGCGAACTGGCGTATCGGGGGGTAAAGGAAGGGACATTTTATTTGTTCCGTTAGTTGCGTGAATGGTAGCCCTTTCCGCAACATGGCGGTCAACGGGATGACGGAGCAACGCGCCGCACGCGGTGTTCCGTTCGACGCATCAATCGCCCCACGCATGGGATACGCGTCGGACGCGCTTGCGCGGCGCCGATTCGTCCGCCTTCGCTGCCGCTTCGTAAGCGAGCACGGCAAACGAAAAGACGGCGGGCAATGCGTTCGAGCGGCCGAAGTCGATCGGATCGTCGGTCTCAGGAAACGTCATGTCGGACGGTCGCTCGAACAATTGACGCATGCCGGCCTCGTGTCGGCTCGCGAAGCCGAGATCGGCAAGCGCCTCGGCTTCGATTGCGTGCAGCAGGCGCCATGTCAGCGGCACACGCTGACGAATGTAGCGCTCGGCAATATGGCGAACGATCAGTTCGAGGTCGTGCGCTGCAGCCTTGAAGCTGAGCGCGGCCAAATCTTGTTCTTCTGTCATCGCAGGCTCCTGTCGGCCGGGGCGGGCTTCGGTACGGCGCCCAGCCCGTGCATGGCGGAATGTCCGTATACTGTACAAACATACAGTACTCCGCGCAACTGGCCATTCGGCCGACTATGCACGCCTTCAGCGATGGATCACGATCAACAGTGCACGCGCTTCGGCCTTGCCTGGATTGCGGATGGCGTGCGGCGCGTCGGCCGGATAGCGCGCGGTGTCGCCCGCTTTCAGGCGCCGGCTCGCCGCGGCGGCCTCGATTTCCATCGCGCCCTGCAAGACGGTGAGGTGCTCGCGCGTGCCGGGTTCGTGTGCGTTCGATACGAGTGCGCCGCCAGCCGGCAGCGTGAGTTCGTACCACTCGAATTTGCCGGCGAGATCGATCGGCCCCCACACGCGCAGCTGATAACGGCCGTCATGTCCGGCGAGCGTCGGAATGTCGTGCGGGCCGTCGACGCGGATCGTCTCCGGCGTCTTCGGCTGCGAGAACAGCTCGTCGAGCGTGATGCCGAGCGCGTTCGTCAGCCGCCACGCGACCGCGATCGTCGGGTTGGCCTTGTCGCGCTCGATTTCGGAGAGCATCGACTTCGATACGCCGGCCGCTCGCGACAGGTCGTCGAGCGTCAGCCGGCGTTCGTTGCGCAGGCGCTGGATTTGCTCGCCGACGCGCGGCGGCGTGGTGGCCGGCGGCTGCGGCACGGCGCTCGCCGGCGTGCGCCGCGATCCGGAGGAACTTGCCATTTGAATTCCGTTCGCTTAGAGTTGTTCGGTATTTCGAATTCAGGTTCGGAATATCGGATAAATGCGGTCAATCGAACGACCGACTATAACAGTAGCAGCCCGTCGCGCAGCCGCCACGAGCGGTGTCGACGGATTGCGAATTCCTGTCAGGAGCTTTGCGATGCGTGATGCCTTTCTCGCCCACGTGCGCGGGACGCTCGACCAGATCCGCGCGGACGGTTTTTACAAGACCGAGCGCGAGATCGCGAGTCCCCAGGCGGCGGCCGTGCAGCTCGCCGGCGGTGCCGGCGTGCTGAATTTCTGCGCGAACAACTATCTCGGGCTCGCGAACGACCCGCGCCTGATCGCTGCAGCGAAGGCCGGTCTCGATCAGGACGGCTTCGGCATGGCATCGGTGCGCTTCATCTGCGGCACGCAATCCGTTCACAAGCAGCTGGAGAGCGCGCTCGCCGCGTTTCTCGGTACCGACGACACGATCCTCTATTCGAGCTGCTTCGATGCGAATGGCGGATTGTTCGAGACGCTGCTCGACGAGAACGATGCGGTGATCAGCGACGAACTGAACCACGCGAGCATCATCGACGGCATCCGCCTGTGCAAGGCCAAGCGCTATCGCTACCGGAACAACGATCTGTCCGATCTCGAGGCGAAGCTGAAGGAAGCCGACGCCGCCGGCGCGCGCCACAAGCTGATCGCGACCGACGGCGTGTTCTCGATGGACGGCATCATTGCCGACCTGAAGGGCATCTGCGATCTGGCCGATCGCTACGGCGCGCTCGTGATGGTCGACGATTCGCACGCGGTCGGCTTCATCGGCACGCATGGTCGCGGCACGCCCGAGCACTGCGGCGTCGAAGGCCGTGTCGACATCATCACGGGCACGCTCGGCAAGGCGCTCGGCGGCGCGTCGGGCGGCTACGTCGCCGCGCGTCGCGAGATCGTCGAGCTGTTGCGTCAGCGCTCGCGCCCCTATCTGTTTTCGAACACGCTGACGCCGAGCATTGCCGCGGCGTCGCTGAAGGTGCTGGAACTGCTCGGCAGCGACGAAGGCGCGAAGCTGCGCGCGCGCGTGCGCGAGAACGGCGTACGGTTCCGCGAGCAAATGACCGAAGCGGGCTTCACGCTCGTGCCCGGCGCGCACCCGATCATCCCGGTGATGCTCGGCGATGCGCAGCTCGCGACGGACATGGCCGACCGGCTGCTCGGCGAAGGCGTGTACGTGATCGGCTTCTCGTTCCCGGTCGTACCGCGCGGTCGCGCGCGCATCCGCACGCAGATGAGCGCCGCGCATACGCCGGAACAGATCGATCGGGCGGTCGCCGCGTTCGTGCGCGTCGGCCAGTCGCTCGGCATCGTCTGACGGAGGCGCGACCATGAAAGCACTGGCAAAGCTCGAACGCGCACCCGGCCTCACGCTCACGCGCGTGAAGCGGCCCGAAGTCGGCCACAACGACGTGCTGATCAAGATCCGTCGCACCGCGATCTGCGGTACCGACATCCATATCTGGAAGTGGGACGACTGGGCGCAGAAGACGATTCCCGTGCCGATGCACGTCGGCCACGAGTATGTCGGCGAGATCGTCGAGATGGGTCAGGAGGTGCGCGGCTTCGCGATCGGCGATCGCGTGTCCGGCGAAGGCCACATCACGTGCGGTTTCTGCCGGAACTGCCGTGCGGGGCGCCGGCATCTGTGCCGCAACACGATCGGCGTCGGCGTGAACCGCGAAGGCGCGTTTGCCGAGTATCTGGCGATTCCCGCGTTCAACGCATTCAAGATTCCGCCGGAGATTTCCGACGATCTCGCATCGATCTTCGATCCGTTCGGCAACGCGACGCATACGGCACTGTCGTTCAATCTCGTCGGCGAAGACGTGCTGATCACCGGCGCCGGTCCGATCGGCATCATGGCCGTCGCGATCGCCAAGCACGTCGGTGCGAGAAATGTCGTCATCACCGATATCAACGATTACCGGCTCGAACTCGCGCGCAAGATGGGCGCGACGCGAGCGGTCAACGTTTCGCGCGAATCGCTGCGCGACGTGATGGCCGACCTGCACATGACCGAAGGTTTCGACGTCGGGCTGGAAATGTCCGGCGTGCCGAGCGCGTTCACGAACATGCTCGAGGCGATGAATCACGGCGGCAAGGTCGCGCTGCTCGGCATTCCGCCTGCGCAGACGGCGATCGACTGGAACCAGGTGATCTTCAAGGGGCTCGAGATCAAAGGCATCTACGGTCGCGAAATGTTCGAAACCTGGTACAAGATGGTCGCGATGCTGCAAAGCGGTCTCGACCTGTCGCCGATCATCACGCATCGATTCGCGGCCGACGATTACGAGAAGGGCTTCGCCGCGATGCTGTCCGGTGAAAGCGGCAAGGTGATTCTCGACTGGACGGTCTGAGTGCCGGCGGGGCGCGCGGACGGTTCGCCGCGCGCTCCGGCTTTACCGGAGTACGGATTCAAAAGCTCGGCGGGGGCTCGATTCCCGACGTAAGGTGAGATTATTCGGGAGTCGCTTCCATCGATAGAGCGGCCGCCCCGATCGTACTTCCGCGCGACCGGCCGGGCACGCCAACGAAACGTCGAAGCGCACGTTGCTCGGTGACCGAGGTGCCGCAGGGCGTAGCGCTTAGCGTTGTGTCGATAGGCATCCGTTCGCGGCACGTCGATGCGTCGTCCGTTGGGGCGGCTGACACGATTCGATTCGTCCAACTGCATCGGTGAAATGCGTTCGCGCATTCGCGTCACTCACCTGTGCCGGTCACACGCCTTCCTCTTTTTCACTCCCCACTCTTCATGCGTTGCGCACCGCACCGCTCCGTTCCGCACAACCGCACTTTCCCGTCACCCAGCTCGCTTGCCCTGCTTCGTCTTTTTGCCGGCAACGACCCAAACGCGACGAAGCGTCCCCCGAACGCGCGGCGCCGACGCCGACCGCGATTTCAAAAAAGCCGTTGACGGCGGAGAACGATCGTTCTACCTTATCGCGCATGAACACACGTGACCATTCCGGCGAACCGAACGCACGCGACCGGCTGCTCGATGCGGCTGAAGCGCTGATCTATTCCGGCGGCATCCATGCGACAGGCGTCGATGCGATCGTGAAGCGGTCCGGTGCCGCGCGAAAAAGCTTTTATGCGCACTTCGAGTCGAAAGAGGCGCTCGTCGTCGCTGCGCTCGAACGTCGCGACGAGCGCTGGATGCGCTGGTTCGTCGACACGACGCTTGCATGCGGCAAGTCGCCGCGTGCGCAGTTGCTCGCGATGTTCGACACGCTGCGCGACTGGTTCGCTCAACCCGACTTTCACGGCTGCGCATTCCTGAACACGTCCGGCGAGATTGCCGATGCCGACGATCCGGTGCGCGTGATCGCGCGTGTGCACAAGGAGCGCTTGCTGGCGTTCGTGCGCGAGCGGCTCGATGCGTATGCGAACGAAGCGGGAATCGATCGCCGCGGGCTCGCCCGTCTCGCGCGTCAATGGCTGGTGCTGATCGACGGTGCAATCGGCGTCGCGCTGGTCAGCGGCGATGCACATGCCGCGCGCGATGCACGCGCTGCGGCCGAACTGCTGCTCGACGCCGCATCGCGGTCGTCGAAGTAGCGAATCCGAACCGGCTGTGAAGGTCCGCAGCCAGAACCCTGAACAGGAGCATCCGATGTCCGCTTCCCCCGAAGTCCGCCCGCCCGTTCCGCCGTTTTCGCTCGAGACGGCGCGTCAGAAGGTCCGTGCCGCCGAGGACGCGTGGAATACGCGTGACCCGCAACGCGTGTCGCTCGCCTATACGCCCGACAGCCGATGGCGCAATCGTGCGGAGTTCGTGACCGGCCGCGACGAAATCGTCGGCCTGCTGCAGCGGAAATGGACGCGCGAACTCGATTACCGGTTGATCAAGGAATTGTGGGCGTTCGGCGGCAATCGCATCGCGGTGCGGTTTGCATACGAATGGCACGACGACGCGGGCAACTGGTTCCGCTCGTACGGCAACGAGAACTGGGAGTTCGACGAAAACGGGCTGATGGCGCGCCGTCACGCGAGCATCAACGATCTGCCGATTCGCGACGCGGACCGTCTGTTCCACTGGCCGCTCGGACGTCGTCCGGACGATCATCCGGGGTTGTCCGATCTCGGGCTTTGATGCAAGTCGACGATGCGAACGGTGCGCGCTCGACCCAGCGCTGAGCGCACCGTTCGGTTCCAAGGTGAGGAAATACGGGAGCCGGCACCCTAAGGTGAGGTTTTCCGGGAGAAGGGCGATGCCGGGTCGTGCTGTATCGATGCACGCACCGATCCGGCATTCGATTCGTAACGGCGTGCGCGCATCGATGCGCACGCGGCGAACACGACAAGCGCGACGCTCGATGCGCATGCACGCAAATGGCGTCCGGCGAATTGAGCACGACACACGCGAGCGCATCGATGTAGAGCTATTCGATGCACGGTTCGAAACACCCGCATCGCTCGCGCATCGGTGCAAGCAATCATGGCGCGCAACTCACCCACTCATGCAGCTACGTGGTCGCGTTCACGCGTACGCTCGATGCGGCCGCGTCGCGCATCTCAGCCATCTCACCGTAGCCGAAGTTCCCCGTCATCCGAGCTGAAACGTGACGGGTGCGCAACCGCCGATCACGACGCTCACCGTCAAGCATGACGGCTCGGATCCGCATGCAGCCATGTCGGACAAAGCGCGCTCCAACCCGTACGCATCGCGCACCGACGGCAATCTGCGCTCAGCCTGCGATCCGCGCCGCGATCGCTGCGCCGATTTCCCGCGTGCCCGCGTTGCCGCCGAGATCGCGCGTGCGCGGCCCGGTGCGCAGCACGTCCTCGATCGCGGCGACGATCGCGTCGTGCGCTTCGCGTTCGCGTCCCGCGCCGTTGCCGAGGAAGTCGAGCATCATCGCCGCCGACCAGATCATCGCGATCGGGTTCGCGATGGCCTGGCCGGCGATGTCCGGTGCGGAGCCGTGCACCGGCTCGAACAGCGACGGGAACGTGCGATCGGGGTTCAGGTTCGCCGATGGCGCGATGCCGATCGTGCCCGTACACGCGGGTCCGAGGTCGGACAGGATGTCGCCGAACAGATTCGACGCGACGACGACGTCGAAGCGATCGGGCTGCAGCACGAAACGCGCGCACAGGATGTCGATGTGCTGCTTGTCCCAGGCGATGTCCGGATAGCGTTGCGCGATTTCCGCCGCACGTGCATCCCACCACGGCATGCTGATCGCGATGCCGTTGCTCTTCGTCGCGACGGTCACGCGCTTGTCGCGGCGCTGCGCGAGTTCGAACGCGAACTTCAGCACGCGCTCCGTGCCGTGACGCGTGAAGATCGACTGCTGGACGACGACTTCGCGCTCGGTGCCTTCGAACATCGTGCCGCCGACCGACGAATACTCGCCCTCGGTGTTCTCGCGAACGATCATGAAGTCGATGTCGCCGGCGCGGCGGCCGGCGAGCGGCGACGGCACGCCGTCGAACAGGCGTGCGGGCCGCAGGTTGATGTACTGGTCGAACTCGCGCCGGAACTTCAGCAGCGAACCCCACAGCGAAATGTGATCGGGCACCGTCGCGGGCCAGCCCACCGCGCCGAACAGGATCGCGTCCATGCCGGACAACTGCGCCTTCCAGTCGTCCGGCATCATCTGGCCGTGTTGCGCGTAGTAGTCGCAGCTCGCCCAATCGATGTGACGGAAGTCGAAGCGAATGCCGAAGCGTGCGGTGACGGCTTCGAGCGCGCGCAGGCCTTCCGGCATCACTTCGCGGCCGATGCCGTCGCCGGGGATGACGGCAATCTTGTAAATCGTGTCGCTCATGCAACTCTCCTTCGCTGATCGGGTCGCTGCCGCGGGTGGGCAGCGGAACACGACGCCATTCTATTTGTTTCCATTCGGATTAAAATCGGCCTGGACGTCAATCGACTTTCCACGAATCGTGAATAAATCACCGAACCTCGACGACCTGCGCGTGTTCAGCGTGGTCGTCCGCCTCGCGAGCTTCAGCGCGGCCGCCGAGCAGCTCGGCGTGTCGCCGGCGTACGTCAGCAAGCGGATCGCGTTGCTCGAAGCGCAGCTCGGCACGCGGCTGCTGCACCGGTCGACGCGTCGCGTGACGGTCACCGAAGCCGGCGAGCGCGTGTACGCGCGCGCCGAAAAAATCCTCGACGACGTCGATCATCTCGTCGAAGACGTGTCGACCACGCGTTCGGTGCCGCGCGGCACGCTGCGCATTTCGAGCAGTTTCGGCTTCGGCCGGCATGTCGTCGCGCCCGCATTGCTCGATTTCACCGCGCGCTATCCGCAACTGAACGTGCGGCTCGATCTGTTCGACCGGCTCGTCGATGTGGCAGGCGAAGGCTACGACCTCGACGTGCGGATCGGCGACGAGGTCGCCGATCATCTGATCGCGCGCCGCCTCGCCGCGAATTACCGCGTGCTGTGCGCGTCGCCGGACTACCTTGCGCGACGCGGCACGCCACGTTCGCTCGCGGATCTCGCGTCGCACGACTGTCTGGCGATCAAGGAGCGCGACCATCCGTTCGGCGTATGGCGGCTGAACGTGCGCGGCGAGACGGCGACGGTGAAAGTCGGCGGCGCGCTGTCGACGAATCATGGCGAAGTCGCGGTGCAATGGGCGCTCGCCGGGCGCGGGATCGTGTTGCGCTCGATCTGGGAGGCCGGGCCGCTGATCGAGCGGCGCGCATTGTGTCGCGTGCTGCCGGACGCGATTCAGCCGGCGAACATCTGGGCCGTGTATCCGGAGCGCGTCGCGGCATCCGCGAAAGTGCGCGTGTGCGTCGATTTTCTGGCGGACGCGTTCAAGGAACTGAATGCGTCCGCAGGCGACGATACGGCGCGATCGTAGAAAGGTGAGCGTTTACGGGAGCAGTGACCACGGGTGACGAGCGGCTCGCAAAACGGTGAAACGTGAGCCGCATCTGCGCGACGTCATTCACCATTCGCCATTCACCGTCGAACTACGCGACCGCGCGATCGACGCGCGCCGACATCACAGCCGATTGTCTTTCGCGAGCATCAGTACGCGTGCCCAGCGCTGCGCATCGCGCTTGTCGGTCATCGGCAACTTCCATTCGCCGCGCGCGGCGTCGCGTACGCGCACGACGAGATGCCAGCGGCCGCCGATCGGCACGGCTTCGCAGCCGTCGAGCTGCGACAGCGTATAGCGGCCGTCCGCGCCGTCATGCGACAGCCACAGCAAGCCTTTGGTGGCGGATACGCGCAACTCGCCCCACGCGCGCTGCACGACGTGCGTCCAGCCTGCGTCGCGCGTGTTCGGTGCGATGTCGCGGCGACGCTTGATCCACCGGGCGACGAGCGCGACCAGCAGCGCGGCGGCCAGCACGGCGGCCGCGATCGCAATCGGCCGGCCGAACTGCGCGGCGATCGCGTGAAACAGATGAACCGCGCCCCAGCCGACGGCGATGAGCGCGAACAGTGCAACGAAAATCGGCATGTCGATTCGGGATGAAGCACGGCTCGGCACACGCAGCGCGGGCCGAGCCGTCGTACACGGCGTTACCGGCGGCGGTGAATGTCGTGCGTCACGAAGCCCGCGTCGTTGGTCGGCAGTGCGAGGCCGTCCTTGACCGCGAGCGTCTTGCGGATGTCGTCGAGGCCGGCGGACCAATGGTCGCGCATCGTCGACAGACCGAATTGATAGTCCTTGTAGTGATGCTCGTACGCCTTCTGCTGATAGATCAGATGCTGGATGTTGTACTTCTTCCCGCTCGACATCGCTTCGGCCTCGATGCACCACGGGTCGGTCTTGCGTTGCGCTTCCGGCACCTGCTCGAGCACGTGGCGCAGCACGTTCCGATAGCGCTGCTCGCGCTGCAGCGTGTCGGTGACGAAGCGCGTGCGGCTCGAATACTGCACGTCCTTCGTGCGTTCGGCGACGTCGGCCATCGTGCGCGGCAGCGGTCCGCGCGCGCTCCACAGGTCGACCTGGAACGCGAGCGTATCGCGACGCGGCCGTGCGCGCAGCACTTCCATCAGCGGCGTGTTCGACACGACGCCGCCGTCCCAGTAATACTCGCCGTCGATCTCGACCGGCGGGAACGCGGGCGGCAGCGCGCCGGACGCCATGAAATGCTCGGGCAGCAGACGGATGCGCGAATTGTCGAAGTACACGAAGTTGCCGGTGCCGACGTTCACCGCGCCGACCGACACGCGCGTCTCGCCCGAGTTGATCCGGTCGAAGTCGCACAGCTTCAGCAGCGTCGTGCGCAGCGCCGACGTGTCGTACCAGCTGATCTTCTGCGGATGGTCGGACACGCCCGGCAGCGGCGGCGGAAAGCGCGGCACGAAGAAGCCCTGCTGGCCCTGCATCATCGCGCTCGCCGCCTGCGATGCGGTGAAGAACGTGCGCACCTGATCGACGCTGTTGAACAGCGCGGACTCGAACACGGCAGGCATCGCCGGAAAGAATGCCGGCTGACAGATCGTTTCCCAGAACTCGCGCAGCCGCTCGACGCGATGCTCGGGCGCATTGCCGGCGATCAGCGCGGTGTTGAGCGCGCCGATCGAGATGCCTGCGATCCAGTCGAGCGGAATGCCCGCCTCGTGCAGCCCTTCGAACACGCCGGCCTGATACGCGCCGAGCGCGCCGCCGCCCTGCAGCACGAGCGCGATCGTTTCGTACGGCAGCGCGCGGGCGGCGGCCGGCGCGCCGGCTTCGTGCTGCAGGTCCGCCGCGTCGACGGCCTGTTTTTCGGTGCGGGCGTGCGGCTTCATTGCATGAACCAGCCGTGGCTGACGACGAACGATTGACCGGTGAGCGCCGCGCTCGGGAACGCCGACAGGAACAGCACCGTCTGCGCGACGTCCTGCACCGTCGTGAACACGCCGTCCACCGTATTGCCGAGCATCACCTTCTTCACCACTTCGTCTTCGCTGATCCCCAGCTCCTTCGCCTGCTCCGGAATCTGCTTGTCGACCAGCGGCGTGCGCACGAAGCCCGGACACACGACGTGCGATCGCACGTTGTGCTTCGCACCCTCTTTCGCGAGCACGCGCGCCAGACCGAGCAGCCCGTGCTTGGCCGTCACGTACGCGGACTTCAGCGGCGACGCCTCGTGCGAATGCACCGAACCCATGTAGATCACGACGCCGCCGCGATCGTCCTTGTACATGTGCTTGAGCGCGGCCTTGGTCGTCAGGAACGCGCCGTCGACGTGAATCGCCTGCATCTTCTTCCAGTCGGCGAACGAGTAGTTCTCGATCGGGTTGACGATCTGGATGCCCGCGTTCGACACGAGGATGTCGACCGAGCCGAACGTCGCGGCGACCTTGTCGATCCCGCTGTTCACCGCTTCCTCGCTGGTCACGTCCATCGCGACGCCGATCGCCTTGCCGCCCACGGCGTTGATTTCGGCGGCGACTGCGTTCGCGCCGTCCTGGTTCAGATCGGCGATCGCCACCGCCGCGCCCGCCTTCGCGAGCTCCAGCGCGATTTCCTTGCCGATGCCGCTCGCGGCGCCCGTGACGACGGCGGTCTTGCCATTCAGGTTGCTCATTTCGGATTCCCGTGGTGAAAGGATTGACTGGGAGAAAGGATTGCGGACGTGTTACTGGGCCAGGTAATCGTAGACGACTTCGCCGAGGCCGAGTGTCAAATCTGCTACGAGGTGCCGCGCTTCGACGATCTCGAGCACCGGCAGATCGGCCACCGGCGCGAGCGCGTGCGGCGACAGTTCGAGCGATGCCGGGCCCGTCCACGCGCCCTTCATCACGATGTCCTGCATGTAGTAGCGCACGAGCTCGCACACGCGCGCGGTGCCGTCAACGTGCGGAATGATCTTCAGCAGGAAATTGGGGCCGGCGAGACGTTTCGCCTGTTCGGCGATGTCGAGCTCCTTGTGCTTGTAGCCCATCGTGCCGGTCGCGACGCGCACCTTGCCGTAGTCCAGCGTGCCGAGCAGGTGGTCGGTGTTGACGTGCAGCGTCGGGGACGCGAGCTTCTTCGGAAAGCCCCACAGCTCGCGGCCGCCGGCGATCGGCGGGTGATCGTCGAGATACATCGCGAGCGTATAGCCGCCCGGCTGCCCGTTGTATTCGACGGGGATCACCTGGCCGCTTTCGGTGTAATCGCCGAAGCCGGTCGAATCGGCCATGCGGATGAATTCGTAATGCACGAGCGGCTCGGTCACCTGCAGCGGCTCGGGGACGATCTCGCGCAAACGGGCCGGATCGGTGCGATACGTGATGATCAAAAACTCACGATCGACGAAACGGTAGGGACCCATCGGGAACGCGGGGCTGGTCAACGGCATCGCAAACGCTTTCGATCTGACATCGCTGGGCTTCATGTGGACTCCTCGTTGTGGATCGGTTCGTGGACGACTGCTCGTAATCGTATGCCTGTGCGTCGTCGTTGTGCGATGCCGCATCGGGAATTAATTGTTGCCCGATTTGAAGAATTGACGACGCAAATGTTGACGAACGCGATGCGCGCGCGCCGGGATCGCGCCGGCAGCCGAATCGTCGCACGCGCGAATGACGTTCAGCTTAGACGGAGGTGAGCTTTTACGGGACGGCAGGTGAGCTTTTTCAGGAGCACGGCGAATCGAATTGTGATAATCGCGTGAACTTGTGTTGCACTGCGGGTTCTAAGCGCGTTCGTTCGCCGGGGCTCGGCGCGCCACGCATCGCTGGAGCCCCGGCGCGTTCGTATCTGTCCGGTGTGGCCGATAAAGCCTGTCGAATTCCCCCTACGTTTCACGCAAGCCGATTCATGCACAACCTCAATCTCGCCCTTTTTTCCGCGCTCAACGCCGGCGCTGCGCCGCACGCGATCGTCGCCCGTATCGCGATTTTTGCGGCCGATTGGCTCGTCTATGCGCTGCCCGCGATGCTGTTGATGACGTGGATATTCGGCGAGCGTTCGACGCGACGGCAGGCGGTCGAAGCCAGCGTGGGCGCATGCGTGGCGCTCGCACTCGCGCAGGCGCTCGGGCATGTGTGGTTCTCGCCGCGCCCGTTCATGGCCGGCGTCGGCACGCAGCTGATTCCGCATGCGCCGGACAGCTCGTTTCCGAGCGATCACATGACGTTTGCCTGGAGCATTGCCGTCGGCCTGCTGCTCGGCAGCACGACGCGAGTGACGGGCTACGTGATGGCGGCGATGGCCGTCTCGATCGCGTGGGGGCGCGTCTATGCGGGCGTGCACTGGCCGTTCGACATGGCAGGCGGCGTGCTGGTCGGCACGGCCGGCGCGCTGGCCGCGCACCTGTACGGCGAACGCGTAACCGAGCCGCTGGAGCGGATCGGCGACGTGGTGCACGCGGTAATGATGGGCCGCGAGCGCGCGCCCTGATCGCCGGAAAGCGGCGGATCGGGCCCGCGCGGCGTCAGCCGGGCGGCGTTTTGGTCGTTTCGGCGGTCGCGGACGGGCCGCTCGACGAATCGTGCAGTTCCGGTGTATCGGCCGGTTGACGCGCCGCTTCGCGTTCGAGCGCGCTTTCCTTCAGGATTGCGCACATCGCGACGAACAGTGCGAGTACGACGGCGGCGAGACCGCAATAGCCGGCGAATTTCAGATGGCGGAGGAGAGGCGAAGCGTGGCTTTCTTTTGTCATGACCTGGCGCTCCTGGGCGGGCTGCGGCGGCTGTCGCCCGACAGCGGCGCCGCAGACATACATATATACCAGCCGCGATGCCGATGCCAAGCCCGGCCGTGCGCGCTTGCGCCGCTCTCCGGTCGTTGAAGCGGGGGCGCGTCCGTCAGTCTTCGAGCGTTTCGTGCACGGCCGCCGCGCCGCGCTTCCAGTAAGCCGCCGCGCGGATGCGCGACTTGTCGATGCCGCGCTCGCCGGTCAGATGCTGGCGCACCGACCGCATCGACTGCGCTTCGCCGGCTGCCCACACGTAGCCGTCGCCGGACGACGGTAGCGGCAGGTCGCGGACCGCATTCAGCAGCACGTCGCCGTCCGCCGGATCGGCTTCGGCGCGAAAGCGCCAGATTTCATGCGCGTCGGCGCGCGTATCGAACGAGATTTGCGCGGTGCGGTCCGCGACTTCGAGCACGACCGCCGCGCGCGAGCCGGCCGGCAGCTCCTCCAGGCGGCGCGCAACGGCCGGCAGCGCCGTATCGTCGCCGATCAGCAGATGCCAGTCGAAATCGGTCGGGACCACGAACGAGCCGCGCGGGCCGCCGACGCCGAGCCACTGGCCGGCGCGTGCCTGCGCGGCCCATTGCGAGGCCGGGCCCGGATGATTCAGCACGAATTCCAGATCCAGCTCGCACGCGGCGCGATCGAAGCGGCGCGGCGTGAAGTCGCGCGCTATCGGCCGCGGCTCGCCGTCGGGAAACTCGGGACCGTTCGGTCCCAGCGTCGGCATCGCCGGGCGCTCCGCGCCGGCCGCCGGGAAAAATACCTTCACGTGATCGTCGAACGATGCCGATTCGAAGTCGGCAAGGTCCGCGCCGCCGAGCGTCACGCGCAGCAGATGCGGCGTCACGGTGCGCACGCGCAGCACCTGAAGCAGCCGGAATTTGAGGGTATGGCGCACGCGCGTCACGGTGCGCTGGGAAGTGTTCTGCATCGATCGGTTCTCCTTGTGTGGGCGGGCCGGCGCGGATCACGCGTCGGTGCGGCCTTCGATCTCGGCGGTCGCGCGGCGCAGGATCGCCGCGATGCGGCGTTGCTCGTCGGCGGTCGCCGCACTCTTGTGCAGCAGCGCGTGCTTGAGCGCGACGCGCGCTTCGACGAACTCCGGCAGCCAGCCCGGCTGGGCGTCGTCTGGCGTGTCGCCTGCCGATTCGCCGGCGAACGCGCGGCGCATGAACTCCATCTTGCGGGCAAGGTGCGTGAGACGCGCGAGCAGCATGTCGACGCGTTCGCGCTGCGAGTCCAGATGCGTGCGGCCGGGGTCGGTGAGCGCGTAGCGCTTGCGGTTGCCTTCCGCCTGCGACGCGACGAAGCCGACTTCTTCGAGATAAGTCAGCGCCGGATACACCATGCCGGGGCTCGGACTGTAGAAACCGTTCGAGCGCGTGTCCAGCGCCTTGATCAACTCGTAGCCGTGGCTCGGCTGCTCTGCGATCAGCGCGAGCAGCAGCAGCTGCAGGTCGTCGGAACTGAACTGGCGGCCGCGCGGCATGCCGTCGTCGCCGAAATCGCCGAAGCCGCGTCCGCCGCGGCCGCCGAACGGACCGCCGCCGAATGGATCGTGACCGCGGCGGTGACGGCCGATCGCGTGCCACAGACCGGCAACCCAGTCGTGGTGCGCGTGTGGGCCGTGATCGTTCCATTGGCGATGGGCGTGGAAGGGGGTGTGTCGCATGATCGTGTCCTGTCTATCAGAAAACATATCTAAAGATATATATCGAAAGATAGAGCGTCAAGGACATTTATTGAGGGCGGGATGGGGTGGTCAGGTGACGGCACGCGGCCGCTTGGTGGCTTCCGGCTCGACGACGGCGGAACGGGCGGGCTTCGCTCGAACTCGTCGGCACGCGCATGCGGCGATCGTTTGGCGACAGAACTCGGGCTTTCGGAGTAGCCGCGAGCGTCTCTCAGCTTGAGGAAGTGCTCGTGTCGGTCAAGGCGCTCACGCTCGGGTGTTCCCGCTTTGGCGCGTTCGTCGTCCGAATGTGACGACGCAGGGTCTTCCGCCTTATCGGTATCCGCGTCTTGGGGGCGGAGCGGCTTCGATGAAGCGCAAGGATCGGAGCGGACGTTTTGGTTAGGGCCCGGTCGTGCCGCTTGGTAGCTGAATGTGAGCTCGATGTGAGCCGCGGCTTGCAAGCTTCGGCAACGTGCCGCCGCACAGATACATCGGCAAACGGCCCGAGCACGAAACCGCGAAACGGCGCGATTCCGCAGACCGGGCCGCCGTGAAGAACGCGTCAGACAGCGCTCGCTTCGTCGATCTGGCGGATATCGTCCTGATCGAGCTGTACGCGGATGGCCTCGCCGAGCAGCGCGAGCTGCGCAAGCGACGTTGCGCTCGCGATCGGCGCGGTGATCGTCGGCCGCGCGATCTGCCATGCGAGCGCGATCGCGGCCGGCTGCGTCCGGTGCTTTGCCGAGACCGCGTCGAGCGCCGCGAGAATGCGCCGTCCGCGCTCGTCGAGATAGCGGGCGACGCGATCGCCGCGCACGCTCTTCTTCAGGTCGGCGTCGCTGCGGTACTTGCCCGACAGGAACCCGCTCGCGAGCGCGTAATAGTTGACGACGCCCAGCTTCAGATCGCGCACGACCGGCTCGAGATCGCGTTCGTATTCCGCGCGGTCGTACAGGTTGTACTCCGGCTGGATCACCTGATAGGCCGGCAGCCCGTCGCGCTTGCTGATGTCGGCCGCTTCCCGCAGGCGCGCGCCGCTGTAGTTCGACGCGCCGATGACGCGCACCTTCCCCGCGTCGATCAGGGTCCGATACGCGGCGAGCGTTTCTTCGAGCGGCGCCGTGTCGGCGAGATCGCGGTGCGAGAAATACAGATCGATGTAGTCGGTCTGCAGGCGGCGCAGCGAATCGTCGGCGGCTTTCAGGATGTTGTCCTTCGACAGGCCTGCGCGCGTTTCGAGCAGACCGACCTTCGTCGCGATCACGACCTGCTCGCGCTTGCCGGAGCGCTTGAGCCACTTGCCGATGATCGTTTCCGATTCGCCGCCGCGGTTGCCGGGCGCCCATGCCGAGTAGACGTCGGCCGTGTCGATGAAGTTGATGCCGGTGTCGGCGAGTGCGTCGAGCAGCGAGAACGACGTGTTTTCGTCGACGGTCCAGCCGAATACGTTGCCGCCGAATGCGAGCGGCGAAACCTGAATGCTTGACGTGCCGAGGTTGCGTAGTGCCATGTTCGTCTCCGGGTGGTTGCGAGGTGACAGGATCGAACTGCGTCGTCACGCTCTGACGGCGACATCCGGGCAGAGGTTCCGACGCGGGCTGGGCAACGGTGGTTTTCGGCTACGTATCGAACAGCACGAGCAGTGTGGGTGGCGGTATGACGGACGCTTCGTCGCGATGGCGGACGTAGCCGGTGCGGTCTGAGTGATGCCGGCGTTTCCGACCCGGATCAATGTCGTGGCGGGCGGAACACGCGACGAACGCGAGCAACGGAGTGGCGCACGTCGCGCGCCAGGCCTGCGACATCTGTTGAAGCCCCGAATGACGTGATCGTTATCGTCGTTGCAACGCAAACGAGCGCGGCCTCGATGCTGGTCGACCGCATCGTAGCCGAAGCGTCCGATCCGCTCGTTGCTGATCGATCAAGCGCATCGGTCCATATGACGGCAGGCGATTCCGATTCTGCTGCCTCCCTACGGACACGAGAGATCGACCGGCGCGACCCCGCCGAATCACGTCGCTCGACTTTCCGCTGCACGCTTACCGCAACTGCACAGCCGCGAGAAACAGCACCATGCTGCCGATCGCGCCGTCCAGCACGCGCCAGGCCACGGCCTTGCGGAACCACGGCGCGAGCAGCCGCGCACCGTACCCGAGTCCGATGAACCAGACGATGCTGACCGTCATCGCGCCGATCGCGAACGCGAGCCGCGCGCCTTCGGGCTCGCGTGCGCCGGCCGTGCCGATCAGCAGGAACGTGTCGAGATACACGTGCGGGTTCAGCCACGTGAACGCGAGCGTCATCAGCACGATCGCGACCGCGCTTTGCGGCGGCGGCGCGACCGCATCGCCGCGGACGTCGAGCGTTTCGTGTCCGGGCTTGAAGGCGCGACGCAGCGCGTTGATGCCGAACCACGCGAGATACGCGAGACCGACGTACAGCACCGCATGGACGAACGCCGGATAGCGTTCGACGAGCGCCGATGCACCGCCGACGCCCGCGGCGATCAGGATCATGTCGGACAGCGCGCACAGCAGCACGATCTTGCCGACGTGCGAGCGCATGATCCCTTGACGCAGCACGAACGCATTCTGCGCGCCGATGGTGACGATGAGCGACGCGCACAGTGCGGCGCCGTGAGAGAAAGCAAGCCAGTTCATGTGGATGACAGCAGTAGACGAATCGATCGGGTAGCGCTAGTCTGCGGTCGCGATCCGAATAAGAGAAGCTAATTCACCTAATGTCGATTAAGGAAAACTGATGCTCGACTATGCGTTGCTCGACGCCCTCGCGGCAGTGATCCGGCACGGCTCGTTCGAGCGCGCCGCAAAAGAGCTGAACGTCACGCCGTCGGCCGTTTCGCAGCGCGTGAAATTGCTCGAGGAACGGGTGGGCAGTGTGCTGGTCAAGCGCGGGCAGCCGTGTGTCGCGACGACGTCGGGCGCGCTGCTGTGCCGGCATACGGAGCGCGTGCAGTTGCTCGAAGCCGAGCTGTCCGGCCGGATGCCGGCGCTGCCCGGTCAGATCGCGAGCGCGTGGCCGACGTTGCGCGTGGCCGTCAACGACGACAGCGTCGCCACGTGGTTCATCGATGCGGTCGGCCCGTTCTGCACCGAGCGCGAGACGCTGCTCGATCTCGTGATCGACGACCAGGACTACACGGCCGCGCGCATTCGCGACGGCAGCGTGCAGGGCGCGGTGACCGCGCAGGCCGAGCCGATTCAGGGATGCCGGTCGACGCGGCTCGGCCGCATCCGGTATCGCGCGGTGTGTTCGCCGGCATTTCATGCGCGTTATTTCAGCGCGGGCATCACGCGCGATGCGCTGCGTCGCGCGCCGTGCGTGATGTTCAATGCGAAGGACGGGTTGCAGGCGCGTTTCATCCGGCGCGTGACGCGCGCGGAACTCGACCCGCCGCAGCACTGGATCCCGCATGTCGCCGGCTATCTGCGCGCGTGCGAAACGGGGCTCGGCTGGGGAATGTGTCCGGACCGGATGGTCGATCGCCAACTGGCCGCCGGTGAGCTGGTCGACATGTCGGCCGGACGAACCGTCGATATCGAGCTCTACTGGCAGAGCTGGCGCCTGTCGATCGGCTGGCTCGACGATTTCAGCGCCGCGCTGAAAGCACGCGCCGCGCTGTTTCTGGATTGATTGGGAGAATGGGGGGCGGGCGCTCGCGACATGCGCGCGTGCCGCGCCGTGTCAGACGTGATGCAAGCCGTCGAAGTCGACGATCTGCACGAGACGACCCCGCATTTCGATCAGCCCGCGCTTCTGGAATTTCGACAACGTGCGGCTCACCGTTTCGAGCGTCATCCCGAGATAGCTGCCGATGTCTTCACGCGTCATCCGCAGGTTGAATTCCGACGGCGAATAACCGCGCTTCAGGTAGCGCGCCGACACGTCGAGCAGGAAAGCGGCGACCCGCTCTTCGGCGTTCAGCGAGCCGAGCAGCATCGTCTGCGACGTTTCGCGCACGATCTGCTCGCTCATCAGCTTGTGCATCCGCAATTGCATCGAACCCGCTTCCGAGCACAGCGCTTTCAGCGCGGTGTACGGGATCACGCATACGGAGCTGTCTTCGAGCGCGATCGCGGTGCGCGGATGCGTGTCGTCGCAGATGCCGTCGAGGCCGAGCGCTTCGCCGGCGAGATGCAGGCCGGTGACCTGCTCGCGGCCGTCGTGGCGCGTCGCGACGGTTTTCAGCGAACCGGATCGAACCGCGTACAGATTGTCGAACGCATCGCCTTCGCGAAACAACGCCTCGCCGCGCTTCACCGGACGAGCCGCGCAGATCACCGACTCGAGGCGGCTCAGCGCTTCGGGCGCGAGGCCCTGCGGCATGCACAGATGGCGCATCGCGCACGACGAGCAGTGCGCGGCCTGACGAGGCGCCCAGCTGGCGTGCGGCGTGGCGGCGGGACGTGTAGCGACGGGCGTCAGCATGATCGTTTACTCCGGCATTGAATCGACGGAATCATTGTCCCACCGCAACATGCGGCTGTCGGGTGACAAAACGTCGCGACCGCACGCCGGTTGCGCTCATGCTTCGCGGCGTCGCATCGCGCACTCGCACCGCTGCCGCATGCGCGCATCGCGATAGGTCGGGTGTGGCGCGGCGCGCGCCGACGCAGCTCAGGTTTCCTGCTCGTCGGTGTGCGCCGCTGCCGGAATCAGCAGCACGGGAAGCGACGCATGTCGCACGCATTGTTCGGCGATGCTGCCGAGCACGAGGCGGCGGAATCCCCGGCGGCCGTGCGTGCCGAGCACGAGCAGATCGGCGCCGAACGTTTTCGCGCCGTCGAGGATCAACGACGACACGTCGTTCAGCGACGACGCTTCGTTCATCAGCGTTTCGCCCTTCACGCCCGCTGCCTGCATCAGCTTCGTGAATTCCGCGGCGAGCGCGCTGCCTTGCGCGACGAGCTGGTCGCGCAGCACGGACGGATCGTAGCCGGGCACGTTGTAATAGATCGCGGCGTTCTCGACGACGTAGAACGGCTGCAGCTCCGCACCGTGCTCTTTCGCGAGCGCGAGCGCGGCGTCGAACGCATGACGGGACGTGTCGCTGCCGTCGACGGCAACCAGGATGCGTTTGTACATAGTGTCTCCGAGTGACGGGTGGGAAAGAAGTCGGCCGAACGGCCGGGTCGCGGCGCATGTTGCTGCGATGCAGAGTAAACCAACGCTGCGCGCGCTGCAGCGAACAGCGAAGCGCCGGCCATGCGTCCGAACCCGAAACTGCCCGCGCTGCCGCGACTGCGCAACGCGCGACGTCGATGCATGCAATGCATGCGGCGACAGGTGCGGCGTGCGATGTCGACTGCGGCCCGCGGCGATGCAGGCGAGAGCCAGCGCACCGCCATTAGATCGCAAACGGGCCGCGGCGCCGTGACGTCGATCAACGCGCACGCATGTCGACGCAACGACGGCATCCGCTCAACGGCCGGTGCTCGACGCCCAGCTTCCGGAGCGCCGACCTCGCACGTGTTCCAGCTGCACACGCGCAACCGTCGCGCATACCTGTTCGCTGCCGCGTGCGTTCACACGCGATCGTCGATCGATCCGGCACGACCGACAAACGACCGATTCAAACGGCGCGTTACCTACTTCGGCGCCGCCGCCAATTCGATCACGCGCCCCGGCCGGCGTCCGTGGCCGGCGCCGTACGCACCGCCGTACATCGGGTGCACCGCGCCGAACAGCGCGTCGCCGACGTGCGCCGGCGTGTCGAAACCTTTCTCGATCACCACGTAGCCCGCGCGCAGCGCGAACGCCGGATGGTTGCCGCCGGGCCGGCTGTCGAATCCCGCAAAGCCGTCGCCGGCTTCGGGCATCGCGTTGACGAGCGATGCGTTGCTGCGCGTGATCTGGTCGGGCGAGACCGGCCCGCCGCCTGCGAGGCGTGCCGCCTCGCGATTCTTGCCGTCGGTGTCGACCGTGCTGTCGTGCGTGTCGTCGTTGTCCAGCTCGATGCTGCGCGGGCGCGCAGGACGCGTTTGAGCGAGCAATTCCATCGCGGCTCTCCTGGCGGCGAAGCGCTCCGGATTCAAGCAAGTCCCGTTCCGGGCTCGACGGGAGAAGGCGCGCGGGCGCTCGCCGCAGCCGCTCCGCGCGTGCTGATTTGTCATGATTTATTTCAGCTAGAACACGCGTTTTCTACAGAGTATGATTCTTTTCCTGCGAAGCGGCGACAGGGGTGCAGTCTCGCCGCCTCCGCCCGCACCGGGGCGCCGCAGCACCCTTAAAGACGGGTAGCGAACAACAAACAAGGGACTAGAGGTGGCGGACTCATGCAAGCGACTACTACGGCCTTCACGCATCGCGGTTACCTGTTGAACTGCGCGCCCGCGCGCGCGAGCGACGGTTCGTTCAAACCCTACGTCGTGATCTCGCGATCGAGCGACGGGGAACTCGTCGCGAACCGCTTTTTCCCGTCCGATCTCCAATTCAACGACGAAGGCGACGCGATCGCGCATGCGCGCGATTGGGCCGTGCGCTGGATCGACGCGAGCAGCATCACGGTCTGACGGCGGGCAGAGCATCGTCGGCCGTTCGGCCGATGCCTGGCGGGCCGCTCGCGACCGCAAAACGCGGTAATCTTGCGGAACCCGTCACTTTATTTGCGGCCGTGCGATCGCGCGGCCGCGTGCATTCGCCATGTCGACATTACCCGCCCGTCAGTGGGGCCTCGAAGAAATCGTCGCCGGCTTGCGGCAGTCGCGCGAGGAACGCCATCGCACGCGTCATCCGCGCGGCATCCGCGAGCTGCCGTCGCGCGACGCGATCTGCAAGATCGTGACCGGCCTGCGCGCGTCGATGTTTCCGACGCACTACGGCGCGCCCGATCTGACCGACGAAAGCGTCGACTATTACGTCGGCCATACGCTCGAAAGCACGTTGCGCGTGCTGTCCGAACAGATTCGGCGCGCGCTGCCGTTCCTGCCCGAGCATGCGGACACGCCCGCTGCGGAGCTCGACGAACGCGCGTTCGAGGTCGCGCGCGAATTCGGCCACCAGCTGCCGGAAATTCGCGCGCTGCTGGTCAGCGACATCCATGCGGCCTATGCGGGCGATCCGGCCGCGCAGCACATCACCGAAATCCTGCTGTGCTATCCGGGCGTGTTCGCGATGATGCATCACCGCCTCGCCCATGCGCTGCATCGGCTCGGCGTGCCGCTGCTCGCGCGCTTCATCAACGAGATCGCGCACTCGGCCACCGGCATCGACATCCATCCCGGCGCGCAGATCGGCCCGAGCTTCTTCATCGATCACGGCACCGGCGTCGTGATCGGCGAGACGGCGATTATCGGCGAGCGTGTGCGCGTGTATCAGGCCGTCACGCTCGGCGCGAAGAGTTTCCCATCCGACGGCGACGGCGCGCTGGTGAAGGGCAACGCGCGGCATCCGATCGTCGAGGACGACGTCGTGATCTATGCGGGTGCGACGATTCTCGGCCGCGTGACGATCGGGCGCGGGTCGGTGATCGGCGGCAACGTGTGGCTCACGCACAGCGTGCCGCCCGGCACCAGCGTCGCGCAGGGCAAGATTCGCGAAGGGGAGCGCGCCGAGAAGGCGTGACGCGGGGCGGCGCGGTGAGGCACCCCGCCGCCGTTTGCCGAGATCAGTGCTTGCCGGCCGGCGACCGATGCTTGTACAGCACGTCCTGGTCGACGCGGATCAGGTTCTGCCCGGCATCGACGACGAAGTCCACGCCGTTGTACGCGCTGCCGGTCAGCAGCAGGATCGCGCTTGCGACGTCGTCGGGGCCCGCGATGCGCGCAAGCGGCGTCGACGCGCGGCTCGCGTGTTCGAAATCGGCCTGCGTCTGGTCGTCGCTCGGCAGCATCAGGCCGGGGAACACCGCGTTGACGCGCAGCACCGGCGCGGCCGACAGCGCGAGCATCTGCGTGAGGTTGCCGAGCGCGGCCTTCGCGACCGTGTAGCTGAAGTGGTCGCGGTGGAAGTTTTCCTTGATCTTCTGATCGACCACATTCACGACCACGCCCTGCGTGCCGGCCGCGCGCGCACGCTCGTAGAACGCGCGCGTCAGCAGGATCGGCGCGCGGCAATTGACCGACCACGCGCGGTCGAACGCGGCCAGATCGAAGCTCGGGAAATGATCCTGCCAGAACACCGACGCGTTGTTGACCAGCACGTCGAGGCGGCCGAAGCGCGCATATACGGCGTCGATCAGCGCGGCGACCTGCGCGGCGTCCGACAGATCCGCCTGCAGCGCGGCCGAATCGTGTCCCTGTTCGGCGATCGCACGGGCGGCCGCGTGCGCGGCATCGGCGGAGCGATCGTAGTGCACCGCGGTGCGATAGCCGTGCGCGGCGAAATACTCGGCGAACGCGCGCCCGGCGCGGCGCGCCGCGCCGGTCACGAGCACGACCGGCGTGTTCGCCGTTTGCTTCGTAGGCTCCATTTACGTGTTCGTCAGATTCACTGAAGAAGGATTGGCGACGATCGACAGGAATTCGCGCCGTGTCGACGGATCGGTGCGGAACGTGCCGAGCATGCGCGACGTGACCATTTCGACGCCGGGCTTGTGCACGCCGCGCGTCGAGATGCACTGGTGCGCCGCCTCGAGGATCACGCCGACGCCCTTTGGCTGCAGCACGTCGAACAGCGTATCGGCGATCTGCACGGTCATCTTTTCCTGGATCTGCAGTCGCTTCGCGAACGCATCGACGAGCCGCGCGAGCTTCGAGATGCCGACGACGCGCTTGTTCGGCAGATACGCGACGTGCGCGCGGCCGATGATCGGCACCATGTGGTGCTCGCAGTAGCTTTCGAAGCGGATGTCCTTCAGCACGATCATCTCGTCGTAGCCGTCCACTTCGCTGAACGTGCGCGCGAGGATGTCGCGCGGCTCCACCGCGTAGCCCGCGAAGAACTGCTCGTATGCGCGCACGACGCGAGCGGGCGTGTCGATCAGCCCTTCGCGCGTCGGATCGTCGCCGGCCCAGCGCAGCAGCACGCGTACGGCATCTTCGGCTTCTTCCCGGCTCGGCCGGGCCGCGGCCGGCTTGGACCGCGCGGATTTCTTACCCACCATGTATCAGCTCCATCGAAGCGGCCGCCTGCGGCGGCGCGATATCCGCGCATTGTTTCATGCTTTCGCGGGTCTTGCGCACGGCCCGCCGCTCACTTCGGCCATTCGTCCTGCTCGTCGTTGAACAGCGACGCGACCACGCCGCGCAGCCACGCGGTACGCGGATCGTTGTGGAACTTGCGATGCCAGTGCTGCTTCAGGTCGAAGCGCGGCAGCGGCAGCGGCGGCTCGACCGGCACGATGAACGCGTGCTCGGCCGCATACGCATAGCCGATCGCATGCGGCACCGTCGCGATCAGATCGGTGCGGCTCAGAATGAACGGCAGGCTCATGAAGTGTGGCGTCTCGAGCACCGCGCGGCGCTGCATCCGCTGCTTCGCGAGGAATTTCTCGAGCACTTCCTGGCTGCGTCCTTCCGCGCGGACCACCGCGTGCCCGCACGCGAGGAACTGCTCGGTCGTGAACGGCTGCGCGTGTTCGAGTGGATGACCGCGGCGCATCAGGCAGACGAACCGGTGCGTGAACAGACGCTGCTGGAAGAAGTTGTTGCCGTCGAGATCCGGAAAGTAGCCGACCGCCAGATCGATCGAACCGGCTTCGAGCCCGCGTCCGACTTCGTCGTGCGACAGCGATACCGAGCGCAGATTCGCATGCGGCGCGTGCATCGCGAATGCCTGCAGCAGCTTCGGCAGAAACACGATCTCGCCGACGTCCGACAGCGCGATCGAGAACGTATGCGTGCTCGCCGCCGGGTCGAAGTCGTGCGGCGCGACGAGGCCGCGCTCGATCTGCGCGAGCGCGTCGCGGGCCGCGGGCAGCAGCGCGAGCGCGCGCGGCGTCGGCTCCATTCCGCGCGACGTGCGCACGAACAGCGGATCGCCGAAGTATTCGCGCAGCCTGCCGAGTGCGGTGCTCACGCGCGGCTGGCTGACGCCGAGCAGCTCGCCGGCACGGCTGACGTTGCGCGCGTCGTCGAGCGCGACCAGGTACGGAATCAGATTCAGATCGAGGGCGTCCATCGTCGTACCACTATCTCGTAACCGAATAGAACTTATCTCGGTAATCGCGTTGCCGCATAGTCGGGAAAGCGCTGAAATGCGTTCACTAATCGAACCGAAGTTCAATTTCGACCCGATCCGGGCGGCCGCAACGGCCCGCTGCGATCGACAGGAGACAAACCATGCGTACCCAGGTCGCCATCATCGGCGCCGGCCCGGCCGGCCTTCTGCTTTCCCATCTGCTGCGTCTGCAAGGCGTCGATTCGATCCTCGTCGAAGCGCGTTCGCGCGAGTATTGCGAGAACCGGATCCGGGCGGGCGTGCTCGAGCAAGGCACGGTCGATACGCTGAACGAAGCCGGGCTCGGCGAGCGCATGCGCCGCGAAGGGCTCGAGCATCACGGCATCGAGCTGCTGTTCGACGGCCGGCGCCATCGGATCGATCTGTCCGGGCTGACCGGCGGGCGGGCGATCACCGTCTACAGCCAGCACGAAGTCGTGCGCGACCTGATCGCGGCCGGCGTCCGGCATAGGCATCCGATGCATTTCGAAGTGACCGACGTCGCGCTGCACGACGTCGACAGCGAGCGGCCGTTCGTCACGTTCAAGCATGCGGACGGTCGCGCCGAGCGCATCGATTGCGACTACATCGCCGGCTGCGACGGCTTCCACGGCATTGCGCGGCAGACGATTCCGGCGGACCGGCTAAATACGTTCGAGCGCGTGTACCCGTTCGCGTGGCTCGGGATTCTGGCCGACGCGGTGCCGTCGCTCGACGAGCTCGTCTATGCGCACCACGCGAACGGCTTCGCGCTGTTCTCGATGCGTTCGCCGACGGTGACGCGTCTCTATCTGCAGTGCAAGCCGGACGAGGATCTCGCGCAGTGGCCCGACGCGCGGATCTGGGACGAACTGCATACGCGCTTTTCGAACGACACCGGCTGGACGCCGACCGAGGGCCGGATCACGCAGAAGAGCGTGACGCCGATGCGCAGCTTCGTGTCGGAGACGATGCAATACGGCCGTCTGTTCCTCGCCGGCGACGCCGCGCACATCGTGCCGCCGACCGGCGCGAAGGGGATGAACCTCGCGGTCGCCGACGTCCGCGCGCTGTCGCGCGCGCTCGGCGCGCGCTATCGAAGCGGCGACGCGACGCTGCTCGACGCGTATTCGGCGACCTGCCTCGAACGCGTGTGGCGCGCCGAGCATTTCTCGTACTTCATGACGAACATGCTCCATCCGTCGGCGGACGACACGCCGTTCGTCAACCGGCTGAAACTCGCGGAGCTGAAGTACGTGACGCGCTCGCGCGCCGCCGCGCAGTCGCTTGCCGAGAACTACGTCGGACTGCCGTTCGACGACGCGACGCCGCCCGATGCGCCCCGCCTTGACAACGCGCTGTGCGCGACTCTATGATCGGCCCATCGTTCGCTAATCGAATCTAGGTTCGATAGACGAACAAATGCCGCGGTCGGATCCGGCTGCGGCGCGGCACGCGACGCATGCGCGTGTCCCCTCGACAGGCCGCGCATCGTTGCCGCGGGTTCGTATCAGGAACAGACATGGTCAACAAGATTTTCGAATCGCTTCAGTCGGCGGTCGCCGACGTCCACGACGGCGCGACAATCATGATCGGCGGCTTCGGCACGGCGGGCATGCCGTCCGAACTGATTGACGCGCTGATCGAGCAGGGCGCGCGCGAGCTGACGATCGTCAACAACAACGCGGGCAACGGCGAGACGGGTCTCGCCGCGCTGCTGAAAGCGAAGCGGGTGCGCAAGATCATCTGCTCGTTTCCGCGCCAGAGCGATTCGCAGGTGTTCGACGCGCTGTACCGGGCCGGCGAAATCGAGCTGGAGCTCGTGCCGCAGGGCAATCTCGCGGAACGCATCCGCGCGGCGGGCGCCGGCATCGGCGGCTTCTTCACGCCGACCGGCTACGGCACGAAGCTCGCCGAAGGCAAGGAAACGCGCGTGATCGACGGCAAGCCGTACGTGTTCGAGACGCCGATCCACGCGGATTTCGCACTCGTGAAGGCATACAAGGGCGACCGCTGGGGCAATCTCGTGTATCGGAAGACGGCGCGCAATTTCGGGCCGATCATGGCCAGCGCCGCGAAGGTCGCGATCGTCCAGGTGTCGCAGGTCGTGCCGCTCGGCGCGCTGAATCCGGAGCACATCGTGACGCCGGGCATTTTCGTGCAGCGCATCGTCGAGGTGCCGCAGGCCACGCATGCGGCCGAGCTGGCCGCCGAACGTGCCGCAGCCCACGCCGCCTGACCGGAGGAACACCGACATGAAACGACTGACCCGCGATGAAATGGCCAAGCGCGTCGCCCAGGACATCCCCGAAGGCGCGTACGTGAATCTCGGCATCGGCGTGCCGACGCTGGTGGCGAACCACCTCGATCCGACCAAGGAAATCTTCCTGCACAGCGAGAACGGGCTGCTCGGCATGGGCCCGGCGCCGGCGCCCGGTGCGGAAGACGACGAACTGATCAACGCCGGCAAGCAGCATGTGACGCTGCTCACGGGCGGCGCGTATTTCCACCACGCGGATTCATTCGCGATGATGCGCGGCGGCCATCTCGACTACTGCGTGCTCGGCGCGTTCCAGGTGTCCGCAAGCGGCGACCTCGCGAACTGGCACACCGGCGCGCCCGACGCGATTCCGGCCGTCGGCGGCGCGATGGATCTCGCGATTGGCGCGAAGCAGGTGTTCGTGATGATGGAGCACCTGACGAAGCAGGGCGACAGCAAGATCGTCGCGCAGTGCTCGTATCCGGTCACCGGCGTTCGGTGCGTGAGCCGCATCTATACCGATCTCGCCGTGCTCGACGTGACGGCGGACGGTCTCGCGGTGCGCGAGATCTTCACCGATCTGTCGTTCGACGAACTGCAGAAGCTGACCGGCGTGCCGCTGATCGACGCGACGCAAAAGGCGGCCGCCTGAACCGGGAGCGGCCGGCGAGCGCGGGTTCGCGCACGCCGGCACGCTTGGGTGGACAATAGGCGCACGCCGTTTCCCACACAGATGCCATGCTCGAAGACAGCGCCCGCCTGACCTCGCTCATCTGCGGCACCGAGCCGCTCAACCGGATCTGGTCGCCTCGCGCGACGGTCCAGCGCATGCTCGACGTCGAAGCCGCGCTCGCGCGCGCGCTGGCCGCGCGGCAGGTGATTCCTGCGGCAGCGGTCGCACCGATCGAACGCGCATGCGACGCCGATCGGCTCGACGCCGATGCGCTCGCGCGCGACGCCGCGCTCGGCGGCAATCTCGCGATTCCGCTCGTCAAGCAGCTCACCGCGCAAGTGAAGGCCGACGATCCCGAAGCCGCGAAATTCGTGCACTGGGGCGCGACGAGCCAGGACGTCATCGATACCGCGACCGTCCTTCAGCTGCGCGACACGCTCGACGTGCTCGAACCGTTGCTCGACCAAACCTGTGCGTCGCTCGCCGCGCTCGCGCGCACGCATCGCGCGACGCCGATGATCGGCCGCACGTGGCTGCAGCAGGCGCTGCCGATCACGCTCGGATTGAAGTTCGCGCAATGGCTCGATGTGCTGCTGCGGCATCGCGCGCGCTTCGCCGAATTGCGTGCGCGCGCGCTGGTGCTGCAGTTCGGCGGCGCGGCCGGCACGCTCGCGAGCCTGCGCGAGCACGCGAGCGCGGTAACCGACGCACTCGCGGCCGACCTGAAACTCGCGCGGCCCGCGGTGCCGTGGCACACGCAGCGCGACCGCATCGCGGAAGCGGCGTCGTGCTTCGGGATGCTGGTCGGCACGCTCGGCAAGATCGCGCGCGACGTGTCGCTGCAGATGCAGACCGAGGTCGGCGAACTCGGCGAGCCGGCCGCCGCCGGCAAGGGCGGTTCGTCGACGATGCCGCACAAGCGCAACCCGGTCGGCTGCGCGGCCGTGCTGACCGCCGCCGTGCGCGCGCCGGGCCTCGTCGCGACCGTGTTCGCCGGAATGGTGCAGGAACACGAGCGCGCACTCGGCGGCTGGCAGGCCGAATGGGACGCGCTGCCCGACCTGGCACGTCTGACCGGCGGCGCGCTCGCGCAGATCGCACAGATCGTCGCGGGGCTCGAAGTCGATACCGGGCGCCTTGCCGCGAACCTCGACCTCACGCACGGGCTGATTCTCGGCGAAGCGGTGATGCTCGCGCTCGGCGACCGGATCGGCCGGCTCGATGCGCACCACATCGTCGAGCACGCGTCGAAGGAGGCCGTGCGTACCGGTGCGACGCTGTTCGACGTGCTCGCCGCCGACGCAACCGTCGGCGCGCACCTGTCGCGCGACGCGCTGGCCCGGCTGCTCGATCCCGCACATTACGTCGGCGAGGCGCGGGCCTACGTCGATGCCGTGCTCGCGCTGCATGCGGGCGCGCAACAACCAGGAGAACACTGATGCCTTTCGCCACTGTCAACGGCGTGAAACTGCATTACCGGATCGACCGTGCCGCGCGCGACGACGCGCCGTGGCTCGTCTTCTCGAACTCGCTCGGCGCCGATCTGCAGATGTGGGCGCCGCAGGTTCGCCCGCTCGCGCAGCACTTCCACATCCTGCGCTACGACACGCGCGGCCACGGCCATTCGGACGCGCCGGCCGGTTCGTACACGATCGACCAGCTCGCCGGCGACGTGATCGGCCTGCTCGACCACGTCGACATCGCACGCGCGCATTTTTGCGGCATCTCGATGGGCGGCCTGACGGGCGCGGCGCTCGCCGCGCGCTTCCCGTCGCGTATCGGTCGTGCGGTGCTCGCGAACACCGCCGCGAAGATCGGGTCGCCGGAAGTGTGGGCGCCGCGTGCGCAGAAGGCGCGCACCGAAGGGATGGCCGCGCTCGCAGATGCAGTGCTGCCGCGCTGGTTCACGAACGCGTTCGTCGAGCGCGAGCCGCGTCTGGTCGACGCGATTCGCGACACCTTCGTGCACACCGACAAGGACGGCTACGCGGCCAACTGCGATGCGCTGAATGCAGCCGATCTGCGTGAAGAGGTGAAGGGCATTGCGCTGCCGGTGCTCGTCGTGACGGGCACGCACGATCTGTCGACGCCGCCCGACCAGGGCCGCGCGCTCGCGGCGGCGATTCCGGGCGCGCGCCACGTCGAATTCGACGCCGCGCACATTTCGAACATCGAGTGCACCGACGGCTTCAACCGCGCGCTGCTCGATTTCCTGACCGCGTGAGGCGCCGAGATGGACGATCAGCAACGTTATGAAGCCGGGATGAAGGTGCGTCGCGCAGTGCTCGGCGACGCGCACGTCGACCGTTCGCTCGAGAACCGCACCGAAGTCACCGACGAATTCCAGAACCTGATCACGCGCTATGCGTGGGGCGAGATCTGGACGCGGGAAGGCTTGCCGCGCCATACGCGCAGCCTGCTGACCATCGCGATGATGGTCGCGCTGAACCGCAGCGAGGAGCTCGCGCTGCATCTGCGCGCCGCGCGCAACAACGGCGTGACGCGCGACGAGATCAAGGAAGTGCTGCTGCAGACGGCGATCTATTGCGGCGTGCCGGCGGCGAATTCCGCGTTCCATCTCGCGGACAAGATCTTCAAGGAACAGGATGCGGCCGGCTAAGTGATGCCAGTGCCGCGCGGCCCGCTGTCGATATCGATGGCGGGCCGTGACGACGAATGCGCGCGCCGGCAACGAATCGGTGCGCGATAACGAAAGGCGCGGCTTGAACGCCGCGCCGTTTATATCAGCTTTGCATGGGACCCGAGCGCGCGACGCGCGCGTTCCGGTCGACAAGGAGACTCGCGATGAATCGCGCACCGGTGGTCGATGTACAGACTTTCATCAACGAGCAGCCGTTCGGCGGCTTTCAATGGCTCGTGTTCGTCATGTGTTTCGTGATCGTGCTGCTCGACGGCTTCGATACGGCCGCAATCGGCTTTATCGCACCGTCGCTGCTCGGCGAATGGAACCTCACGAAACCCGATCTCGCGCCGGTGCTCAGCGCGGCGCTGTTCGGCCTCGCGTGCGGTGCGCTCGTGTCGGGGCCGCTGTCCGACCGGCTCGGCCGCCGCGTGATGCTGCTCGGCTCGGTGTTCCTGTTCGGCGCGGCGTGTCTCGGCTCCGCGTTCTCGACGACGATCGGGCACCTGACGGTCCTGCGCTTCGTGACCGGCGTCGGGCTCGGCGCCGCGATGCCGAACGCGGTCACGATGATGGGCGAGTTCTGCCCGGACAAGCGGCGCGCGACCGTGATCAATCTGATGTTCTGCGGCTTTCCGCTCGGCGCCGCGTTCGGCGGTTTCCTCGCTGCGTGGATGATTCCGCATTTCGGTTGGCGCAGCGTGCTGGTGCTCGGCGGCGTGACGCCGCTCGTGCTCGGCGTGCTGCTGTTGCTGAAGATGCCGGAATCGGTGCGCTTCATGGTCGCGCACGGCCATGCCGTCGACCGGATCCGCGCGACGCTCGCGCGCATCTCGCGCGACGCGCTGAATGCCGGTTCGTTCGCGATGACGGAATCCGCGCCGGCGACCGGCAGCAAGGGGCTGGGCGTCGTGCTGTCGCGTTCGTACGTCGTCGGCTCGGTGATGCTGTGGCTCGCGTACTTCATGGGGCTCGTGATCTTCTACGCGTCGATCAACTGGATGCCGATTCTGCTGAAGGATGCCGGCCTGACGCCGAAGAGCGCGACGCTGATTTCTGCGCTGTTCCCGCTCGGCGGCGTCGGCGCCGTGTTGTGCGGCGTGCTGATGGACCGCTTCAACGCGAATCGCGTGATCGCCGTCTGCTATGCGCTGACGGCGATCAGCGTGTACGCGATCGGGCAAGCGGCCGGCAACGTCGGGATGCTCGTGCTGGTCGTGTTCGTGGCCGGCGTGCTGATGAATACCGCGCAATCGTCGATGCCGGCGCTCGCCGCCGCGTTCTATCCGACCGAAGGGCGCGGCACGGGCGTCGCATGGATGCTCGGCGTCGGCCGCTTCGGCGGGATTGCCGGGTCGTTCCTCGTCGCCGAGCTGACGCGCCGGCACTTTTCGTTCGCGGGCGTGTTCGCGACGATCGCGGTAGCCGGGCTGCTCGCGTGCGTCGCGCTGCTGATCAAGCAGGCTGCGCGGCCGCACGTGATTGCGCAGTCTGCGGGCAACGTCGAGCCGATCGGTCATTGATTGCACTGCGGCCCGCGCGCGGGGCAGGCCGGCGGCGGATATGCGAAAGCGGGCCGGGCTGCGCGGATGCGCCGCCCGACGATTCGGCACAGCGCGTGCCGCTCATTCTTCCGCGTCGTGCTCCTTGACGAAGTTGCGCAGATACGCGCGCAGCGCGGCTTCGCGACAGCGATGATCGGCGAGGTTCGCGGCGCCCATGTCTTGCTCGTCGCCGAACAGCGTCGGCGGCGCGCAGTACGTACCCACTTCGATGTCTTCGCGCAGCACGCGGATGTCGTGGGTGAGCGGGTGATACTCGGCAATCCAGTGCATGCCCTCGATGCGCTCGCCTGCTCTCAGCATTGGCTTCATCGGCAATCTCCAGACAGCAGCGGCGCAAGCGGCGAAGCGGGTGCGCGCGCCAGTACCGGAAGGGTACGCCTGCATCGGATGAAGCTCAACGGGCACGCGGTGAGCGCTTACTGCGGCAGCAGGTGAGCGACGAGCGGATACAGCGACAGGATCAGCAGCACGGCCATCGTCACGTTGAAGATGCGCAATGCGCGGCGGTTCGACAGGAAGCGCCGGAGGCCCAAGCCGAAGGCCGCCCACAGGCTGATGCACGGGAAACCGATCAGCACGAACACGACGGCCATCCATGCGGCGTTGATTCCGTAGTCGGCGGACAGGCGGATCGTCGTCGCGGCGGTCAGCACCATCATCCACGCCTTCGGATTGACCCACTGGAACGCGGCGGCTTCGACGAACGTCAGCGGCCGCGGCTTGCCGCCGTGCGCCTTCACTTCGCCGGACGTGCCGATGCGCCATGCGAGGTACAGCAGATACGCGACGCTCGCGATTTCGAGAATCGTATACAGCAGCGGCACACGCTTGAACGCTTCGCCGAGACCGAAACCGACGCAGAGCATCAGGATCGCGACGCCGATGCTGATGCCGAGCAGATGCGGCACCGTGCGACGGAAACCGAAGTTGACGCCGGATGCGAGCAGCATCGTGTTGTTCGGGCCGGGCGTGATCGACGTGACGAGCGCGAACAGCATGCCGGCAGGCAGCGCGCTGAGGGTCAGGAATTCCATCGCGGGTTCTCCGTTTTCGAAGCAGGGCTGGGATGGAGCCAGTTTAGCGACGGTTTTCTGTACAGTACCGGTACGGTTTGTCAGGCGGGTGCCGGTACGGGTGTGGCGGGCTGCGCCGCGTGTACATAGCGCTGTGTTGCAAGCTCCCGGAAAAGACCACCGCGGTTTCCGATATGTGGTCTGTCGGTGCGAAGCAGCGATCGAGCGACACAGGGCGCGACTTTCCAACGAGCGCTTTTCTGAGAATTTTCGTGTCGAAGGACACGTTTTCCAAGGAGCGTAGCGGGCGTCGCTTTTAAAAGGCTTGGAAGTAACTGATTTTTCTACGACGTCAAAAACATATTCTTGTGAGTGCCACGACCGGCCCGCGCACCTTCGAACCAGACGATCGGATACGCGTGCCGTGCATATCCGCCGGCCGACTATGACGACGCGGCACAAAGGCCCTTTGTCTTGACCGGATCGCCTCGTCGAACGACTGGCCCAACGGCCGATTAAAACCCGTCACCTCCGCTTTGGATCGGAATCCTCGCTTTCGACCCGCACGCCGTGCGCGCGCACTTCCTGCTCGAGCAGCGCTTTTGCGGCCTGCCACGCGCGGCCCGCGGACGCCGAGTCGTTGAACGCTCTCGCTTCGACCGTCGCGCCGTCGAGCAGCATCATATAAACGGTCGCCAAGCGTTTGGCAGTTTCCGGCGAAACGAGATCCGCGAGCAGTTCGGCGATCCATTCGACCATCTTGCGGCGATAACGGATCGCGACGTCCGAGATCGGCGAGTACGCCGTACCGAATTCGGCCAACGCGCGCTCGAACAGGCAGCCGGCGAATGCCGGCGTATTGAACCACGCTTCGTACCAGTCGAAGATCGTCTTCACGCGCTCGACCGGATCGGTCACGTGCTGCAGCTGCGCGTCGATACTGCCGACGATCATGTCGTAACGCTGGATCAGCACTTCGCGGATCAGATCGTCCTTGCTCGGAAAATGCCGGTACAGCGTCATTCGCGCGACACGGGAATCGTCGATGATCCAGTCGACGCCGACCGGATGAAAGCCGTGCTTGGAGAACAGTTCGGTAGCAGTATCGACTACCAATTGGCGTTTGCTGGCTCGCACGAACGGCTCCCTCCTTGATCCTTCGACTGCACAGACTGCGCATTCTACATCGTACCGATCGGTCACATTGGATCCGGACGCGCGCGTTTCGGGATCGAGCGTCGCCCGCAATATACGGTCGTAAGTTATCTTGACTATTAGATAGACCGATATGTATCATTTGAAACCAGAAAAAGAGGTGCCTGCTTTGGACAAGCGGGACCTGAGCCGATAAGCCGGCGGTTTCGCGTCGCTGCTATGGCGCGCGCGGTTTCGCGCGACGGAGCGAATCGGGGGCGGCATGCGCGGGTGCGTTTCTGCGCGGTCTTCGATTTCCGCGGTTGCAGCGGCATGGCAAGACGAAAAGAGAACCTGAGAGTGCGTTGGAACGCATGTCGGCGTCGGCGAACCATTCGCCGCGCCGCGCGCAAACCGGGTGCGCGCTCGCGGGGGTGGAAAGCGCGAAGCAGTGCGGCGCGAATAAAACGTGAGGAAAGTCCAATGTATCGCCGTTTAGCCGCACCGGGGCTGCTGCTGCTGTTGGCCGCGTGCGCGCAGGATCCGTCGGTCACCAGCAAGACGGTACGGATCTGCGACGACACCGGGTGTTTCGATCGGCCCAAAGATCAGGTTTCCTACCCAAAGAAAGACGAAGCGGACGGGCACGAGGACGCGCGCATCGCCGCGCTCAAGCAGGCCGCGAAGACGCAGCCGAAGGCCGCATACGACCTCGGGCTGCGCTACTTCCGCGGCGACGGCGTGCGCCAGGACAGCTACCAGGCGCTGAAATGGATGCGCGAGGCGGCCGAGCGCGGCGATCTGAACGCGCAGAAGGCGCTGGGCAGTTTCTACCTGTTCGGTCTGGAGGAAATGGGCTCCGATCCGCGCGAGGCGGACAAGTGGCTGTCGATCGCGGCCGCGCGCGGCGACAAGGAATCGAAGAAGCTGCTGGCGCTCGCGCGCGACGCGAAGAAGCAAGACGAAGACGACTGGAAATGGCGCACGCAATGGCGTGACGTCTATTACGGCTACTGGTACTCGGGCTATCCGTACTACGGCGTGTGGCAGCAGACGTACTGGTACGGGTATTGACCGGGCATTCAGCAACGGGGGCAGCCGCGGGGAGACCACCATCGCGCGCCACACCGGGGGGGCTTATCGAAGTTCGCACGAACCCATAAGCCGAACGACGACTCTATCGATCGATAACGACATGAAGACCATTTTTTCCCAACGACTGACTCGAGGTGCGCTGGCGGCAGCGCTGTGCGCATCGGTGGCCGGCTGCGGCGGCATGGTGACGTCCGGCGGGCAGAACGCGGGCGTGACGGGAGCGGCCGCGGGCGGCACGAGTGCGGGGGCCGACACGCAGCTGCAGCGGTGCGCGTCGCCGCTGGGCACGATCGCGGTGGACGACGGGCGCAACGCGGACTGGTGGGGCCCGTTCGGCAGCGCGACGAAGGTGACGAGCATCGATCCGCTGCTGCGGCTGGCGGTGCAGCAGTCGAACTGCTTCGTGATCACGTCGCTGGGCAACCAGAAGACGGACGCGCGGCTGTCGCGCATCACGCAGCTGCAGCGCAACTCGGGCGAATACCGGGCGGGCTCGAAGCAGCAGAAGGGTCAGCGGGTGGCGGCGGACTACTACATGGAGCCGCAGATCGTGATCAGCGATTCGCCGATCGGAGGGATCGGCAGCATGATCGGCGGGCTGATCGGCAACAGCGCGGTGGCGGCGGTGGCGGGACATTTGCAGACGAAGGCGTCGGTGGTGACGCTGACGCTGTTCGACGTCCGCTCGGCGGTGCAGATCGCGGCGGCCGAGGGCAGCTCGACGGCGACGAACTACGGCGCGGCGCTGGGCGGGTTGGGCGGCGGCGTGGGCGGCGGGCTGGCGGGCTTCTCGACGACGCCGGAGGGCAAGGCGACGGTGGTGGCGTTCATCGATGCGTGGAACAAGATGGTCGTCGCGCTGCGCAGCTACAAGGCGCAGGACGTGAAGGGCGGGCTGGGCCGCGGCGGGCAGTTGCAGGTCAACTGACGTTCGATGGACGGCCGGCGCCGGAGCGCCGGTCGACTTCCTGTCGGGCGAACCAGCGTGCGCGCGGTGCGATCCGCGCGTACCGGCTTCGCTGGTGGAACGCGCGACGCGCGAGCGAAGCGGTTCTTCGATGTGCGGCGCGCGGTTGCGATATCGCGTGCCTCCGGCGTGCACGACGCGTCGCGCATGCCTTTTACCGCCGGCCCGCACGCCGGCGCTTTTTTTGCTGTTCGCCGACGAAGCGGCGGATTCGCCGTAACGCGCAGCGTGCACGTGCCAGCGATCGCCATCGGCTGTATCGGTCCGCATCGCGCGATCGGACGTCGTCACGACGGCGTTCGCCGGCCGGCCGCACGTCACCCGTTCGCGAAGATCCCCGCATACGCGCTCAACGCCGGCACGCCGCCGAGGTGCGCATACAGCACCTTCGATCCGGGCTCGAATTCGCCGCGCCGTACCTTGTCGATCATCCCGTGCATCGATTTGCCTTCGTACACGGGATCGGTCAGCACGCCTTCGAGCCGCGCGCACAGACGAATCGCGTCGAGCGTGCCGTCGTTCGGCAGCCCGTATTCCGGGCCCGCATAGCGCGTGTCGAGCACGACGTCGCGGTCGCCGATGTCGCGCCCGAGATCGACCAGCTCGGCCGTGTGCCGCGCGATCCGCGTGATCTGTTCGCGCGTGCGCTCGGGCGTCGCCGACGCATCGATGCCGATCACGCGATCCGCGCGTCCGTCGGCCGCGAAGCCGACCACCATGCCCGCCTGCGTGCTGCCCGTCACCGAGCACACGACGATGTAGTCGAACCGGAAACCGAGCTGCGCCTCCTGCGCGCGCACTTCTTCCGCGAAGCCGACGAACCCGAGGCCGCCGAGCGGATGCTCGGAGCAGCCGGCCGGAATCGGATACGGCTTGCCGCCCGCCTGCCGCACGCTCTCCATCGCTTCTTCCCAGCTGCGGCGAATGCCGATGTCGAAGCCGTCGTCGACCAGCCGCACGTCGGCGCCCATCATCCGCGACAACTGGATGTTGCCGACGCGGCCGTACACCGGATCGTCATAGTTGACCCAGTGCTCCTGCACGAGCACGCACTTCATGCCGAGATGCGCGGCGACGGCCGCGACCTGGCGTGTCTGGTTCGACTGCACGCCGCCGATCGACACGAGCGTGTCCGCGTGCTGCGCGAGCGCGTCGGGGACCAGATATTCGAGCTTGCGCGTCTTGTTGCCGCCGAACGCGAGGCCGCTGTTGCAGTCCTCGCGCTTCGCGTACAGCTCGACCTTGCCGCCCAGATGCGCGCTCAGGCGCTTGAGCGGCTGGATCGGCGTCGGGCCGAACGTCAGCGGATAACGGGGGAAGCGTTGCAGGTTCATCGGCGTGCTCCGGAAAGCGGTGGCGGAAGGGGGCGAAGCGCGGCGGCCGGCCGCATCGTCGCTCGGGAAAATGATAGGCAGCACCGCGCGAAATGAGCTTGCGAAATAAAACGCCGGAATCTACGTTACGTCATTGATGCCGGCATTCGGAAAAATTTCACTTCGTCGAAGAGGGAAAACACGCAATGAAATTAGAACGAAACGCGGCCGCGTCCGCCGACGCCGCACCGGCGCTCGACCGCATCGACCGCGCGATCCTGCGGCAGCTGCAGCAGGACGCATCGATCTCGAACGTGAGCCTCGCCGCGAAGGTGAAGCTCAGCGCGCCCGCGTGCCTGCGGCGCGTCGAACGGCTGAAGGAAATGGGGCTGATCCGCGGGATCGTCGCGCTGCTCGATCCGAAGTCGCTCGGCGCCGGCATGCTGGTCGTGATCGGCTTCGTGCTCGACCGCTCGACGCCGGAGGCGTTCGCCGCATTCGAGAAGGCCGCGCAAAAGGTGTCGGGATGCGTCGAATGCCATGTCGTGACCGGCGAATTCGACTACTTCATGCTCGTGCGTACGCGCGACAACGAGAGCTTCAATCGGCTGCACGCGGAACAGCTGCTGTATCTGCCGGGCGTGCGGCAAGTGCGCTCGTTCATGGTGCTGAAAGAAATCCTGTCGACGCACGCGCTGCCGTTGTAGCGCGCCACGTACGCCGCGGCCGCGCCGATTCCGCGCGCGGCTTCACCGTCGATACGCCGTTTGCCGCTCTTCACTATCATGCACGGACGCATTGCTTCGCCGCGTTCGCGCGAGCGAAGCGTGCCCGGATGCTGGCATGTCGCGACAACCAACCTGTGAGGGCATCATGGCAAGACAGACGATGGCGGAATACCTGGCGAAGACGCTCGCGGCCGCGGGCGTCGAACGGATCTGGGGCGTGACCGGCGACAGCCTGAACGGTCTGTCGTTCAGCCTGAGCCAGCTCGGCTCGATTCGCTGGATGCACACACGGCACGAGGAAAGCGCCGCGTTCGCGGCGGGCGCCGATGCGGCATCGACCGGGCGGCTCGCGGTATGCGCGGGCAGCTGCGGCCCCGGCAACCTGCACCTGATCAACGGGCTGTACGACTGTCACCGCAATCATCAGCCGGTGCTCGCGATCGCGGCCCATATTCCGTCGACCGAGATCGGGCTCGGCTACTTCCAGGAAACCCACCCGCAGGAGCTGTTCCGCGAGTGCAGCCATTTCGCGGAGCTGGTGACCAATGCGTCGCAATTTCCGCGTGTGCTCGCGCGCGCGATGCGCACCGCGATCGAGGAGCGCGGCGTCGCGGTGATCGTGCTGCCCGGCGATATCGCGCTCGGCGACGGGCCGGACGAAGCGCCGTCATGGACCGAATCGGCGCCGCCGTCGATCGTGCCGGCGGACGCCGATCTCGACCGGCTCGCCGCGCTGCTCGATGCGTCCGACGCGGTCACGCTGCTGTGCGGCAGCGGCACGCAGGGCGCGCACGACGAAGTGGTCGCGCTCGCCGATACGCTCGGCGCGCCGGTCGTGCACGCACTGCGCGGCAAGCAGTTCGTCGAATGGGGCAACCCGTTCGACGTCGGGATGACCGGGCTGATCGGATTCAGCTCCGGTTATCACGCGATGGAATCGTGCGACACGCTGCTGATGCTCGGCACCGATTTCCCGTACCGGCCGTTCTATCCGACCGGCGCGAAGATCGTGCAGATCGACTGGAAGGGCTCGCAGCTCGGCCATCGCGCGCCGCTCGCGCTCGGTCTCGTCGGCACCGTGAAGGAAACGATCGCGGCGCTGCTGCCGCGGCTCACGCGCAAGACGCAGCGGCGCTTCCTCGAGAACGCGCTGAAGCACTACGCGGCCGCGCGCAAGAGCCTCGACGATCTCGCGGTGGCCGAGCCGCCGGGCCGCGCGATCCATCCGCAATATCTGACGAAGATCGTCGACGAAGTCGCGGCCGACGACGCGATCTTCACGGCCGACGTCGGCACGCCGACGCTGTGGGCCGCGCGCTATCTGACGATGAACGGCAAGCGGCAGCTGCACGGTTCGTTCAATCACGGCTCGATGGCGAACGCGATGCCGCAGGCGCTCGGTGCGCAGGGCGCGCATCCGGGGCGGCAGGTCGTGTCGCTGTCCGGCGACGGCGGATTGTCGATGCTGCTCGGCGATCTGCTGAGCGCGCGCCAGCTGAATCTGCCGATCAAGGTCGTCGTGTACAACAACAGCCTGCTCGGCTTCGTGTCGATGGAGCTGAAGGCGGCCGGCTATCTCGACACGAACGTCGACCTGAGCGCGACCGATTTCGCGGCGATCGCGAAGGGCGCGGGCATCTTCAGCGTACGTGTCGAGCATTCGGAGAACGTCGAGCACGCATTGCGCACCGCGTTCGCGCACGACGGGCCGGCGGTCGTCGACGTCGTGACGTCGAAGTACGAGCTCGCGATGCCGCCGAAGATCGAGCTCGCGCATGCGAAGGGTTTCAGCCTGTTCATGCTGCGCGCGATCCTGAGCGGACGCGGCGACGAGATTGTCGAGCTGGCGAGAACCAATCTGCGGTGAACGGCGGCGGCGCGGGCGTGCGATAGCCGGCGCGCGGTGCGCCGTGGTGCCGAGTATCTGGACGGGCCGCGATTCGCCGCCGGCTTCGGGGCGGCCCGGCCCGGGTGCGGGTGCTGCCGGTTTTTCGGCGGCATCGACGTGTGCATGCCGGTCGCGCGACGGATGCTTTCGCAGCGAAACCGATGCGGACGCGGCCGGACGGTGCGCGCAAGCCGGTCCGTACCGGCGCGCAATCGTGCTGCCGGCGTGTCGACGTTCGCTGTGTCATGCGCCCGCCGCCCGCATCGAATGCTCGATCGGCCGAGCCCCGCTGCGCAACGTGCGAACGGTGGTCGCCACGGCGATTCGCTGACCCGCCGGATTCGCTTCACTGCTCCAATCGACGCGAGCGGGCGGCCGCGCCCGCTCGTCGTTGCGTTCGCCGGTGCCTCTCCTTGCCTTCCTGCCTCGCGTCGCATCGTGTCGAACCGCGCCGCGCGGCATGCCGGCCGCGCTTCCGGCTGCCGCTCCGGCACCCCCGATGTTCTGCTCCGCGACCGGGTTCCCGGGCGTACATGCCGTTTTTTCACCCCCAAGGCGTTTTTTTGCACGACATCGACGCGTAATGCGCGAAGCTGCGGACATGTCGAATCGATGAGCCGGCAGCGATCCGCTAGACCGGTCCCGTTCGCCGGCTTCGTGTGTGGATGACGCGGCGCACGAACTGCGGCCGCGCGGCGCGCCGTGAGCGTCGTGCGGCCCGTGCCACGCGGCTTCGGCTCGCGCGGCGCTCGACGGAGCCGCGCGTGATCAGGCACTGCGGCGGGCCGCGCGGCAGTCGCGTCGAGTCGTCGACGCGCGGCGCTGCTGGAGCACGCGCCGCGCGAGCGTCTGCGACGACGGGAACAGCCCTTGCTCGTTCGATCCGCCGCTGCGCGCCGTGTCTTTCTATCGGTCGACAGCGGTTTGTGCGCCGCGTCGTATGCGACGGCGCTCCTGACTACGGAGGGTCCATGTACCTTACGGAAGAAGTACGCACCGCGCGCCCCGCAAGCCGGCGCGCGCGTGCCGCGGTGCTGCCGTCGGGCCGGCAGCTCGCGCGGCAGATCATGATGACGGTTCGCGCGGCGGACGTGCTGCTGCGCCAGACCGTCCACGTGCCCGAGCGTCACGAGTGGTCGGTCGACATCGAACGCGTCGAGGCCGCCGGCGGGCCGCTTGCCGCGTGGGATTCCCACGTGACGTTCCGCATCGGCAAGACGTGTACGTCCGACGTCGATGCGAACGCGCGCGCCGCCGATCCGCAGCAGATCGCGGTCGAGATCCGGCTGTTTCTTCCCGAGCAGGCTTATGTCGGCGAGCAGCGCATCGGCGTGTTCGGCCGGCGGCACGGCAACCGGTTCGGCGCGACGATGTCGGTGACGGCCGGATCGCAGTGGGGCGGCCGACGCAACGAATACGTGCCGCCCGCCGTGCGGCACGTGCACGGCGATACGCTCGAAGCGCTCGTCGACACGGTCGCGGCGATCGTCAATACCGCGTTGCGCGGGGCCGGATACGGCCTCCAGGGTCATTCGTGACGCCGCAGCGGCGCAACGCAGCAGACGCTACCTTCCCGACGAACGCAGCGGTATAGCGCCGGCGCGTGAAGCGTCGCTTCACGCGCGGCGCGCGGCGCACGTCACGCGCCGTGCCGATCGGCACGGGTAAATCCTCGTTCAAGCATCGGCCGCCTGCCCGGTCTGCCGCTGCAGATCCTCCATCAACTGTTCCGCGAGAAAGTCGCACGGCGGCCGCTTCGATTTCGTGCTGCGCGCCAGAATCAGCTCGAGCGGCGGCAGGTCGGGCAGCCCGTGCGAACGGCCGAGCATCGACAATTGCGCGGGAATCGCGCAGCGCGCGAGCGGCGCGACCGCGAGGCCGGCCTCGACCATGCTGAGCAGCCCGAGCAGGCTCGGACTTTCATATGACGTGCGGTAGGGCACTTTCGCGCGTTCGAGGCTGCGGATCGCGTTTTCGCGCGCGACGCTGCCCGGCATGAACACCGCGATCGGCAGCGGACGCTCTTCCCACACGCGCGGCCCGTTCGTCATCGCGGCCCACGCCATCGGCTCGTGGCGGACGAAGTCGCCGGACAATCCCTTCACGCGCGTGCCGCACACCAGATCGACCGTGCCGTCCTTCAGCAGCGGTGCGAGCGCGCTGCTCGGCAGACCGATCACCTGGATCTCCACCTTCGGATACGTCGCGGAGAACTTCTTCAGCACCGACGGCAGCAGCGACGACGCATAGTCGTCCGGCACGCCGATCACCACCTTGCCGGTCACTTCCGGCCGCACCACGGCGGCCCATGCTTCGTCGCGCAGCGCGAGCATTCGTCTGGCGAATCCGAGCAGCACCTCGCCTTCGCGCGTCAGCACGATGCTGCGCGGCTTGCGCACGAACAGCGGCCGTCCGATCGCGTCCTCGAGACTCTTGATCTGCATGCTCACGGCCGACTGCGAGCGGTTCACGGCTTCGGCCGCGCGGGTCATGTTGCCGGTCTCCGCAACGGCGACGACGGTCGCCAGCACGTCGTGATCGAGCATCTTCATCGGTATCAGAAAAGCTGAAGGTAACGATCAGCATTATGCGTTTTTATTGTTGATATGTGTCTGCCATAGTCGAATCACGCCGGCTTGTACGGCATACCGAATCGAACCGGAAGAGTGGTGTATCGATCATCCGTTGCGCGCCGAGGCCGCGCACGACGCGGTGCCCGTGCGCGCGGCGGCGCTGAAGCAGGCAAGTTGAAACGTCGCATATCGAAGGAGTGGAGATGACTTTTACGCAAACGCAGCCGGAGTTTTTCAGCGACGTCGACGCGTTCGACGAACCGACGTGGGACGACGCAGGCGCGCCGGAAGCGCCGCGCGTGACTTCATATCGGGCGGTGCTGCAGGAGCCGATGACGTCGCTCGTCGGAAATGCGATCGACCGGCCGGATATCGCTGCGGTCGCGATTCTCGGGTACAACTGACGCGGGCTCGAAAGCGATCTGCCGTCGCGCCCCCAAATCACCTCACCGCCGCCGCACGCTCGACGATCATGTCGTACAACGCGCGTGCCGCCGGCGACAGCTGCGCGCTTCGTCGCGCGACGAGCACGAGCGTGCGCGACACCGCCGGCTCGACGAGTTCGATCGTGCGAATCATCGGATACGCATTCTTCTGGATCGCGAGCTTCGGCACGACCGCCGCACCGAGCCCTTCGGCGACGAGCCCGAGCGCCGTCGAACTGCGCTGCACCTCGTAGAACGAATGCAGCGATACGCCGCTCGTCTTCAGCGCGCCGTCGAGCAGCCCGCGATTGCCGCTCACTTCGCCGGCGAAGATCAGCGGATGCGGCTGCAGCGCCGCCCAGCGCAGGCGCCGCCGTTTCGCGAGCGGATGATCGTCGCGGCAGACGAGCACGTACGGATCGTCGGCGAGCGGCACGCTGACGAGCTCCGGATGCTGATCGCCGGCGATGCCGATCCCGAATTCCGCTTCGCGCCGCAGCACGGCCTGCAGCACCGAGGCGGATGCGTGATCGAGAATCTTCACGCGATCGTGCGGTCGATGAGCGGAGAACGCACGAAGGATACGCGGCAGATATTGGACGCCGACGGTCGGCACGCACGCGATCGTGACGTCGCCGCGCTGGCTCAGGCCGGTCTCGCGGATTTCGGTGAGCGCGTCCGACAGCTCGTTGAGCAGCCGCCGCGCCTGCGGCAGGAAGCGCCGCCCGATCTCGGTCAGCGTCGTCCGGCGCGTCGTGCGTTCGATCAGCGCGACACCGAGAAACGACTCGAGCTTGCGCAGCCGCTGCGTGACGGCGGTCTGCGTCACGTGCAGCGTGTCGGCCGCCTGTCTGAAGCTGCCGCCGTCGGCGATCGCGACGAATGCCTGCACGCCCAACGTATCGATTTTCATCAGAAATTTGAATCAATAACGATATTAAATTCATTTTACTGAAGGACGACGCAATCGCAGAATGCGCTGCATCGGCGGCCGCGCGGTGTCCTGCCAACCCACGGCGACGCCGTCATGCCGACAAGGAGGATTACCGTGACGATCTCGCTGGATCAATACGCGCATCAGTATGTGCAGTTCGAAGACGAACGTACGCGGCCGGTGCGCGATCTGCTGGCCGCCGTGCCGAACACGCCGATTCGTACCGCGATCGACATCGGCTGCGGGCCCGGCAATTCGACCGAAGCGCTGCTCGCGCGCGCACCCGACGCGACGGTTCGCGGCATCGATGCGTCGCCCGACATGATCGCGGCCGCGCGCAAACGCCTGCCGGCGCTGCGTTTCGATATCGCCGATATCTCCACGTGGGACGATCCGGGTGGCTACGATCTGATCCTCGCAAACGCGGTGCTGCAGTGGGTGCCCGCGCACGACACGCTGTTTCCGAAACTCGTCGGCCGCCTCGCGCCGGGCGGCCACCTCGCGGTGCAGATGCCCGACAACCTCGACGAGCCCGCGCACCGGCTGATGCGCGACATCGCCGCGGACGGACCGTGGGCCGACAAGCTGGCCGGCGCGGCGCGCACCGAGCGCTTCGACGCGCGCCACTACTACACGCTGCTGTCGCCGCTGTGCTCGCGCGTGGACGTATGGCGCACGACTTACCACCATCCGCTGCGCGGCGGCGCGGATGCGGTCGTCGAATGGTTCAAGGGCAGCGCGTTGCGGCCGTTCCTCGCGGCGCTCGACGAGCGCGAACGCGGCGCGTTCATCGCGCGCTATCGCGATGCCGTTGCGGGGCCGAACGGCTATCCGACACTCGACGACGGGACGGTGCTGCTGCCGTTTCCGCGACTGTTCATCGTCGCGACGCGGAAGTAGCGCGGCGCGGGCGGCCGCCGTCAGGATATCGCGCGTACCGAAGCCGGATCGACGGTCCGGCTCTTCGCGGTCTGACCGTCGCGCAGATCCTTGTACCAGAACAGCGCGGTTTCTCCGTCGTGCTCGCCGTCCGCATACAGATAGCGGTCGTGCCCGCCGAGGACGAAGCCCGCGCGCGCGTACGTGCAGCACGCCGCGACGTTGTTCGCCTGCGTTTCCAGCCGCATGAAGCCGAACCCGCGGCTGCGCGACCACGCTTCCGCGGCGGCCAGCAGCAGCTGGCCGATGCCTTGCCGTCGGCACGCGCGATCGACGGCAAGCTCCGCGATCTCCGCCATCCCGTTCCAGCTCTCGGTGATCGCGACGAATCCGGCGAGGCGTCCGCCGGCGGTCGCGCGAAACAGCGCCGTCCTGCCCGACGCTTCGCGCGCCCAGCCGGCCGGATCGAAGCCGTAGTCCTTGCGCCGGACCGGCAGCGCGCGCAGATCGAGCAGATCCCGATACGGCGGGTTGAGCTCCCACGCGATTTCGAACGAAAAGTCGCAGCCATCCAGTTCGTCGGCGGGAAGATCGGTCGCCTGTTCGATGCTGATGTGCTCGGCTCGGTCCATGTGTCGGTGTCCTGTCTTGGCGGGATTCGCGTCGTTGCACGGCCGTGCGCGGTCGGCGGCGCGGCGATGCCGGGCATCGTGCCCGTTCAACTGCGCGATTATGCGGGATATCGACATGCAGGCCGCCGTCGGTCGTCGGTCGCACGCCGGCACGCATACGCGAACATCGTTCGGCGAGATGATCGGCGTTGACAGCGGGACAGGCTGCGCGCGTCTTGCGCCAGTCTGCAGACGATCGCCGGCAGGTGCGAAAACGGTGAGCCGCGTGCGGCTTCGGTCGGCCGGCCGTGTCGAAGGTATGCGCGCCGTATGTCGGCCCACGTGGTTCACCGACACCCGCGTGCGTAAACGCACGTCGAGCCGGGGCGGCCAATCTGCGAGCAGACGTGACGAACCGTTGCGCGGTGCGACGAACGGAACGCGGTCCGGCAACCCGCTTGGTTGCGCGTGCACCGGTTCTTCGGATAGGTCGCGATCGGTACGCCGGCTGCGAACACGACCGCGCTCGCGTCCAGCGTCATTACGGCAGGCCGCGTTTTGCGGTCATCGACGTTGCCGCCGTGTAACCGCGTGCGATCAAATCGGATGGACCGCGACCGATACGTCAGCCGCGAACACGACCGCATCCGCGTCCTGCGCCGTGACAGCCGTCGTTGCTATGCGACGCCCGGTGTCGTTCCCGAGCAGTCACGCAACCTCAATCTGCCGGCATGCGCACCGCGTGCCGTCCACCGCACGGCTGTCGATGTAATCGCTCACGCAGGCCGCGTATAGAGCGTGGACGGCACTGCATCATCGCAGGCCCCGAGCGTCCGTAGCGCGACCGACCACGCCGCCGATCATTCGGTCAATCGACCGCGCGCATCGCGTGACGCAGCTCCTGATAGCTGCGCAGGCCGGCCATGCCGAGTTCGCGGCCGATTCCGCTGAGGCCGAGTCCGCCCCAGCACACGTGCGGGTAGATCAGCTGCGGCGCGTTGATCCACACGAGCCCCGCGCGCAAGCGCGCCTGAAACCGCTTCGCGGCTGCCGCATCGCGCGTGACGACGGTCGCGACGAGCCCGTAGCGCGTGTCGTTGGCGAGCGCGATCGCGTCGTCGTCGGTGCGGAACGATTTCACGCATGCTACCGGGCCGAACACCTCGTCGGTCCACAGCACGTTGTCCGCGGCCGGCTCGGCGATCACGACGGGCGCGATGAAGAAGCCGTCGCCCGCGGTGTCTGCGACGCGGCCGGTGAAGGCCACGCGTGCGCCCGACGCGATTCCACGTTCGAGCATCGCGTGCACGCGCGCGCGCTGCGCAGCCGAGATCATCGGCCCCATCGCGGCGCGTTCCATGTCCGGCGGCGCAACGACGAGCGCGCGCACGGCCGTCTCGAACGCGGCCATGAAGCGGCGGTACACGCTGTCGTGCACGAGGATGCGCGCGGTTGCCGAGCACATCTGGCCCGCGTTCGTGAATGCGCCGGCCACCGCGAGCGACACGGCGACGTCGACGTCTGCGTCGTCGCGCACGATCAGCGACGACTTGCCGCCGAGTTCGAGCGTCACGCGCTTCATGTCGTGCGCGGCTGCGCGCATCACGTTGCGGCCGGCGGCCGTGCTGCCGGTAAACGAGATCTTGTCGACGAGCGGATGCGCGGTCAGCAGCGCGCCGACGTCGGCGCCGCCGTTGACGACGTTCACGACGCCGGCCGGCACGCCGGCCTGCGCGACGATGTCGAGCAGCGCATGCTCGGCCGGCGACGTCAGCTCGGAAGGCTTCAGCACGACCGTGCAGCCGGCCGCGAGCGCGGGCGCGAGCTTCCACGCGGTCGTGACCATCGGGAAGTTCCACGGCACGATCAGCGCGGCCACGCCGACCGCGTCGTGGAAACGTTCGGCCGCGACGGCACCGTTCGGCAGCGCGACCGGCTCGGCTGCGAACGTCGCCGGATCTTCACACAGCGCCGCGTAGTACGCGAACGTCGCGGCGACGTCGCCGACGTCCGCGTCGGCCTCGAACCGCGGCTTGCCGCTCACCTGCATTTGCAGCGCGGCAAGGCGTTCGCGCTCGGCTTCGACGCGCTCGGCGATCTTCGCGAGCGCGCGGCCGCGTTCGACGGGCGGCGTGTCGCGCCAGCCGGCGAACGCATCGTGCGCGGTGCGCACCGCGGCATCGACGTGCGCTTCGGTCGCGAACGCCTGCCAGCCGATCGCTGCGCCGGTCGACGCGTTGAAGATCGGCGCGCCTGCTCCGTCGGTCTGCGCGGCGACGGGCACGCCCGCGATGCGTGCGGCGGGCGGCACGAGCGGCGCGGCGCAACGTGAAAGGTCGGTGGCGGACATGAAGGTTTCCTGTCGAACGGGTTAGCGGTATGCGGCGGCCGGCATCGCGCAGCGCATGCCGGACGCGATGCGTGCGCCGACGAAGCGCGCGGCGGCGAAGTCCGCAACGCCGGCATGCGGGATACGGCGCGCGGGTCGCCGCCGCAATGCTGCCGACGCGCGGCATCCGCCGTCGCGCATCGCGTCGTTCCCATCGCGGTGCATCGAACCGGCTCGCTTCGCAAACGAAAACGATCGGCCGATGGTAGAGGACAACGCGGACGCGAAGATCTTGAAGTCGCAACGTTTACATCGACGGGCGTCGATGCAAGCCGTGCGCCGGCATCGCGCGGCGGCGTCGAACCTGCAGCAGCGGTCAGCCGGCGATCGCGCGCAACGAGCCGTCGTCGCGACGTCCGGCCGTGTCCGGCAGCGCGGTGACGGCCGAACCCCACGCGACGAGTTCGCGCTTCGTGCGCACGCAGAGCTTCATGAACGCCCGCTTCACGTACGACTCGGCCGACGCGACGCGTACGCCGAGAATCGCGGCAGTCTCGGGCACGGTCTTGCCGGAGATCAGATGCTTGCAGGTTTCGTATTCGCGCTTCGACAGCTTCACGCCGTCGGCGGCGATCCGCGCATCGAACTGCGCGAGCGGATGAACGTCGGGTGCCGGATGCGCGACGCGTCGCGCGGCGGTCGTCGACGCGTGCAGCTCGAGCAGCGGAAACAGCACGTCGCTGACGCTGCGAAAACGGTTCATTTCCGCGAGCGTGAACGGCGGCCGGTCGCGGCCGCGTTCGAGCGCGATCGAATGCTGTGCATAGCGCGTGCCGCGTGCGAGCACGCATTCGTGTGCGATGCGCACGTCGTCGAACAGTCGCTGGCGGAATTCACCGGGCGGAATCGCCGCGATGTCGCGCACGACGAGCATCGTGCCGGTCTTGCCGCGCAGCCCCGCGAACAGCGGATCGCGATCGAAGAAGCGCTCGTAGTAGAGCGTCATCACGTCGGAGATTTCCGACGTCGCGGTACCGATCCCGCTGCTGCCGATCCATTCGCAGCGGTAGCCGGTGGGCATCGTGCCGTCGACGCGCGAGCGTTCGACGTGCGCGACGTCGAGCGGCACCACGTCGTTCAGCAGTTGCGTGAGACGCGGCACGAAGTGCGGCGTGCCGACCGTTTCGATCAGCTCGCCGAGCGCCTTGAACGACACGCCGGCGCGGTCGGTGTCGCGATGAAGGGGGTTCACGTCGAGCAGCATGCGGTCCCCTGATGAAAAGCCGGCGGGATTCTAACGTCGGCCAAAAAAGACGTCATTAGGGGGAAATACCGGCGCACGTTTGTGTGGTGCACACGCGACCGAAAGCGTGCTTGTCCCCCCCGAAGGGGGGCATACCGGCGCGACGCCGATGCGTACCTTTGTCCGTACTTTTTCAATCGACGGACGAAGATCCAGATGACCCAAAAACTGATCAAGGACATCGTGCCGCTCGGCGCACGCATCGGCGAATTCACGAAGCTCGACTTCGGGATGGACGAAAGCGACTGGCGCGCGGCCGAAGGCAGCAGCGGCAACTACATCGTCGGCTGGTGGGAGGGCAAGGTCGGCGCGGTCGAGTTTCCGGCAACCGCAGCCGACGAAGCGGTGTGGCTCGTCGAAGGCCGCATCGCGCTGACCGACGTCGAAGGCAACCGCAAGGAATTCGCGTCCGGCGACGGCTATCTGCTGCCGGCCGGCTTCGCGGGGCGCTGGGAGACGATCGAGGACGCGAAGAAGTTCTACGTGCTGCTCGAGAAATCGTGATGCGGGCGGCCGCCGCGCCGGTGCCGTTGCCTGGCGACCAGCGCCGCACGGCGGCTGCGTTTTCGATCGACCGCAAGCTATGACGGCTGGGATCATGGAAATGGAAGTCAACGAAGCAACACGCGGCACGCCGGGCGCTGCGGCTGCGCGGCGCGCCGAGCCGCTCGTGCCGGACATCGACGACGCGCTCGCGAATACGAAGCTGTTCCCTTACTGGCTCGACGACCCTGCCGCACCCGCAACGGAGCCCGTGCTCGCGGGCGACGCGACGGCCGACCTGCTGATCGTCGGCGGCGGCTTCACCGGGCTGTGGGCGGCCGTGCAGGCGAAGGAGCAGATGCCGCACCTGAACGTCGTGCTGATCGAAGCCGGCAAGGTCGCGCACGGCGCGTCGGGCCGCGCGGGCGGGATCGTCTCGACGTCGGTCATGCACGGCTTGCCGAACGCGGTGCGCGTGTTCCCGAACGACATCGCGCAGCTCGAGCAGTTCGGCCATCGCAACCTCGACGGTTTCGAGGACACGCTGACGCGCTACGGCATCGATGCCGACGTCGAATGGAACGGCGAGATGACGGTCGCGGTCGATCCCGAGCACGTCGCGCAACTGCAGGCCGACTACGATCTGCATCGCCGGTACGGCCACGACGTCGTGCTGCTCGATCGCGACGACACGCGTGCGCAGCTGAACTCGCCGCTGTTCGCGGGCGCGCTGTGGTCGCGCAATCGCAGCGGGATCGTGCATCCGGCGAAGCTCGCGTGGGGGCTCAAGCGCGCGGCGCTGTCGCTCGGCGTGAAGCTGTACGAGCACACGCCGCTCGTCGCCGTGGCCGACGAAGGCCGCACGGTGGCCGTGAAGACGCCGAACGGCAGCGTGCGCGCGCCGCGCGTGGTGTTCGGCAGCGGCACCGCGAAGGTCGGGATCGCGGACATCAACCGCCGCGTGATGCAGGTGCGCGACCACGTGCTCGCGACCGAGCCGCTGACCGACGAACAGCTCGCGCGGATCGGCTGGAAGAACCGGCAGGGCGTGTACGACACGCGCACGCAGCTCAACTATTTCCGGCTGACGAAGGACAACCGGATCATCTTCGGCGGCCTGGTCAGCTATCACTTCGACGGCGATCCGGAGCCGCATCAGGACGGCCGGCGCGAAACCTATCATCGGCTCGCGCATGCGTTCTATCGCACCTTCCCGCAGCTGCGCGACGTGCGTTTCTCGCACGCATGGGGCGGCCCGATCGACTACTGTTCGCGCGGGTCGGTGTTCGCGAAGCGCTATCTCGGCGGCAAGGCCGTGTTCGTCGCCGGCTATACGGGCTTCGGCGTCGCCGCGAGCCGGTTCGGCGCGTTCATGGGGCTGAACATCCTGTTCGATCGCGACAGCCCCGAGCGCAAGCTCGACATCGCGAACCGGAGCCCGAGCTACATTCCGCCGGAACCGATGCGCTGGATCGCCGCGAAGATCACGTTCCATGCGTTCGACGGCGCGGACGCCGAAGGCGGCTGGAAGCGCGCGTGGATCAACGGGATCAAGGCGATGGGCTTTCCGATGTAGGCGGCGCGTCGCGTACGGCGTGCGCCGCTGCCGATGGCGGCGCGCGTCCGATCGGGTTCATCGGCGAACGCGGCCGCCATCGTGCCGGCCGCGGACAACGCGCACATGCGCAGCGGCAGCCAGCATGTTTTCGAATACCACCGATCTCGATCTCCGCCTCATCCGGGTCTTTCTCGCCGTCGTCGACGCGCGCGGCATCACGGCCGCCGAAGCATCGCTCGGCGTGCGGCAGTCGACGATCAGCACGCAGCTTTCGGCGCTCGAGACGCGCGTCGGCTTCAAGCTGTGCGATCGCGGCCGCGGCGGGTTTCGCCTGACGTCGAAGGGCGAGCGTTTCGCGGCGACCGCGCGCACGCTGGTCGCGGCGACGTCCGAGTTCGTCGCGCGCGTGCGCGACATCGATCGCAAGCTGGTCGGCACGCTGTCGATCGGCCTGATCGGGCAGGCGCCGCTCGTCGAGAATGCGCGGCTCGCCGATGCGATCGGCGCGTTCCGCCAGCGCGACCAGGCCGTCACGTTCGCGATGAAGATCGCGTCGCCGCAGGAGCTCGAGGAAGGCCTCGTCAACAATCAGCTCGATCTCGCGATCGGCTATTTCTGGCATCGCGTGCCGGGGCTCGACTACACGCCGCTCTTCACCGAGCAGCAGGCGATCTATTGCGGGCGCGGACACCCGCTGTTTCATGCGTCGCGGCCGGTGACGGCCGACGATCTGCAGGCGTACGACTGGGTGTGGCGCACGTATCCCGTGCCGGAGGAACAGCTCGCGCTGCCGGAGCGGCGCGTGACCGCGAGCGCGGACAGCATCGAGGCGGCGACCGTCCTGATCCTGTCGGGCGGCCATCTCGGCTATCTGCCCGCGCATTACGCGGAGCCGTTCGAGCAGCGCGGGCTCGTGAAGGCGGTCGGACGCGCGACGTTCGGGTTCGACGTGCCGATGCATCTCGCGATGAAGCGCAGCGCGAGCGGCAAGCCGATCGTCGATGCGTTCTGCGACGATCTGCGTCGCGCATTCGACATCGGCACGCGTGCGCTTGCCGCGTAGGCGTGCGCGTGTTGCGTACCCGATGCCGTGCGCCGCGCGACCGCGTCGCGGCCCACGACGCAGCGTGGCGATCGCCGCTTACGCGTCGATCCGCTCGACCTTGCCGACGAGCAGCCCGTACGACAGGCTGCCGGCCAGCGCGAGCGCGGCGATGTACGTGATCGCGCGTGAGAAGTCGGCGCCGTCGACGAGCAGCCCGATCACGATCGGCGTCGCGATCGCGGCGAGATTGCCGATCAGGTTGAACACGCCGCCGGTCAGGCCGAGCAGCCGCGCCGGCGCGAGCCCCGACACGAGCGACCACGTGATCGACGCGAACCCGTTGCCGAAGAACGCGATCGTCATGAATGCGATGACCCAGCCGGTCGAGCTCACGTAGTTCGCGCCGATGATGCACGTCGAGATCAGCAGCCCCGAGATGATCGGCAGCTTGCGCGCGAAGCCTTGCGACGCGCCGCGACGCATCAGCCAGTCCGACAGCAGGCCCGAGCACAGCACGCCGACGAACGCCGCGAGAAACGGCAGCGATGCGAGAAAGCCGGACTTGATGAAGTCCATTCCGCGGTACTTCACCAGATAGGTCGGGAACCACGTGAGGAAGAACCACAGCGTCGAGTTCAGCGCGAACTGGCCGAGATAGATGCCCCACAGCTTGCGCCGGCCGAGCACGATGCCGAGATCGCGCCACGTCGACGGCGTGCGCTCGCGCCGCGCGGCGATGCGGTCTTCGAGATCGACGAGTCCGCCGCCGTCGCGGATCAGCGCGAGCTCGGCCGCGTTGATGCCGCGGCATGCGCGCGGCTCGCGATACACCGCATACCAGATCGCCGCCCACACGATGCCGACGAGCCCCGTCGCGACGAACACCATGTGCCAGCCGAGATGCACCTGCAGCCATGCGAGGATCGGCGTCAGGAACGCGAGGCCGACGAACTGCCCGGACGTGTAGCCGCCGATCGCGCTCGCGCGTTCGCGGGTCGGGAACCACGTCGTCACGACGCGGTTGTTGATCGGATAGGCGGGCGCCTCGAGCGCGCCGACCGCGAGACGCAGCACGACCAGTCCGACGAACGAACCGGCAAAGCCGAGCAGCAGCGTCGCCGCCGACCACAGCGCGAGCGCGCCCGCGTACAGCACACGCGGCGACACCTTGTCGACGAGCCAGCCGCCGGGAATCTGCATCAGCGCATAGGTCCAGCCGAACGCGGAGAACACGAGGCCCGCGCGCACCGGGTCGATGTTCAGCGCCTTGAACAGCTCGGGCGCGGCGATCGACAGATTGCTGCGGTCGAGATAGTTGATCACGACCGTGACGAACAGCAGCGCGAGGATCAGCAGACGCTTGCGGGTCGGCGGCGCGGTCGTTGCGGGTGCAACGGAAGAATCTTGCGAGGTCGCGGCGCGCGCGTGTTGCGGCTGCTGCTGCGGCGGGGACGCATCGTCGATGCGGGACGCGGAAGGGGCCACGGTCGTCTCCTGTGTTCTGTGCCCGGCCGTCGCCCGCGTGGCGGAGCGGCCGTATCGAATGGCGTTGGAGCAAACGTTAGAGCGGCGCGGCCGAGCGCGTCAACATTTGGGCAGGCTTCCCTATTACTGGGACGCGTGCGGTCGTTCTTCACGAACATGCGGGACGATGATCGGCACCGTGCGCGTGCGGCGCTCGATTGACGAAGCGGCCGCGTGCGCGTGCCGACGCGCATCGACTCGCGCGCGGGGCGATGAGTCAGCGCGCGAGGGAAGTGCGTTTCCGGTACGACGCCGATATCGACCGTGCATGAAATCGGCATCGGCGCTCGCGCAGTACAGCGGCAGTCGCGAGCGGCGGGCCGTGCAGCAGCGCACGCGCCGCAGGCCGACGCGCGCGCTTGCTCACGAGGTTCAGCGTGCGAGCGTGACGAACAGATAACCGGCATAGCCGGCGCCGTTCGCGAGCAGCGCCCAGATCGCGAGCCCGTGCGTGCGCGCATGAATGCGCAGCCACAGCGCGGCCGCGATCGTGATGATCACGCCGGTCAGCACTTCGGGGCGCGGCTCCCACGGCGTCAGCATGATTCCGATCGCCGGCAGCAGCGTGCCCTGGAACACCATCGCGCCGGTGATGTTGCCGAACGCGAGCGTGTCCTTTCTGCGCCGGATCCACAGTACGCTGTTGATCTTCTCCGGCAGCTCGGTCGCGATCGGCACGATGATCAGCGACAGCAGCAGCGCCGAGACGCCGATCAGCTGCGATACGCGTTCGACGCCGTGAATGAAGCCCTTCGCGCCGCCGACGAGCAGCGCGACGCCGAGCAGCAGCTGCAGGGCGATCGTCGCGAGGTTGGTCGGCATGCCGATACGCGACAGGAACATCGCGTGCGGCGCTTCGGTGCCGTGTCCGGCATCGACGAGCCGGCTCGATGCGCGGAACGTCATGAACACGTACAGCACGTAGATGCCGACCATCGCGGCGGCCAGCAGCGCGCGAATGGCCGAGTTGTGATGCGGGACGAACATGGCGCCGGCGGCCAGCACGAACGCCGCGAGGAAGTAGTTCAGGTCGCGCACGAAGCCGGTTCGTTCGGGCGCGATCGTGCCGCGCAGCCCGCGCGAGCCGATCACCGCGACGGACATCAGGAACGTGGTCAGCGTGGCGAGCATCAGCGGCGCGCCGAGAATCGCGCCGACGCCGATTTCCTCGTTCACCGCCTGATTCGACGTGCCGCCGATGAGCGCGAGCAGCGGCACCATCGTTTCGGGCAGCGCGGTGCCGACGGCCGCGAACAGCGAGCCTGTCACGCCTTCGGAGATCTTCAGGCGTTCGCCGAGATGTTCGAGCGCGTTCGTGAACAGTTCGGCCGCGACGAGGATGACGATCAGCATGAACGCGAGTTCGACGAGCATGACCGTCATGCCGCACCTCCGCAGGCACGGACGACGGAGACGGTGAAGCGCGGGAGGACGACGGAAAGAGACATGGGGACTCCGTGGTCGGACGTAGACGATAACCATGGCGCATCCGCCGACGTCCGACCGGGAACGACGCGATGCGCCTCTGGTCTCGCCAGACCGATTCGGCCGAACGCGCCACGGCCGGCGGCCGAGTGTGTTGACGCGTTCGCTTTCCGGCAGCGGAAAGCAGGCTACTCCCAAAAGACGTCGGCCAGTCTAGCGGAGCGGATGGTGTTCGGCAAGCTTGCGCCGGCCTTGCGGCCCGTTGCGCATCGATCGCGCCTGTGAGCGCTGCAATGCGTTCGTCGTGCCCGCCGCACGCGCCGCATACGGCCGCCACGCGCGTCGTCCGGCGCTCGCCGGATGCGGTGCCGCCCGGCGCAACGCGTCACCGCGTTCGATCGACATGGAAATAATTACATTCCCCTGTCTTCCGGTTACTACAAACTGTCATCGAGCGCCGCTAAGCTTTCGCCCATCTCATCACCGGGATGCCTGTTATGCGCTCGACGATCCGTTCGTTTGCTTCGCTGTTGCTGCTGCCTGCGCTGGTTGCAGCACCGGCATTCGCCGCCGGCGCGGCGCCGGTCAGCCCGAACTGCGGCGGTAGCGCGACGCCGATCGCCGACATTCAGGGCGCCGGCGCGCCGTCGCCGCTCGCGGGCCGGACCGTGTCGATCGAAGCGGTCGTCACCGCGGATTTCGGCGGCACCGACGGCTTCGGCGGCTTCTTCGTCCAGCAAGCCGATTCGCAGCGCCGCAACCAGCCGGGCGTGTCCGAAGGGCTGTTCGTCTATGCGCCGAAAGCGCGCGCGAAAGCCGGTGATCTCGTGCATGTGACCGGCAAGGTCGAGGAGAAGTACGGTCAGACGCAACTGACGCTCGCCGGCGCGATCGCGGTGTGTGCGAACGGCCAGACGGTCACGCCCGCGACGCTCACGCTGCCGGTCGACAATCCGAACGCGTTCGCCGCGTACGAAGGGATGCGCGTGCGGCTGCCGCAGACGCTGACCGTCACCGACACGTACGAGCTCGGCCGCTACGGCAGCGTGCTGCTCAGCAACGGCCGGCTGCGTACGCCGACGAGCGTCGTGCCGCCCGCGTACGCAAAGACGCAGATCGATGCGAACGCACGCAACCGGCTGATTCTCGACGACGGCTCGAACAAGCAGAATCCGGCGAGCGTTCCGTATCCGGCGCCGCAGCTGTCGGCCGCGAACACGCTGCGTTCGGGCTACACGGTGCGCGACGTCGAAGGCGTGCTCGAGGTGCGCTACGGCGCGTGGCGCGTTCAGCCGCTGCCGGATGCGGCCGCGCCCGCGTTCGACGCGCGTGCGAACCCGCGCACGCGCGCGCCTGCACGCGCGCCGCATTCGAACCTGCGCGTCGCGTCGTTCAACGTGCTGAACTACTTCAACGGGAACGGTGTCGGCGGCGGCTTCGACGATCCGGACAATCGCGGCGCGAAGACGTATCAGGAATTCCTGCGTCAGGACGCGAAGATCGTCAGCGCGCTGAAGGCGCTCGATGCGGACGTGATCGGGCTGATGGAGATTCAGAACAACGGCTACGGCGAACTGAGCGCGGTGCGTCAGCTCGCGGCGAAGCTCGGCAGCCACTGGCGCGTGGTCGATCCGGGCACGCCGCGGCTCGGCGGCGACGCGATCGCCGTCGCGATGATCTACGACAGCCGCAAGGTCGAGCCGGTCGGCCGCGCGGCGACGCTCGCGATCGACGACAAGAACCGCCAGCCGCTCGCGCAATCGTTCCGCCGCATCGGCGGCAAGCAGGCGCTCACCATCGCGGTCAACCATCTGAAGTCGAAGAACTGCCCGGACGCGGCGAACGACGATCTCGATCAGGGCGACGGTCAGGGCTGCTGGAACGCGACACGCACGCGTGCCGCCGCGAAGCTCGCCGACTGGCTGGCCGGCACGCCGACCGGCGTCGCGGGGCAGGGCGTGCTGCTGATCGGCGACTTCAACAGCTACACGTTCGAAGATCCGATCCGCGTGCTCGAAGCGCGCGGCTATCGCAATCTCGTGTCGCGCTGGGTCGGCGCGGACGCATACAGCTACGTGTACAACGGTGAAGCCGGCTATCTCGACCACGCGCTGGCGTCGCTGCCGCTCGCATCGCACGTGAAGGCCGTGCACGAATGGCACATCAACGCGGACGAGCCGATCGCGCTGCAGTACACGCTCGCGTACAAGTCGGCCGAACAGCAGAACACGTACTACGCGCCGGACGCGTATCGTTCGTCCGATCACGATCCGGTGCTGGTCGACATCGCGCTGCCGGGCGGCGGCCGCTGACGAACGCCGGAGTTTGTGCCGGGCGGACCGCGGCGCTCGATAGCGATACCGACACGCGGCCACAAGCAGACACGCGCGCGGCCCACGATCGCCGTCTGACCGTGAATGCCCCGAAGAGCGCCGCAATGCGGCCGCGCGCATCGCGATACCTGCCTGAATACCGTGTAAATAATTCCGCGGCGTGTTCGGGATCATTATAAAAATCGGTATTTTCAGGATGCGAGGCCTTATTAAGGCGGGCGATCCCGATTAATCGATTTGGATAATTAGAATGAAAGACAAATCCTGTCGATTTGAAAACTTCCGGAAGCCGCGCTTCGATCATTAAAAGAAACGGCCATCATGCGGAACCCGCGCGGCGCATGCGCGATCGGCGCCGCAATAAAGCCGATCGATCGCGAATAACCGCGCTTTCTTTCAAAATCCAGACACTGACGTTCGTCCGCATCATAAGAACATTTTTAATATCGGAATGATCTTTGACAACGCGGCGCAGCACCGCCTATTTTTGTTTCTGTCGTAAATCTCGTCATACAAAAAGTCGTTCAAAACTGCAGGGGGCGGCGTTCGAGCATCCATCTCCGCCAGCAGTTTGCTGTGTCTGTATCGATTCAGTCTCTTGAAGAAGTGCAATCCCCAACCGCCGTATGCCGACCGGGCAGCGCGAGTGGCGGGTGAGCGTGCGCGTCTCGCCGGCAAAGGCGGCCTTTGTGAAGCGGCATTCGTACCCCACACCAAGGACAGAGGCATGAAACCAGACAGGAGCAGTAGCGGCAGCCGCCGTGGCCGTCATGGCCGGCTGGCCGCGCTAGGCGCATTGGCCGCGATGACCGCGGTGCTCGCGGCGTGCGGCGGCGACGATTCGTCGTCGGTCGGCGTATCGAGTCTCGCGCAGGCCACCGCGAGCCGGCAGGCGAGCGCGCAATCGTCGGCCGCCGGACAGACGTCGGCCGCGAACCAGCCGTACGTCGATCCCGTCGCGTATTCGATGAACGCGACCGACGGCCTCGCGCCGTCGCAGGTGTCCGAGAAGGCGGCGGTGATGCACTACCAGTGGAACGGCGGCGGCACGACCGTCAACTACACGACGACCACCGGCCATCTGACCGCGCAGGACGCGAACGGCAACCCGGAAGCGTCGATGTCGTACGTCGCGTACACCGCGCCGAGCACGAACGGCAAGCCGCGGCCGGTCACGTTCGTCTATAACGGCGGCCCCGGCTCGTCTTCGATCTGGCTGCGTCTCGGCGCATTCTCGCCGACGCGCGTCGCGACGCCGGACCCGCTGTTCGGCAACGACTGGCCGAACTATCCGCTCGTCGACAACCAGGAAAGCCTGATCGACACGACCGATCTCGTGTTCATCGATCCGCCCGGAACCGGGCTGTCCGAAGCGGTGCTGCCGAACACGAACCAGAAGTACTGGAGCACCGACGCGGACGTCAACATCATGCGCGACTTCATCCAGCGCTACCTGACGGTCAACAACCGCGGCAGTTCGCCGATCTATCTGTACGGCGAGTCGTACGGCACGCCGCGTACCGACATGCTCGCGCTCGCGCTCGAATCGGCGGGCGTGCATCTGACGGGCGTCGTGCTGCAGTCGTCGATCCTCAACTACTTCGCGGATGCGGTCGAAGCGGTCGCGATCACGCAGTCGACCGAAGGGCTGCTGCTCGACACCGATACCGTCGCCGGTTATCTGCCCGGCTACGCGGCGGTGGCGGCGTACTTCAACCAGGTATCGCCGGCGCCGGCCAACCAGGATCTGTATGCGCTGCAGACGGAGCTGTTCACGACGCTCATCTACAACCAGCTGCAGAAGTATTCGCAGTCGTGGGTGCTGAGCCAGCTCGGCATTCCGGATGCGCTCGGCACGCCGGTGTTCCCGAGCGACGCGACGCTGCGGTTGTGGTCGCTGCCGTCGAGCCTGACGGTGCAGGCGCTGCGCGGCTACTTCAACGCGAATCCGTTCAACACGAGCCTGCTGCCCGGCACGACGATCGGTCGTTACGACGGACGCGTGTCGTTGCCGAACTCGGATCCGCGGCTGCAAAGCGACGGCGATCCGTCGGACATCCTGATTTCGCAGCCGTTCACGAACGCACTCGCGACGCAGATGCCCGACTATCTCGGCTATACCGCGCCGAACGCGACGTACCTGCCGTTGAACGACGCGATCATCGAGGTATGGGACTTCTCGCACGACGGCCAGCCGATGCCCGACACGATTCCCGATCTGCTCGGCGCGCTGCAGCTGAATCCGAAGCTGAAGGTGCTCGCGGAGAACGGCCTGCACGATCTCGCGACGCCGTTCTTCAACACCGAGAAGCAGCTCGCGCGACTGCAGACGGTGAAGGGTTTGAATCCGAAGCTGCAGGTGAACTTCTTCCAGGGCGGGCACATGACGTATCTGGACGACGTCGCACGCCCACAGATGAAGCGCGACCTGAAGCTGTTCTATCAGGGCAAGCGGATTCCGACCGCGCTGACGCTGCGCATGCTGCCGCCGCCGTGGCCGGACGAGAATCCGGCCGGCACGCCGACCGGCAGCACGCCCGGCGGCGCGACGGCCGCCGCGACGCTGGCCGCGGCGCCATGAACCGGCGCGCAGGCGTCGAACGAACTCCCTGTTCCTTTACCGAATGCGAGCGATCATGTCCTTACTCAACTCGATGCGGCGTATCTCTTCGTTGATCGTCGCCGGCGCGATGGCAAGCAGCGCGTATGCGCTGCCGCCGCAGGCCGTCGCGCCGGTGAAGCTGCCGCGCGGCGCGCACGGCGTCGACGGTCCGTTCTTTCCTGCGACGCGCGCGGCGCCGGTGCTGCCGTCGACCGGTGCGACGCTGCAGCAGCAGGCGCAGCAGCGCGTCGACGCGCGGCTCGGCGGCAATACGGTGCTGAGCAACGGTGCGGCCGTCACGAAGGCGCAGGCACAAAGCAGCGGCCTCGGCTTCGTCGCGCAGCACTTCGACGAGATCGATGCGAAACACACGGGCCGCGTGACGATGAGCGATGTGCGGCAGTTCATTCAGCAGCGACAGTTGCAGCAGCAACAAAACCAGCAGGAGTAGCGAGGTAGCGGTGCACGCGGGCGACGGTCGGCGTGCGATGCGCACCGACCGTCGGCGCGTTGACGATGCGCCGTGCCGCGTCGCTCACGCGGCTCGATCGTGACGTCGTTTACTCGGCCGATGCCATGCGCCGGCACGCGAGCTGGTTCCACAGCGCAGCCGATCGGCTCCCGCTTCGGCAATACGCGAGCACGGGCTTCGCGAGCGAGTCGAGCAGCGCATCGAACGCGTCGACTTCCGCATCGCCGATCCGGTCGCGTTCGACCGGCAGATAACGCGCGTCCATCCCGAGTTCGCGCGCGACCGCGGCGATTGCGTCGAACGCGGGCTGATCGGCCTCTTCGCCGTCCGGCCGATTGCAGATCACCGAGCGGAAGCCGGCGCTGCGGATCGCTTTCAGGTCGTCCGGCACGATTTGCCGCGACGCGACGAACCCCGTCGACGCGGCCGATCGGCATTGCTCGATCGCGCGCCGGAAACAGTCGATCGCGAAGTCGACGTCCTGCTCGGTCGTAAAACGGCCGAAGCTGATGCGAACGGTGCGGCTCGCTGCATGCGCATCGACGCCGATCGCCGTCAGCACGTGGGACGGTGCGCCGCTGTTCGAATTGCACGCGGACGTCGACGACACGGCGAGCGCATCGCCGAGCATGAACGGGAAAAAGCCCGGCGCATTCACGGTGAGGCTCAGCGTGTGCGGGATGCGCCGCGCTGCCGCCGCGTTGTGCGTGACGTCGCCGAGCGCGAGCACCGCTTGTCGCAGCCGTGCGTTGAGCGCCGCGATTCGTGCGGTTTCGCCGGCGAGTTCGTCGGCTGCCAGTTCGCATGCGACGCCCATGCCGACGATCTGATGCGTCGCGAGCGTGCCCGAGCGCAGCCCGCGCTCGTGTCCGCCGCCATGAATCTGCGGTGCGATGCGGGCGGCGATTTCGCGGCGCACGTACAGCGCGCCGATCCCTTTCGGACCGTACACCTTGTGCGCGGACATCGACATCAGATCGATGCCGAGCGCGTGTACGTCGATCGGCGTCTTGCCGAGCGCCTGCGCGGCGTCGACGTGGAGCAGCGCGCCGGCCGCGTGCACGACGCGGGCGATCGCGCCGACGTCGGTCAGCGTGCCGAGCTCGTTGTTCACGAGCATCAGCGATACGAGCCCGGTGTCGGGACCGATCGCCGCGGCCACTGCGTCCGCCGTGATTTCGCCGTCCGGTGTGGGCGACAGGAAGGTAACCGTCATGCCGCGCTTCGACAGGTTCGCCATCGTGTCGAGCACGGCCTTGTGCTCGATGCGGCTCGTGATCAGATGGCGCCTGTCGGTCGCGGTATCCGCATAGCCTTTCAGCGCGAGGTTGTTCGACTCGGTGGCGCCCGACGTCCAGACGATTTCGTCCGCGTGCGCGCCGATGAGCGCGGCGACCTGTTCGCGCGCGCGCTCGACCTTCTGCTTCGCGACGCGGCCGGCCGCGTGCGAGCTCGATGCAGGATTGCCGAAGATGCCGTCGATGCCGAGGCAGGCCGTCATCGCTTCGATGACTCGCGGGTCCGCGGGCGTCGTCGCCGCGTAGTCGAGGTAATGCAACCGGGTGCTATCGCTCATGTTTTTCTCTTGCGCTTCGGAACGGGAGAAATGATACGGGCGGCGACGGGGAAAAAGCCTCCAAATTGGGCTTTGTATTGCGTCGGAGATAGGAAAATATTTGCGCGACGTGCGGTTGCGGAGAATCGGTTTCTTCGTCGGGTCGGCGGGATCGCGAGCCCGTGTCTATCGATCGGGATCGGAATCGGAATCGCGATCGGCCGCGCTTCCGCTTCGCGGCGGGCCTTCGACGGAAAATCGCCGACAGATTCAGAGAGGCTTCTGCGCGCCGCGCGTCGTCACTCGCCGTACACGTCGAAACTGAAGTACTTTCTCGCGATCCTGTCGTAGGTGCCGTCGCTGCGCATGTCGGCTATCGCTCGATCGATCCGCGCCTCGAGATCCGTATCCTGCTTGCGTAAGCCGACCGCGGTGCCCACGCCGAAGATCGTCGGGTCGGTCAGCGGCTGTCCGGCAAACGCATAGTCGGCGCCTTCCGGCGTATCGAGAAAACCGTATTCGGCCTGCGCCGCATTCGTCAGCGTCGCGTCGAGCCGGCCGTCGACGAGGTCCGCATAGACGAGCTCCTGATCCTCGTACGACACGACGATCGCGCCGTCCGGCTCCCAGTACGTCTGCGCATAGCGTTCCTGCGTCGACCCTTGCACCACGCCGATCCTTTTGCCTTTCAGCGACGCCGGTGTCGGCAGCAGCCCCGCGCCTTTCCTCGCGACCAGCCGGGCGGGGATGTCGTACAGCTTCGACGAGAAAGCGATCTGTCGCGCGCGTTGCGGCGTGATGGACAGCGCCGACACGATGCCGTCGAATTTCCGCGCCTGTAACGCGGGGATGATGCTGTCGAAATCGCTCTCCACCCATACGCACCGCGCGTGCATGCGGCGGCAGATCTCGTTGCCGAGATCGATGTCGAAGCCGGTCAGGCTGCCGTCCGGTCGTTCCGAATGAAACGGCGGATAGCTTGTCGCGGTGCCGAAGCGAACCGTCGTCCAGTCGCCGGCATACGCGCTCGTCGTCGATATTGCCAACAGCACTATCGCCAGAAGATGCGGTTTCCTCATCTGCGTTTCGTCCATGCCGGTTTGGTCATCGTTGGACGGGAGTTTAGGGGGCGTGCATTAGCCGACACTTAGTCGGCTCGGCGGGACGGTGGTTGTCGAACTGCTGTTGCAAGCGGGGCAGGTCGACAGGAGAGCGCGCCGTTTTTCGGGAAGAAGGAAAGGATGCCGCCGATCTGCAAGCGATGCGCGGTTCGGCGGAATGAAGGTCGGGAAGCGCGGAAGCGGTTCACGCACGGGCACGCTCGTACTTCGGCCAAGCTCGCGGCCGGGTACGCAGGTCGGGTGTCCCGATCGAATCCGACTGTGTCGTGGCGCGGCATAAGCGCCGGACGCGCGCCGCACGCGCTAACACTTTGCTCAGTCTCGCCGCGTACAGTTGCCGCGGCCGCTATGTTGCGGCGGATTCCACACAGGATTTCCCCGGTTACGCGCTTATGATCCGAATCCTTCAAACCAGCATGCTTCGGCGTTTGCCGCTATTGCTCGCTGCCTGCTTCCTGTCCGGTTGCGGCGGTTCGAGCAGCGGATCCTCCGACGATCCAGAGCTTGCGCAGGCATCCATGATGAAAAGCGCGGCGCCGGCGACGATCGCTTATTCGCAGCTCCCGGACGGATCGTTTGCGCTCCACCTGAAAAATGCCAGTGACGGCCGCCTTCCGGACGATCAAATCTACGTTGAAATCGTGAGTCAGCCGGACGGGAAGGTCACGGCCGTCGACGCGACGAGTACGAACGTTCCGGACGGGCCGGAAGGCGACGGCACGCTCGGTGCGGTCGGTACGTTGACTAGTGGCGACGATCTCGCCGCTCACGCGTTCACGCTTGCGCAACTGACGAATCACACGCTGTACCTGCCCGGCGATGCGCGGTACCTCGGCACCCGCATTTACGTGTCGGTTCGCCGGCGGCTGCAGATGCCGGTCAATGCGGTCGCGGACGGCTACACGCAGCCGAACATCGAGAATCCGTCGGATCCGAACTATGCGACGCCGTTCGACTGGTTCGAGATGACGTATGCACCGCAAGGCCATCCGAAGGTGGCGTTCGGCGGCAACATCACGCAGGTCGACGGATTCAGTATTCCGATGTCGTTCGAAGTGAAGGGTGTCGGCAATACCGACATCAAGCGCGGCATCACGCTGGGCGTGGGATCGTCGTCCGGCGTCGACACGCGCGACCAGTTGATGAACAAGTATCTCGATCAGCCTGGACTGGACGAGCCGTTCAGGACGCTGGTACAGAAAGATCGCGACGACGAGGTGATACGGCTCGTCGCACCGTATCACGGCGCCGCTTTCAAGCCCGGCGGCGCAGCGCAACGCTATTTCGACGGCTACGTCGACCACGTGTGGCGGTACTACTCGATTCATGAGCTCGACTTCAACGACCAGGCGGACGGCACCGGCAATCGATATCGAGGGCGTGTAGTGCCGGGCGCGAACGGCGAGCGGGTTTTCCGTGTCAGCCGCAACGACGGCCCGACGTTCGACATCGCCAAACCCGGCACCGACGACGTCTTTACCAACAACGGCACGCTGCAGCCCGGAGGAACCGACGCCAATGCGTTCGGTGCGCTGCTCGCTGCCGCGATCAACCGGCATGTCGCGACCCGCGCCCGGAACTGGCTCGATCCGTCGAGTTTTTATCGGGCGTCGCCGTCGAATCAGTGGGCGCACTTCTGGCACCAGGTGAGTATCGACGGGCTTGCGTACGGGATGGGGTTCGACGATACCGCCGACCAAAGCTCGGTCGCCATCCTGCCTGCCGACGAGAATCTGAAGAGCCTGACGATCTCGATCGGGTGGTAAGCGATCGACGTCGCGCGTGCGGTTGCGGAAGTTTGACCGGCTGGCAGATCGGATCGCGGCCGAATGCGGTCGACATGTGCGGCCGGTTTCGATGCGGCGACACGATTTGCGCTCGCGCAACCGCGTGGGACAAGTCGGTCTGCCGGCGGACGGGAACGCGGGAAGCGGGGTTCGGGCGGGGGAATGGCGGTGTGCGGGGGCGGCGTGTGGTCGTGTCGCGCTGCGAGCGAGCCGCGGAACTGCCCCCGGCCCCCACGCATGCGGTGCATGCCGCGTTCTTGCACCGAACATGCGTGTGCCGATCACGGCGAGCCGCTGCGACGTGTCGGCGAAAGCTGGTTCTAAGCCGCTGAAGGAGTGACGCCGTAGCTCGTTAACCGATGGTTGTGCATGCACCGGTATCGGCGGGCGTTTTCGCTTGAAACGATTCGAAGTTGCTCGTCACACTCGACATTCCCCATCTGTCACTCCACCGTCACCGACTTGGCCAGATTCCTCGGCTTGTCGATATCCGTCCCCCTCGCCAACGCCGCGTGATACGCGAGCAATTGCATCGGGATCGTATGCAGGATCGGCGACAGCGGTCCGTAGTATTCGTTGAGCCGAATCACGTCGATCCCGTTGCCCGGCGACAACCCGCAGTCCACGTCGGCAAACACGAACAGTCGCCCGTTGCGCGCGCTGACCTCGTGCATGTTCGACCGCAGCTTCTCGAGCAGCATGTCGTTCGGCGCGACCGCGATCACCGGCATCTCGTTGCTGACGAGCGCGAGCGGCCCGTGCTTCAGCTCGCCGGCCGGATACGCCTCCGCGTGAATATACGAAATCTCCTTCATCTTCAGCGCCCCTTCGAGCGCGATCGGATAGTGCATGCCGCGGCCGAGGAACAGCATGTCGTCGCGGCGGGCGAGCAGTTCCGACCAGCCCATGATCTGCGGCTCGAGCGCGAGCACCTTCGACATCGCGTCCGGCAGATGGCGCAGCGCGCGCAGATGCGTTTTTTCGTCGTCGTCGCTCAATCGCCCACGCACCTGCGCAAGCGAAAGCGTGAGCAGGAACAGCGCGACGAGCTGCGTCGTGAACGCCTTCGTCGACGCGACGCCGATCTCGATCCCCGCGCGCGTGACGAACTGCAGCGTGCATTCGGGCATCAGCGCACTCGTCGCGACGTTGCAGATCGCGAGCGTATGCGTCATCCCGCGCTGCTTCGCGACGTGCACCGCGCCGAGCACGTCGGCCGTCTCGCCGCTCTGCGACACGGCGACGACGAGCGTGCGCGGATTCGGCACGCTGTCGCGATAGCGGAATTCGCTCGCGATCTCGACGCTCGTCGGCAGCTTCGCGATGCTCTCGATCCAGTATTTCGCGGTGAGCGCCGCGTGGTAGCTGCCGCCGCACGCGAGCAGCAGCACCGAATCGACGTCGTTGAACACGCGCCACGCGCGATCGCCGAACAGCTCAGGCATGATCGACGCGACGTCGAGCAGCGTGTCGGCGACGGCCTGCGGCTGTTCGAAGATCTCCTTCTGCATGTAGTAGCGATACGAGCCGAGGTCGGCCGCGCCGCTGTGCGCGGCGACGCGCTGCACCGGACGATCGACGCGCTGCCCGGCCGCATCGACGATCCAGTAGCGATGCAGCTGAATATCGGCGACGTCGCCGTTCTCGAGATACGCGATGCGATCGGTGATGCCGGACAGCGCGATCGCATCGGACGCAAGGAAGTTCTCGCCTTCGCCGACGCCGACGACGAGCGGCATCCCGTCGCGCGCGCCGACGATCCGGTGCGGCTCGTCGCGGCACATCACCGCGATCGCGTAGCTGCCGCGCAGCCGCGCGACCGCGCGGCGCACCGCGTCGAACAGGTCGCCGTCGTACAGATGATCGATCAGATGCGCGATCGCTTCGCTGTCGGTCTGGCTCGCGAACACGTAGCCGTGCGCTTCGAGCTCCGCGCGCAGCGCGTCGCAGTTCTCGATGATCCCGTTATGCGACAGCGCGATGCGAGCGTTCGCATCGCTCGGCGAGAAGTGCGGATGCGCATTCAGCGTGACGGGCGCGCCGTGCGTCGCCCAGCGCGTATGCGCGATGCCGGTGTAGCCGGACAGCCGTTGCGCGGCGATGTCGCGCTGCAGGTTCGCGACGCGATCGACGCTGCGCGCCCGCGCGAGCGCGCGGTCACGGTACACGACGACGCCGCACGAGTCGTAGCCGCGATATTCGAGCCGTTTGAGCCCGTCGACGAGGTTCGGGAGGATGTCCCGCTGGGCAACCGCCCCGACAATTCCACACATGCTCTGCTCCGTAAGATCGTGTCCGAATCGATGACAGCGATGGTAGAAGCGGTGCTATGGAATTTAATTTCAAAATATAGACGTAAATGAAATGGGATCGCGATCGGCTATGATGTTGAAATTAAATTTCACATCCGACCAGGCGATTCACCGATGGCGACCCTTACCCTCGACGATCTCGATCTGCGCATCCTCGCGATCCTGCAGGACGACGCGTCGCTCTCGAACCTGCAACTGGCCGAGCGCGCGCTGTCGTCGCCGCCGACCTGCATGCGCCGCGTGCGCCGGCTCGTCGACGCCGGCGTGATTCGTCGGCAGGTCGCGATGCTCGATCCGGCCGCGATCGGCACGACGGTCACCGCGATCATCGAGATCAGTCTCGACCGGCAAACGGCCGAGGACTACGACGCGTTCGAAACCTACGTGTGCGCGGAGCCGGCAGTCACGCAGTGCTATCGCGTGTCGCCGGGGCCGGATTTCATCGTGATCGCCGATCTGGCCGACGTCGCCGAATACGACGAGTTCGCGCGGCGGCTATTCACCGGCGCGTCGAACGTGCGCAACGTGCGGACGTTCTTCTCGACGCATCGCGCGAAGTTCGAGACGAACGCGCAGGTCGCGCATGCGATGCGCAAGCGCAGCGGCCGGTGAACGGACTGCGGGCCGCCGCCGCGCGATCGGCAGAGAACCGCAGCGCTCAGAACGCGAGCGCCTGCTGCGCCGGATGATGCGCGCCGCGCCGGAACCCGGCGCCTTCGAGCGACAGCAGCGCACGCTTGCGCTCGATGCCGCCCGCGTAGCCGGTCAGGCTGCCGGACGCGCCGACGACGCGATGGCACGGCACGATGATCGATATCGGGTTGCGACCGACCGCGCCGCCGACCGCGCGCGCGGCGCTCATCGGCAGCCCGACGCGTTCGGTGAGTTCGCCGTACGACACGAGCGTGCCGAACGGAATCGCGAGCAGTTCGTTCCACACGCTTTGCTGAAACGCGCTGCCGCGCGGCCGAATCGGCACCGAGAACGTCGTGCGCGCGCCGGCGAAGTATTCGGCGATTTCGTGCGCGATCGTGCGCGCGAGCGGCGCGTTGCCGAGCACGTCGGCGTCCGGTGCGATCGCGAGCGGCGGATAGTACTTCTGGCCGACGAAGAACAGCCCGGTCAGCGCATCGTCTTCGATGCGCACGGCGATGTCGCCGAGCGGGCTGGAAATCAGATGAGCGGGAGTCATCGCAAAGCATCTCCATGAAGGCGCCACACGTGTAGCGCCGCATACGCGCGCCACGGCGCCCAGCGCGCGTCGTCCGGCGCGGACGACATCGTGCGCGGCGGGCGCTCGGCGGCGCGTTCGCGAAGCAGCTCGACGTCGGCCGGAAAAGCATTCGGCCACGCCATCGCGCGCATTGCGACGTATTGCACCGCGCGTTCGTCGAAACCGGGCATCGCACGCAGCGCGGCGAGCGTCGCGTCGAGCGGCGCCATCGGTTCGAGCGCGAGCGTACCGTCGGCCACCGCTCGGGCGAGCGCGACGATTGCTTGCGCCGGCGCGTTGGCGATGCCGATTTCCCGGAGCGCAGCCGCCGGCAGACCGGCCAGCGTCGCGGCAGACGGCAGCGTGTGCGTCAGGCCCGGCAACGCGGGCGGCGCGCCGTTCAGCGGCGTGCCGAACCGTTCGGCGATGCGCGCGACAAAGGCGCCCGCGTGCGCTGCCGCAAGATCTTCGCCGGCGACCGCGCGCATCGCGATCTCGAGCCCGTCGAACGCGCCGGGCACGCGCAATCCGGGCGAGCCGTCCGCGAGTTCGCCGAGATGCGCGTCGATCACGTCGGGACGGCTGTCGAGATCGAACAGCCGCCGCACGCGCGCGAGCACGGCCGGTACGACCGGCGTCAGCGTGGACGATACGGTGACGGCGAGCGCGAACCGGTTCGGCACGTGGGCGACGGACACCCAGCCGGTCAGGCGGCCGCCGCCGCGCGGTGCCGGCAGTTCGACGGTGCGCGCATAGCGCTGCGCATCGACCTGCTCGACGCCGTCGATCTGCCGCTGCGCGAGAAAGCGCATCAGTTCGACCCACGCGAACGGCGGCCGGTAAGGCAGCGGGAACGTCATGTCGCCGCCGGCGTTCGCGCCCGCACCCGCGCCTTTGCGCACGCGCAGCGGGTTCAGCCCGTAGCGCTGCCGGAACAGGTCGTTGAAGCGGCGGACGCTGCCGAACCCGGCCGTCGAGGCCACGACGGCCAGCGGCAACGCCGTGTCGGTCAGCAGCCGCTTCGCCATCAGCAGCCGCTGCGTCTGCGCGAATTCGACCGGCGACACGCCGAACTGCGCGGTGAAGATCCGGCGCAGATGCCGCTCGGTCACGCCGACGCGCCGCGCGAGCGCGTCGACCGAGTGTGCGTTCAGATAGCCGTCTTCGATCAGCATCGCGGCTGCGTCGGCCAGATTGCCGGACAGGTCGAGCAGCCCGTGCCCCGGCGCGAGTTCGGGCCGGCAGCGCATGCACGGCCGAAAGCCCGCCTTCTCGGCGGCTGCGGCGGTCGGGAAGTAGCGGCAGTGGCCGGCTTTCGGCGGCTTCACCGGACAGACCGGGCGGCAATACACGCCGGTCGTCGTGACGCCGACGAAGAACCAGCCGTCGAAGCGGCGGTTCCGCGACAGCAGCGCGTCGTAGCAGGTGTCGGGATCGAAGTGCATGCGGCGACTGTAACGCATCCGCGCGCCGCGTTCTGGCCGAAATCGGACATGTGTATCGGCGTGCCGCGCGCGCCGCGTCGGTGTGGAAAACGGATAGAAAACGATTAATGCCACATTGCGAAGCAGTCGTCTTTTTTCGGCCGTCGAAATTGAGACGACTCATCGAAATCCCGGACTGACAGCGTACAGTCGGCCGCCGTATGCTCGGAAAAACGTTTTCCATTTCGATCGGCGACCGACGGTGCCGCGCAACGCGCGGCACGGCGGCCGCCCCGGCGCCTGTCGCCGGGCACGAAACACCGCGCGGCGCGACAGGCGCGGCCGCGCATGGAGACATTCATGCAATCTGCCGTCGTCGGCGCGGTGCGCGCTGCCGCCAGCCGCTACCGCTGGGCCGTGTGCGCGCTGCTGTTCTTTGCGACCGTCATCAACTACATGGATCGGCAGATCCTCGGCCTGCTCGCGCCGATGCTGCAGCACGACATCGGCTGGAGCCAGGTTCAGTACGGCCGGATCGTGATGGCGTTTTCCGCGTTCTACGCGCTCGGGCTGCTCGGCTTCGGCCGCATCGTCGACTGGCTCGGCACGCGCATCTCGTACGCGGTCGCGATGCTCGTGTGGAGCATCGCCGCGATGCTGCACGCGGCGGTCGGCTCCGTGACGGGCTTCGCGCTCGTGCGCGCGCTGCTCGGAATCGGCGAAGGCGGCAACTTCCCGGCGGCGATCAAGACGACGGCCGAATGGTTTCCGCGCCGCGAACGGGCGCTCGCGACCGGCATCTTCAACTCCGGTGCGAACATCGGCGCGGTGTTCGCGCCGGCGATCATTCCGGCGATCGCGGTCGCGTACGGGTGGCGCGCGGCGTTCGTGATCGTCGGCGCGATCGGCATCGTGTGGCTCGCGGTGTGGCTCGCGTTCTATCGCACGGCCGATACGCGCGCGCTCGCCGCCGAATACGACGAACCGCGCGACGAAGCCGAAGCGCTCGACGCGGCGAACGCGGACGCCGGCGCGCCGCGCTGGCGCGAGCTGATCCGCAAGCGCGAGACGTGGGCGTTCCTGATCGGCAAGTTCCTGACCGATCCGGTCTGGTGGTTCTATCTGTTCTGGCTGCCGAAGTGGCTCAACGAGTCGCGCGGAATGGACATGCAGCACATCGGCCTGCCGCTCGTCTGCATCTATGCGCTGACGACGGTCGGCAGCATCGGCGGCGGCTGGCTGTCGTCGATGCTGCTGCGTGCGGGCTGGGGCGTGAACGCGGCGCGCAAGACGACGATGCTGATCTGCGCGTGCTGCGTGCTGCCGATCGCGTTCGTGTCGCAGGTACAAAGCCTGTGGATCGCGGTGCTGATCGTCGGCCTCGCGGCGGCCGCGCATCAGGGCTGGTCGGCGAACCTGTTCACGACGGCGTCCGACCTGTTCCCGCGCCGCGCCGTTGCATCGGTCGTCGGCATCGGCGGGATGGCCGGCTCGATCGGCGGCGTGCTGTTCTCGGAAGTGATCGGCCAGGTGCTGCAGCGCACGGGCCACTACTGGGTGCTGTTCGCGATCGGCGCGCTCGCGTATCTGCTCGCGCTCGCGGTCATGCACGTGCTCACGCCGAAGATGAAGCCCGCGAAGCTCGATGCGTGAGCGCGGTGCCGCATGCGGACGCGCCGCGCGGGCGGCGCGTTTTCACATGCGGACCGCGAACGCCGCGCGCAGCGGATAGGCGGGTGTCGGGATCGAGGGCGGGCGACCGGCATCGGGCGACCGGCATCGGGCGACCGGCGCCGACCGCCGCGCTTCAGGTTGCCGGCGCGGTCGACGCGCGCATGATGAGCCGCGGCTCGAACGTCGAATAGCTCGCGTCGGTGCGGCCGGCGAGCGCATCGATCAGCTTCTGCATCGCGAGCTCGCCCATGTTCTCGCTCTGGATGTCGACGGTCGTCAACGCGGGCGCCGCGTATTCGCCGTACGGCACGTTGTCGACGCCGGCGACGGACACGTCCTGCGGCAGCCGGAACCCGAGCGACGCGGCTTCCTTCATGAAGCCGAGCGCAATCAGATCGTTGTAGCAGATCACGGCCTGCGGCCGCTGCGGCCCGAGCAGCACGCGCGAGCACGCACGCTGTCCGGCGTCGGCGGTCGGCGCGTGCGCATCGTGCACGTCGAGCGTGAGCCCCGCTTCGGCCAGACAGTCGCGCGCGCCCTGGATCCGTTCGTCGTTGACGCGCGCCGGCCCGAAGCCGAGATACGCGATCCGCGTGTGGCCGAGATTGAGCAGATGACGCGCGAGCATGTACGTCGACAGCCGGTTGTCGATGCCGACGCTCGGAATCGGCAGGCCGGGGCTGCGCCGCAGCAGCACGAGCGGCTTGTGCAGATCGAGCATCCAGCCGGCTTCCTCGTCGGGCATCCGCGTGCTGACGATCAGCCCGTCGACGCGCTGCGCGAGCGCTTCGATCAGCGAGCGTTCGCGCGCCTGGTTCTCTTCGGTGTCGACGAGCAGCAGCGTGTAGTCGTGCTGCAGCGCGACGCGGTTCGCGCCTTTGACGACGTTCGTGAAGTGCGGGTTGCTGATGTCGAGGATCACGAGGCCGATCGTGCGCGTGCGCCCGGTGATCATCGAGCGCGCCAGCGGATTCGACCGGTAGCCGAGCCGCTCGATCGCGTCCTTGAGCCGCGCTTCGACGGCCGGCGAGAAGCGCTGCGTGCCGTTCACGTACTTCGACACCGTCGCGACCGATACGCCGGCTTCCGCGGCGACGTCGCGGATCGTCGGGGAAACTTTTTTCATCCGGAGGGTAACGTTTTCGTTCGAGTACCGGCGATTGTGGCAGAAAAAGCCGGCGCGCGGCCACGCGCCGATATCGGGAAAGTGCGGATGGCTGCAAGCGGCTTCGGCCATTGACGCCGCGCTTTTGTCGCGCGTATAGTTGGAAAACGTTTTCCGATTCCGGCTACGTCGGGATCATTTCAGGACAGATTCAAGGAGATTCGATGAACGCTTCATCCACCGAAGCGCGCAAGCCGTTCCGGCGCGTGCTGCTCACGGGCGCGGCCGGCAACCTCGGCCGCCAGTTGCGCGGCGCGCTGGCGAACTGGGCCGACGTCGTGCGCGTCAGCGACATCACGGCGCTCGGCGACGCGGCCGCGCACGAAGAAACCCGCGTCGTCGACCTGGCCGATCGGCCGGCCGTGATGCAGCTCGTCGAAGGCGTGGACGCGATCGTCCACCTCGGCGGCATTTCGGTGGACGCGCCGTTCGACGATCTCGTCGATGCGAACATCACCGGCACTTACAACGTGTACGAAGCGGCGCGCAAGCACGGCGTGAAGCGGATCGTGTTCGCGAGCTCGAACCATGCGATCGGCTTCCATCCGGTGACCGAAGTGCTCGACGCCGATTCGCCGCAGCGGCCGGACAGCCTGTACGGCGTGACGAAGTGCTTCGGCGAGTCGCTGTCGCGCTACTACTACGACCGCTTCGGGATCGAGACCGTGTGCCTGCGGATCGGCTCGTCGTTCGAGGTGCCGAAGAACCCGCGCATGCTCGTCACGTTCCTCAGCTATCGCGACTTCATCGAGCTCGTGCGCTGCTCGCTGCTGACGAACCGCGTCGGTCACGCGATCGTGTACGGCGTGTCGGACAATCCGGTGAAGTGGTGGGACAACACGAAGGCCGGCTTCCTCGGCTTCCGGCCGCGCGACAGCTCCGAGCAGTTCGCGCACCTGTTCCCGATCGCCGCGCCGACCGCCGATGACGACGATCCCGCGCAGCGGTTCCAGGGCGGCGGATTCGTCGTCGGCGAACCGATGGAGCGGCCGCGGTAACGGTGCCCGGCGGCCCAGCCGCGTTCGCACGAGCGGCCCGGCGCGGCCTCGCTCCGCCTCAACGCAGGATGTCGGTCGCCTTGTGCCGTTCGTCGACGCCGTCGAGCAGGATCACCGGGCCGCTCGCGTGCCGCGCGCGCAGCGGCTGAATCTGCTGGTACGCGTCGGACTCGTACCACGCACGCGCGGCGCCGAGATCGGGAAACGCGATCGCGATCAGATCGCCGTGCCACGTGCCTTCGCGTACGTCGGCGCGCGCGCCGTGAATCACGAAGCGGCCGTCGAACGGCGCGAGCGTGCCGTCGATGCGTTCCAGGTATTCGACGATGTCGTCGCACATTTCGACGTCGTGCAGATGGGCGATCGCATAAGCGGTCATGGCGGCTCCTTCAGCGATGAGATCCGGGGATCGATGGAGCCATGATCGGGCCGCGCGTGCCGCCGGTCGATTACCTGCGACGTAAGCAAATCGCGCGGCAGGCGCGGGCGTTTGCTCAGACCGGATACGCGTCGTCGACCTTCAGGTTCGCGAGCCGGAACAGCGTGCGCAGCGTCTGCGGATGAATGTCGCGGCGCGCGGCGAGCGACGTCAGAATGAAGTCGAGCACTTTCGCGTAGCGCAGCAGCACGAGGCACTGCACGAGGTCGGCGGTGCCGCCGCGCATCTCTTCGGCAATCCGGACCATCTGCGTGGACAGCGTGCGCGCCATCTCCAGTTCCATCTGCTGTTTCTCGGTCCAGTCCGGCAGCGGCTGTTCGAGCAGTTTCGCGAGAAAGATCTGGAACGACGTATCGGACGAATCGGGCAGCGCATCCATGACTGACCTCGTTGCTTGCGCGGATCGTTCGGGCGTCGAGCCGACGCGCCCGAGTTGGTTCGTTGCCGCGCCGGGCGGCGGCGCGGTGTTCGTATATCGGTGGAATGCAGATTTCGTACCAGCGGTGTGCGGTGCATCGCGCCTCGCCGCGCGGCGCCGCGTTACCGCCCGCGAAGTCCCGCCGCGACAGGGCCGGCACGCAGCGGCGCGCCGCGTCTGCACGATCGGTTGGGCGGAGGTCGCCGTTACGATCGGCGTCGAATGGACGAAATGCTTCACCGATGTAACGTAACGTCGGGACGAAACGCGCGCGCCGTTACCGTCGCCGCATAGGCGAAACCGGCCGGCGGCCCGCCGTGCAAGCGCGTGCAATGCGCGGGACCGGCCGGATGTCGCGGCATCGGACGACATCGTCGAGCGGCGGAACGCCGCCGAGAGGCGACCGATGTTTCATCCTCGACACCGATCCGGTTTCAGGTCCGCACGTGCGCCGCGCAGCGCCGCGCGTCGCGTCGCGGCAACTGGCCCTGCGCATACGCGGCCGACTGTCCATGGGCAGACCGTGCGCGTTCGCGAACAATCGCCGCATTACCCCGTTCGAGGTTCGCGATGACCGCTCACACCTTCTTGTCGGCCAATCTGCTGGTCGCCTATACGGCCTATTTCGTCGGCACGGCGAGCCCGGGCCCGAGCAATCTCGCAATCATGTCGGTCGCCGCGAACCATGGGCGAAAGGCAGCGCTGGCGTTCGCGCTCGGCGTCATTTCGGGATCGATGTTCTGGGCGACGATCGCCACGCTCGGCGTGTCGGCCGCGCTGCTCGCATGGTCGAAGCTGCTGGTCGCGATCAAGCTGTTCGGCGGCGTCTATCTGCTGTGGCTCGCATTCAAATCGGGCCGCACCGCGTTGTCGGCCACGGCGGCCGGTTCGCTGCAGCCCGCGCACGAACGGAAGCTGTCGCGTTTCTACGTGCGCGGCGCGATGCTGCATCTGACCAACCCGAAAGCGATTCTCGTGTGGGTATCGATCGTCGCGCTGTCGTCGAACGGCGCGGGCGCATCGCACGGCGCCGTCGTGCCGGGCTGCGTCGTCATCGGCTGCGTGGTGTTCGGCGGCTACGCGCTCGTGTTCTCGACCGATCGCGCGCGCCGGCTGTATGCGCGCGGCCGGCGCGCGATGGAAGCGTGTCTCGCGGTCGTGTTCGGTGCGGCAGGGCTCAGGCTGCTCGCATCGAACGTGTAACGCGGCGCGGCCCGCGTCGTCGCGGCCGCCGTCGTCGCCGGGCCAGCGCTCGCCGGAACCGCGCCCGCAGCACGGACGCGCGGTGGAGCGCCGTCGCGTGCGGCTGTGGCACCGCACGCGCACGTCGGACCGCGTCGGACTGCGTCAGAAAATGAAGCCCGTATTGATGAACTTCGAGTAGTGGTCGGACACGATCGTATCGAGCAGCTGCTTGCTCGCGTCGGTCTGCTTCGCCGCGACCATCGACCGGATCGAGAACGCGCGCAGCGCGTCGGTCACCGACAGCGTGCCTTCGGCCGAATCCTTGCGACCGGCGAACGGGAACACGTCGGGGCCGCGCTGGCACTGGCAATTGATGTTCACGCGGCACACCTGGTTCACGAGCGGATCGACGAGCGCGCCGATCTGCTGCGGATCGGACCCGAAGATGCTGACCTGCTGGCCGTGATCGGACGTCGTCACGTAGTCGAGCGCGGTTTCGACGTCGTCGAACGGCGCGACCGGAATGATCGGCCCGAACTGCTCCTCGCGATACAGCTTCATCCCTTCGGTTACCGGATACACGACGGCCGGGTAGAACAGCGTCTTGCAGAACACGCCGCCCGAATCGTTGACCACCTGCGCGCCGTGCGCCTTCGCATCGTCGATTGCGTCCGTCATGTACGCGGTGCGGTGCATGCCGGGCAGCGGCGTGATCGCGACGCCTTTCTCCCATGGCATGCCGATCTTCATCTGTTCGAGCGCGGCGATGAAGCGCTTCAGGAACGCGTCGACGATCGAGCGGTGCACGAGCAGCATCTTCAGCGCGGTACAGCGCTGGCCGTTGAACGACAGCGCGCCGAGCAGGCACTCCTTCACCGTGAGGTCGAGATCGGCGTCGGGCAGCACGATCGCCGCGTTCTTCGCGTCGAGCCCGAGAATCGCGCGCAGCCGATGCGACTTCGGATGCTGCTTCTTCAGGTGATCGGCGACCTTGCTCGAGCCGATCAGCGCGAGCACGTTGATCTTGCCCGACGCGAGCATGTGCGGGACGACCACCGCGCCCGGCGCATAGATCGTATTGATCACGCCTTTCGGGAACGCGTCGCGGAACGCTTCGAGCAGCGGCTCGAACAGCAGCGTGCCGTATTGCGGCGGCTTGAACACGACGGTGTTGCCCATCAGCAGCGCGGGAATCAGCGTCGCGAACGTCTCGTTCAGCGGATAGTTGTACGGTCCCATGCACAGCACGACGCCGAGCGGCGTGCGCCGGATCTGGCCGATCGTGCCTTCCGCGATCACGAAGCGCGAGTTCGCGTTGTCGAGCTCCTTCAGCGCGTCGATCGTCTGCGTCATGTACGTGACGGTGCGATCGAACTCCTTCTGCGAATCGGCGAGGCTTTTGCCGATCTCCCACATGATCAGGTTCACGACCAGCTCGCGCTGCGCGACCGTCCGCTTGATGAAGTCCTGCATGCACGCGATGCGCTGCTCGACCTTCATCGTCGGCCATTCGCCGCGGCCCGAGTCGTACGCGCGCACCGCGGCATCGAGCGCCGCGTCGCTTTCCGTTTCGCCCATCACCGGGTAGCTGCCGATCTCGACCTGCTCGACGCTGCCGTCCGGTTGCCGCACGCAGACGGGCGACAGCACCGTCTTCGTCGCGCCGTCCCACGGTCGCAGTTCGCCGTCGACCAGCGACACGCGCTGATGAATCGGCGAAGCGAGCCGGAATTCGGCCGGAATGTCTTGATAGGCGGGAAACAGCTGCTGCAGGGAGGCGGAATCGGGCATGACGGTCTCGTTTGACGGGTGTCCGGGGAGAAGGGCGGGCGATGCGGAATCCTGAGCGGAACCATCGTCGGTCCTGAATCGGCATGGTGACGCGGCGACGACGTCGCGTCACGCGCAGGTGCAGCGGGAACGACGGAAGGAACCGGTTCCATTAGAAAGCAACACAATCGCGATTGCAACATGGCGCGCCGTTGCTTTAACGGCGCGTAAGCATCCCGAAAGACTGTTGCGGAACGGCGCGTACAGTGTGTGCCGAAGCATGCGCAAACGTTTCGCATGGCCGGATTTGAACGGATAATGGCGCAGCGCGGACGAGCACGACGACAAGCGAACCTGAGAGAGCCGGTCGCAAACGACAAGAACGGCCGCCGCGCCGCCGATACGAGGTCGGCTGCCCGGCGCGCCGGGCTCGGGTTGCCCGGCCCGACGCACACCGGACACGGTTCGTCTGCTGCCGTTATTCGACGTCTTCGTCTTCGTCCGCATCGGCTTCGTCGCGCTGCGCGTCTCCCTTCGGCGCCGCATATGCGCTCGCTTGTTCGAGCAGCCATTCGCGGAACGACTCCAGCGGTTTGCTATGACTGAGCTCGGTCGGGTACACGAGGTAGTACGCGGAATCGCCGACCGTCGCCGCGTTGCACGGCATCACGAGGCCGAGCGCGTCGAGCTGCCCGTCGACGAAGAACTTCGGCACGAGCGCGATCCCGAGGCCGGCCGCGGCCGCGCTGATCAGCATCGTATGCAGTTCGTAGCGCACGCCCTGCATCGTGCGGATGTCGTCGATGCCGTGCGTGTCGAACCACTGCGCCCAGGCGCCGGGCCGCGTCGTCGAATGCAGCAGCGGATACGCGAGCAGATCCTCGACGCGCTGCACGGGGCCGTCGAGCAGCGCGGGCGAGCAGATCGGCACCACTTCCTCGCCGAACAGGTAATCGGACGACGTACCGGGCCAAGTCGGCTTGCCGTAGTGGATCGCGGCTTCGAAATGGGTGTCCTCGAACGAGAATAGATCGGTGCGGCTGCCCATGTTCACGCGCACGTCCGGCGTGCGGTCGTAGAAGCTCTTGATGCGCGGAATCAGCCAGTGCGATGCGAATGTCGGCAGCACCGCGAGCTCCAGGTAGCCGCCGCCGCTGCCGTGCGCGATGATCGACAGCGTGTCGCGATCGAGCGCCTCGAGCGCGCGGCGCACCTGCGTACCGTACAGCTTGCCTGCGCGCGTGAGCACCACGCGCTGCTTCACGCGCGCGAACAGCCGCACGCCGAGGCTCGCTTCGAGCGTCGCGATCTGCCGCGATACCGCGCTCTCGGTCAGGAACAGTTCCTTCGCCGCGTGCGTGAAGCTCTCGTGGCGCGCGGCGGCTTCGAAGGCCACGAGCGCGCCCATGTTCGGGATCTTGAATTTGCGCATGATGTTTCGGTTCGTATGACGGGCGAGACCGCGTCGCGCGCGGCGGAACGGCGCGTGACGAGTTGCCGATCATTCCAAAAACTCATCACGTGTCAATTTAATCTCGCTTTACCGGCTGCTGCAACCCTTTGAATAATGCATGCCACGCAAGGCTGCGCGCGCCCGGCGCGCCGGCCCACGACCGGCCGGCACGCTTGCCGGCGCTCCCGACACACGAGAATCCCGATGCGCAATCCGAATATCGACAGCCTGCTGACGAAACTGCTCGGCGACGCGAAAACCGACGCACTGTTCGCGACCCTCAACATGCCGTCCATCTTCGACGAATGGGAGCCCGGCGTCGCGACGCGCGCGGAAGTCGCGCAGGCAATGAACATGGCGCTGTTCGAAGGGCTGCTCGAACGGTCGGCGAACGGCCGCGCGTACACCGCCGATGCGGTCGCGAACGGCGGTTCGGTGTTTTTCGATCACGGCGCGCTGCGCACCGTGCGCTGGCCGCATACGGGCGCGCTGCCGCCCGGCGAAGCGGCGTTCACGCGCATCCTGCGCCCGCTCGGCTTTCGGCTGAACGGCCGCTATCCGCTCGACAAGCTCGGCATGACGGGCCGCGCGTACGCGCATGAAGACGCGCCCGACGAAATCGCGCAGTTCTTCGTCAGCGAACTGCATCCGGAGCGCTTCTCGAAGGAGTTCCAGCAGGCCGTGACGAACGTCGTGAGTTCGTCACGCGATCCGCTGACGCCGGCCGCCGTCGCGCAGCTGTGGGAGATCGAGCGCGAAGGCTGGCTGCCGCTCGATGCGGCGCACGCGCTGCTGCCGGTGATCGTCGGTGCGTTTGCGCGGCAGCACGACGTGCCGCACGAGCTCGATTACGAAACGCTGCTGCTCGAGTCGGCCGAGATGGCGTGGATCGCGACCGAAGGCAACGCGTTCAACCATGCGACCGATCGCGTGGCCGACGTGTTCGCGCTGTCCGACGAAGAAAAGGCGAAAGGCCGGCCGATGAAGCCGGAAGTCGAGCGCTCGCGCTCCGGGCGCGTGTTCCAGACCGCGTATCGCGCGGACCTCGTCGAGCGCGAGTTCCGCACGCGCGACGGCGGGATCGTGACGCGCAGCGTGCCCGGCTCGTTCTACGAATTCATCACGCGCCGCCGCACGTTCGATCAGGCGCAGCGCCGCTGGGTCACCGATCTGCGCTTCGATGCGGGCAATGCGCAGGGCATCTTCAAGATGACGGCGAACGCGGCGAAGTAATGCAAACGGGCCGGCGGCTGGAATAGCCGTCGGCCCGTTTGCATCGATGCGCGAGCTTCCCGCGTCGCACCCCTTGCCGGAAGCGTCAGGTCAGAACAGGTGCGTGACCAGATAGAACAGCACCAGCAGCCCGAACGGTACGCCGAGCAGCCACGCAATCAGATATTTGCCCATGTCGCCCTCCTTGTGGCCGCAGCGCGACGGCGCCGCGGCGGGGTGGTGTCGTCAGAGGCGTCGCCGCGCCCGTTACAGCTCGCGGTCGAAGTCCGCCAGCTGACGCTCGGCTTCGTCGCGCGCGATGCCGTAGCGCTCCTGGATCTTGCCGACCAGATAGTCGCGATTGCCTTCCGCGACCGCGAGATCGTCGTCGGTCAGCTTGCCCCACTTCGCCTTCAGCTTGCCCGTCAGCTGCTTCCACTGGCCCTTGATCTTGTCCTCGTTCATGGTGTGCTCCTGTGTGAATGAAGATTGGGAACGCGCGGCGGATCGCCGCGCGCACGCTTAGGCCTTCGCCTTCAGGCCGGATGCGTCGACGTGCTTCACGCCCTTCACCGCACGCGTGACGGCCACTGCCTTCTTCACGGCGGTCTTCGACGGCAGCACGCCGGTCAGCGTCACCACGCCGTCGACGGTCTTCACGCTGATGTCGACGCTCTTCACGCCGTCGGTCGTCGCGAGTTCGCTCTTGACCTTGGTGGTAATCCACGTGTCCGTCACCGGCTGGTTCGAGTCGGCCTTCGATTCCGCGGCGGTGCTATCGCTCGTCGAAGTCTGCGCGTGTGCGCTGATCACCGGCGCTGCGCCGAACAGAAGCGCCGCGCTGGCGGCAACGAGCGTCGAAAGATGGCGGGTTTTGTTCATGGCTGTTCTCCCTGAAAGTTGTTGACGTGATGGATAAACGACTGCGGCGCGGGGGCCGCGGGTTACCGTGCGATCGGCGTGTCGTAGCCGGGTTCGCGCGGCGGCATATCCGGGCGCGGCACGTCCGGCGGCAGCGGGACCGGCGGGTCCGTGCCCGGCGCCGGTTCGGGCGGACTGTCCGGTTGCGGCTCGGGCCGCGACGGATCGGGTGTCTGATGCAGCTTCATCGTGCTTCTCCTCTGTGGTTCTGGAGGGCAGCGCATGAGCGCCGATGTGTTACCAGCGTACCGGCCGGATTGCGCGCCGGCATCGCGCAAATTCACCGGGTCGATTAGTGCGTTTGCACTGGGGGACAGATTGGAACATGCGGCACCGGTGCGCGGCCGCGCGCGTTCGCCGCCGAGAAATCCGCGCCGGACAAGCGCGGCGCGGCTCGGCGGGATGCCGCACGGTGCCGCGAGCGGTGCGAATGTACTATTGCGGGTAGTGCATCGGCTCCTGCCGCGCATCTGCGCGACACGCGACCGCCGTCGCACGCGCCGGCCGGCACGTGACGGCGCGATGCGCGCTCGAGCCGCCGTCTTGCCGACTAAACGGACGATCGATCGATGGACGAACACGTAAACGAACAGGTGCTGAAGTCGCATACCGACCGGCGCCAGCTGCACCAGATCATCGCGGGGCTCACCGAAGGCGTGATCCTCGTCGAACCCGACCAGCGAATCGTGTGGGCGAACGAAGCCGCACTGACGATGCACGGCGTGACCGAGCTCGCCGCGCTCGGCGCGAACGTCACCGAGTATCGCGAGCGCTTCCGGCTGCGATACCGGAACAATCGTCCGGTGCGCGACGGCCACTATCCGATGGATCGCGTGATCGCGGGAGAGGAATTCAGCGACGTGACGGTCGAAGTCGAATCGGCCGCCGACGAGAACGTGAGCTGGGTTCACCGGATCCGCAGCCTCGTGCTGACGAACGCCGCCGGCGAGCCCGACTGCCTCGCGCTGATCCTGCACGACGCAACGGAGTGGGCGAGCGCCGAGGAGCGCTTCGAGCGCACGTTCAACGCGAACCCGGCGCCGGCCGCGATTTGCCGGCTCGACGATCTGCGCTACGTGAAGGTCAATCAGGGCTTCCTCGACATGATGGGCTACGCGCGCGACGACGTGCTCGGCCGCTCCGTCTACGAGGTCGACGTGCTCGAGCAGGCCGAGCGGCGCGAACTGGCGATCGAGCGGCTCGGCCAGCGCGCGACGATCCCGCAGATGGAGGCGGTGCTCAAGCGCGCGGACGGCGACACGCGGGCCGTCGTCGTCGCCGGGCAGCCGATCGACATGAACGGCGAGGCGTGCATGCTGTTTACGTTCATGGATCTCGAGCCGCGCAAGCAGGCCGAGCTCGCGCTGCGGCAGAGCGAGGAGCGTTTCGCGAAGGCATTCCGGATGTCGCCGGTCGCGACCGCGATCGTCACGGCCGACCGTTTCGAGCTGCTCGACGTGAACGATGCGTTCGTCGAGATGATCGGTCATGCGCGCGACGATCTGCTCGGCAAATCCGCGGACGAGATCTCGCTGTGGGCCGAGCGCGACGCGCGGCAGCGCATCGACGAACAGCTCGCGCGCGACGGCAGCGTACGCAGCGCGGACGTGCGGATCCGCACGCTCGACGGCGACGTGCGCGACTGCGTCGTGTCGGCCGAACCGGTCGCGATTCACGGACAGGACTGCCTGCTGATCGCGCTGCTCGACATCAGCGATCGCAAGCGCACCGAGATGGAGCTCGTGTATGCGATCGAGACCGCGATGCAGGATGCATCGTGGTTCAGCCGCACGCTGATCGAGAAGCTCGCGAACGCGCGGCGCGCGAATGCGCCCGATGCCGGCGCGCAGCTGTCGGACCTGACCGCGCGCGAGCGCGACGTGTTCGACCTGCTGTGCCACGGCCTCGCGGACAAGGAGATCGCCGGCCGGCTCGGGCTCGCGCCGAACACCGTGCGCAATCACGTCGCGACGATCTACGCGAAGCTCGACGTGCACAGCCGCGGCGAGGCGATCGTGTGGGCGCGCGAGCGCGGCATCGTCGGCGCGGCCGAAGCGAACGGCGCGCGCACCGACAAGGACGCGGCGAAGGACAAGGACTGACGGCGGCGCGGCGCGCGTCGCCGCCGGCCGCGCGCGGACGTCGGGGCGAATGCACCACGCAGGCTGGTGCATTCGCATCTGCCGCGACCGGCGCGCGCCTGCGATCCTGTCCGCTCGGCGGTGCGGCGCACGCTGCCGTGCCGTCGCTCTCCCCACCCACACAGGAGACGACCGATGGACAGAAATCGCATCGAGGGCAAGCTGAAGCAGGTCAGAGGCTCGCTCAGGGAAGCGCTCGGCAAGGTGACCGGCGACCGCGACGCGGAAGCGCAAGGCCTGGCCGAGCAGCGCGCGGGGCGGATGCAGGAGAAGGCCGGCGAGGCGGCCGACGCGGTGCGCGAACGCACGGGCAGCGAGCGCCGCTGACGGGTGCCCGTCGTGCGCCGACGAGCAGTAGCGCGCCGCGCGTTGCCGAAGCCGGATGATTCTCGATCGGCATGATCGCGTCGCGCGGCCGCATGCGACGGCCGCGCCGATACCGGCCGACGTCGCGGCGCTCCGGCCGCGCGTGGTACAGCGTCGCCGCGGCAGCACGCTCGCGGACTTGATGACGATTCGTCACTACATAGTTCCGATATTTCGTTTGCGGCACGCGTATTGGCTACCCACAATGCGTTCGCCTCTTTCGCGCTGAAAGGTTCTCCGGAGACGGAACCGCGACGACCGGGCCGGGCGTTCGGCGCGCGTACGCCGTCGTCGGCCGCGCGCGACGTCGACGGTGCGCAGGAGGTCGCCGACGCGTACGCGTCGCGTTCCGACCCATAAAAACCAAGGACAGCCCGATGACGTTCCGCATTCGTTCGCTTTCCGGCGTCGTACTGAGCGCCGCGATCCTCGCATTCGACCTGGGCGCGGCTCACGCGCAGGAGACGATCGTCAAGGTCGGCGTCGCCGGCCCGCTGACCGGCGGCGGCGCCGCGTACGGCAAGGACATCGAGAACGGCGTGCGGATGGCCGTCGACGAGGCGAATGCGGCGCGCACGACGATCGGCGGCAAGCCGGTGAAGTTCGTGATCGCGTCGCAGGACGACCAGAGCGATCCGCGCATCGGCGTGCAGGCGGCGCAGCAGCTCGCCGACGCGCAAGTGGCCGTCGTGATCGGCCACTTCAATTCGGGCACGACGCTGCCCGCGTCGAAGATCTACGCGAAGGCCGGCATTCCGATGATCACGCCGTCGGCAACCAATCCCGACATTACGCGCGCGGGGCTCGGCACCGTCTATCGCGTGATCGCGACCGACACGCAGAACGCCGGCAATGCGGGCGTCTATGCGGCGACCGTGACCAAGGCGAAGCGCATCGCGATCATCGACGATCGCACCGCGTTCGGCCAGGGCGAGGCGGACGAATTCGAGAAGGCGGTGAAGGCGAACGGCGGCACGATCGTCGCGCGCGAGTTCACGAACGACAAGGCAGTCGATTTCAGCGCGCAGCTCACGAAGATCAAGAGCACGAACGCGGACCTGGTGTTCTTCGGCGGCCTCGACGCGCAGGCCGCGATGCTCGTGAAGCGCATGCGCCAGCTCGGCATCCGCGCGCAGTTTCTGGCCGGCGGCGGCGTGATGAACGCGAACTTCATCAAGCTCGCCGGCAACGCGGCCGAAGGCGCGGCCGTGTGGGAATACGGGCAGCCGCTGTCGCGGCTCGCGAAGGGCAAGCTGTTCGAAACGAAATTCAGGCAGAAGTACGGCGTCGACATGCTCGCGTATGCACCGTTCGCGTACGACGCGACGTGGATCGCGATCGGCGCGATGCAGAAGGCGAACTCGACGAAGCCGGCCGATTTCAACGGCGCGCTGAAGAGCACGCGCTACGACGGGATTACCGGCACGATCGCGTTCACCGACACGGGCGATCTGAAGAATCCGAGCTCGACGCTGTACGAAGTGAAGAACGCCGCGTGGCAGCCGGTCACGACCAAGTCGGCGGACTGAACGCGTGCGTGCGTTCCCTATCGCCGTGCCGGCGGACATGCTGAAATACCGTCGCCGACCGGCGGCGGTCACTGCGCACGCGCCTGCTCGCGCGCTGCGGCGCATGGCCGGACGCGCGCGGGACGTCGCGCGCGGCGCGGCACGAACCCTCATCGGGCGCGGCCGGTCGGCCGCGTCCTTTACGTGAAACCGGAGTCAGTCGTGAGTTCTCAAGTCGTCATCGTCGGCGGTGGTGTGATCGGCAGCTCGATCGCGTACTTCCTGCGTGCCACCGATCCGACGGTATCCGTCACCGTCATCGAACGCGATCCCAGCTATGCGAAGTCGTCGTCGGCGCTGTCGGCCGCGTCGATTCGCCAGCAGTTCTCGACGCCGCTGTCGGTCCAGATGTCGCTGTTCGGCATCGAGTTTCTGCGCACGATCGGCGAGCGGCTCGAGGTCGACGGAAACCGGCCGTCGATCGATCTGCACGAAGGCGGCTATCTGTTTCTCGCGACGCCGGCCGGCGACGCAACGCTGCGCGACAACCATGCGCTGCAGATCGGCCTCGGCGCCGATATCCGGCTGATGGACCGCGATGCGCTGAAGGCGAAATTCCCGTGGCTGAACGTCGACGATCTCGTATCGGGCGCGTACGGTGCGAGCGGCGAAGGATGGTTCGACGGCTACGGGCTCGTGCAGGCGCTGCGGAAGAAGGCGCAGGCGCTCGGCGCGCGGTATGTCGCCGCCGACGTGACCGGCGTCGTGCGCGACGGCCGCAAGGTCACGCACGTCGTGACGGGCGACGGCGAGCGCTACGCGTGCGACACGCTCGTCAATGCGGCCGGCGCGTGGGCGCGCCCGCTGTCGGCGATGATGGGCATCGACATTCCCGTGTATGCGCGGCGGCGGAGCATCTTCAACGTGTCGTCGCCGGCGAAGCTCGCGGATTGCCCGCTGCTGATCGATCCGACCGGCGTGTATTTCCGGCCGGAAGGGCGCACGTACATCTGCGGCACGTCGCCGAGCCCGGATCGCGACCCGGACGATCTGCCGCTCGACGAAGTCGATCACGACCTGTTCGACGACGTGATCTGGCCGACGCTCGCGCACCGCGTGCCGGAGTTCGAGGCGCTGCGCGTCGAGAACTGCTGGTCCGGATACTACGAATACAACGTGTTCGACCACAACGCGATCATCGGATATCACCCGGACCTCGACAACGTGGTGTTCGCGAACGGCTACAGCGGGCACGGACTGCAGCAGGGGCCGGCAACCGGGCGCGGCGTGAGCGAACTGATTCTCGGCGGGCGGTATCGGACGCTCGACCTGTCGTCGCTCGGCTGGGCGCGCGTGCTGGAAAACCGGCCGATCGTCGAAAAGAACGTCGTGTAGCGGCGTGACCGCCCGGTGTGGCGGGCGGGATTCTCCTTGCTTTAAACCCGTTGGCCCGGTGTGTCGTCGGGCCTTTTTTCGTTTTCGGGGCGCGGGTGAAGGCGGGTTGCGCGACGCTTCGGTGGGCGGCTGTCGCGAGTTTGGTCGCCCGTGGGCTACAGAAGCGGGTGGTTTGTTGGGGGCTGTGTCCCGAGGGCTACAGAATGCAGAATCGCGAATTGTGCTCTCTGGGCTACAATTAATCGCCATTCGTCGAATCTCGTCGCCCAGGGGCTACAAATGACCACACTATCCGATGTCGGGGAGATGCTGAAGGAAGCGCGTCGCGCGGCCGGTCTTTCCCAGCGAGAGTTGGCCGAGCGCGCCGGCATCGCACGCACGACGCTTGCCCGCATGGAGACGCTCGCGCGAGGCGATATGAGCGTGTCCGCGCTGGTACGTGCGCTCGAGGCAGCCGGGTACGATCTGCGCGTGGTCCGGCGCGGACATACGCGGACGCTGGACGACGTTCTGGCTGAACAGCGCAACGGAGGCTGACCGCATGCGCGTTCACGTCCATGTCAAAGGCAAACTCGTCGCGCATCTTTATCGCCACGCGGATGATTACGCGCTCCGTTACATCGCCGGCGCGAGCGCCGACGACTTCGTCAGCCTGACGATGCCCGTCCGCGAAGATGCGTGGGTATGGCCTCGCGATCTGCATCCGTTCTTTCGTCAGAACCTGCCGGAAGGCTTTCTTCTTCAGGTGATCCGCGAGGAGTTCGGTCCGTATCTCGACGGCACGGATCTTTCGCTGCTGGCCGTCATCGGCGGCTCGGGCATCGGCCGGGTAACCGTCTCGTCCGACGGCGGCGCGCCGGGCGGCGAACTCGATCCGCTCGACGTGCAGCACCTGCTGCACGAAGACATCACGACGGCCCGTTTCGCGGAACTGGTGCGGTACTACGCACGCGCGGCGATTTCGGGCGCCGTGCCGAAATTTCTTGCGCCCGAAGTGTCGCCGGACCGTGCGCGTGTCGGCAAGCAGACGTTGCGTACCAGCCGGCACATCATCAAGGGCTCCGACGAGCAAACGCCGTATCTGGGTTTCAACGAGCACTACTCGATGCAAGTGCTCGGAAGGCTGGGCGTTGCCCGCGTCGCGAAGACGACGATGTCCGACGATGGACGCGTGCTGGTCGTGGACCGGTTCGATGTCGACGAGCACGGCAAGCCGGCGCTTGGCGTGGAGGATGCGTGCAGCCTGCTCGGTCTGCCTCCGCACGAGAAGTACCGCCCGTCGACCGAACAGGTTCTGAACGCGACCAAGCCCTACGTCGGCGCCGCCGGTTGGCGGCGGCAGGCGGAACAGCTCGGCTGGCTGCTCCTCACCAATTACGTCGTGCGCAACGCGGACTGCCACGCGAAGAATATCGCGCTCCTCTATTCGGGCATCGACGACGTCGTGTACGCGCCCGCGTACGACATCGTCACCACGGAGGCTTACCCGCGCTTTGCGAACAACCCGCCCGCGCTCAGTGTGGACGGACGCAAGACATGGGCGCCCGGGAAGACGCTCGAGCGTTTCTTCAATACCCGGCTCGGAATCCCGCCGAGGCAATATCGCGAGATGGTCGACACGCTGTGCGATTCCGCAGTGGACACCGGGAAAGACGTCGTCGAAGCGGCGAAAAACGATACGCGGTGGCACTGGATAGCGAAGCAGATGCTGCATGCCTGGAACGAAGGGATGGCTTCCCTGCGCAGCCCGAAACCGCAGGTCGCGCTGCGAGCGCTGACGCCGGTCATCGAAGCCGCCGGTTTCTCCGACGCGGACAAAGCCGACAACGGCCGGGAAGTGATCGGGCGCTCGGAACTGCTCGGCGAACGCGGCAAAGACGCCTGACGCCGGCGTTGCCGGACTGCGGTCGACCGCTGCGCGCTCAAGATTGCGCGCGGACGTCCGTTAAGTATTGTTTAGTCGAATAACCAACAACGCCGTCGGTGCGTAGCCGCGTCGCTCATCGTGACGCACGTTTTCGACCATCCGGGGAATCGCTTTATGTCTCGCATCGTTGGAATTGACCTGGGCACGACCAACAGCCTGATCGCCGTGTGGCGCGATGATCGCGCGGAACTGATCCCGAACGGTCTCGGTGAATACCTGACGCCGTCGTGCGTTTCGATCGATGCGGACGGTTCAGTGCTGGTCGGCCAGGCTGCGCTGGAGCGCCGCAGCACGCACCCCGACCGCACGGCTGCGAGCTTCAAGCGCTACATGGGTACGGAGCGAAAACTGCATCTCGCCGATCGCTTGTTCCGGCCCGAAGAGCTGTCGTCGCTGGTGCTGAGATCGTTGAAGGCCGACGCCGAAGCGTGGCTGAAGGAGCCGGTGACGGATGCCGTGATCGCGGTGCCCGCGTACTTCAACGACGCGCAGCGCAAGGCGACGCGCGTCGCCGGCCAGCTCGCCGGCCTGAACGTGCTTCGGCTGATCAACGAACCGACGGCCGCCGCGCTCGCTTACAGCGTGCACGAGCGCGACGGGGAACGAAAATTCCTGATCTTCGATCTGGGCGGCGGCACGTTCGACGTGTCGGTACTCGACTACTTCGAAGGGGTGATGGAAGTGCGAGCGAGCACCGGCGACAACCATCTCGGCGGCGACGATTTCACGCAGGCACTGTGCGACCTGTTTCGCCGCAAGTGCGGCATCGCATCGAACGACCTGTCGGCGGTCGATGAACAGCGCCTCTGGCGCCAGGCCGAGCAAGCAAAGCGACGCGTGACCACGAGCGACGGCGCATCGATTGCCGTCGAATTGCGCTCGGGTGACGCGAATCACGCGGCCGAGCTGGACCCTGCCGACATCGAGCGCATGTTCGAGCCGCTGCTCGACAAGTTGCGCAAGCCGGTCGAGCGCGCACTGCGCGATGCGAAGATTCCGCTCGGCGAACTCGACGAGATCATCATGGTCGGTGGCGCGACGCGTATGCCGGCAGTGCGCAGGCTCGTGTCCCGGATGTTCGGGCGGCTGCCCGCCGGCCATTTGAACCCGGACGAAGTCGTCGCGCTCGGCGCCGCGGTGCAGGCCGGGCTCGTCGGGCGCGATGCCGCACTCGACGAAATGGTGATGACGGACGTCGCACCGTACAGCCTCGGCATCGATACGGCGATCCAGGTCGGCGGCGACGAGTTCTCGAGCGGGCATTTCTCGCCGATCATCGAACGCAACACGATCGTTCCGGTGAGCCGTGAACAGCAGGTCGTCACCATTCGCGATCGCCAGCAATTTCTCGTGATCAAGGTGTATCAGGGCGAATCGCGGCTGACCCGCGACAACATCCTGCTCGGCGAGCTGAAGCTCGAAGTGCCGCTGAAGCCCGCCGGGCAGGCCGGCGCCCGAATCCGCTTCACGTACGACGTGAGCGGCGTGCTCGAAGTCGAGGCCACCGCGTTTCCCGACGGTGTGACGCGCAAGCTCGTGATCGAGGAGAACCCGGGTGTCATGACGCGGGAGGAAATCGATCGCTGCCTCGCGGCCCTCGCGTCGCTGAAGATCCATCCGCGCGATCAGCTCGAGAACCGCACCGTGCTCGCGCGCGCCGACCGCGTGTACGAGGAATTGCTTGGCGAACCGCGCCGCTATCTCGCGACGCAAGTTGCGCGCTTTCACTCGATGCTCGAACGGCAGGCGTTCGACGAGATTCCTCGTGTGCGGCGAGAGCTGAACACCGTGCTCGATCAGATCGAAGCCACGTTCACGCAATGAGTGGAGAAAACATGAACCAATGGCCGTGGAGCGTTCTCGAAACCGACGCCGGCGCAGACGAGCGTACGGTGCGCCGCGCGTATGCGCGCATCCTCAAACAGCAGCGGGCGGACGACGATCCCGATGCGTTTCAGGCATTGCGCAACGCGTACGAGCACGCGTTGCAGCTAACGCGCAACGCGGCTGCAGAAGGCACGACGGTAGCGGTCGACGCCGCTGCGCCGGAACCGGCTCGGCAGGGTGTGAATGAAGCGTCGGGCGCCGATACGCGCGACGTCGCGCCATCCGTGGTGGCCGAGCGGCCGCCCGTGCGGCAGCGAACGCCGTCGACGGACTCGCTGCCGCTGCACGCATCGGATCCCGCGGCCGAGGCCGCGCAAATATGGGCCGAATTCACTGCGGATGCAGCGAGCGTCACGTCGCGGCGCGAAATCAAGGTGCTGTTCGGATCGATCGTCAATATCGCGTTGCGCGACGAACTCGAGTGGGCGGCGCTGATGTACTGCCTGCGCGACGACATCCCGCCCGACAGCCGCACCGATATTGCGGACGCGTTGAACTGGCGCGACAACGCCGCGCATCTGTTCGCGCGCAACGCATATCTGGCGGGGCAGGCGCTGTCGAAAATCTTCGCGCAGGAGGAATATGCGCAGGCCCGGCGCCATTTTCCGCACGCGGTCGCCCTGCTGGAGCGACCGTCGCCGCGGTTGGCGAAGGCGCTGTTCGCGCTTCGCGCGCGCACGCGCCATCGGGAGATGGAGCAGCTGCTGTACGCGTTGCAGGTGTCGTTCGGCAACGCGCGGAACCTGCGGTTCGACGGCGAGCGGATCGCTTTCTGGCGCAACGCGTGTTTGTTGCGGACGAAAGCGATACACCTGTGCATGACGGCACCGGCGGCCGGACTGTGGTGCGGCCTGTTGCTCGAAAAAGCGCTGTCGGGGCTCGCTCCGGCGGGCGTCGGCGGTCGATCCTGGACGGCGCAAGGATCGATCGCGGTCTTCGCGATGCTGCTGACGACGCTCGTGTATGGCATCGTCGAATTTCGTGCGCCGACGCTTTCGCAACGTTGGCGCCGCGTCGCGCGAGAACGCATGCCGGTGCGTTACGGCTGGATCGTATTGTGGGTGGCGGCAACCTGCGCCGCGTATGCGGATAGCCGAATGGGCGCTGTGACGTCGGCCGCGTTGGCGGCGCTGTCCATCGCAACCTGGTGGGCGCTCGCCGTGCATGGGTGGCCGCGTCTGGCGGGGCTCGCCATCATCGCCGTGTATGCGGCGTGCGGATTCGGCTTCGTCGGCTATTACATGCTATTCGCCAGCGGCTCGTGGATGGTGCCGCTCGGGCAGGCCGTCCTGTACGGCATGTTCGCAGGTTTCGTGCAGATGGAGCTGCACGCAATGGTCGAGCGGCGGCGTGCGTTGCGCATCGCGGCGACCGTCGCGTGGTTTGCCGCAGGCGTGACGGTCGCATTCTCGCTGATGGGCATGCAGCTGTCGGACTTCAGTCCGGCGTGGTCCGAGCCGACCTGGAGCGCGTATGCCGCATTGATCGTTGTCGGCAGCATGCTCGGAACGATGCAGTGGGCACAACTGGGCCAGATCCTGCCACAGACCTTTCTGGGGCTGATGTACATGCTGTGGACGGCCCTCGCGATCGCCCAGCCGCGGTTCGCCGCATTCGTCGCGCTCTGTCTGATGAGCTACTGGATCGTACAGGGCATGCGACGACAGCACGTAGCGGTAAAGGATCGAACGACGTGAGCGCGATCGTTGCGCGGGACCGTTTCATCGCTCCCGCGCACGAACCCGAAACGGACCCCGGCACCTCCTCTCCGCCCCGTTAAGTTTCCACTAAGACAACCCGCGCAAAATGCACGGCATGCCGCCGCCGGCGCTCCGCACGGCAACGCGGTTTCACAGCGCCGCAGCGAAGCCCGCGCATCGCAATCGACCGTCGACGGAGACGAACGTGACACGACAAGGCGTCACTTACTCGTTGCATCACATCGGCATTCCGACCGAGCAGCGGCTCGCCGGCGAACGATACGCGCGTGCCGCCGGGATGTATACGACCGACGATCCGACCGGCCCGCTGCCGATTCAATGGCACCGGTTCGAGCCCGATTCGCCGCTGCATCCGCTCGTGCGCAGTCAGCCGCATGTCGCGTACAAGGTCAGCGATCTGGCGGCTGCGATCGACGGACACACGGTGATCCTCGGGCCGTACGAGCCGATCGACGGCTATCGCGTCGCGATGATCGACAACGCGGGCGTGCCGGTCGAGTTCATCGAAACGACGCTTTCCGACGCCGAAATCTGGCGCCGCGCAACAACCGGCGAAAGCGCGTCGCTCTATCGATGACAGCGGCGCCGGACGACCGGCAACCGATCGTCCGGCACGGGCATCGACGAGAGACGGATCGATTTCCCGACCGACAGCCGATGCGCGCCGCTCAGCCGAGCCAGCCCTTGATGCTTGCCGCCATCGCATCGGCGGAGATTCCGTAGCGCCGATGCAGCGTCGGCAACGCGCCTGCGGCGAGGAACGCGTCGGGCAGCGCGATCTGCCGGAACGGTGCGGCCACGCCCGCACCGAGCAGCGTGCTCGCGACCGCTTCGCCGAGACCGCCGATCTGCGTATGGTTTTCCGCTACGACCACCATGCGCCCCGTGCGCCGCGCTTCGCGAAGAATCGTCGCCGTATCGAGCGGCTTGATGGTCGGCACGTGCAGCACGGCGACGTCGACGTTGTCGGCCTCGAGGGCCTTTGCGACTTCGAGCGAACGCATCGTCATGATCCCGGACGAGATCAGCAGCACGTCGTTGCCGTCGCGCAGCAGCTTCGCGTTGCCGAGTTCGAACGTGTAGTCGTATTCGTCGAGCACGACCGGCACGTTGCCGCGCAGCAGGCGCGCGTACACGGGTCCGTCGTGCGCGGCGATCGCCGGCACCATCTGTTCGATGTCGACCGCGTCGCACGGATCGATCACGGTCATGTTCGGCATCGCGCGCATCAGCGCAAGATCCTCGGCGGCCTGGTGGCTCGGGCCGTAGCCGGTCGTGAGGCCGGGCAGCGCGCAGATCAGCTTCACGTCGAGATTGTCCTCGGCGATCGCCTGATGGATGAAGTCGTATGCACGGCGCGTCGCGAACACCGCATACGTCGTGACGAACGGCTGCGCGCCTTCGTGCGCGAAGCCGGCGGCCGCGCCCATCAGCAGCTGCTCGGCCATGCCCATCTGGTAGTAGCGGTCGGGGAATTCCTTCGCGAAGACGTGCAGATCGGTGTACTTGCCGAGGTCGGCGGTCATGCCGATCACGTCGGGCCGGGTTCGCGCGAGCGCCGACAGCGCATGCCCGAACGGTGCCGAACGGGTGGCCTGTCCTTCGGCGGCGATCGACGCGATCATCGCGGACGTTTTCAGGCGCGTGGTGTTGCCGGCGGTGCTCATGCTCGTCTCCCTGCTTCGAGTGCGTCGAGCGCGAGCTTCCACTCGTGCGCGTCGACGCGGATGAAATGATTCTTCTCGCGCGCTTCGAGGAACGGCACGCCGCGCCCCATCTTCGTATCGCAGACGACGATGCGCGGCTGCGGCCGGTCATGATCGCGCGCATTGTCGAACGCGCGCTTCACCGCGTCGATGTCGTTGCCGTCGACGCGCTGCACGTACCAGCCGAACGCTTCGAGCTTGTCGACGAGCGGCTCGAACGCCATGATCTGCGTCGACGGGCCGTCGGCCTGCTGATTGTTGACGTCGACGATCGCGATCAGGTTGTCGAGCTTCCAGTGCGCGGCGGACATCAGCCCTTCCCAGATCGCGCCTTCGTCGAGCTCGCCGTCGGAGAACAGCGTGTAGACGAACGCGTCCGAACCCTTGCGCTTGAGCCCGAGGCAGCGGCCGACCGCGATCGTCAGGCCTTGCCCGAGCGAGCCGCCGGACATTTCCATGCCGGGCGTATAGCTCGCCATGCCGGACATCGGCAGGCGGCTGTCGTCGCTGCCGTAGGTTTCGAGTTCGTCGGCCGGCAGGATGCCGGCCTCGAGCAGCGCCGCGTACAGCGCGATCGCATAGTGGCCGTTCGACAGCAGGAAACGGTCGCGGCCGTCCCATTCGGGATCGTCGGCGCGGTAGCGCATCGCACCGAAATACGCGACGGCGAGCACGTCGGCGATGTCGAGCGCCTGGCCGATATAACCCTGGCCCTGCACTTCGCCCATCAGCACGGCGTTTCTTCGGATGCGGTACGCGCGCTCGGCGAGCGTGACCGCTTCATGGACGGCTTCGGTATCCATCGATAGCTCCAGTTTGGTTCGGAAAGAGGCGAGTCGGATCAGCGATTCACCGAGCGCGGCACCAGGAACACCAGCAGCGCGCCGAGCGTGACCGCGACGGAAATGAACACGAGGCCGGCGGTGGATTTGCCGGTCAGGTCGTTCAGCCAGCCGACGATCGCGGGCGAGAAGAAGCCCGCGAGGTTCGCGAAGCAATTGACCGCCGCGATGCCGGCCGCGGCCGACATCCCGCCCAGCAGGGCGGTGGGCAGCGACCAGAACTGCGATGACGACGCGAGAATGCCGGCGGACGCGATGCTCAGGCACACGATCGACGCGGCGACGCTGCCGAGCGCCGGCAATGCCGCAAAACCGGCTGCCGAGATCAGCATCGGCACCGCGAGATGGAGACGGCGTTCGCGGCGGCGATCGGCGCTGATGCCGATCAGCGGCAGCGCGACGATCGCGCACGTGTACGGAATCGCGGTGAACAGGCCGACCCACAGCGGATCGGCGACGCCGGCCTTGCGGATGATCGTCGGCAGCCAGAACGTGAGGCCGTACTGGCCGAGCACGACGCAGAAATAGATCGCGGCCATCAGCCACAGCCGGCGGTCGCCGATGAACGCGCGAATCGATCCGTGCGCGGTCTTGTGCTCGGCATCGGCCGACACGTTGCGCGCGAGCAGCGCCTTCTCCGCGTCGGTCAGCCACCTGGCGTGCGCGATCCCGTCGTCGAGATAGAACAGGATCGCGAAGCCGAGCACGAGCGACGGCAGCGCTTCGAGCAGGAACAGCCACTTCCAGCCGGCCATCGACATCGCGCCGTGCAGCGCATGCATGATCGCGCCCGACAACGGCCCGCCGACGATCCCGGCCAGCGGAATCGCAATGAAGAACAGCGACAGCGCCTTCGCGCGCCGCTCGGACGGAAACCAGTACGTCAGATAGAGGATCACGCCCGGTGCGAAGCCCGCCTCGGCGACGCCGAGCAGAAACCGCAGCACGTAGAACATGGTCGGCGACTTCACGAACACGAAGCTCGCGGAAATCACCGCCCACGTCAGCATGATGCGCGCGAGCCAGCGCCGCGCGCCGACCCGATGCAGGATCACGTTGCTCGGCACCTCGAACAGGAAGTAGCCGAGAAAGAAGATGCCCGCGCCCATCCCGTACACGGTCTCGCTGAAGCGCAGGTCGCCGAGCATCTGCAGCTTCGCGAAGCCGACGTTCACGCGGTCGAGATACGCGCCCAGATAGCACAGCATCAGGAATGGAATCAGCCGCCGGGCGACCTTCGCATACGTCGCGGCTTCGAACGTCTTCGAATCGTCTCGCTGCAGCACGTCGCCGGGAACCGGCGGTGCGGTGTACTTTGCTCTCATCTTCGTCTCCTGCCATGGCCCCGCGGTCGTCCGCGGGTGCGCGATGTGCGGCGTCGCATGTCGCGGCGCCGTGCTCAGTGGATCAGCATGCCGCCGTTGACGTCGAGCGTGATGCCGGTCAGGTAGCTCGACAGGTCGCTCAGCAGGAACAGGCACGCGTTCGCGACGTCGGCCGCGTCGCCGAGCCGGCCGAGCGGAATGCCGTTGACGATGTCGTCGCGCATCGCGGGCGTGAGCTTGTCGCCGGTGATGTCGGTCTGGATCAGGCCCGGCGTGATCGAATTGATGCGGATACGGTCGGGGCCGAACTCGCGCGCCATCGCTTTCGCGAGGCCGAGCACGCCGGCCTTCGCGGCGCTGTAGTGCGGGCCGCCGAAGATGCCGCCGCCGCGCTGCGCGGACACCGACGACATGCACACGATGCTGCCGCCGCGCTGCTCGCGCATCGCCGGAAGCACCGCCTGCGACATGTACAGCGTGCCGCGCAGGTTCACGTCGACGATCGCGTCGAAGTCGCGCGCGGCGATGTCCATCGTGCGAACGGGCTGCGTGATGCCCGCGTTGTTCACCAGGCCGTCGATGCGGCCGTAGCGTTCGAGCGTCGCGCGGGCCGCGGCGACGCATGCGTCGCGGTCGGTCACGTCGCACGCGAGGCCGAGATGGTCGGCGCCGAGGTCGGCGGCCGCCGCCCGCGCGTCTTCCTCGCGAAGGTCGAGGATCGCCACGCGCGCGCCGTGCGCGGCGAGCGCGCGGGCGGTGGCCTTGCCGATACCGCGCGGCGACGCCGCGCCTGTCACGATGATGATCCGGTTCTCGAGCAACATCGGTCGTCTCCTGTGTTGATGTTGCGCTGAGTGTCGGCTTGTGCGACACCCGCATCAACGCGGAAACGCTCAACCATAGTTGAGAAAATTTCAGATGACGCCGCACCGGCCGCCGCGTGCCGCAGCGCAATATCGCAATCGGCGCGCGGCGTCGGCCGTCAGCGTGCGTGGTGCTGCGTCGCGACTTCGCGCTCGATCCATGCGAGGAAGCGCTTCACGCGCGGCAGTTCGGCGTTTGCCTCGGGTAAACGAGATGATGCGCGCCGACTTCGACCGCATGGCGGTCGCCGAATACGGGCACGAGCAGGCCGTCGCGGATCTTCGCGGACGCGAGCATCAGGCTTTCGAGCGCGATGCCGAGGCCGAGCGCTGCGGTTTCGAGCGACATGTACGAACGATCGAACGAAAAATCGAACGTCTTCTGCGTCGCGAGCGATACGCCGGTCCGACCGAACCACTGCTTCCACTGGACGAGCGGCGTTTCGGAATAGATGAGCCGGTGCGCGAGCAGATCTTCGGGGGCATGGACCGGATGCCGTTCGAGGTAGCGCGGCGCGGCGAGCGGCGCGATGAATTCGCCGCGCACGGTCCGGACTTCGAGGTTGTCCCAGTTTCCGTAGCCGTGTCTGACGTCGATGTCGTAGAAGCCGTTCGAGAACGATACGTTCTCGTACGAGCACGCGAGGTTCAGCTGAATGTCGCCGTTTGCCTGCTGAAACGACGACAGCCTCGGCAGCAGCCACATCAGCCCGAAGCTCGGGCTCGAATGCACGCGGAGAATGTCGACTTCGGTGCCGCTCGATGCGCGCTCGGTCGCGCGGCTCAGATCGGCCAGCGAACCCGTCACGTCGGCCAGATAGCGCTCGCCGGTCGGCGTGAGCACGAGCCCGCGCCCGGAACGCTGGAACAGCGGCTGCCCGATCAGCGACTCGAGGTTGCTCAGCTGATGGCTGACTGCCGATGCGGTCAGGCCGAGCTCGTCGGCCGCGCGATTCACGCTCTTGGTTCGGGCAACGCTTTCGAACGCGATGATCGCCTTCAGCGGTGGGATGCGCATGATGAAATCCGGGAATCGGCGGCAGCGGAACGGAGTCGTCCGTCGGCAGCTGATGGATCGCGCGGCACGGACGACGGTCGATTGCCTCGCATTATCCATCGTTCGTGGGCCGTGCACGATGTGGGGGCGGGAGGGGCGGCTGAAAGGCTCCGTCGTTTGCCCCGCATCGCGGCCTGATGAATTGATGACCAAACCGCAAGACCTAGTGCGTAGATATCGTTTGCGGCGGCGTTAATGACTGTCGACAATCGTGGCTCGCGTCGGTCGCCGCTGCGCGGGAAGCGCGGGCGGCCGGCGCGCGGAGGCCTTCGCCGCCGCCAACCGCATCGGGCCCACGACGACATGTACGCGTTCACTCCTTCGTTCCAGCAACCGGCCGGCTCGCCGATCCGCGAGCTGTTCAAGTACCTCTCCGAGCCGGGGATGATCTCGTTCGCGGGCGGCTATCCGGCCAGCGACCTGTTCGACGTCGACGGACTGAATGCGGCGGCCGCGCGTGCGTATGCGCAACCGGTGCGCTGCCTGCAATACGGGCCGACCGACGGCCTCGCGGAATTGAAACAGCAGTTGATCGCGCTGATGGCGCGCCGCGGCGCCGCGTGCACCGCATCCGAACTGCTCGTCACGACCGGCTCGCAGCAGGGCCTCGACCTGCTGCTGCGCGTGATGGTGTCGCCCGGCGATGTCGTGCTGACCGAACAGCCGGCCTATCCGGCGACGCTGCAGGCGATGCGCATGCAGCACGCGCGCATCGTGACGCTCCCGGTCGACGGCGACGGTCTCGACGTCGACCGGCTCGGCACGCTGCTCGCATCGGGTGAGCTGACGCAGCCGAAGCTGCTGTACACGGTGCCGACGTTCGCGAATCCGACCGGCGCGACGCTCGCGCGCGAACGGCGGATGAAGCTGCTGCGCCTCGCCGTGCAATACCGCTTCCTGATCGTCGAGGACGATCCGTACGGCGACCTGCGTTTCGCGGGCGAAGCCGTGCCGTCGCTGCTCGCGCTCGCCGGCGAAGTGGACGGCGCGCGCGACTGGATCGTGCACTTCGCGAGCCTGTCGAAGATCGTCGCGCCGGGGCTGCGAGTCGGCTGGACGATCGCGCCGGCCGACATCGCGCGGCGCTGCGTGATCGCGAAGCAGACGGTCGATCTGTGCAGCGCGCCGTGGACGCAGGCGACGGCCGCCGAGTATCTGGCCGACGGCGCGCTCGAACGTCATCTGCCGCGCATCGCGCACGCGTACCGGCGCAAATGCGATGCGATGTGCGACGCATTGCGCGACGGCTTCGGCGATGCAATCGAGTTCCATCGTCCCGAAGGCGGGATGTTCGTGTGGGCGCGGCTCGGCGCCGTGTCGTCGGCTGCACTGCTGCAGCACGCGATTGCGAACAAGGTCGTGTTCGTGCCCGGCAGCGCGTTCTTCGCGGACAACGTCGACGACGCATCGCTGCGCCTGTCGTTCGCCGCACCGGACGTCGATGCGATCCGCGAAGGCGTCGCGCGCCTCGTGCGCGCGTATGGTGCGGCGCTCGCCGCGTGAGGACGCAAACAATGAACGTCATCTTCAACGACATCGCGCAGCGGGACGACACATCGCGCGCCGCGGGAATCGAGCCGGTCGAGCACCGTTCGTCGCAGATCGGCGCGGGGCCGCAGTATGTCGTCGACGTGCTCGGCCGGTTCGCATCGGAGCCTGCCGATGCCGTCGATACACCGGACGCCGCGCCGGTCGTGCTCGGCTACAACTGAGCGGCGGCGCGATCGAAACGGTTAAGCTGGCGCGATCGAAGCCAACACGCCGCCCGCCCGATGATGCCCGACCCCGCCTCCGAATCGCTCGCCGCGACCTACGACCGCGTATGGTCGTGCCTCGAATCGGGCGTGAGCGCGCAGCGCTCGCCGTTCACGATGCTGCAGGCCGCGACGCTCGGCGTCGATGGCGCGCCCAAGGTGCGCACGGTCGTGCTGCGCGACGTGTGCCGCGCGGCGCGCCGGCTGTCGTTTCATACCGACCTGCGTTCGCAGAAGGTCGCGGAGCTGCGCCGCGATCCGCGCATCGCGCTCGTCGCGAACGATCTCGATGCGCTCGTGCAGATTCGCGCGGAAGGGATCGCATCGATCGTCGAAGACGACGCGCAGCGGCGCGCGCTGTGGCGGGCGAGCCGTCCGCATACGCTGCTGCTGTATCGCACGCCGCTCGCGCCCGCGACGCCGATCGCGTCGCCGGAAGACGCGCATGTCGCCGCGAACCCGCGCACGACGCACGCCGACGACGGCTACGAGAACTTCTGCGTGCTGCATGTGACGGTGACGCGCGTGGACTGGCTCGAACTCGCGCGTGCCGGTCATCGTCGAGCGGTATTCGACGTGAATGCGACCGGCTACGCAGGCCGCTGGATCGCGCCGTGATCGCGACCGCGATCGCCCCGCCGCCGCTTACCGCGCTTCGTCCGACGCCGCCTCGCGAACGATCCAGTCGCGCATCGCCGCGATCGCGTCGTCGTCGCGCCGCTCGGCCGGGTACACGAGATAGAACCCGACCGACAGCGGAAACGCGAACTCGAACGGCTTGCACAGCCGGCCCGCCGCGATGTCGCGCTCGACGAGCGGATCGGTCGCGAGCGCGATGCCCTGGCCCGCGACGGCCGCATCGATCGCGAGCGACGTCTGGTTGAAGCGCAGCCCCTTGTGCGGATCGACGTCGACCGGCTCAGGCAGCGCGGCGACGAACGCCGGCCACAGATCGTGCGCGTCGTGCAGCAGCACGAGGCCCGCGAGCGCGCGCGGCGACGCGGGCGCGGCCAGCAGCGCGGGGCTGCATACCGCGCAGACGTCGAGCGGAAACAGCGGATGCGCGACGAGATGCTTGCCGAACGGCGGCTTCCCGTAGCGGATCGCCAGATCGACGCCGTCGTGGCGGAACGTCGCGAGCTGCGGATCGGCGATCACGCGCACGTCGTAGTCGGGATGCGCATCGGTGAACTGCGCGAGCCGCGGGATCAGCCACTTCGACGCGAACGACGGCGTCGTGCTGATCGTCAGCGCCGCGCGCCGCTTCACGAGCCTGTCGGTCGCGTCGGCGATCGCGAGCAGCGCGCGCTGCACGTCGGAGAAGTACGCGGCGCCGTCGTGCGTCAGCGCGAGCCCGCGCGGCAGGCGCTCGAACAGCTTCAGGCCGAGCACGTCCTCGAGATGGCGTACCTGCTGCGCGACCGCGCCTTGCGTGACGCCGATCTCGTCGGCCGCGGCGCGGAAGTTGAGGTGCCGCGCGGACACTTCGAATGCGCGAAGCGCGTTCAGCGGCGGCAGGCGGGAAGGGCGTGGCGGCATCGCGAGAATGTAGAAAATCTATCGGCTGATCGCAGAAATACTGGTTCGACAGCGGCGAACGATGCGCCTACATTACCACCGGTGCGTGCCGGATGGCGGCAGCGCGAGTGCAGCATTCGAACGAGGAGCGGATCGTGACTGTAGAAAAAGTAGCATTGATCACGGCAGCGGGCAAAGGCATGGGCGCGGCGATCGCGCGCGAGCTGGCGGCGACGGGCTACCGCGTCGCGCTGATGTCGCCGTCCGGCAGCGCGGTGGCGCTCGGCGACGAACTGGGCGGCTTCGGCATCCAGGGCTCGGTGACGGAAGACGCCGACATCGACCGGCTCGTGCAGCAGACGGTCGCGCGCTACGGGCGGATCGACGCCGTCGTCAACAACACCGGGCATCCGCCGAAGGGCGACCTGCTGTCGATCGCCGACGAAAGCTGGCATGCGGGGCTCGACCTGATCCTGCTGAACGTGGTGCGCGTGATGCGTCGCGTGACGCCGATCTTCCAGCAGCAGGGCGGCGGCGCGGCGGTGAACATCTCCAGTTTCGCGGCCGACGCGCCCGAGCAGGCGATGCCCGTGTCGTCCGCGCTGCGTGCGGCGCTGAGTGCGTGGACGCGGTTGTATGCGCAACGTTACGCGGCCGACAACATCCGGATGAACGCGGTGCTGCCGGGCTTCGTCGACAGCTGGCCGGAAACGCCCGAGATCGTCGCGCGCATTCCGGCCGGCCGTTTCGGCAAGACCGGCGAGATCGCGAAGACGGTCGCGTTCCTGCTGTCCGACGGCGCCGGCTATATCACCGGGCAGAACATCCGCGTCGACGGCGCGATCGTCAACGCGCTGTGAACTGCAGTGCGCGGCCGCGGAGCCGCGCCGAACCGCGGCCGCGCGGGCCGCTCGTCGCTACAAACGCGTACAAATCAGACAAATCCCGGATACATCGGACCTTTCAAATGGGCGACGCCGCGTGACCGGCCGCGTCGCCACGACAGCGAACGCGCGATCGGACGCACGGCATGTCCACTTCACGAAAGGAGATGCCGAACGATGTCTTCCACACCGTTTTCCCCGATGCGCCGCCACGTGCTCGCCAGCTCCGTGGCCGCCGGCGTCGCCGCGATGCTGCCCACCGCAGTGCATGCCGCGACCGGCACGACCGGCATACGACCGTTCACCGCGCACATTCCCGACGAAGCACTGACCGACCTGCGCCGCCGCATTACCGCAACGCGCTGGCCGGGCCGCGAAACCGTCGCCGACGAATCGCAGGGCGTGCGGCTCGCGCGCATGCAGGCGCTGCTGAACTACTGGGGCACCGACTACGACTGGCGCAAGGGCGAGGCCCGCCTGAACGGCTTTCCGATGTTCATCACGGAGATCGACGGGCTCGATATTCACTTCATCCACGTGCGCTCGCGGCACGAGAACGCGATGCCGATGATCATGACGCACGGCTGGCCGGGCTCCGTCTTCGAGCTGCTGAAGGCGATCGGCCCGCTGACCGATCCGACCGCGCACGGTGCGAGCGCCGACGACGCGTTCCACGTCGTCGTGCCGTCGCTGCCCGGCTTCGGCTTCTCCGGCCGGCCGACGCGGACGGGCTGGGGCTCGGACCACATCGCGCGTGCGTGGGGCGAACTGATGGCGCGGCTCGGCTACACGCGCTTCGTATCGCAGGGCGGCGACTGCGGCTCGGTGATCTCGCACCGGATGGCGATGCAGCGCGTGAAGGGGCTGGTCGGCATTCACGTGAACATGCCGGCGACGGTGCCGCCGGACATCGCGGCGCTGCTGCAGCTCGACGCGCCGGCGCCGGCCGCGCTGTCGCCGAAGGAGAAGGCCGCATACGAGAAGCTCGCGACGTTCTATCGCGACAACTGCGGCTACTCGGCGATGATGGTCACGCGCCCGCAGACCGTCGGCTACGCGCTCGCCGATTCGCCGGCCGGCCAGGCCGCGTGGATGTACGACAAGATCTCGCAATGGACGTACAGCGGCGGCGTGCCCGAGCGCTCGATTCCGCGCGACGAGATCCTCGACGACATCTCGCTGTACTGGCTGACGAACACCGCGACGTCGTCGGCGCAGATCTACTGGGAAGATCACTCGAACAACTTCAACGCGGTCGACATCTCGCTGCCGGCCGCGATCACGGTGTTCCCCGGCGAGATCTACCAGGCGCCGCGCAGCTGGGCAGAACGTTGCTATCACAACCTGATCTACTTCAACGAAGTCGACAAGGGCGGGCATTTCGCGGCATGGGAAGTGCCAGAGCTGTTCGCCCGCGAAGTGCGGGCCGGGTTCCGGCCGCTGCGGCGCGCGTAACGCACGACGGGCGACGCGCGGGCGGCCTGCGATACGGCGCGACGCCTGCGCGAGCCTGCGTTCGAACCACAATTTTGAATCGTCATGTGTCGTGCTTCGACACGGATACGTAGCGATACAAAGCGTCCGAACGGTTCGGATATAAAAACGGTGAAGCGTTTCGCACGGCGGCGCAACGTCATGCGCGACCGCTGCGAACGGCGATACCGGCGCGCGTGCGTGGCCCGCGGCCCTTTACTTAGCGATCGACAATGGAGAACGAATCATGCCTGATACCGTGAACACCCGACGCCGCCTGCTGCTGGGCACCGCAGTCGCGAGCCTGAGCCTCGCCGATCTCGGCTTGGCGAACCTTGCGCACGCACAGTCCGCGCCCGTTGCGTCCGCAACCAGCGGCGCGGGCGGCGCGTCGCTCGGGCCGATCCATCAAATCGACGCCGGCGTGCTGAACGTCGGGTATGCGGACCTCGGACCGAAGAACGGCCCCGTCGCGTTCCTGCTGCACGGCTGGCCGTACGACATCTACAGCTACGCCGAAGTCGCGCCGCTGCTCGTCGCGGCCGGCTATCGCGTGATCGTGCCGTACCTGCGCGGCTACGGCTCGACGACGTTCCGCTCGGCCGACACGGTGCGCAACGGCCAGCAGGCGGTCACGGCCGTCGACATCGTCGCGTTGATGGACGCACTGAAGATCGACCGCGCGGTGTTCGGCGGCTACGACTGGGGCGCGCGCACGGCCGACGTGATCGCCGCGCTGTGGCCGCAGCGCGTGAAGGGGCTCGTGTCGGTGAGCGGCTATCTGATCGGCAGCCAGGAGGCGAACCGCAAGCCGCTGCCGCCGCAGGCCGAGTTGCAGTGGTGGTATCAGTTCTACTTCGCGACCGAGCGCGGCGCGCTCGGCTATGCGGCGAACCGCGATGCGTTCAACAAGCTGATCTGGAAGCTCGCGTCGCCGAAATGGCAGTTCTCCGACGAAACCTATGCACGTACGGCCGAGTCGTTCCAGAACCCCGATCACGTTGCGATCGTGATCCACAACTACCGCTGGCGCCTCGGGCTCGCGAAGGGCGAAGCGCAATACGACGACATCGAGCGGCGCCTCGCTGCCGGCCCGACGATTGCGGTGCCGACGATCACGATGGAAGGCGACTCGAACGGCGCGCCGCATCCGCAGCCGGCCGCGTATGCGAAGAAGTTCACGGGCAAGTATCAGCATCGGACGATCACCGGCGGCATCGGCCACAATCTGCCGCAGGAAGCGCCGCAGGCGTTCGCCGACGCGATGCTGCAAGTGGAGCACCTGTGATGCGGGCCGGCCACGACACCTTCCGTCGCGGCGCGCGCCGCGTGCTCGTCGCAGGTGCGCTGCTGGCCGGCGCGCTGTCGGCGAGCGGTCCGGCCGCGTTTGCCGAGCAGTCGAAACCGGCGGCGTCGCCGATCTACGGCGTGACGATTCCGCCCGGCTACCGCAAGTGGGAAATGGTCGCGCCGGCCGAGGAAGCGGCGCCGCTCGACGAACTGCGCGTGGTGCTCGGCAATCCGGTCGCGATGCGCGCGCTCGAGCAGTCGACGCTGCCGTTCCCGGACGGCACGATCCTCGTGAAGCTCGCATACAAGCGCAAGCAGTCCGACGAGTTCCCGTCGGCGACCGTGCCGGGCCAGGCGACGACGGTGCAGGTGATGGTGAAGGATTCGCGCCGCTATGCGTCGACGGGCGGCTGGGGTTTCGGGCGCTTCGTCAACGGTGTGCCGGCCGACATCGGCCAGCACCAGACGTGCTTTGCGTGTCACCAGGCGCGCGTGAAGAACCACGACTACGTGTTCACGCGGCTCGCGCCTTGACGCGATACGCGCGCGGTGGATCGCTGCGCCAGCAGGCGTGCCGAACGGGCACGCCTTTTTTCATCGTACGTGCGGCGACGAAAGAGGCCGCCGGCCGCGCCGCACGTCCGAAACGATCCGGCCGTGTATCGCACTGTATCCGCACGCGCGCCGGAAACATCGGCTTGCACAGCGGCGCTGTTCCGGAAACATGCCGGATACGTGAGCGGGTTCTACTGTCGACATGCAGCAAACGTCCGATGCGCGCTATTCGCGCCGGATGCCGAATGATCGATACGTCAAATCCTTTCTGGAGAAACACGATGAAAACCGCTCGAATCCTCGCCGTCGCCGTGCTTGCTTCCCTTCCCGCGCTGTCGTTCGCCGATACCGGCCGCGGCGTCACGCGCGCCGACGTGCGCGCCGAACTGATCCGCCTCGAGCGGGCCGGCTACAACCCGGCAAGCAGCGATGCGCACTATCCGGACGACGTGGCCGCCGCGCTGCAGGTCGTGCGTTCCGATCAGAACGGTCCGTCGAAGTCGCAGGGCGACAACGTCGCGGACGCTTCGGCGCCGGCCGGCCGCGCCGCTGCACGTGGCACGCGTGTCGCCGCAAACGCCGCGACCGCGGCAACGGCCGCAACTGCCGCATGGCCGGCGGACGATCTGTACGCGCATTCCTGACCCGCTGCGCGGCGCGCATCGCCGACGCGCGCCGCGCGCGATGCGAGGCGGCGTCGAACGCTCGACCTTATTTGAACAACGACACACAAGGAGCATCACGATGATTCGTTTGATGAAACGGCTGCTGACGGCGGCCGCGGTGGCCGGCGGGCTGTTCGGCGCGGTTGCGGCGCACGCTGCGCCGCAAGCCGATCTGAAGGGTACGAACGTCGTGCTCGTACACGGCGCATTTGCCGACGGGTCGAGCTGGAATCGCGTGATTCCGCTGCTCGAGGCGCGCGGGCTGTACGTCGTGTCGGTACAGAATCCGCTGAGTTCGCTCGCCGACGATGTGGCCGCCGCGAAGCGCGCGATCGACGAGCAGAACGGGCCGGTCGTGCTGGTCGGCCATTCGTGGGCGGGTGTCGTGATCAGCGATGCGGGCAACGACGATAAAGTGAAATCGCTCGTCTACGTCGCCGCGTTCGCGCCCGACAACGGCCAGTCGATCGCCGACGTCACGCAGGGGCTGCCGGCGCCGTCGTGGGCCGGCGAGCTGCGCAAGGACTCGGGTGGCTTCGCGCGGCTGTCGGACGAGGCGATCGCGGAGGATTTCGCGCCGGATCTGCCGCCCGCGCAGCAGCGCATCGTTGCGGCGACGCAGGGCCCGTGGTATAGCGGTTGCATTTCGGAGAAGGTGATGCAGGCCGCGTGGCACACGAAGCCGTCTTCGTTCGTCGTCGCGACGCAGGACCGGATGATCGATCCGAAACTGCAGGACGCGATGGCGAAGCGGATCGGCGCGACCGTGACCCGCGTGAACGGCAGCCATGTCGCGATGCTCAGCCATCCGAAAGCCGTGGCCGATGCGATCATCGCGGCCGCGGAACGCGCGAAGCAGCGCGCGCAGTGAGCGGACGCCGCCGCGGTGCGATTCGCACTGCGGTGCGTCGAGTGACGGTGACGTGCTTCCCCGAGGAGAAGTCATGACGCAACTGTGGCAACTATCGGCAACCGAAATTGCGAAGCGTGTGCGGCAGCGCGACGTGTCGGCGCGCGAAGTCGCGCAGGCCGCGCTCGCGCGCGTCGATGCGGCGAATCCCGCGATCAACGCGGTGGTCGAGCATCGTCCCGACGACGTGCTGCGGCAGGCCGACGACATCGATCGCGCGATCGCGCGCGGCGACGATCCGGGGCCGCTCGCCGGCGTGCCGGTGACCGTGAAGATCAACGTCGATCAGGCCGGCTTCGCGACGACCAACGGCACGCGCGCGCAGGAAAAGCTGATCGCCCATGCGGACAGTCCGGCCGTCGCGAACCTCGGAAAGGCCGGCGCGATCCTGCTCGGCCGCAGCAATTCGCCGACCTTCGCGTTGCGCTGGTTCACGTCGAATCTCGTGCACGGCCATACGCGCAATCCGCGCGATCCGTCGCTGACGCCGGGCGGCTCGAGCGGCGGCGCGGCGGCCGCGGTGGCGGCCGGGATCGGCGCGCTCGCGCTCGGCACCGACATCGGCGGCTCGGTCCGCTATCCGGCATACGCGTGCGGCGTGCATGGACTGCGGCCGTCGCTCGGGCGCGTGCCGGCCTTCAATGCGTCGTCGCCGGAGCGTGCGATCGGCGCGCAGCTGATGTCGACGGCCGGGCCGATCGCCCGCACGATCGACGATCTGTCGCTCGCGCTGCATGCGCTCGCGGCGCCTGATCTGCGCGATCCGTGGTACGTGCAGGTGCCGGTCGACGGCCGAGCGGTGTCGCGTCGCGCGGCGCTGTGCGTTCGTCCCGGCGGGCTGCAGGTCGTGCCGGAAGTCGAAGCCGCATTGCGCGATGCCGCGCGCCGGCTCGTCGACGCCGGCTGGACCGTCGACGAAATCGACGACACGCCGCCGATGCGCGAAGCGGCGCAGCTACAGGAGCAGCTGTGGCTCGGCGACGGTTTCGACGCGCTGGCGAACGCGGTCGCGAGCGACGGCGATCCGGGCGCAGCCGCGGTGATCGCCGCGGTGCGCGACAAGGTGCGCGATCTGCCGGCCGACGTGATCAGCCGCGCGCTCGTGCGCCGTACGACGCTCGCACGCGAATGGCGGTTGTTTCTCGACGCGTATGCGGTCGTGCTGATGCCGGTGTCGGCCGAACTGCCGTTCCCGGACGATCTCGATCGGCAGGGGCCGGACGGATTCGCGCGCGTGTGGGAAGCGCAGCTCACGCTGCGTGCGCTGCCCGCGATGGGGCTGCCGGGCCTCGCGGTGACGACGGGGCTCGTGAACGGCGTGCCGGTCGGCGTGCAGGTGGTCGCCGCGCATCATCGCGAAGATCTGTGTCTGCTCGCGGGGCGGGACATCGAAGCGCGGGGCGTGCCGGCGGCGCCGGTCGATCCGGTGAAGTGATTCAAACAAGAACCGGCGTTCCGCGGCGTCGACGCGCACGCCGGCTGTCTGAGTGCAACATGCTCAGTGATACTGCTTGAATCGAATCGGCCGGATGTCGTCCTTTCTCAGCACCACACAATTGCGCCCCGCGTCGAGTGCCATGTTCCTGGCACGCTTGAGTTCGTCCGGATCGTTCGACAGTGGGTCCTCGAGTCCGTCCGTGATGCCGGGCCGGAATTCGCTCGCACACAGTAGGCGGACGTCGCCGAACGCGTAGCGAACGTAGGCTCGGATCGTGGGTTTTCCAGCCGACGTGATCGGGATACCCACGCGAGCGACGCTGTCCCGTGCATCGTCTTTGAGGAGTTCAAAGTCCTGGGGCGTCGTGCTGTACACACCCGTCTTTTCGAGCGCACGGTCGCCGATGCCGGTGGACAATGAAGTCAGCGACCACGTGACCAAGATATAGAGCACGAAGCCGACGCCGATAGTGACGTACTTGATCGTGACGGTCGCCGGCTTGCTGCGCGCAGCAAGACTGATCGCCATCAAGCCCGGCAAAAAGCCCGCGAGCGTGAGGGGCAAAAGCGTGGCGAGTGCCGAGAGTGCCTTGGCATTAGTGCTCGTGTCACCGGCAAACGATTCGACGGTCAGGAACCCACCACCGCCCGAAACGGCGGCAATGGTAACGAGCAGTGATAGTCCTGCTGCCTTAAGCAGTATTTTCAGTTTGCCCTGGCCGGTCAATGTACGCTCGAAGTACTGCCCGACGAGCGTGATGACGATACCGATCGCGAACGTGATAAGCAGAACCACCGGGACGGACAAGTGCTTGAACCAGAGCGATCCCGCGAATACGATGGCCATCCACGTCACGACGGTCAGCAGGATCGCGACGGCCGTGCTTTTCGTGATGACGCGCAGCTCCTTGTCGATTGCAAGTAGAGACAGGAGAAAAATGGACGGTGCGCACAGCACGAGCAGCACCCCGGATACCAGCAATACCGTGCCGATAAGAAGTGCGAGCAAACCAGACGTCGACGAGATCGAGTCGAGAAACAGTAACTGCCAGCCGATACGGTCGAGATACGTCCATAACAACAATCCTGGCAAGACCAGCATCAGGACCGCCAACTTTGCGGTCAGCTCGATGGCGTTCTTGCCGAAGTCGAAAATTTTCCCGAGACGTTCGGCGACGATATTCCACGGAACGGTGGACGGCGGCGTGCTCATATGGGCCCTCTGTTTTTTTACGGAGCCGGAATTCTAGGGCGGCGGGACGACCGAACGCAACGCGACTGCGTAGTCGCATTGCACGAATCCGATTCGGAATTTCTTCTGCACGCAGCGGATCGATATGTGTATTTTCGATGTGCCGATCGACGGCGTCGGTCTCGCCGTCGGCCCGCTTGCAATAGCGTCGTGATAGCGCAGCGCGGAACGATCCGTGACGCTCCGCGCTGTTCGCCGGCTTATGCGCTCGGGCAGGGTCGATGCGTTGGCATGCCGCGCTGCTTGTCAGAAATCGAACCCCGGCCCGCCCGCACCGGGCGCACCCGGCGCCGCGGACGGCGCTGCGTCCTTCGGCGCGTCGAACACCGTCGCGTCGGTGGTCAGCAGCAGCCCGGCAACCGACGCCGCGTTCTGCAGCGCGGTGCGCGTGACCTTCGTCGGATCGAGCACGCCCGATTCGACGAGGTCGCCGTATTCGCCGGTCTGCGCGTTGTAGCCGAAGTTGCCGCTGCCTTCCGCGACCTTCGCGACGACGACGCTCGCTTCTTCGCCCGCATTCGTGACGATCTGGCGCAACGGTTCCTCGAGCGCGCGCAGCACGATCTTGATGCCGGCGTCCTGATCGGCGTTCGCGCCCTTCAGATCGCGGATCGCGTGCCGCACGCGGATCAGCGCGACGCCGCCGCCCGGCACGATGCCTTCCTCGACCGCCGCGCGCGTCGCATGCAGCGCATCGTCGACGCGGTCCTTCTTCTCCTTCACCTCGATCTCGGTCGCGCCGCCGACCTTGATCACCGCGACGCCGCCCGCGAGTTTCGCGACGCGCTCCTGCAGCTTCTCGCGATCGTAGTCCGACGTCGCTTCGTCGATCTGCACGCGAATCTGCTTCACGCGCGCTTCGATGTTCTTCGCATCGCCCGCGCCGTCGATCACGGTCGTGTTCTCCTTGCCGACCTCGATGCGCTTCGCCTGGCCGAGTTCGGCGAGCGTCGCCTTCTCGAGCGTGAGGCCCGTTTCCTCGGCGATCACCTGTCCGCCGGTCAGGATCGCGATGTCCTCGAGCAGCGCCTTGCGGCGGTCGCCGAAGCCCGGCGCCTTCACCGCGACCGTCTTCAGGATCCCGCGGATGTTGTTGACGACCAGCGTCGCGAGCGCTTCGCCTTCGACGTCTTCCGCGACGATCAGCAGCGGCCGGCCCGACTTCGCGACCTGTTCGAGCACCGGCAGCAGGTCGCGGATGTTCGAGATCTTCTTGTCGTGCAGCAGGATGTAAGGGTTTTCGATCTCGGCGATCTGCTTGTCCGGATTGTTGATGAAGTACGGCGACAGGTAGCCGCGATCGAACTGCAGCCCTTCGACGACGTCGAGCTCGTCGGCGAGCGACTTGCCGTCTTCGACGGTGATCACGCCTTCCTTGCCGACGCGATCGATCGCTTCGGCGATGCGCTGGCCGATCGATTCCTCGCCGTTCGCGGAGATCGTCGCGACCTGCGCGATTTCCTTGCTCGTCGTGGTCGGCTTGCTGATCTTCTTCAGCTCGTCGACGGCAGCTGCGACGGCCTTGTCGATCCCGCGCTTCAGGTCGAGCGGATTGAGCCCGGCCGCGACGTACTTCTGGCCTTCGCGCACGATCGCCTGCGCGAGCACGGTCGCGGTGGTCGTGCCGTCGCCGGCCGCGTCGCTGGTGCGCGACGCGACTTCCTTCACGAGCTGCGCGCCGATGTTCTGCAGCTTGTCGGCGAGCCCGATTTCCTTCGCGACCGACACGCCGTCCTTCGTGACGACGGGCGCGCCGAAGCTGCGTTCGAGTACGACGTTGCGGCCCTTCGGCCCGAGCGTGACCTTCACCGCATTCGCGAGAACGTTCACGCCTTCGGTGAGCTTCGCGCGCGCGACGTCGCTGAACGTGATTTCCTTTGCTGCCATGATTGCGCTCCCGTTATTGATTGACGACCGCGACGACGTCTTCCTCGCGCAGCACGAGGAATTCGCTGCCGTCGACCTTGACCGCCTGGCCCGCGTACTTGCCGAACAGCACGCGTTCGCCGACCTTCAGGTCGGGCACGATGCGCTGGCCGTCCGCGTCCTTGCGGCCGGGGCCGACCGCGATCACTTCGCCCTGGTCGGGTTTTTCGGCGGCGCTGTCGGGAATCACGATGCCCGAAGCGGTGGTGGTTTCCTGATCGAGTCGCTTCACGATGACCCGGTCGTGCAAGGGGCGTAGGCTCATCTGTCGGTCCTGTCCTGTACGGTCGAAGTTGATTGGCACTCTGCAGCGGAGAGTGCTGACGAGTATAGGAACGGGCTGCGACGCGATCCAATAACGGATTCGGAAAAGCATTTGCGCGGACGCGCTTTGGACGAACGATGCGGGCGAGCGGCGCCGCGTATCAGATCAGCAGCGACACGGTGCTGAACAGCGCGACGTCGTCGCGGCGCGCCGAGCGCGCATGCCGGCGGATCACGTGCAGCAGGCAGTCGATGAAGCAGCGCGCGGCGTCGCTCAGCGTGCCCGCGCGGCGCGTGACGATGCCGAGGTCGCGCGGCTCGAACGTTTCCTTCAGCGCGAGCGCGCGCATCCGGCCGCCGAACGGCGGCACCGCGGCGAGAATCGTCGGGCACCACGTGCACATGTCGGCCTGCTCGAGCATCGTGTGCAGCATCGCGACCGATTGCGCGCGCACGATGCGGCGCTCGTCGATCCGCGCGCCGTGGCGCGTGAACAGGTAGTCGACGAGCGCGGCCTGTCCGTCGGCCGCGAAAGTCAGCACCCAGTCGTCGTCGAGCAGGTCGTGCAGCGATCGCGCGCGTTCGCGCGGATGGCCCGCGCGCACCATCACCGACGTGTCGTAGCGCAGCATCGGCTCGAACGCGAATTCCTGCGTGCTGCCGGGCTGCAGGTGGCCGAGCGCGAAATCCATGCTGCCGTCGCGCAACAGCGGCTGCGCGACGGCCATCAGCGCTTCGTAGAGTTCGAGGCGCACGTCGGGCATCCGCTCGCGAAACCGCAGCACCGTTTCGGCGAGGAACGTGACGGTAAGCCACGGCGTGACGCCGACGCTCAGCCGGCCTTCGACGCGGCCGCGCATCCGTTCGAGATCGCTCTGCGCGTGCTCGAGCTGCTTCAGCACCAGCTTCGCGTGCGTGAGCAGCGTCTTTCCGTATTCGGTGAAGCCGATCCCTTCCGGTGCGCGCACGAGCAGCGGCAGGCGTTCGCTCGCCTCCAGTTCGCGAAGCGCGCGCGTGACGGCCGCCTGCGACAGCCCGAGCGTGCGCGCCGCGCCGCGGATGCTGCCCGCTTCCGCGCTCGCGACGAGCGCCTGCAGTTGATGCAGCTTCATGTTGCTCATCGTGCGATACCCGACAACCAAAGGTTGTCATCATAACGAAACGGCGGCTGTTCGCCGGGATTTTCGCTGCATACGATCCCGCCACGTACCGTCATTTCGGCGGCCGGCAACGAACACGCACGGAGAGGGATCGACATTGGAGCGAACACGCATTGCACCGGAAATGGCGGCGATCGAGGCCGAGATGATCGCGCTCCGCCGGCAGCTGCACGCCCATCCGGAACTCGGCTTCGAGGAATACGCGACGAGCGAGCTCGTCGCGTCTTGCCTGACAACGTGGGGTTATCGGGTCACGCGCGGCCTCGGCGGCACGGGCGTGGTTGGCACGCTGTCGCGCGGCGCCGGCCCGCGGCGGCTCGGGCTGCGCGCGGATATGGACGCGCTGCCGATCCGCGAGACGACGGGGCTGCCGCATGCGAGCCGCCGCGATGGCGTGATGCACGCGTGCGGGCACGACGGACACACGGCGATGCTGCTCGCGGCCGCGCGTTGCATTGCCGAGCGCGCGCGTTTCGACGGCACGCTGAACGTGATTTTTCAGCCGGCCGAGGAAGGGCGCGGCGGCGCGAAGCGGATGATCGACGACGGGCTGTTCGAGCAGTTTCCGTGCGATGCGGTGTTCGCGATGCACAACGTGCCGGGGCTGCCGGCCGGCGTGCTCGGCTTCTGCGACGGCCCCGCGATGGCGTCGGCCGACGACGTGCGCGTGCGCGTGACCGGACGCGGCGGGCACGGCGCGGCACCGCACACGACGATCGATCCGGTCGTTGTATGCGCATCGATCGTGATGGCACTGCAGACGGTCGTGTCGCGCAACGTGAACCCGCAGGAGCTCGCGATCGTCACGGCCGGCTCGATCCATGCGGGCACCGCGTCGAACGTGATCCCTTCATACGCGGAACTCGAACTCAGCGTGCGCGCGCTGTCGCCGGACGTGCGCACGCTGCTCGAAACGCGCATCCGCGAGATCGTGCACGGACAGGCCGCGAGCTACGGCGCGACGGCCGAGATCGACTATCGGCACGGCTATCCGGTGCTCGTCAACCATCCGGCCGAAACGGCGTTTGCACGCGACGTCGCGCGCGAATGGGGCGGCGACGATGCGCTGATCGCGCATCTGCGGCCGATCGCGGCGAGCGAGGATTTCGCGTTCATGCTGCAGGCGTGTCCCGGCAGCTACCTGTCGATCGGCAACGGCGACGGCGCCGCGGCTTGCGGGCTGCATCATTCCGGCTACGACTTCAACGACGCATGCATCGCGATCGGCGCGAGCTACTGGATCGCGCTGGCCGAGCGCTACCTCGGATGATGCGGCCGCACGATTTCCCATCACGACTCGTACGACTCTCAGGAGGACACACGCAATGAAACAGTGGATGGCAACGCTTGCGCTCACGCTGGCGGCAGGCACCGCGCATGCCGGCGACTGGACGGGCAAGGAGATTCGCGTCGCGGTCGATCCGACTTATCCACCGCTCGAATACAAGCTGCCCGACGGTACGCTGACCGGCTTCGGCGTCGACATCACGAACGCGTTGTGCGCGCAACTGCGTGCGCGTTGCGTGTGGGTCGAGTCGAGCTTCGACGGGATGATTCCGGGGCTGCTCGCGCGCAAGTTCGACGTGATCGCATCGTCGATGACGATCACGCCGAAGCGGATGCAGCAGATCGCGTTCACGAACCGGATCTCGAATGCGCCCGCGCGGCTGATCGCACGCAAAGGCTCGCCGCTGCTGCCGAGCGCGGCGTCGCTGAAAGGCAAGCGCGTCGGCGTCGAGCAGGGCTCCGCGCAGGCCGACTACGCGATCGCGAACTGGCAGCCGGCCGGCGCGCAGATCGTGTCGTACCAGAATCAGGAGCTCGTGTACGCCGATCTCGTCACCGGGCGCCTCGACGCGGCGTTCCAGGCGTCGATCGCGGCCAGCGACGGCTTCCTGAAGAAGCCGCAGGGCAAGGACTTCACGTTCGTGGGCGCGCCGATCGACGACGCGAAGTATTTCGGGCAGGGCGACGGCCTCGGCCTGCGCAAGCAGGACGGCGAGCTGCGCGAAGCGTTCAATCGCGCGCTCGCGACGATTCTCGCGAACGGCACGTACGAGCGGATCAACCGCAAGTATTTCGACTTCGACGTCTACGGTGCGAAATAGGCGTCGGGGGCGCTGCTGCGGGCGTCGGCACGTCGGTTGCAGCACACGAACGTGGACTCGAATCGGCCGTCGTCGCGATGCCGGCCGCGTGTTGTCCGGATCATCGTTCGGTCCGCGCACGGAGGCGATGCGAGCGGTTCGGCATCGATATCGGAGCGACGAACGATGCGTGCGACGATGCGATGCGGCATCGCGTCCGATCGGATCGACACGGCAGCAATGCGAGCGTGCGAACGTCTCACATATCGAGACGAAATCCCGTCGATTGACGCGCTTTTTCAGTGACTCCTAGACTGCATCGAACGACGCCGCGCAACACCGGCGCGGCGATGCAGTCCGACGTGCCGATACGTGCGCGTCGACGATACGATCCAGGAGACACGCCGATGCCCGCTGCCGCCACGCAGTTGCACGCCGCGACGATGCGGCGGCTGAACCTGCGTCTGATTCCGTTCCTGATGCTGCTGTATCTGGTCGCGTATATCGACCGCTCGAACATCTCCGTCGCCGCGCTGCAGATGAACGCCGATCTCGGGCTTAGCGCGCAGATGTACGGGCTCGGCGCCGGGCTGTTCTACGTGACGTACATCCTGTTCGAGGTGCCGAGCAACCTGTTCCTTGCACGTGTGGGCGCGCGCCGCTGGATCGCGCGGATCATGATCACGTGGGGTGCGGTGGCCGCGGCGATGAGCGCCGTGCAGACGCCCGGCCAGCTGTACGCGATGCGTCTGCTGCTCGGCGCGGCCGAGGCGGGGTTCACGCCGGGCATCATCTATTACCTGTCCGCGTGGTATCCGGCGAGCGATCGCGCACGCGCGATGTCGTTCTTCTATATCGGCGCGACGCTCGCGTCGGTGATCGGTCTTCCGCTATCGGGCGCGCTGCTGAATCTGAACGGCACGTTCGGCGTCGAGGGCTGGCGCTGGCTGTTCCTGCTCGAAGGCGTGCCGGCGCTGCTGCTCGGTTTCGTCGTGCTGCGCACGCTGCCCGATACGCCCGCGCACGCACGCTGGCTGCCGGCCGACGAGCGCGCGTGGCTCGAGGCGACGCTGCGCGACGACGCGCCGCGCGAACACCTGTCGCACGGCGTTGCGCTGCGCCGCGCGTTCGGCGACCGGACCGTGTGGGCGCTCGCAGCGTTCTGGCTGCTGCAGGCGTTCGGCACGATCGGCCTCACGCTGTTTCTGCCGTTGCTGGTCAAGAGCCTGTCCGGACAATCGAGTTTCGCGGTCGGCAGCCTGTCCGCGTTGCCGTTCCTGTTCGCATGCGTCGCGATGTACGCGAACGGCCGTCATTCGGATCTCGGCGGCGAACGCGCGCTGCATCTCGGCGTGCCGATGCTGCTCGCCGGCGCGCTGCTGACCGGCGCGATCTACGTACACGTGCTGCCCGTCGCATAGGCGTTGCTGGTGCTCGCGGTCGGGTTCAACTGGGCGGCGACGCCGGTGTTCTGGGCGGTGACGACCGAATACGTGTCGGGGCTCACGGCCGCCGCATCGATCGCGTTGATCAACGCGGTCGCGAATATCGCGGGGCTTGCGTTGCCGCCGGTGATGGGGCGGATCAAGGACGTCACGCATTCGTACGATCTCGCGCTGCTGCTCGTCGCGGTCGCGCTGCTGGCCGGCGGCGTGCTCGGGCTGCGGATCGCATCGCGGCGCGCGATGCCGATTGCGGCCCGGCGGGCGTGACGCAGCGCCGTCGCGATGAGACCGCCGATGTCGCGACCGACGAACGCACGATGTAAAGCGCCCGGCGCGCGTTGAACGACGTGCGCCGGGCGCGGGCGATTCGATGCGAATCGCGGTCAGCGTTCGGCCGCCGACCTGTGCGCGATGATCAGAACCTCGACGCGAACGACAGGCCCATGCCCGATGGCGTGAACATCTTCAGCGACGGCACTATGTCGAACGGCGAGAACGCGAACGACGGCAAGCCGGCCGGCCGGTACGGCCGGAATGGCCGGAACCCGAACGGCGGCATCGGCTGGATCGGCGCGATCGCGATCGGCGGTACGAAGACCGGCACGAAGCCGGACACGAAGATGGGCGGGAACACCATCATCGGCGGCAGCGGCGTAATGGCGACCGGCGGACGAGCCGGTTTCTCGGCGACGACGACAGGCGGAGCCGGTTCAGCCGGTTTGGTTGCGACCGGCGTCGAGACTTCCGGCTCAGCGGGCTTTTCTGCGACGACGACAGGCGGAGTCGGTTCAGCCGGTTTGGTTGCGACCGGCGTCGAGACTTCCGGCTCAGCGGGCTTTTCCGCGACGACGACAGGCGGAGTCGGTTCGGCCGGCTTGGTCGCGACCGGCGTTGAGACTTCCGGCTGAGCGGGCTTTTCTGCGACGACAACAGGCGGAGTCGGTTCAGCCGGCTTGGTCGCGACCGGCGTCGACACTTCCGGCTGCGCGGGCTTTTCTGCAACGACGACAGGCGGCGTCACTTCCGGCCGCTTCATGTGCTCGATGATCTCGCCGACGTTCTTCACAAGACCCATTTGACTGATCTTGCCGTAACTGCTGATCCGACCGCCGCGTTCGTTCACCAGCGAACCCATCAAGCTCATCGGGCCGTCCGCGTGCAGCACGCCCGCGTTGCGCACGCGGCCCATCGACGACAGCGAGCCGGCGCTTTCGATCCGGCCCGTCGCCGCGTTGTTCACGCCGCCCATCGAACTGAGCGAATTGCGCGCGGTCACGGTGCCTGCATTGTCGAGATTGCCGTTGACCGACACACTGCCGCCCGACACGCTGCCGCCGTCCTGAACGCGCACGAGCCCGCTTCCCGACACCGAAATGTTGCCCGTCACTGCGTCGACCTGGCCTGCAACGTTCACGCCGACGCCCGCAGCCGTGCCGTACATCGTGATCGAGTTGGCATGCATGCTGCCGAGCTTCGACACGTCGATCGCGACGTCCGGCACCGCGCCCTGCGTCTGACTGCTGAAAGAAAAGTTGCCGCTTTGTATCTGTTCGACATTGGCGGTGCCGCGCAGCGCGACGGCCGCGACCTTCTGCGCCTGCAGTTTCGCGTTGACCTCGAGCGTGCGGGCAATCAGGTCGAGCTGATCGACGTTGCGTGCGTCGAGACCGGCGCCGTCGATCGACAGGCGGCCGTTGTCGGTCCGGAACTTCCGGATCGTGCCGTCGTCGTTGAATTCCGTCGTGCCGGCGACCAGCGACACGCGGTTCGCGTTGATGAAGCTGCCGCCGTTGACGCTGATCCCGTTCGGGTTCGCGACGATCACGCGCGCGTTTTGCCCGGCGACTTCCGTCGCACCGGCGAGCACCGACGCGTTCGCGCCCGTCACCTGATTGAGGATGACCGACGCCGGCGAGCCGCCGAGCAGCGTGTTGCCGTCGATGTGGCCGGCGAGCTGCGTGTTGGCGCCCGACGCGCTGTTGTTCAGCACGAGGCCGGCCGGATTCACGTTGTACTCGGTGAAGCGGTTATGCGAAATGCCGGCGCCGTCCGGCGCGGTGATATTGACGATCGGCGTGCCGTTCGCGGCATTCGCGAGCGTCGGGCGGTTCGCCGCCGAAGGATCGACGACGAGCGGTGCGGCCTGCGCGTGCGCGGCCTGTGCGGCGAACAGCGGCATCGCGCACGCGATCGCGGCGACGAGCGCACGACGCGCGTCCGGCTTGACTGCGTGACGGTGTGGTTGGGCGATATGTTTCATGGTCTTCCCTATGGGTTATTGATGAAAGGCGGTGCGCGCCGTCATGACGATCGGCCGCGCGTCGGTGGCGATTTACATGACGTTTTCCTCCAAGAAAGACGAACGACAGATGCGCACGCGTGCGCGCATTCAGAAACGGGCGGTCAACGACAGATCGAGCGCGACCGCCGCGGTTTGCAGCGATGCCGGCTTGCGCAACGGCACGCCGAGCGCGACGCCGTAGCCGAGCAGCTTGTAGTCGCCGCGCACGCCGAGCGCGGCGCCGACGAGCGTGCGTCCGTTCCGCCCCGCGCCCTCCGACGCGCCGGCGCCCCACACTTGACCCGCATCGACCGCCGCATAGACTTCGGCTGCGCCGAACGCGCCCGTCGCGAGCTCGTTGCGCCAGGTCCAGCCGCCCGCACCGGCGAGCGTGCTGTTGCCGTCGAATCCGCGCACCGTGTAGCGGCCGCCGATCTGCATGAATTCGGTGGAGGGCGCGGTGCCCGGTGCGTGCTGAAGCCGGAACGTGCCGCGATAGCCGAAGCGGCGCGTACCGACCCGGAAGCGCGCATCGGTGCCGAGCGTCGCGGTGACGATCCGGTAGCGGCCGTCCCATGCACGCCGATCGTTGACGCGGCCGGGATGCGCGCTGAGGCCCGCGACGCTGCCGCGCATGCCGATGCCCGCGTCGACCGACCCGTTCGCGAGCTTCTCGCGATGTGCGACGCCGACGTCGTACGCGACGATGTCGCGCCGATACACGTCGAGCTCGGTCGGGCCGAGCCAGCTTCGATCCTGGCGGCGCGACAGCTGAAAGCGCAGCGTGGTCTTGCCGTGGCTCGTGCGATACGGGACGAATGCGAGCCCGGCGTCGTAGCGGCGCGTGCGTTGTTCGAGCGGCGGCATCGTGAAGCCCGGCAGGTCGACGGGCAGCGTTTGCCGCGACGTCCATTCGCTGACGCCCAGCGACACCGACGCGTAGCCGATCGGCACGTTCCACGCGGCGCTTTTCGCTTGCGAGCCGAGCGACTTGTCGTGGAACGCGGCGTCGGTGTTGTAAGTGACGACGAGCTGGTCGTACAGATGCAGCGGCGAATCGACGGCGACGATCGCGCCGAGCTGGTTGCGGCCGGTCGAATCGAGCCCTGCGTTGTCGGCGGTCGCGATGAACCGCACGCGACGTGCGGCGTCCGGATGCCGGATCAGGATGTCGGTGTCGCCGAGCGCGGCGCCCGGTACGAGGTCGAACGCGGTCGCGCTCTGGCCGGGCAGCCGCCGCGCGTTCTCGAGCGCCTGGTCGAGATCGCGCACGTTCAACAGCCCGTGCGAATGATGCGGAAACAGCGGTGCCGGCCAGCCGATGCGGCCGCGCTCGTCGCGAATCGCGCCGATGCGGCCCGGCAGGATTTCGACGACGAGCCGGCCGGTCGACAGATCCTGTTCCGGAATGGTCGCCGCGGATGTGACGTAGCCGCGTGCGATCAGCCGCCGCGTGACCCAGTCGCGAAGCGCGCGCAATCCTTGCGGACCGACGCACGCGTGCTCGAGCGCCGCCTCGCGCGGCAGCCACGGAAACGCTTCGGCATGCCGCCATTCGACGGCATGAACGTCGAAGCACGGCGACTCGGTCGGCAGCACGAGCGGATCCGACGCGCGCGGCGGCCGCGCGGACAACGTGTCGGCCGCCGGCGCGGCCTGTCGCTGCGAATGATCGATCTGCTGTTCTTGATGACGCGCCGCGTCGGTTACCGACGGGAGCGGACGATTGCCCTGGGCGAAGGACGGCATGCAGCGCAACAATAATGCGGCAGCGCATATTGCTCGCACTGCGCAATTCGAATTGCGCATGATCGGGTGGAACCGCTGATTGAGGTGCGGCGATTTTATATTGCGCTTTTTATTTTGATGTGGTCGTTATAATGGGATAGCGGTTGGTTTATTGGTAACTTGTTGAATATGAATGTTTAAGTTGATCAAATCGAGATTTATTGTCCAGCCGATATGTTGTTTTTATCCAAATTATCTCGTCTGTGTTTAAGTCGTCGTCGACTGTCTTTTTGTGACTATTGCTGATCTTTATTGGGTTGCTGGCATAAATGGAGGGGCGTGAACAATAGGTATTGTTCGAACCGAAAACGAAATTCAATAGAGCACGTTCGAATGTGAATCCGAATCCGCCGTTCGCGCTGTGCCGGGATGCGTTGCCTACGGCAATCGAGTACGCGGTCCGACATCGACCGCGCACCGCCGACGTCGGCGTCCGCGCTATCCCGATATTCTTCCGGCCTGTTTGCTTGTGACGATTCGGACTTTGGGCGCGGCACGCCGGGCGCTACCATCGCCGCTCCCATAGAACAGATGAGCCCAGCATGAGCACGTCCGCGTCACGTTCGATTCCGTTCCGCCTGCGCGTCGTCGGCGCGGCGGCCGCCGCTGCGCTGTCGCTTGCGTCGTGCGGCGGCGTGGACGGCGATGCGCCGCCGCAGGCGTCCGCGACGCCGGCGAAACGGCCGAACATCCTGTACATCATGGCCGACGATCTCGGCTATTCCGACATCCACGCGTTCGGCGGCGAGATCAGCACCCCGAACCTCGACGCGCTGGTCGCATCGGGCCGCATCCTGTCGAATCACCACACCGGCACCGTGTGCGCGATCACGCGCGCGATGCTGATCTCGGGCACCGATCACCATCTCGTCGGCGAAGGAACGATGGGCGTGCCGACCGACGAGCGGCGCGGGCTGCCCGGCTACGAAGGCTATCTGAACGATCGCGCGCTGTCGGTCGCGCAGCTGCTGAAGGACGCCGGCTATCACACGTACATCGCGGGCAAGTGGCACATCGGCTCGGGGATCGTCGGCAGCGCGACGGGCAGCGGACAGACGCCGGATCAATGGGGCTTCGAGCGCAGCTACGTGCTGCTCGGCGGCGCGGCGACGAATCACTTCGCGCACGAGCCGGCCGGCTCGACCAACTACACGGAAGACGGCCGCTACGTGCAGCCGGGCCAGCCCGGTCAGCCGGGCGGCGCCGGCGGCAGCCCGGCCGTGTTTTATTCGACCGACTTCTATACGCAGAAGCTGATCTCGTACATCGACGCGAACCGGCAGGACGGCAAGCCGTTCTTCGCGTATGCGGCGTACACGTCGCCGCACTGGCCGCTGCAGGTGCCGGACCCGTGGCTGCACAAGTACGCGGGCGTCTACGACGCCGGCTACGACGCGATCCGCAATGCGCGGATCGCGCGGCAGAAGGCGCTCGGGCTGATTCCCGCGGACTTCAAGCCGTTCGACGGTCTGCCCGAGACGACGACCGCATCGCCGGCCACGACGAACAACGGCACCGCGAACGCGAAGTACGTGAGCGCCGTGCATTCGGCGGCCGACGGCTACGTCGACTACGGCGCCGGCAAGGTCGACAAGCTGTGGGCGAGCCTCACACCCGCCGAGCGCAAGGCGCAGGCGCGCTACATGGAGATCTACGCGGGGATGGTCGAGAACCTCGACTACAACATCGGCCTGCTGATCCAGCATTTGAAGGACATCGGCGAATACGACAACACGTTCATCATGTTCCAGTCGGACAACGGCGCGGAAGGCTGGCCGATCGATTCGGGAGCGGACCCGACGGCGACCGACACCGCGAATGCACAGGAGCCGACGTATTCGGCGCTCGGCACCGACAACGGCAAGCAGAACGCGCAGCGGCTGCAGTACGGCCTGCGCTGGGCCGAAGTGAGCGCGACGCCGTTCCGGCTCACGAAGGGCTATTCGGCCGAAGGCGGCGTATCGACGCCGACGATCGTGCGGCTGCCCGGACAGACGCGGCAGCTGCCGGCGTTGCGCGCATTCACGCACGTGACCGACAACACGGCGACGTTCCTCGCGGTCGCGGACGTGACGCCGCCGTCGCAGCCGGCGCCGCCGCTCGTCAACACGCTGACGGGCGTCGACCAGAACAAGGGCAAGGTCGTCTACGGCAACCGCTACGTGTATCCGGTCACGGGGCAGTCGCTGCTGCCCGTGCTCACGGGTGCCGCGACCGGCGAAGTACATACGGCGCCGTTCGGCGACGAAGCATACGGTCGCGCGTACCTGCGCAGCGCCGACGGCCGCTGGAAGGCACTGTGGACCGAACCGCCGCTCGGGCCGCTCGACGGACACTGGCAGCTGTACGACCTCGCGTCGGACCGCGGCGAGACGACCGACGTGTCCGCGCAGAATCCGTCGGTGATTCAGACGCTCGTCGAGCAATGGAAGACGTATATGAGCAACGTCGGCGGCGTCGAGCCGCTGCGTCCGCGCGGCTACTACTGAGGCCGGCGCGATGCGGCTTCGCTCCTGGACGATCGGCGCGGCGCTCGCGGCCGCGCTGTTTGCGGCGGCGTTCGCGGCCGGCTATGCGAACTCGTCCGCGTCGGCGGCCGATGCGTTCGACGACGCGAATCGCGGCCGCCCGCTTGCGCCGCTGGGTTCCGAGCGGCAGTGCGCGCGCTATTCGGGGCTGCCGGCGAACTGGCGCGACGATCCGAAGGCCGGCATGGTGCATCTGCGCGGCGGCGCGTTCGTGTTCGGCAGCACGCGCGGCTATCCGGACGAGCGGCCGGCCGGCGACGGTCGCACGCGCGTCGGCGGCTTCTGGATCGACCAGACCGACGTGACGATCGCGCAGTTCGCCGCGTTCGTGCACGCGACCGGCTACGTGACCGACGCCGAGCGGCAGGGCGGCGCAGCGGTGTTTCATGTGCCGACGCGCGACGAACTGAACCTGCGCGATCTCGCATGGTGGACGTGGGTCGACGGCGCGTCGTGGCGTCATCCGCGCGGCCGCGGCAGCAGCGTCGACGGGCTCGGCAACCTGCCCGTCACGCTCGTCACGCAGCGCGATGCGCTTGCGTACGCGCGCTGGCTCGGCCGCGATCTGCCGACCGAAGCCGAATGGGAATACGCGGGCAAGGCCGGCCGCGACGACGCCTCGCTCGACGCGGCGCCGCGCGACGCACACGGCAAGCCGGCCGCGAACTACTGGCAGGGTGCGTTCCCGGTGCTCGACACCGCCGAGGACGGCCACGCAGGCCTCGCGCCGGTCGGCTGCTACGCGGCGAACGGGTTCCGGCTGTACGACATGATCGGCAACGCATGGGAATGGACGAAGGATCCGTACACCGGTCCGCACCAATCGCACACGAACGGCGACACCGCGGCCGTCGCGCCGCCGACGCACGCGCACGACACGCCGATGGTCATCAAGGGCGGTTCGTTCCTGTGCTCGCGCGACTACTGCGTGCGCTATCGCGCGTCGTCGCGCGAACGACAGGAGGCCGATCTCGGCGCTTCGCACATCGGCTTCCGGACGATCTTGAGGGACGCGTCGTGACGTCCGTGCTGCGCCGGGTCGCTGCGCTTCTGATCGTCGCGGGCGCGATCGCGCATGCTTGCGCGACGCCGCTTGCAGCGGGCGCGGGCGTCGACGTCGGCACGCCGGCGGTACGCGTCGGCGTCACGCGCGGCGTACACGCGCAGATTTTCGACGAAGTGAAACGCGTGGCGGCCGCGCGCGGGCTGCGTGTCGAAGTCGTCGAATTCGACGACGCGTCGCGCATCGATGCGGCGCTCGCCGGCGGACGGATCGATGCGGCGAGCTTCGAGGATGCGCAGCAGCTCGCTGCGACGCGCGCGAACGAACGCTACGCGCTGAGCGCAGTCGCGCCGACCGTCATGCTGCCGATGGCGCTTTACTCGCGCAAGCTGAAGAACCTGAACGAACTGCGGCCCGGCGCGACGGTCGCGATTCCGGCCGATCCGCGCGGGATGGCGCGTGCGCTCGTGCTGCTGCAGAACGACACGCTGGTCACGCTGCGCGAGCGCGCCGGGCTGCGTGCGACGTTGCGCGACGTCACCGGCAATCGGCTCGGATTGAAGTTCGTTGCGCTGCATCGCGATCGTCTTTACGGTGCGCTCGATTCGGCCGCGTTCGTCGCGATGGACAGCGACACCGCCGCGCGCGCCGGGCTCGAGCCGGCGCGCGACAGCATCGGCATCGAAGATGCACGTTCGCCGTATGCGAACGTGCTGACCGTGCGCGATGCCGATCGCGCGAAGCCGTGGGTCGCGCAACTGATCGCCGCGTACCACTCGGACGACGTCGCGCATTTCATTCTCACGCGCTATCGCGATTCGGTGCGGCGGCCGTGGTAGACGACTACCGCCTTGCATGCCATGCGTGCGGACGCTGCTGCAACAGCGCACCGACGCTGTCGCTGCGCGAACTGTTTCGGCATCGGCACCGCTTCGTCGGCGCGTTGGCGATACGTCGCGTGCCGAAGCGGCGGATCGGTGAACGCTCGCGCGTCGGCAGCCGCGAGCACGTGCTCGACGCCGACGACGTCGTTGCAGCCGATGCGCTCGCGCACAGCCTGTTTCACCGCGCGGCCGGAATGGGCGATGAATGGATCGCATTGACGCTGCAGGGCTACGACTATCCGTCGCTCGGCCGGTGTGCGGCACTCGCCGACGACGGCCGCTGCAGCGTGCACGCGGACAAGCCGTCGATCTGCGGCGCGGTGCCGCTCGATCCGATGCTGCCCGACCGCTTGCAGGCTCGCGTGCTGGCCGCGCGGCGCGACGACGCTATGTGGCTCGGCGCGGATTGCATAGTCGATGCGCAACAGGATGCGACGTTCGTCGAGGCACCCTCGGCGATACCGCTGGTGAAGAGCGGGCAGGTCGTCGACCGCGCGGCGCTCGACGCGTTTCGCGATGCGCTCGTGTTCGAACGTGCGGTATGGCGCGATGCGGTTTTTGCATCGCTGATCGACGGCGGGGCGCAGGTTAGCGAAGCGTTGTCGCGTGTGCCGCCCGGCGGCTATCTCACGATGTCGATCGTGCCGGTGCTGGTCGCCGTCGCCGCGATTTCAGCGCATTGCCGCGCGCTGTGCACCGCGTTCATCGACGCGCAGCTCGAGTTGATCGATACGTGTATCGAAGCGGCGCTCGCACGGCGGCGTCTGGAAGACCGGCCGACGACACGCGAGCTGCGCGGCTTCGCGCACGCGCTAGGACGGGCGCGCGCTGCGTTCGGCGCGATGCCGGATGCAGCGGCGGAACGTCGAGCCGACGCGGCGCGTATCGATGCGTGGCTCGATGTGAAAGGCCCCGCTGTGTGACGCCCAGTGCGCGCGACGTATGGCGCGTGCGTTGCGCTTCGTGTGATTTCGTTCGTCTCGCAACGTGCGCGGACGCAGAGAAAGCGCCCACACCGCGTTACCCACCCATCGCCGATCGCCACCTTCCCCGACGTCACAGCGCTTCCACCAATCGCCGCTGACTCCGTTCGCAATACTCGTGACACGCGGCGCGCGCGGCGATCGACGCGCCGTGCACGAACCTCGGCGCATCCGCGCGACGCGACATCGACACGACGATCGACGGCGGCGACGGCTGCAGCGGCAGCTCGACCACTTCGCCGCTGTCGATCAGCGCATCGACGAACAGCACCGGAATCGCCGCCACGCCGAAGCCGTCGCGCACGAGCTGCACGATCACCGAGATCGACGGCGAGCCGGTGATGCGCGTCTCCGACAGCGGCACGCCGTGCGCGTGCGCGAGCGTGCGCACGATGTCCTCGAGCGCGCGATGCGGCGCGGTGCCGCGTCCGTAAGTGAGGATCGGCTGACGCAGCACCTGCCGCGCGAGCCCCGAGCGCGTATTCGGCAGCAGCCCCGCACGCGCGATCCAGCGCACCGGATAGTTCGCGAGCGCATCGCAGACGACCGACGTCTCGTCGCTGCCCTCCACGCGAATGATCAGGTCGAGTTCGCCGGCCATCAGCCGGCGCTGCAGCACGACGCTCACGTCGACGGTCAGGTCGACCTCGAGCTGCGGATAGTCGGCCGCAAGGCGGCGCAGATAGTGCGGCAGCCAGCTGTGCACGACGGTCTCGATCACGCCGAGCCGCAGCTTGCCGCGCAGCGCGCTTTCGCCGGACGCGGCGGCCTGCAGCTCGTGCGTCGCCTCGACGACGGCCTTCGCATAGCCGAGCAGATATTCGCCGTTCGGCGTGAGCCGGAATTCGCGGCTGTCGCGATCGACGAGCACCGTCTGCAGTTCGTCTTCGAGCGCCTTCAGGCGCTGCGATATCGCGGCCGGCGTCGCATGCAGCGCGGCGGCCGTCGTACGGAAGTTGCGCAGCTTCGCGAGCGTGACGAAGGTTTCGAGGAAGCGTGTGTTCATGGCGGCGAGCGAGACGGTGGACCTGAAGCTTCCCACTACGAAAACTGAACGGGACCGGGGAAAACCCGAAGTTCCGTTAAGAAATTCTATACACGGCGCGCAAAAAAACTCGTTGGCGACGAAATTTTTTCTTTTCTATTCTTCGCCGTATCCGATGACGCGACGCCGTCATCCAGCCGACATCTTCATCTGCAACGAACACGCTGAACGCCATGACGCCTTCCGAATTCCGCCAGTCCGTACGCCGCGGCGCATTCCGCGCTCCCACCGCCGGCCATTGCGGCCCGTTCGCGCAAGCGAACCTCGCGATCCTGCCCGATGCGTACGCGCACGATTTCCTGCGCTTTTGCCAGGCGAATCCGAAAGCGTGTCCGCTGCTCGGCGTCGGCGAACCCGGCGCATTCCGGCTCGACGTGCTCGGCGACGATCTCGACATCCGCACCGACGTGCCGAGCTACAACGTATACCGCGACGGGCGCCTGACCGAACGCGTCGAATCGATCGAAGCGCTGTGGCGCGACGATTTCGTCGTGTTTGCGATCGGCTGCTCGTTCTCGTTCGAGGACATGCTCGCACGCGAAGGGATCGGGCTGCGCCACGTCGAGGAAGGGCGCAACGTGCCGATGTACCGCACGTCGATCGCGAACCGCCGCGCGGGCATTTTCGGCGGGCAGCTCGTCGTGTCGATGCGGCCGATGCGCGGCGCGGACGCGATCCGCGCGGTGCAGATCACGAGCCGGTTTCCGGGCGTGCACGGCGCGCCGATCCATATCGGGCATCCGGAGGAGCTCGGCATCGCCGATCTCGGCGCCCCCGATTTCGGCGATGCGGTGACGATCCGCGACGGCGAGCTGCCGGTGTTCTGGGCGTGCGGCGTGACGCCGCAAACCGCCCTGATGGAAGCGAAGCTGCCGATCGCGATCGCGCATACGCCCGGCTACATGCTAATGACCGACATCACGAACGCGTCGCTGGCCGTGTTCTGACGATCCGGTCCGACGCGACGCCGGCGGCCCGCGCGGCCGTCGGTCTGGTACCGGTCGCGGCAGCGTGCCGCGACCCGTGACGATCCGCCCGGCCGGAGGGCGGCGCGCATCCGCGGCTCCACGGCCGCGCGCGCGAAAACCCGAACCGGTGCGGCGCGCGAGCCGCGGCGGCACCGCACGCACCACCGGCACGACCCGTTTTTCATGCCGCACATCGACAGGAGCACCACCATGGAAAGCAAGACCCTCGCGGCGCCCGCCGCCGAGCCCGCGAGCGACGCGCGCAGCGGCCTGTTCTCGTGGTACGCGGACGCGCAGCCGCGCGAGCGCCGCGCGTTCTGGAGCTGCAAGGTCGGCTACATGCTCGACGGGATGGACACGCAGATGCTGTCGTTCGTGATCCCGACGCTCGTCGCGACGTGGGGCATCTCGCTCGCGGACGCCGGCTTCATCGGCACGATGACGCTGCTCGCATCGGCGCTCGGCGGCTGGATCGCGGGCATTCTGTCCGACCGGATCGGCCGCGTGCGCACGCTGCAGCTCACGGTGCTGTGGTTCGCGGTGTTCACCGCGCTGTGCGGGCTCGCGCAGAACTACCATCAGCTGCTCGCGGCGCGCGCGCTGATGGGCTTCGGCTTCGGCGGCGAATGGACGGCCGGCGCGGTGCTGATCGGCGAAGTGATCCGCGCGCGCGATCGCGGCAAGGCGGTCGGCCTCGTGCAGTCGGGCTGGGCGATCGGCTGGGGATTGTCGGCGCTGCTGTATGCGGTGCTGTTCTCGCTGATGCCGGCCGAGCTCGCGTGGCGTGCGCTGTTCCTGATCGGGCTCGCGCCCGCGCTGCTCGTCGTCGCGATCCGTCGTTACGTAAAGGAGCCGGACGTCTACGAGAAGGAGAAGGCCGCGCAGGCGAAGGTTGCCGACGCGCCGCGCCTCACCGAGATCTTCGCGCCGAAGCTGCTGTCGACGACGCTGCGCGCGGCGCTGCTGACCACCGGCGCGCAGGGCGGCTACTACGCGATCACCACGTGGCTGCCGACGTTCCTGAAGACCGAACGTCATCTGACCGTGATGGGGACCGGCGGCTATCTGGCGACGATCATCGTCGGCTCGTGGATCGGCTATCTGACGAGCGCGTACCTGACCGACCGCCTCGGCCGCAAGCCGAACTTCATCCTGTTCGCGCTCGGCTCGATGGTGATCGCGTTCGCGTACACGTCGCTGCAGCTGACGAACACGTCGATGCTGTGGCTCGGCTTCCCGCTCGGGTTCTTCGCATCGGGCATCTTCTCGGGGATGGGTGCGTTCCTGACCGAACTGTTCCCGACGCGCGTACGCGGCTCGGGCCAGGGCTTCTGCTACAACGTGGGCCGCGCGGTCGGCGCGCTGTTTCCGTTCCTGATCGGCGCGCTGTCGAAACACTACGGGCTCGGCGCGAGCATCGGCATCTTCGCGGTCGCCGCGTACGGCGTGATGATCGTCGCCGCGCTGACGCTGCCCGAAACGCGCGGCCGCGAGCTCGACGCCGCATAAGCGGCGCACCGTCCGCACTTCCTTCTTTTTCCTTTTTCATCGAGTCTTCCCGCGGCGCGCGATGCGCGCCGTGCGGCGGCGCTCGTCCTTCGATTCAACGACGTTTCGACTTCATCGCCATGAACGACCGACAGACTTCCTCCGTTTCTACCGACGCCGCGCGCTGGCAATTCTGGATCGACCGCGGCGGCACGTTTACCGACATCGTCGCGCGCCGTCCGGACGGCACGCTCGTCACGCACAAGCTGCTGTCCGAGAACCCCGAGCAGTATCGCGACGCGGCGGTGGCCGGCATCCGCCATCTGCTCGGCCTCGCCGACGGCGAGCCGATCACGCCGGCGCACGTCGACATGGTGAAGATGGGCACGACGGTCGCGACCAACGCATTGCTCGAACGCAAGGGCGAGCGCACCGCGCTCGCGACCACGCGCGGCTTTCGCGACGTGCTGCGCATCGCGTATCAGAACCGGCCGCGGCTGTTCGATCTCGACATCGTGCTGCCCGACGCGCTGTACGAGACGGTCGTCGAGATCGACGAGCGGATCGGCGCGCACGGCGACGTCGTCGTGCCACTCGATACGGCGAGCGCCGAAGCGTCGCTGCGCCGCGTGTTCGACTCGGGCGTGCGCGCGCTGGCGATCGTGCTGATCCACGGCTATCGCCACACCGCGCACGAGCGCACGCTCGCCGCGCTCGCGCGCCGCATCGGCTTTACGCAGGTATCGGTGTCGCACGAGGTGTCGCCGTTGATGAAGATGGTGCCGCGCGGCGATACGACGGTGGTCGACGCGTATCTGTCGCCGATCCTGCGCCGCTACGTCGAGCAGGTCGCGCAGGAAATGCCGGGTGTGAACCTGCAGTTCATGCAGAGCAGCGGCGGGCTGACGCGCGCGGACGCGTTCCAGGGCAAGGACGCGATCCTGTCGGGTCCGGCGGGCGGCATCGTCGGCATGGTGCGCGCCGCGCGCGCGGCCGGCTTCGAGCGGGTGATCGGCTTCGACATGGGCGGCACGTCGACCGACGTGTCGCACTACAACGGCGAATTCGAGCGCGAGTTCGAGACGCAGGTGGCCGGCGTGCGGATGCGCGCGCCGATGATGAGCATCCATACGGTCGCCGCGGGCGGCGGCTCGGTGCTGAGCTTCGACGGCGCGCGGCTGCGCGTCGGCCCGGAATCGGCCGGCGCGAATCCGGGGCCGGCCGCGTACCGCCGCGGCGGCCCGCTTACCGTGACGGACTGCAACGTGATGCTCGGCAAGATCCAGCCCGATCATTTCCCGCGCGTGTTCGGCCCGCATGCGGACGAGCCGCTCGACCGCGACGGCGTGGTCGCGAAGTTCGCGGCGCTCGCCGACGAAATCCATGCGGCGACCGGCCGGCGCGAGACACCCGAAGCGCTCGCCGAAGGCTTTCTCGAGATCGCGATCGGCAGCATGGCGAACGCGATCAAGAAGATCTCCGTGCAGCGCGGCCACGACGTGTCGCGCTATGTGCTGACGACGTTCGGCGGCGCGGGCGGCCAGCATGCGTGCGGCGTCGCCGATGCGCTCGGGATGACGCAGGTGTTTGCGCACCCGCTCGCGGGCGTGCTGTCCGCGTACGGAATGGGCCTTGCCGATCAGACCGCGATGCGCGAGCGCGCAATCGAGGCCGTGTTGTCCGATGAATCGCTGCCGGCGTTGAACGCGGCGCTCGACCGGCTGACCGACGAAGCCATCGGCGCGCTGCTCGAGCAGGGCGTGCCGCCGGAGCGGATCGTGACCGAGCGGCGCGTGCACCTGCGCTATCAGGGCACCGATTCCGCGCTCGACGTGCCCGCCGGCAGCGTCGATGCGATGCGGCGCGCGTTCGAGGCCGCGTATCGGCAGCGCTATGCGTTCCTGATGCCCGGCACGCCGCTCGTGGCCGAACTCGCGTCGGTCGAGGCGATCGGCCGTTCCGACGCGCCGGTCGAGATCGCCCCGCTCGCGCCGCGCGGCGAACGCGACGATCCCGCGCCGCGCGCGGAATCGGTCGTGCGCTTCTATTCCGGCGGCCGCTGGCACGACGCGGCGCTGTACGTGCGCGACACGCTGCTTGCCGGCGATGCGATCGACGGCCCCGCGATCGTCGCCGAGCGCAACGGCACGACGGTCGTCGAGCCGGGCTGGCGCGCGCAGATGACCGCGCAGGGCAACCTCGTGCTGACGCGCGTGACGCCGCTGCCGACGCGCCGCTCGCTCGGCACCGACGCCGATCCGGTGCGGCTCGAGATCTTCAACAACCTGTTCATGTCGATCGCCGAGCAAATGGGGCTACGGCTGCAGAACACCGCGTACTCGGTGAACATCAAGGAGCGGCTCGATTTCTCGTGCGCGATCTTCGACGGCGACGGCAACCTGATCGCGAACGCGCCGCACATGCCGGTGCACCTCGGGTCGATGGGCGAGAGCATCCGCACGGTGATCGAACGCAATCGCGGCCGCATGCGCGACGGCGACGTGTTCATGCTGAACGACCCGTATCACGGCGGCACGCACCTGCCCGACGTGACGGTGATCACGCCGGTGTTTGCCGACGGCTCGGACGAACCGCTGTTCTACGTCGGCTCGCGCGGGCATCACGCGGACATCGGCGGCACGACGCCGGGCTCGATGCCGCCCGATTCCACGCACATCGACGAGGAAGGCGTACTGATCGACAACTGGCTGCTCGTGTCGGCCGGCGCGCTGCGCGACCGGGAAACGCGCGCGCTGCTCGCGTCGGGCCGCTATCCGGCGCGCAACGTCGACCAGAACATGGCCGACCTGCGCGCGCAGGTCGCCGCGAATCAGAAGGGCGTCGACGAACTGCGCCGGATGGTCGCGCAGTTCGGCCGCGACGTCGTGCTCGCGTTCATGGGGCACGTGCAGGACAACGCGGAAGAAGCGGTGCGGCGCGTGATCGGCGCGCTGCAGGACGGCGCGTACCGCTATCCGCTCGACAACGGCGCGGAGATTCGCGTCGCGATCCGCGTCGATCGTGCGGCGCGATGCGCGGAAATCGACTTCACCGGCACGTCGGCGCAGCTCGACAACAACTTCAACGCGCCGAAGGCCGTCTGCATGGCCGCGGTGCTGTACGTGTTCCGCACGCTGGTCGGCGACGACATTCCGCTGAACGCCGGCTGCCTGAAGCCGCTGACGGTGATCGTGCCGGCGCGCTCGATGCTGAATCCCGAGTATCCGGCGGCGGTCGTGTCGGGCAACGTCGAGACGTCGTCGGCGATCACCAACGCGCTGTACGGCGCGCTCGGCTGCGTCGCGTCGAGCCAGGGAACGATGAACAACTTCACGTTCGGCAACGCGCAGTACCAGTACTACGAGACGATCGCGGGCGGCAGCGGCGCGGGCAACGGCTTCGCGGGCGTCGCCGCGGTGCAGACGCACATGACGAACTCGCGGCTGACCGACCCTGAAGTGCTCGAATGGCGCTATCCGGTGCGCGTCGACTCGCACCGGCTCCGCGCGGGCTCGGGCGGTGCCGGCCGCTGGCGCGGCGGCGACGGCGCGGTGCGGCGCATCCGCTTTCTCGAGCCGATGACCGCATCGATCCTGTCGAACAACCGGATCCATCCGCCGTTCGGGGCGGCGGGCGGCGAACCGGGCGCGCTCGGCCGCAACACGATCGAGCGCGCGGACGGCACGGTCGAAACGCTCGGTCATATTGCACGTGCACAGATGGCGCCGGGCGACGTGTTCGTCGTCGAGACGCCGGGCGGCGGCGGATACGGCGCGGCCGACTAAGCCGCGCGACGAACGCGAAGCAGCGGCGGGAGCCGGGCGCCGGACTGCTGTCGCGTTCGTCACACGAATGCCATCGTTGCGGTCGCACCGTTTTGTCGATCGCGCAATATCAAATCGCGCGATAGAAAAGCGGTGCGTCATTGCAATGAGTTAAGGAACGAATACACGCATTCGCGCATAAAAAGACGATAAAAGCGCGCAATGTCGAATTCGCGCCAAGCGATTCGACCCTATCCAGACCGCCAGTACGACGCGCGCCCCGCGTCGACCATTCCCCGTAGAGCCCCGCCCGGCGGGCGTTTCGGCGATCGAGCGATATCGCGTTGCGCTGCCGCGATCGCCACTGCGCGCACCGCCGTTCTCGATATATCGCGAATACCAGTCGAGGTCCGCTTCCTTGACACCTCCGTCGAAATGTGAGTGCCAATCCTCATCGTCATTTGATAAGATGGCTTCCATCATTCTGTTGGCAGAAGCCGTGCGCATCGCGCGCGAACGCCGGTCGCAGGTTGGAAACAAGTACGGAACGAGAGTCGGGCGCGGCCGTCACCGCTGCGTCGCCGGGAACGCGCGATGCTCGGTCCCGGTACGGCGGTCGACCCGCTCTCGTCCGTCTACACTAAGCGCTTTTTCTGGATCGGGGCGTGTCCATGGATGACGAAAACGATAGTGCGGTGCTCGAGGCGCACGTCGGTACGCGCAGCCCCTGCTGGCGTCTCGGCAGCGACAGCAATGCACTCGAACTGGCCGCCTTGCGCGGCCACACCAATATCGCGATTGCGCTGACGAACGAGCAGGCCGCACGCATTCGCGCGCTGACCGGCGTCACGTCGCACCTCGTGCTCGACATCACGCTGTTCGGCCATTCGCTCGGCCTGCATCTGGTCGGCAAGAAGGTCAACACGACCGACTGGGCCGGCACCGCATCCGCGTATTCCGATACGGCGTCCGTCGCCGGCGATCTCGCGCACGGGCTCGCGTTCGCCGAGCAGGTCGTCTCCGAAGTGAATTCGCTCGTCGTGATTCTCGACCGCAACGGAATGGTGCAGCGCTTCAACCGGCTGTGCGAGGAAGTGACGGGCAAGCGCGAGGTCGACGTGATCGGGCGCAGCGCGTTCGAACTGTTCATGAGCCCGGAGGAGGGCGCGCAGTCGCGCAGCAACATCACCGGCTTTTTCGCGAGCAACCGCGCGTTCGCGGTCGAGCGCTACATCAATACCGTGAACGGGCCGCGCCTGTTCCAGTTCCGCAACAAGTTCGTGCAGAGCGGCAGCGGCGTCGACGAGCAGTTCCTGATCTGCTCGGGCATCGACATCACCGACGAACGCCTCGCGGAGCGGCGGCTCACCGAGCTCGCGAACACCGACGTGCTGACCGGCCTGCCGAACCGTCATGCGATCAGCGAGCGCATCCAGACGCTGATCTCGCGGGAGAACGACGGCACGCGCGGCCAGGTCGGCATCCTGTTCCTGGATCTCGACAACTTCAAGCGCGTCAACGATCACTACGGGCACATCACCGGCGACCGGCTGCTGCAGGACGTGTCGTCGATCATCGCCGGCTGCCTGCCGTCCGGCGCGACGCTTGCGCGGCTCGGCGGCGACGAGTTCCTCGTGCTGTTCGAACAGGCGACGCGCGCGCTGCTCGAAGCGACTGCGCAGATCATCCTCGAACGGCTGCGCACGCCGATTCATCTCGGGCTGATGGAGGTCTACACGAGCTGCTCGATCGGCATCGCGATGCATCCGCAGCACGGCGATTCGCTCGAGACGCTGATCCGCAGCGCCGACACCGCGATGTACGTCGCGAAGGAGGCCGGCAAGCATACGTACCGCGTGTTCTCGCTCGACATGAACCAGAAGGTCGCGAAGTACATGTGGCTCGACACGAACCTGCGCAAGGCGCTCGAGGAAGAGCAGTTCGTGCTGCATTACCAGCCGGTCGTCGACATCGCAACCGGCGACGTGCACGGCGTCGAGGCGCTGATCCGCTGGCAATCGCCCGATCGCGGGCTCGTCGCGCCGGTCGAGTTCATCCGCTTCGCGGAGGAGTCGGGGCTGATCGCGCCGCTCGGGCGCTGGGTGATGCGGACGGCCGCCGCGCAGGCTGCCGCGTGGAAGGCGAAGGGACTCGGCGTGCGGATCGCGGTGAACGTGTCCGCGCGACAGTTGCAGGACACGAACATCGTCCATCAGTTCGCGTCGATTCTCGACAGCGCGGGGCTGAAGCCGGGGCTGCTCGACATCGAGCTTACCGAGAGCAGCTTCATCGAGGACGAACACGCGGCGCGCGGGCTGATGAAGCAGTTCCGTCAGCTGGGCGCGGAGATCCATCTCGACGATTTCGGCACCGGCTATTCGTCGCTGTCGCAGTTGTCGCGTCTGCCGCTCGATGCGATCAAGCTCGATCGCAGCTTCATCACCGGGATCGACCGCAACTCGCGCTCGCAGGCGCTCGTGCGCTCGGTCGTGTCGCTCGCGAGGGCATTGAATTTCTCGGTGATCGCCGAAGGCGTCGAAACGCGCGCGGAAGCCGAGTTCCTGAAGCAGATCGACGTCGACCATGCGCAGGGCTTCTACTACGCGCGGCCGATGCCGGCCCAGGCATTCGAAGCCTGGCTCGCCGAAACGAGAAAGCTCAGGCTCATCGCCTGAGCTTTCCGTGCAGCCCGCGCTACCGTCGGCCGGCGGCGCGGGCCGTGCGCGTTACACCGTGCGCAGCTTCGACACGCGGCGGTTCTGCAGCATCACCAGGCGTTCCATGTACGCGAGATCCTTCGGCTCGATCGTGAACGCCGCATGCACCCATTCCTCGGTGATGTCCATCAGCTCGGAACGCGTCAGCTGGAACACGCGCTCGCGCGCGCGCAGCATCGCGCGGATGCCGTTCAGCTTCGGCTTCGTCACGTCGATGAACGTGCGCGTCGCAAGATACGCGTCGCCGGCGTCGAACGTCAGGTCGATCAGCCCGCGATCCTCGTACCACTCGGCCGCATGCGCTTCGCCGCTGGCGATCAGCGATTCCGCGAGCCCGCGGTCCGCCTTGCGCGCGACGAGCGAATAGCCGCCCATTCCCGGAAACAGGTTGAACGCGATCTCGGGAAAGCCGAGCTTCGCGCCTTTCTGCGCGAGCACGTAGTGATGCGCGAGTGCGGCTTCGAAGCCGCCGCCGAGCGCGCTGCCCTCGACCATCGCGATCGAGATCGCACCGGTGCCGAAGCCCGTGTAGATCTCGTACACGCCGTCGATGCACGAGCGCGCATACGCCATCAACTGATCGCGGCGGCCGCTGCGGATCGCATCGACGAAGAAGCTCAGGTCGCCGCCGACGTTGAACAGCTCGGGGACGAGCGAGCCCGTCACCCAGAAGTCGAACTTCAGACCGGAGTCGCGTGCGACACGCGCGAGATGGATGATGTCCGTGACGAGCTGCTGGTTGAAGCACGGCCGCGGCTCCGAGCGGAGCATCATCCACATGACGTTGCGACCTTCTTCGTAAAAGGCGGTCAGTTGCGTCAGTTCACCGGCTTCATAGAACGGCCGGCATGCGGGATGAGATTGGAGTTGCATGGTATGTCCTCGTGAGATGTGGTTTTTGCAACGCCGCGCGTGCCGCGCGATGCGGGGACGGGTTTCCCTGCATCGCGCAAGTCGCGAGGCATCGCCATTGTTGCGCGCGCACAAAAGCCGAAATGCGGGGAACAACGCACGATCGGCACGATCGTCGAGGACGCGGACGGGCATTCGGAAAGGCGGCCGGCCCGTGCGCCGCGGTCGTTCGGCGCAGGCTGGCGGGCGGGAAAGGCTGGATGCGGACGGGGTGAGATCGCACGGCGGCGCGAGTCGGCCGCCGGCGCGTTCAGCACGCCGCCGGATCGGCGGACGCCTCTGTTGCGTTCGGTCGTATGCGGCAATGACGCACGCCGGACGCCGAATGACGGGCGCGGTCCAGGCGCGGTACGGCCGCCGAATCGGCGCTAATGATCGATCGCGACGGACGCGATCGAGCGATCGCGCAATGCGCGGCGGTGCGCGATCGACGTCACGCGATATCGTTCGGCGTTATGACGCGATCGTCGGTATTCGGCGGTTGCACGCTTGAATACATCACGACGTGACATAAAATGAACATGTGCTGCCACGATTTGACGCGCGCGTCGGGAGCGAACCTGGGCTTTCTGGCGACCGCGGCGTGCGAGCCGACGTTCGGCGCGGCACGACCCCGCGATGGCGATTTTCAGTGCGGTGCGCGACATTCGCCGCGCGGTCGCCGGCAGCAGCGTGCGACCGGTTCGGCGGTGACGACAACGGAAACGGAGGAAGAAATGACGATGCTGGTTACGTTTCGGTCATCTGCCGCACAGGACATCGCGATGTCTCGCGATCTCGCGCAGTACCTGCTGGGGCTCGTGGGCAAGAGGCTCGACGCGCGCGGCGTGATTTCCGCCGACGAATTGCCGGTCGCGATCGCGCGGCTCGAACAGGCCATCGGCGACGATACGGCGCGGGAAAACACGCATGCGCATTCGACGCTCGCGCTGCACGCCGATCCGGCGCCGCATGCGGCCGGGCTCGCGCAGCGCGCGTGGCCGCTGCTCGACATGATGCGCGCGGCGCGCGAACAGGGCCGGCACGTGATGTGGGGCGTATAGGCGCGCGACGCGCGGAACCGGACCTCCGCTGGAAGGCCGACTGCACGACGTCGAACGACGTGCGTGTCGTCGGCCGATTTTTTTGTGCGGCGCGTGTCCGGCCGCCGGCCTACGGATGGCGGTGCGGATGCGTGCGCGACGAGCGTCGCGCGGAGCGGTGCAGCAACCTGTCGCGCGCCCGATCGCGGCTGCGTCGTTCCGCAAAGAACAGCACCGCGAATACAAGGATCGCGAGCAGCAGGATCGTCTGGACGATGCCGCTTTCCATGTCGCCTCCGACAGATTGCGGGACGATGCGCGCTACGGCCGGCCGGTGCGCGGGCTCAACGTACCGGCGGGCGTCGTATCGATGCAGCGCCTGGCCGGCGCGATCGAGAATCGGATCGCGTCCGCGTCGTTGCGGAACACGTGGCGCCTGGGGTCGAGCAGCCGCGTTTCACGGCGTCCGGCCGCATCGCGCCGGCACACGACGGCAAGCGGCCGGTACAGCGCATCGAGTTCCAGTCCTTCGCCGGCGACCGGTTCGACGAGCGCACCGGTGCGTATTTCGCAGCGGCGACAGGTCGTGCGGATCGACGTTTCCATCGTTACCTCTTTTCCGGCTTCGACCGTCCGGACCGCACCGCACGTCGATGCGCGGCGGTGCGCTTTGATCGGAACAATGGCCGCGGCTTCGCGTTCAGGTGAGCATCGGCACGGCTTCGATCAGCGCGATGCCGATCAGCGCGCCGATCGCGGCGCCGATCAGTTTCGGATGCCATCGCTCGAGATGCAGCGCCGTCAGCAGCGCGCCGAACAGGATCACGCCGAGCAACGCGAACGCGACGACGAGGTAGCCGATTTCGAAGTCGTTGTTGATCACCATGATGTGTCTCCTTCCGATGTCCGACGTGCGGCGTTTGCCGGCAAAGCAGTCGATGTGCCGCGGTGTCGCGCGTCGTCGATCTGTCTGGATTATATGTCACGACATGATATAAAAGGCGTTCGAATGCGAGTTTGGATGCAAAAGGCGGAGAACGTGCAGCGACAAAGCCGATCGCGGTCCGTGCCGGTCGCGATCGCCGCGCGTCGGCGTTCGGCGTCCCGCTTGACGCTCGCCGGCACGTCACCCACACTGGATCGCACGACGGGCGCGCATGATGCGCGGCGAGTTGCGTTGCGCCGACGCGCGTCCGCCGTGTCCCGACACGAATGCGCAGAGGCCGACGTGACGCGCTTTCCTTTCCGATCAAGCGACTGTCTGTCCACTTACGCGGCCGTGCTCGCGCTCGGCGTCGCCGCATGCGTGCGGCCGGCCTGTGCCGACGCGGGCGTCGAAGCGCCGTTTACGCTCGTCAGCGACGTGCACGAGTTCGTGCTGCAGCGCGACGGCTCGCTCGACGAGCACGACGATTCGACGCTGCGGGCGAACGACGCGAACGGAATCGACGCGGTCGCGCAGCGCTACGTATGGTTCGACAAGCATCTGGAGAAGGTCGACCTGCTCGCGGCGGAGACGATCGATCGCGACGGCGCTGCGCATCCGGTCGGCCCGGACGGCATTCGCGACGTGCAGGAACCGCGCTCGGCCGGCGCGCCGACGTTCCAGGACGGGCTGCTGCGCACCGTCGTGTTTCCCGGCGTCGAAGCGGGGTCGAGCACGCGCATCGCGTTTCGCAAGACACGCACGAGGCCGGTCAATCCGGGCTACTTCGGCTACTACGTGGAGCCGTCGCGCGAGCCGGTCGACAGCCAGCGGCTGATCTTCGACGTGCCGTCCGACATGCCGCTGTACGCGGACGCGCGCGGCTACGTCGCGCTGCCGCCGGTGACCGCGAACGGCCGCACGCGCTACGAATTCACGTACCGGCACGGCGCATACGAACGCATCGAGAGCGGCGCGGTCGGCTATCCGACGTACGGCGATCGTCTCGTGGTGTCCACGCTGCCCGACTATGCGGCATTCGCCGCGCGCTACCGCAACGCGGCTGTCGACCCGACCGCAAGCGACGCGGCCGTCGTGCAGCTGGCGCGTGCGCTCACCGCAGGCGCGGCCGATCCCTACGACAACGCGCGCATCCTGTACGACTGGGTACAGGCGAACGTACGCTACGTCGCGCTGTTTCTCGGCGAGACGGCTGCCGCGCCGCATCGCGTCGCGGATATCCTGCGCAACCGCTACGGCGACTGCAAGGATCACGTCGCGCTGTTCGGCGCGTTGCTCGCGGCGGTCGGCATCCGCAGCGAACCGGTGCTGATCAATCTCGGCGCGGTCTATACGCTGCCTGCGGTGCCCGGCTATGGCGGCGGCGCGATCAATCACGCGATCACGTGGCTGCCCGATCTGCGGCTTTACGCGGATACGACGACGACCGGCATCGCATTCGGCTACCTGCCGCCGATCGTGATGGATCGGCCCGCGCTGCTCGTCGATACGGGCGTGCTGTCACGTACGCCTGCCACGCAGCCGCGTCGCCGCGTCGCGCGGCTCGACATCGACGCCGCGCGGCAGCACGCTGCGCGCTTTCATGCGCACGTCGAAGACGACGGCTGGACCGCCGAGCTCGAACGCAGCCTGTTTCGCCGCGCGACGCCGGAGCGCATCCGGCAGATCGCGGCCGAACGCGTTCGGCAAACCGGATTGCGCGGCCGCGCGGAGCTCGCGACGAGCGAGCGTCGCGTGACGGCCGGGCCGTTCGACGTGACCGTGTCGGGCACGCTCGACCACTTCGTGTGGCCCGACGGCACGACCGCGGTGCCCGCGCTGTCGAGCATGGCCGGCGGCATCGCGACGCAGGTCGACGCGTGGCTGTCCGAGCCGGTGCGTACGCAACCGTGGGTCTGCATCGGCGGCGCGTTCGACGAGACCGGCCAGATCGCGTTGCCGGCCGACGTCGTCGTGACCGATCTGCCGGCCGACACGGTCGTGCGCGACCGCTTCGTCGACTTCACGTCGCACTACGTGTTCGACGCCGCCGCGCGCATCGTGCAGATCACGCGCCGGATGACCGCCGATTTCGGCACACAGGTATGCACGCCGGACGATTTCGCGGCGCTGCGCGCGTCGCTCGAACGGATCGAGCGCGACACGCATGCGCAGATCGTCGTGCGCGCGAAGCAACGCTGAGCGTCGTCCGACGCGGCGCTCGCAACCGATGGGCGCGCGGCCGAGCCGGCCGACGCGCGGGAGACGAACATGACGGAACGGGACCACGAGATCGCCGATCTCTCGAAGGAACTGCTGGGAAGGATCGTGCAGGGGACGGTCGCGAACGGCGCGACCGTGGATGCGCAGCAGTGCGCGGCGCTCGCGATCGAGTGTGCGACTGCGCTGATCGACCGGCTCTACGAGCGGACAGGCTGAGCGCGGTCGGTACGACGGCGTCGACGTATCGACCGATGCCGCTGCGTTCCGCGAGCGGTCGGCGGCGCGCAGCCGGCGTGCGACCTGGCACGATTACGCCAGCGTCACGCCGGCGTCGTCACGCTCGACGCGTCGGCACGTGCGTCGGCGCGCGCGTCGCCTTCCGCACGCACGGCGCCCGGCGGCCGCCCGACCACGCGCTTGAACGCGCGGCTGAATGCGGCGAGCGAGCCGTAGCCGAGCCGATACGCGACCGCTTCGATCGACTCGCGGTCGCGCCCGATCCACTGTGCGGCGAGCCGCATCCGCAGCTCGGTCAGGTAGCGCACGGGCGTCATTCCGGTCGCCGCGAGAAAGCGCTCGGCGAATACCGAGCGCGACACGCCTGCTTCGGCAGCCAACTCCGCGACGCTCCAGTTGCGGCCCGGATCGCGGTGCAGCGCGACGATCGCGCGACCGAGCTTCGGTTCGCGCAGCGCCTGCACCCAGCCGGTCGCATCGCCGCATCCGCACTCGACCCAGCCGCGCACGATGAAGGCCGCGACGACGTCCGCGAGCCGTGCGAGGATGCCGGCGAAGCCCGCGCGCTCCGCGCACGATTCGCGCTCCATCGCGTCGAGAATCGGGCGGATTTCCGGGTAGCGCGCGAGCAGCGTGCCGACGTGCATGACCGACGGCATCGTTCCGACGAGCGGCTGCATTCCGCCGAGATCGAGCTCCATGCACGCGCTGAAGATCAGCGCATCGCCGCCGGCCGGCTCCGCCGACGCGCACGCGGCACCCGCGGGCACGGCCGCGACCGATGCGACCGTGTCGCAGATCCGCGCGGCCTCGAACGCGCCGATCTCGCGGCACGACGCATCCGCATCGGACATCAGCGCGTGCCTGTGGCCGTGCGGCAGCAGAATCGCGTCGCCGGCCTCGAGCTGCACCGTTGCGCCGCCCGCATCGCGCAGCAGCACCGGTCCGCGCCCGACGAAATGGAACTGCGCGCGGCCCGGCGCGTGGCCGAAGCTGAGCCCGAACGGCCGCGCGATCTGGATGCGCCGATACTGAACGCCGCTCAGCCGCATGCCGAGCAGCAGTTCGCTGACGAGGTCGTGCGCGTCGGACACTGGGGTTTGCAGAGGTTCGGACATAAACTTTCGGACGATCGATCAACAATGACGGATTGTATGTCATAGACCGTCCTGCCGTCGTTCCTTACGATACGCCGCTACTGGCACTCTTTTCCCTGACGGAACGACGCATGAATCCCGGAATCTCCTCCGCCGCCTCGACGGCGGCCCCCCGCGAGCCCGCCTGGGGCGCGGTGTTTGCGATGGCGCTCGGCGTGTTCGGGCTCGTCACCGCCGAATTCCTGCCCGCGAGCCTGCTCACGCCGATGGCCGACAGCCTCGGCGTGACCGAAGGCGTGGCCGGGCAGGCCGTCACGGCGACCGCGACGGTCGCGCTCGTGACGAGCCTGCTGATCGCCGCGGCGACGCGCACGATCGACCGGCGGCGCGTGCTGCTCGCATTCTCGGTGCTGCTGGTCGCATCGAATCTCGCGGTCGCGTTCGCGACCAACCTGACGACGATCCTGATCGGCCGTGTCGTGCTCGGCATCGCGCTCGGCGGTTTCTGGACGATGGCGACGGCCACCGCGATGCGGCTCGTGCCGGCGGCGATGGTGCCGCGCGCGCTGTCGATCATCTTCAGCGGCGTGGCGGTCGCGACGATCGCCGCCGCGCCGATGGGCAGCTACTTCGGGCATCTGATCGGCTGGCGCAACGTGTTCCTGATCGCCGCGGCGCTCGGCGGCATCGCACTGGTGTCGCAGGCGCTCACGCTGCCGTCGATGCCGCCGAGCGGCACGACGCGCCTGCGCACGCTGATCGACGTGCTGCGCCGGCCGACGGTCGGGCTCGGGATGTTCGCGACCACGCTCGTGTTCACCGGCCATTTCGCGTTCTTCACGTATCTGCGGCCGTTCCTCGAACAGGTCGCGGGTGTCGGCGTGAACGGGCTGTCGGGAATTCTGCTCGGCTACGGGATCGCGAACTTCGTCGGCACGTCGCTCGCGGGCCGCGTGCTCGAACACCGGCTGCGTCCGATGCTGATCGCGATGCCCGCGCTGATGGTCGTGCTCGGCATCGCGCTCGTCGCGATCGGCCGCGCGCCGATGCTCGATGCGGTGCTCGTCGCGTTGTGGGGAATGGCGTTCGGCGGCGTGCCGGTCGCCTGGTCGACGTGGGTCACGCGCACGGTGCCCGACGAAGCGGAGAGCGCGGGCGGGCTGATCGTCGCGGCCGTGCAGCTCGCGATCGCGACCGGTGCGGCGGCCGGCGGCATCGTGTTCGACGCGAACGGCGCAGCCGGCGTGTTCGTGGCGGCGGCGGTCGTGCTGGCCGTTGCGGTCGCAACGATCGTGACTGGCGTGCCGAAGCGCGCGGGCGTCGGCGGATGACGACGCCGGCTGCGGCATCGCGCGGCTTCGCTGCGGCGCGCGCCCGCCGCGCCGCGCATGTCAGCCGCGTTGCGCGACGATCGCCGCGAGTGCGTTCATCGCCTGCCGGTAAGGATACGGACCGTGGCTCACGCGGGCCACGCCGTATTCGGCGAATTCGGCAACGGTCGGCGTCGGCGCGACGCGCATCACGTTGACCGGCAGCGGCGATGCGGCGGTCAGTGCGCGAATGAGATCCGGCGACGTCAGGCCGGGCACGAACAGTCCGTCGGCGCCGGCTGCCGCATATGCGCGTGCGCGCGCCAGCGTGTCGTCGAGCAGCCGCTCGTCGTGCGTATCGGCCGGTGCGACGAAGAACACGTCGGTGCGCGCGTTGATGAAATAGCCGGTGCCCGTGCGATCCGCCGCTTCGCGGGCGGCCGCGATCCGGGCCGATGCGGCGTCGACGGCGCGCAGCTCGCCGGTCGTCGGAAAGCTGTCTTCGAGATTGCAGCCGACCGCGCCGGCATCGATGCTGAGCGCGATGGTGTCCGCGACGTCCTCGAGCCGCTCGCCGTAGCCGCTTTCGAGATCGACGCTGACCGGCAAGTCGGTCGCGCGTGCGATCCGCGCGAGCACTTCCATCACCAGTGCTTTCGGCATCTGCTCGCCGTCGGCGAAACCGTTGGCCGCGGCCACCGACCAGCTGCCGGTCGCCAGCGCGACGGCACCCGCGTCGGCCACCGCGCGTGCACTGCCGGCGTCCCACACGTTGAACAGCACCAGCGGTTGGCCTGCGCGGTGAAGCGACCGGAAATACGCGCGTTTCTCGTTACTGCTCATGCTCGTTCCTCCTCGTGAGAACGGGATCGGCTGTCGTGCCGAACGATACTGCGAGCATGTCGAGCGACGCAAGGAAATCCCGCGCGTCGAACAGTTCGCCGACGCTCCTGACGCCACCTGACACGATGGTCCTGCCGCTCAGCAAGCGCACGGCCGCTTCGACGACGATCGGTGCGCTCGCTGCATAGATGTCGCGTCCCGATGCGGTCACGCGATGCGTCGTGCCGTGCTGCGCGACGACGACGTCCATGACGAACCGTTGCGCGGAGCGGCCGAGCGCGTCGGCCGGCTGCGGCGGCGGCGTGGTCGCGTCGCGGAGGTCGCGCAGCGCGCGCGTCGCGAGCCACGACTCGATCGTATCGACATGCAGATGGCGTGTGAGCGTCATCACCTCGGAGAACGGCAGCAGCGTCACGTCGACACTGCCGATCGGCGGCGGAAACGGCCAGCTGCGTTCGCGCGGCGTCGACGGAACCGCGGCCGGCTTGCCGTGCAGCTGAACGAGCCGGACCGCGCGATTGCGTTCGCCGGTCACGCGCGTGCCGCGCGTCGGATGCCAGCTGTCGAGGCCGGTCGCGATGTCGATGCGGTCGATCGGTTCGCCGCGATCGACGACCGCGGTGACGAGCAGGTCGGCGAGGCCGCCATAGAACGCCGCGGCAGGGACGATGCTCACGCGCGCGGCGCGCGCATGCGCGTCGTACCGATCGGCGACGGCCTGAACCGACGGCTGCTCGGCGCTCAGGTCGAGATACGGAATGCCGGCTCGTAACGCGGCGTCGACGAGCGGCAGCGCGGTATCGACGAACGGGCCCGCGCAGTTGATGACCGCGTGCGCGCCGCGCAGCGCGGCGTCGAGGGCCGCAGGATCGTCGATCGTCGCGATGCGCCGGCTTGCGGGCGGGCCGCCCGTTTCGGCGAGCCGCGCGGCGTCGCGCGCGATGCGCAGTGCGTCGAGCCCGCGCCGTTCCAGCTCCGCGATGACGAACCGCGCGGTGTGGCCCGTCGCGCCATAGACGGCCACCGTCTTCCGTTCTTCCATGATCGATCCTGCGATACAGAACGGTACGTTTTATAGTACAGGTCTGTATCGCCGTCAATGCCGGAATGCTATGATCGGACGCACTTTCGCGGGAGAGGAGCCGACGACGGCCGAAGCGGGATGAGAAAGGGAACGGAAACGGACGAACGCGCACCGGATACGCGCGAGCGCATTTTGCGAACGGCGAGCGAGCTGTTCTATCGGGAAGGCACGCGCGCGGTTGGCGTGGACCTGATCGTCGCGCAGGCGGGCGTCGCGAAGACGAGCCTTTATCGTTACTTCGCGACGAAGGACGATCTGATCGAAGCGTTTCTGCTGCGCGAGGACGCGGACTTCTGGGTGCATTGGGACGACGTGGCTGCGCGGTACCGGCGCAATCCGCGCGACGAACTGGACGCGCAGCTGCAATGGATCGGCGAGCGCATCGCGCGTCCCGGCTATCGAGGCTGCCCGCAGATCAACATCGCCGCCGAGTATGCGGATGAAAACCACCCGGCGCGCAAGGTCGCGGTCGCGCACAAGCAGGAACTTCGGCGCCGACTGACGGAGCTCGCGAGCGCGATCGGCGTGGACGACCCGGAAACCTTCGCGCTGCGGCTCGCGACTGTGATCGATGGCGCGCTCAGCAGCGGACGCGCGTTGCATGCGCAAGGACCCGTCCGCTTCCTGCACGAGTTCGCGCAATTGCTGCTGCCGAAGCCGCGCAAAAAATAGGCAGCGCAAGCGCCGGCGCCGCGCGGCGATTCACTCGCGCGGCGCCGGCTCTTCCGACAGCACACGTAGTTGCTCGCGCAACCGATCCATTTCTCCCGCGGCGAATGGCTGCTCGATGTCGGCATGCGTTTGCCGCCACAGCGGAAACGCTTCGGCGAGCAGCCGATGACCGGCCGGCGTCAGCGCGAGCAGGCGGCTGCGCCTGTCGTCCGGATCCTGCTCGATCGTCACGAGACCGCGCCGCTCGAGCGGCTTGAGCGCCGCGGTGAGCGTCGTGCGGTCCATCGCGAGCAGCGACGCGACCGATTTCATCGGGGCCGGCTGCGGCCGATTCAACGACATCAGCAGCGAAAACTGGCCGTTGGTCAGATCGAGCGGACGCAGCACGTCGTCGAACAGGCGTGCAAGGTTGCGCGCCGCGCGCTGCATGTGCAGGCACAGGCAGCAATCGCGCACCATCAGCGTCGTTTCGAACGGAAGCTTTTCTTTTCGTGCCATGTTGCAATTATGTTGATATCAACCTATCGTGTCAAGGACGAGGAGCGGCACCCGTTGCTCCCGCCATTGGACGGAGGGCGCATGAGTGCGGCACAGCAGTTGTATCTCGCGGTATTCCTGGGTAGCAAGGACGGCGCGCGCATGAAGGCGTGGGTTGCGCTCGCGGACGACGAGCGGCGTGCGAAGGAGCGCGAAGGCATCGCCGCGTGGAAAGCGTGGGTCGAGCGGCACCGCGACGCGATCGTCGAGCTGGGCGGGCCGCTCGGCAAGACGAAGACCGTCGACGCGCGCGGCATCGCGGACACGTCGAATGCGATGGGTGGCTTTACGGTCGTGCGTGCGGCTTCGCACGATGCGGCCGCGGCGATGTTCGAAGGTCATCCGCACTTCACGATTTTTCCGGGCGAAACGATCGACGTGATGCCGATTCTGCCGATTCCGGCCGCGTAAGCAGCGTGACGCGACGGCATCGCGCAGCCGGCGCGATCGTCGTCGTCGCGTCGTCGCGTGACGTTTTCCCCGACATTCTGGATGGAGATCAGCGATGAAGCTTTACGGATTTGCGGGCACGCGTACGCAGCGCGCGCTCTGGGGGCTCAAGGAGCTGGATGCGGATTTCGAGTTCGTGTCGGTGAACCTGCTGGCGGGCGAGCACAAGCTTCCGGAATTCCTGCGCCTGAACCCGGCGGGAAAGGTGCCGGTGCTGGTCGACGGCGATCTCGTGATTCCCGAGTCGGCCGCGATCGTACTGTATCTCGCGGACAAGTACCCGGACAAGGGACTGCTGCCTGCCGATCGGGCACAGCGCGCGCATGCGTATCGCTGGATCATGTTCGCGGTGACGGAACTCGAGCAGCCGCTGTGGCGGATCACGCGGCATACGTTCATTTATCCGCCGGAGAAGCGTTCGCCGCCCGACATCGAGCTCGCGCGCGAGGACTTCGTTGCGATGGCCGCAATTCTCGACCGGCATCTCGAAGGGCGCGCGTTCATCGTCGGCGATACGCTGACCGTCGCCGATTGCGTGACGGCCTACCTGATCGACTGGGCCGACGAGTGCGGGCTGATCGACACGTTCCCGCAATTGCGCGCGTATCTGGAGCGTCTGTATTCGCGGCCGAAAGCACCGCAGCGGATCGCCCAGACACGCGAGGCGGCGTGACGGCGGCTGGGCATGACGACTTGCCGGCCGAGCGACCGCGTTCGGATCTCGACGCACAGCGCCGCGCGCACCGCGCCGGCGCGCCGTCTTGCCCGACGATCGTCACACACCGAGCCCGAAGATCAACGACCGATGCGCGCCCACGCCCGCCGCCACACCTGACGCCGCCGCGAACGTCGCGTTGGTCATCAGGCTCGACGCGTCGCCGGCCGCGAATACGCCCGGCACGCTCGTGTGCTTCCACGCGTCGACCCGAATCGCCGGCCCGAGCGGCCCTTCGTCGAATTCGCAGCCGAGCTGCGCGGCCAGATCGCTGGCCATTTCGGTGCGCGCGCCGACGAACAGCGCATCGATCGGGACGACCTTTCCGTCGGCGAGTTCGAGCGCGTCGATATGCGGCGCATCGCCGAGAATCGCGACGACCGGCGAGCGCTCGATGCGCACGCCGCGCGCGGCGAGCTGCGCCGCTTCTTCATCGCTCGGCTCGACGACACCCTGCGTGAACCAGGTCGTCGGTCCCCAGTCCGGGATCAGCATCGCCTGATGCACGGACAGCGGATGCGTGGCGAGCACGCCGAGCCGCCGGTCGGCTACCTCGTACCCGTGGCAATACGGGCAATGCAGCACGCTGACACCCCAACGCGATTCGAGCCCCGGCAGCACGGGCAATACGTCGCGCACGCCAGTGGCGAGGATCAGCCGGTCCGCGCTTGCGCGCCGACCGTCGGCGAGCGTCACGCTGAAGCGGCCGTTCGCATCGCGCGCGGCGCTGCGCGCTTCGCCGTCGATGCGCTGCACAGTCGGATAAGCGGCGAGCTGCGCGGCGGCTTCGTCGACGATCTGCGCGGGCGGCTTGCCGTCCTGCCCGAAAAAGCCGTGCGCATGCGCGGCGAAGCGGTTGCGCGGCCGCCCGCCATCGATCACGAGCACGCGGCGGCGCGCGCGGGCCAGCTGCATCGCGGCCGACAGCCCCGCGAAGCTGCCGCCGATCACGATCACTTCATGGTCCGTATGCATGGTGCGGTTCCTTTCCTGGATGAGAGCGCCCGGTTCGATCGCGAGTCAACTCACGAAACACGAGAAGTTGCATGATAGGGCGATGTTATCATTCACGCAACTTCACGAGTTTCGAGAAAGGGCGCAACGGACATGAGAGCCGATAGTCGTTTGTCGCGGATGCTGCATGCGTTGATTCACATGGACCAGGCCGACGGTCCGCTGACGTCGGAGACGATCGCGACGATGCTCGGTACGAACGCGGTCGTCGTGCGCCGGTTGCTCGGCGGGCTGCGCGACTGCGGCTACGTGCAGTCGGAAAAGGGCCACGGCGGCGGCTGGGCGCTCGGCGTCGCACTCGACGACATCACGCTGCTCGACGTCTATCGCGCGGTCGGCGAGCCGCCGCTGTTTTCCGATCTCGTGTCCGAGGACACGCCGGAATGCCTGGTCGAACAGGCGGTGAATGCGCATCTGTCGGCCGTGCTGAAGGACGCGGAGGCGGCGCTGCTCGCGCGCTTCGGCGAAGTCACGCTCGGCATGCTGTCGCGCGAATTCGAAGCGAAGGCGGCGCGCGGACGCAAGCCGCGCTGACGCGGCGCGCCGCTCCGACCGCTGCGCGCGGTGTGCGATTCGGCACGATCGCGCCGGCCGCGCCGCGATGTTCCGTCCCCCGACTTCCTGCCCGTTCGCCCGCCACAGGGCAAAATACGGGTTTTCCGCACCCGCGAGGGCGCGTCCGAATCGCGCGCCGAGCGGCGACGGTGCGCCAGCCGCGCGCCGCCGCCCGGCGCCTACGCAAGATCGCTCGCCGCACGGCGGGCCTACAGGAGTCCAGACCCCATGCCCGAATCGAATCTGTCCTTTTTCGGCCGGCTGTCGCTTGCCGTCAGCACGTTCTTCTCCGTGCTCGGCAATCGCGACTTCGCGGCCGACGTGCTGCGCGTGCGCGACGGCGGCGTGCCGGCACCCGCGCCGGCCGCAC
>NZ_CABVPR010000002.1 GCF_902499135.1 Burkholderia dolosa
CAGCCCGGTAGAAAGCGAGCCAATCCCGGTCGAAGCCGAAGTCGAAAGCGACGTGATCGAACTATTGGCCGACGACAGGCCGCTCGACGTGGAAGTCGACAGCGAAGTCACCGAGCTGTTGGCGGAGCTCAGCCCGGTAGAAAGCGAGCCAATCCCGGTCGAAGCCGAAGTGGAAAGCGACGCGATCGAACTATTGGCCGACGACAGGCCGCTCGACGTGGAAGTCGACAGCGAAGCCACCGAGCTGTTGGCGGAGCTCAGCCCGGTAGAAAGCGAGCCAATCCCGGTCGAAGCCGAAGTCGAAAGCGACGTGATCGAACTATTGGCCGACGACAAGCCGCTCGACGTGGAAGTCGACAGGCTCGCGATGCTCGACGTCGTCGTGCTCGCGACGGCGTAGAGCTGGCTGCCGTTGATCGCGTCGGTACTGGTGCTCGTGACGAGGCCGGCTGCGACGTTCTGGATCCGGCGCTCCGAGCCGACGTTCCCGACGCTGACGACCCCGGCGGACGAGTTGGCCGCGGCGAACGTGCCGAACGACTGCCCGGCAATCGTGCTGCTGACAGTACCGGTGCCGCCGGTCGTGGCCGACGCGGCGCCGCTCGTGACGGCGCCCGAGCCGATCGCGGCCGAGTTCGCGACGGTGGACGTCGCGCCCGCGCCCAGCGCGATCGAGCCGCCGCCCGACGCGGTCGCGCCGTTTCCGAGTGCGATGTCGTTTGCGGTGGCCGGCGAGCCGCTGACGCCGGCGACGGCGTTCGTGCCTTGCGCGATTGCGTTGTTCCCGTAAGCCTTCGCAGTCGTACCGAGCGCGAGCGCGCTGTTGGCAGCCGACGTGGCGCCGGCGCCCAACGCCATGCCCGCATCGATCACCGAGCTCGAATTGTCGACCGTTGCGCCGACGCCGAGCGCAACGGCGCGCGTCGTGTTGTTCGACGTCTTTGCCAGCGCGCCGACCGCGACACCGCTGTTCTGCTGCAAATAACCGTTCTGGTCGGCGGACGCGCCCGTACCGAGCGCGAAGCTTTGGCCGTAGCTCGTCGCGCCGTTCCCGATCGCGATCGAATTGATGTCCTGCGAGCCGCCCGTCGTCTTCGCGCCGGTGCCGATCGCGATCGAGCCGTCGGCCGTCGTCGTCGCATTCGCGCCCAGCGCCACGGAGCCGGTGCCGCCTGCCAAAGCGTTGTAGCCGAGCGCCGTGCTCGATTGACCCGACGCCGTTGCCTGAAGGCCGGTCGCGGTGCCGAGCTGCGCGGCATAGGCGCGCCCATGCCGATCGCCACGGCGCCGTTGCCGGAGGCTGTCGTATTTGAGCCGAACAGCGTGACGCCGCTGAAGTTGTTGCCGTTCGCGCTGCAGCCGGCAACCGACGACCACCCGCCGGTGCCGTCCTGCGGGTTCGTCCCGCCCGGATACGTGCGTATGCCGTCCGGCCCGGTGCCGCCGCCGTAGCCGCAATTCGCTCCGCCGTTGCCTCCGCTGAACGAGTAAGTGCCTGCAGAGGCCGCCTGTGCTGCGCCGACGAGCAGCAGGCTGACGAGCAGCTTGACGGAAGCAGAGCGCTTGCTCTTGCCCCGGGCCGAATCCAGTTCCGATCCGGCGACCCACGCGCCGAGGGCTTCGTTCCAGATCGAGCGGTATGTGCGGTTCATGTCCTGCTACCTCCAAATAAGCACGCAGCACACGCGCCGCTTTCGCAAGACGAATATGCGGTGCGGACGCGCGAATCTCAAAATTGACGGGCGGAGTTTATTGGAGGTCGATTATGTGGATTGACAAACAGTGAAAAATCGCGGAGCGCAAAAGTTAAAGGATGGTTAATGGATCGCGTCTTGATATATCGCGGCGAGACGGAATTGATAAATCGCAGGATGCGTCACGAAGGTCGCCGAACGGACCCTTGAGATAAATAAAAGTGATAAGAATCAGTGAGTTGCATGATAGTTCATGGTCGGATAGAGCGCTGCCGGCCCGAGAAAGTAAGATGAATGAAGCCGCAAACGTTTGCGCGGGCATTCATGCTTTCACATTTGTAACGATCTCTTGCTGCTGTTTTTGATTTGGTCGTTACAATTAAATTAACATATTAAGCCTGATAGGCTGAATATCTTGTATTTTATTTTATATTCACCTTGATTTTGAGTTCGTCCTGTCGCCTGAAAATTGCGATATGCCGATCTTCGCATTGGGTGCGACGGCAGGCCCGTCCGGCGGGCCTTTCGTTCGCCCGCCGTTTCGACGGACCGTAAAAAAATGCTGCTATGGCAGATGCCGGCCTTCCGGCATTGATTTCCGGTATCGGTCCTATTGACGATATCGATGCCGCGAAGCAACGCGCGATGCCGCGGACGAGACGCGTGAATCGAGCGTTCGTGCGCGCGATGACGGAAGGCTGTCGACCAGCGGTCGCTCGACGAGCGCCGACCGCACAACGCGCGCCTGAATTGTCAAATTTCCGGCGCGGATCGCAGGACGAACGGCGTGTGGAAGAAAGCGCGCAGCGAGTGTGTGCCGCGCGCGACATCGTTCGGTCGAAACGCGCGTGCGCGGCCCACGCCGCACCGAGCGAACCGGCGCCTGGACGACATTTCGCCGCTTCACCGGAGCAGCCGGTCAGCGTCGCGGCCGACGCGCATAGCATCGGCCGGCCGCATCGTCCGCAGCAATAGTGAGCAGGCGGCCGACCGCGAAGCCGGCGCAATCGAAGGTGGCGCAATCGAAGGTGGCGCCCGGCGCAGCAAAGCACCGGGCCGCGGCGCTCGCCGCGTTATTTCCGCAGAAAGCGCAACGCGAAGCGTGCGATGCGCGGCACGAGCGTCGGGCGCAGCAGGCGCTCGTCGTACCCGGCCATTCGCCGGTCGTTCTCGGCAAGACACAGCTCGATCAGCTCGCGCGGATTCAGCGCATCGCCGACCGCCGCGGTGCCGGTCGCGGGAAAGTTCGCGTCGTGCGCGACGCCGTCGGCGTCGATGCCGCGCGCGATGCCGATGCGCTCCCAGATCAGGAACGCCCACACGGCCGCGACGCGCGCGAAGAACCACGGCCGGCGCCACCACGGCATGTTCCGCCAGTACCACGCGTACCAGTTCACGAAGAACAGGATGTGGCGGCCTTCTTCCTGGATCACGGGCTCGAACGTTTCGACGAGCTCGGGCGGGAAATAGCCGGAGCGCTGCGCGGAGCGGAACAGCCCGAACGCGAAGAAGCTGTCGATGCATTCGCTGAAGCCGGTGACCATCCACGACCATTCCGGATCCTTCGGCGCCGGGTACGGCGGCTCGGGCGCGAGCGCGATCCCGTACGCTTCGACGAGCTTCGACAGCACGACCTTGTGACGCGCCTCCTCGCCGCCGTCCATGTCGAGCGCCTGGCGAAGCAGCGGATCGTCGACCGTCGACGCGAACGTCGCGACGCGGATCGATGCGCGCCCTTCGGTCTGCACCGCGATGTCCCAGATCGGCAGCGACGTGAGCCGCTTCAGCTCGTCGGGCTTCAGCGCGGGCCAGTCGATCACGGCCGGCTTGTACGGATTGTGTGTGTCGAGCAGCATGCGGCAGAACATCTGCTTGTGCGCATCGGAACCGATCTTCACCGGACCTTGCCCCTCGAAGGTCCAGTTGCGCATTGCGTGATCCGCGGCTGCATGCTCGTCGTGCAGCGTGTCAGTCATGGCTTGTTTGTTATGCGATTACGGATCGAAAGATTCTCACATAGGTTCCGTATTCGCGCATTTTCGTGCGGCCATGCGCACGCGGCGGGCGGCTCGCGTCAAGCCTGCGTATCGACCCAGAGGCGGCCCCATCTCGACGCGTACGCGAGCGCGTGCTCCTCCTCGAAGAAGAAGTCGATCGCGTCGAACGACACCGACCGCGGCGCCGGGCCGCCGCTCGCCTTCTCGATCGTCAGGTTCGCGGCGAACAGCCCGTTCGGCAGCCGGGCGGCGGCGGGCGCGACTTCGTAGCCTTTGTAGCGGATCGTGCGGTTCATGGCGTACGCGGAGAAAGTTCGGACGTTCAGCGTACGAAAACCCGCGGCCGGCGTGAACCAATCTTTCGGCCAATGCAAATTAGCCGGTGGCCGGAATCGTTATCGGCACGGGAAACGGCGGCGACGGCGCGCAAACGGGCAGGGGCGGGGCGAGCCGCGTGTCGCCGAGGCCCGCGATGCAGCGGGCGACGGCGCAATGGCGCGTGCGTCGCGCATACGGCAGGCGTGCACGTAGACGCACGCGTGCACGCGACGCAGCACAGCGGCGGAATCAGTGATTGGCGATCTTCAGGACGGGCGCGAGCGTGTCGACGGACGCGGCGTGCGTGGCCGCGCGATGCGACGCGAACGCGAGCGCGAATTCGGCCGCTTGCGAGCCGACCGTCTCGAGCTGCGCGACGACCTTCGGATCCGAGCAGCTGTCGGCGCTGTCGAAGCGCGTCTCGAGCGTGTTGACGGTCGCGCCGAACGGCGTCGGCCAGCCGCGCAGCGCGTGGACGATCGAGCGCAGCGACGTGAGCACGGTGCCGGCCGCCTGCCACCCGTATGCGGTGACGATCAGGCCGACCGCGCGGCCGTCGAGGTACGGGCGCGCGTCGGCGCGCAGTTCCTCCAGCGTATCGAGCGCGTTCTTCACGAGGCCGGACACGCCGCCGTGATAGCCGGGCGTCGCGATGATGATCGCGTCGGCTTCGCGCACGGCGTCGATCAGTTCGCGCTGCGCGTCCGTCAGCGTGCCGTGCTCCGGCGCGTAGTGCGGCAGCGTATGCAGAAACGGGCCGTCGAACAGGCGCGTGCGGGCGCCGGCGGCTTGCGCGCCGCGCAGCGCGAACGACAGCGCGCGCTCGGTCGACGACGCGGCCCGGGTAGTACCGCCGATGCCGACGACGAACGGGCGGCGGTGTTGATCGAATGCAGTCAAGGGGCGCTCCTCGGGAATGGCTGGCCCGGCTAAGCACAGGCTTAAAACCGCATGGTAACGACCGCGCCGCCGCTGTGAAAACGACTTTTCGTTCTATCGATATGCGGCGCCGGGCGGGCAATCGTCCGCGCGGCCGCGCAGATCGATAGCAGAAATGCTTGGTTGGGGCCGCGCGCCGGCATCGATAAGATGAATCCGTCTCCTCCATGATGTCTCTACTGACATGGGTTGGCCCCGCCGCGCGGATGCAGGCGGGGCTTTTTTTCGTCCTCGGTTTGAAAAGGGGCGCGAGCGCGGGCACCGGGTTCGGCGGGCCGGCGCATGTTCGGCCGACAGCGGGCGCGCGACGCTGCGCTCGTCGCCGACGACACGGCCGGTTTCGTCCGCATGACGGAATGCGGTCGCCGCAGGCCGCAACCCTTCTTCCGTCATTCATCGCACCGCGCGCGTTCGGCACGGCCGGCAAACGCGAACATCGCACGTACGACGTCCTCGCTGCATCGTCACGGAAGGCCGGACGCCATGCCGCGCCGGCTTACCGTCCGGCATGCCGAGCGAGGGGAATCCGCATCTTGCCGCCGGCGCCGAATCGGCCGAGCTTGTACGAATCGGTGGTGTGCCGCCGAAAGCGCGTAACGCGCGTCTGCCGTCTACGTCGACACGACGCGCACGGCCGGCGAGCCGGCGCGTGAAGTCCGGTTGCACCGGCGGCACCCATCGCTGCGACACGGCCGGCAACGAAGGCCGACACCGGCGGATCGGACGCGGATTTGTCGCAAAGCGACGTGCGCCGCACGCGAAGCCGCGCAAAACGACACCGTGCGCGCCGCGCGCTGCTGCGCACAACGCGCGCACGCGATGCCCGCCGCTGCTGGCCGCGCGGGTTTTGCGTCGCCGCAAACGGGTGCCGCCGCGCGCCGCGCCCCGCCCGGCGGGGCCGGCGGCCGTGTCGTATTTGCGCAAGCGTTTGTCGTAATTCGTCGGCAGGCCGGGGTTTTTTCTGGCAACTATGTAGGCACGCTGTGACGCGCGTAAGTCCCCGCTACACGAGGAGAAGGTTTCGATGGATGCCCCCAAGGTCGTAGTCGAAGGTCTGTGCAAGGTATTTGGAAGTAACCCGCAGCAGGCGCTCGACATGCTCGCCGCCGGTGCGACGAAGGACGAAGTACTGAAGCGCACGGGCCAGGTCGTCGGCGTGCACAACGTATCTTTCGACGTGCAGGAAGGCGAAATATTCGTGCTGATGGGCCTGTCCGGCTCCGGCAAATCCACGCTGATCCGCCTCGTGAACCGGCTGGTCGATCCGAGCGCCGGCAAGGTGCTGGTCGACGGGCTCGACGTCGCGTCGGCGCGCCGCTCGGAGCTGACCGCGCTGCGCCGCAAGGACATGAGCATGGTGTTCCAGTCGTTCGCGCTGATGCCGCAACGCACCGTGCTGTCGAACGCCGCGTTCGGCCTCGAGGTGGCGGGCGTCGGCCGGAAGGAGCGCGAGCGCCGTGCGATGGAAGTGCTCGAGCAGGTCGGTCTCGCGCCGTTCTCGCACAAGCTGCCGTCCGAGCTGTCGGGCGGGATGCAGCAGCGCGTCGGTCTCGCGCGCGCGCTGGCCGTGAACCCGTCGCTGATGATCATGGACGAGGCGTTCTCCGCGCTCGATCCGCTCAAGCGCAAGGAAATGCAGAACGTGCTGCTGCAGCTGCAGAAGGAGCAGCGCCGCACGATCATGTTCGTGTCGCACGATCTCGAAGAGGCGCTGCGCATCGGCAACCGCATCGCGATCATGGAAGGCGGGCGGCTCGTGCAGGTCGGCACGCCGCAGGACATCATCGCGAATCCGGCCGACGACTACGTGCGCGCGTTCTTCGACGGCATCGACACGAGCCGCTATCTGACCGCCGGCGATCTGATGCAGACGGGCGCCGTGCCGCTCGTGTCGAAGCTCGACGCGGCGAACGTCGCCGAGTCGCTCAACGGCAGCGCCGAATACGCGTTCGTGCTCGACGCGCAACGCAAGATCCGCGGCTTCGTCACGCGCGATGCGATCGGCGACGCGTCGCCGTCCGTGCGTCCGATCGAGAGCATCCGGCGCGACGCGACGCTCGATCACGTCGTCGCGCGTGTCGTGGCGAGCCCGAACGCGCTGCCGGTCGTCGACGACGACGGCTGCTACTGCGGTTCGGTGGACCGCGCACTCATCCTGAAGGCCATCACGCGTTCGCGAGGCTCCCATGTCTGAAATGATTCCGCTCGGCAGCTGGGTCGACCAGTCCGTTCATTACCTGCTCGACCACGACGCCGCGACGTTCGACGCGATCGGTCGCGCGATCGAAGGGCTCGCCGCACTGATCGAACACGGCCTGCAGGCCGTACCGATGTGGCTGATGATGGCGTTCTTCATCGGCATCGGGCTGTGGCGCGTGGGCTGGCGCTTCGCGCTGTTTACGACGCTGTCGCTGCTGCTGATCTTCGCGACCGGCTTCTGGGATCAGACCGTCATCACGCTGGGCCTCACGCTGTCGTCGACGATCATCAGCCTCGTGCTCGGCATCCCGCTCGGCATCTGGGCCGCGAAGAGCAAATGGGTCGCCGCGATCGTGCGCCCGATCCTGGACCTGATGCAGACGATGCCCGCATTCGTCTATCTGATTCCGGCCGCGATGCTGTTCGGCCTCGGCCGCGTGCCGGGGATCCTGTCGACGGTGATCTTCGCGATGCCGCCGGCCGTGCGGCTGACGAGCCTCGGCATCCGCCACGTGAACCGCGAGATCGTCGAAGCCGGCCAGGCATTCGGCTGCACGCCGTGGCAGCTGCTGTACAAGGTGCAGTTCCCGAACGCGCTGCCGTCGATCATGCAGGGCGTGAACCAGACGATCATGATGGCGCTGTCGATGGTGATCATCGCGTCGATGGTCGGCGCCGGCGGCCTCGGCAACGACGTGCTCGCGAGCATCCAGCGCCTCGACATCGGCCTCGGTTTCGAAAGCGGTCTGTCGGTCGTGCTGCTCGCGATCATTCTCGACCGCATCACCGAAAGCTTCGGCCGCGCGCCGGGCGCCGCGAGAGCGCCGCTGTTCGCGGGCCTGAAGCAGCTCTTTCGGGTCAAGGCCGAGCCCGCGCAGGCCTGATCGACCGGCGGCCGGCGTCGCGCCGGCCGCGCATTCCGATTCGTTCTACGACGGCTTCCGCGGCGTTCGCCGCGGAGCTGGCCCCTTGCAACCTTTCGCCAGGAGAGCGATGTGACGTCTGCCGCCGCTGTTGCGCCCGCCGCCTGCGTTTCACCGGTTTCGTCCCTCGCACATTTCGGCTTCCTGACGCTGCCGAACTTCTCGATGATCGCGTTCTCGAGCGCGGTCGAAGTGCTTCGCATGGCCAACTACGTCGGGCGTGCCGATCATTACCGATGGTCGATCTACTCGCTCGACGGCGCGCCGGTGCATGCGAGCAACGGCATCGCGGTGCGGCCGACCCGCGCGCTCGACTACGACGATCTGCCTGACGTGATGATCGTGTGCGGCGGCATCCGTATCCGCGACGTCGTCGACGAAACCGCGCGCGACACGCTCGCGGCGCTCGCCGAGCGCGGGCTGCCGCTCGGCGGCATCTGTACGGGCGCGTACGCGCTGATGTCGGGCGGCCTCCTCGACGGCTATCGCTGCACCGTGCATTGGGAGAATCTGTCCTCGCTGCATGCCGAGTTTCCGCAGGTGAGCTTCGCGGACGAACTGTTCGTCGTCGATCGCGATCGGCTCACGTGCACGGGCGGCACCGCGCCGCTCGACCTGATGCTGAACCTGGTCGGCATGCGCTTCGGGCAGCAACTCGCCGCGCAGGTGTCCGAGCAGTTCATCCTCGAGCGCATCCGCAGCTCGACCGACACGCAGCCGATTCCGGTCGATGCGCGCGTCGGCTTCTCGCGCGCCGAGCTGATCGAGGTCGTGCGGCTGATGGAGGCGAACATCGAGGAGCCGCTGTCGCTCGAGGAACTCGCGCGGCTCGTGCGGCTGTCGCAGCGGCATCTGCAGCGGATGTTCAAGGTCTATCTGAACGTGTCGCCGACCCACTATTACCTGACGCTGCGCCTGAAGCGCGCGCGCGACCTGCTGCGCACGACCGACGCGTCGATCGCGCGCGTGACGACGATCTGCGGTTTTCATTCGCCGTGCCACTTCAGCAAGGCGTATCGCGCGCAGTTCGGCCACGCGCCGAGCTACGAGCGCAGGCTGCCGGGCCGCTGACCGGCACGATTTCCCGCGGCGCCGCCGGGATCGCGGCGCGCGGCTTCCATCGACGATCCCGCATTCAGTGCAAAAGACATCACTTTGAGGAGAAGACAGATGAAGCGCCTATTGATCGCAGCGGTGTGCGGGATCGGGGTCGCCGCGCCGATGTCGGCCGTCCATGCCGCCGATCCGCCGGCATGCAAGAACGTGCGCTTCGCGGACGTCGGCTGGTCCGATATCGCGGCGACGACCGGCCTCGCGTCGACGATGCTGCAGGGGCTCGGCTACAACCCGACGAAGACGATCGCGTCGGTGCCGATCACGTTCGCCGGGATCAAGAGCAAGCAGATCGACGTGTTCCTCGGCTACTGGTCGCCGACGATGGATCCGATCATCCAGCCGTTCACGAAGGCCGGCACGATCAAGGTGCTCGCGACGCCGAACCTGACCGGCGCGAAATACACGCTCGCGGTGCCCGACTACGTGTATCAGGGCGGCCTGAAGTCGTTCGCGGACATCCAGAAGTACGCGGACAAGCTGAACGGCAAGATCTACGGGATCGAGCCGGGCAACGACGGCAATGCGCTGATCAAGAAGATGATCGACGGCAACCAGTTCGGCCTCGGCAAGTTCAAGCTCGTCGAGTCGAGCGAGGCGGGGATGCTGGTCGAGGTGAACCGGGCGATCCGCGACAAGCAGTGGATCGTGTTCCTCGGCTGGGAACCGCATCCGATGAACGTGCAGATGAAGATCGACTATCTGAGCGGCGGCGACGACGTGTTCGGCCCGAACTACGGCGAAGCGAAGGTGCTGACCGCGACGCCGCCGGACTACGAGCAGCGTTGCCCCAACGTCGCGAAGTTCGTGTCGAACCTGCAGTTCACGACGGCGATCGAGAACCACGTGATGGTGCCGATCATGAACAAGGAAGATCCGAACAAGGCGGCCGCGAAGTGGCTGAAGGCGAACCCGCAGGCGCTCGACAAGTGGTTGGCCGGCGTGACGACGATCGACGGAAAGCCGGGGCTGCCGGCCGTGAAGGCGTATCTCGGCGTGCATTGAGCGGCACACATTGACGAAGCGGCGGCCCGCCCGCGCCGTGCGGGCGGGCCGCGCCGTTTCGGCGGACCGTGCGTGCGCGCGACACGGCCGCCCAAACGCCACCCGCGCTCAACACTCGTTCGTCGCCGCCGGCACGCCGAACACGCGATCGAACGCCCACTGGAACACGAACGCGTAGCAGAAGAAGAATGCGAACAGTCCGATGTCGACGACGAACGCATCGAACCACGAGATGTCGAGCCACCACGACACGACGGGCACGAGGATGAAGATCAGCCCGCCCTCGAATCCGCATGCGTGCAGCACGCGTCGCGCGAGCGTGCGCGTGCGCTGACGGCGCGACGCTTCCCAGCGCTCGAACAGCGCGTTGAAGATCATGTTCCACAGCATCGCGATCGCCGACATCGTCGCCGACAGCGCGCCGGAGTACACGAGATCCTGCTTGAAGATCGCCGCGATCGCCGGCGAGATGCACGAGATCGCGATCGCTTCGTAGAGCACCGCCTGCACGATGCGGCGCGGTAGGCCTTGCACGTCGTTTCTCCGTTTCGACTGACCGGGGCGGCATCCTCGCCGCGACGTCCGCCACGCTACGCGCGTTGCGCACCCGTTTCAATTCACCTAATCTCACCGGGATTGAACCCAGTTCAACCCGGCCGCGGCCGGCGCGCGAGGCTCCGTGTTCTCCAGAATTCCCCTGACTGCATTGCGTGTATTCGAGTCGGCGGCGCGGCTCGGCACGTTCAAGGCGGCCGCCGACGAACTGTCCGTGACGCCGGCCGCCGTGTCGCACCGGATCAAGTCGCTGGAAAGCCGGCTCGGCGTGCTGCTGTTCGAGCGCGGCGCGAGCGGCGTGCGCGTCACCGACGACGGCGAGCGGCTGTTCCGCACGTGCCACCACGCGCTGCTCGCGCTGAGCCGCGGGCTCGACGCGATGCGGCCCGGCGACGCGGCCGAGCGCACGCTCGTGCTGACCACGACGCCCGCGTTTGCGGCGATGTGGCTGATTCCGCGGCTCGGCCGGTTTCGCCGCGTCGATCCGCACCTGCACATCAAGGTCGAAACCGGCAATGCGCTCGTCGATCTCGAACGCGATGCGCGGATCGACGTCGCGATACGCGCGACGTCGCGCACGTTCCCGGCGCTGCACGAGATCGCGCTGATCGACGAGTATTTCGGCGCGTATGCGGCGCCCGACTTCGACGTCGTTCGCGCGGACGCACCGCTCGCACTGATCGAGACCGCGTGGGACACGCCGCTGCCCGCATCGGTCGACTGGGCGTCGTGGTGCCGCGCGGCCGCGCGCGAAGCATGGCTCGAACGCGCGGTGTTCCGCCATTACGACGACGAGCATTACGCGCTGCAGGCGGTGCTGCACGGGCAGGGTGTCGGGCTGCTCAGCTCGGTGCTCGCCGCCGAGCACGTCGAGCGCGGCGCGCTGGTGCCGGTCGAGCCGTCGGTGTGGCTGCCGGGCGCGCGCTTCATCGCGCTGTGCCGGCCGGGGCGCGAGCGCGAGCCGGAAGTTCGCCGGTTTCTCGACTGGCTCGATGCGGAGATCGCGCACACGCGCGACGCGGTCGCGCGGATCGACGTGCGCGGCGCAGCGGTGCGAAACGCGTGAATCGCACGCAGCGCTGCCCGGCAACGTCGGCTCGTTTGCGCGGCTACCGGTCCGAGCCGTTCACCGCGGCGACGATGTGCGCGCCGAGCGCATCGACCGGCGACACGACGTCCGCATCCGCCGCACGCAACGCGTTCATCGGCATCGACGGCGCGACGCAATCGGACGGATCCTGCACGATCACGAAACCGCCGTGCGACCGGATGACGGCGGCGCCCGCCGCGCCGTCGTTCAGGTAGCCGGTCAGCACGACGCCGACGACTCCCGACCCATATCCGAACGCCGCCGAGCGAAAGAGCGGGTCGGCGGCGGGCCTCGTAAAGTTTTCCTTCGGATCCGACGTGAGCTGCACGCGGCCATGCGCGACGATCAGGTGCCGGTCCGGCGGCGCGAGATAGACGACCGAGCGCCGGATCGGCTCGTCCGGATACGGATGACGAACGGGCAGGCTGCATCCGTGCGCGAGCGTGACCGGCAGCGTATTCGGATTCGGGCCGGTGTGCACTACGTTCAGAACTGCCGCATCGAGCTCCGCAGGAAGCGCGGGTAAAACTTGCTGAAGCACGGCGACGCCGCCCGCCGATGCGGCAACAACGACGATATTTCGACTTGTCATCTGCGCTCCCGACGCGGACATGGCCCGTCGGTGGCGCAGAACTCGTGCCGCCGGCCGGCGCGGGGGCGAAGCGCGAGGTCGAGCCGGATACAATATCCGGCACCGGAGATATTTTCGAATGAACGAGAAAACACGGGCGGACGAGCGGCGGAGCACGCGCGACGTCGCCGACGACCAAGGCCGCTTCCCGATCGTAGGCATCGGCGCTTCTGCCGGCGGGATCCAGGCGCTGCTGAATTTCTTCGGCCACGCGCCGGCGGATATGGGGATGGCATTCGTCGTCATCCTGCACCTGTCTCCGAAGCACGAAAGCAGTGCCGACCAGGTGCTGCAGCGCGCGACGAGGATGCCGGTGCTGCAGGTGACCGAATCCACGCGGATCGAACCCGACCACGTGTACATCATTTCACCGTCGAGCGAGCTGACGATCACCGACGGCAGCCTGAACGTGAGCCGGTCGCAGCGCGCGCCGGGCCGCCCGGTCGCGATCGATCTGTTCTTCCGCAGTTTGGCCGACGCGCATCGCGAGCGCGCGGTGAGCATCGTGCTGTCGGGCACCGGCAGCGACGGCTCGGTCGGCGTCGGGCACGTGAAGGAGCAGGCGGGCATCACGATCGCGCAATTGCCGGAAGAAGCCGAGCATCAGGAAATGCCGCAGAGCGCGATCGCGACCGGCCAGATCGACTTCCTGCTCCCGGTGGCCGACATGCCGCAGAAGCTGATCGCGCTGCAGCGCAACGCGCGCGCGATCCAGATGCCGAAGGCGACCGGCAACGACTCGGCGGAAGACCCGAACGTCGCCGGCATGTCGGCGGACACCGAAAAAAAGTGCTGCGCGACATTCTGTCGATGGTGAGGACGCGCACCGGCAACGATTTCCGCCATTACAAGCGGGCCACCGTTCTGCGCCGCATCGAGCGGCGCCTGCAGGTCAACGCGCTGACCACGCTGGTCGACTATCAGCGCTTCCTTCACGCGCATCCGGACGAAACCAACGCGCTGCTGAAGGACATGCTGATCGGCGTGACGAACTTTTTCCGCGATCGCAGCGCGTTCGACGCGTTCGGTGCCGAGATCGTCCCGCGCATCTTCGAGAACAAGACGAGCGACGATCAGATCCGCGGGTGGACCGCCGGCTGCTCGACCGGCGAGGAAGTCTATTCGCTCGGCATGATCCTGCTCGACTATGCGGACCGCCATCCGAACCTGCCGTCGATTCAGCTGTTCGGCAGCGACATCGACGAGCGCGCGATCGGCATCGCGCGCGCCGGCGCGTATCCGGAATCGATCATCGCGGACGTGCCGGCGGGCCGCCTGCGCCAGTTCTTCACGAAGGAGCACGGCCGCTATCACGTGATCAAGGCGTTGCGCGAGAAGGTGCTGTTCGCGACCCACAACGTGCTGCGCGATCCGCCGTTCTCGCGGCTCGATTTCATTTCGTGCCGCAACCTGCTGATCTATCTCGATCGCGACGCGCAGCGTCACGTGCTGCAGACGTTCCACTTCGCGCTGCAGTCCGGCGGCTATCTGTTCCTCGGCAACTCGGAGTCCGCCGAAGTCGCCGACGACCTGTTCACGCCGATCGACGTGAAGCACCGGATCTATCGCGCGAAGCAGGGTGCCGTGGCGCTGCGTCCGCCGCCGCCGGCGCTGCCGACGATGCAGTTCGGCACGTCGTTCGGCGTCGCGGCGCAGGACGACGTGACCGTCCAGCGCCCGCCGCTCGCGTATGCGAGCCTGCATCAGCGCGCGCTCGAACGATACGGTTCGCCGAGCCTCGTCGTCGATCACAACTACGACATCGTGCACATGGCCGAGCCGGCCGGCCGCTATCTGCGCTACGTCGGCGGCGAACCGTCGCGCAATCTCGTCACGCTGGTGCGTCCGGAATTGCGTCTGCAGCTGCGTACCGCGCTGTTCCAGGCGCTGCAGGGCGGTCGGCCCGTCAATGCGCAGCAGGTCGAGCTGCCGATGGGCGACATGGTGTCGCGCGTCGGTATGGCGGTGCGGCCGTTCCGCGACGATCAGCTCGGCAGCGTGTTCCTGCTGGTGGTGTTCGAAGAGGAAACCGACGTGCGCGCGGAGGTGCGGCGCGCCGACGACGCGAACGGCAGCAACGCGGTGCTCACGCAGCTCGAGAACGAACTCCATCGTACGAAGCAGCAGCTGCAGTTGACGATCGAGCAGGCCGACGTATCGACCGAAGAGCTGAAGGCGTCGAACGAAGAGCTGCAGGCGATCAACGAGGAGCTGCGATCGGCGACCGAGGAGCTCGAGACCAGCAAGGAAGAGCTGCAATCGGTCAACGAGGAGCTCATCACCGTCAACGCCGAGCTGCAGGCGAAGGTCGAGGAAACCGCGAAGGCGAACGACGATCTGCAGAACCTGATCGCATCGACCGGCATCGCGACGATCTTCATGGATCGCGGCATGCGCGTGAAGCGCTTCACGCCGGCTGCGGTCGGGCTGTTCAACCTGATTGCCACCGACGTCGGCCGTTCGCTGCTCGACATCACGCATCGTCTCGACTATCCGGAGCTCGCCGCGGACGCCGTCGCGACGTTCGAATCGCTGAGGCTGATCGAGCGCGAAGTGCCGAGCTCCGACGGCAACTGGTATCTGGCGCGGCTGCTGCCGTATCGCACGTCGGACGACCGCATCGACGGCGCGGTGCTGACGCTGACCGACATCACCGAGCGGCGCCGGGCCGAGGCCAAGCTGCGCGCGAACGAGGCGCGGCTGCGGCTCGCGGCCGAGAGCACGAGCAACTTCGCGATCATCGTCCAGAACATGGACGGCACGATCGTCACGTGGAACAAGGGCGCCGAGCGCGTGTTCGGCTATTCGGAGGACGAGGTGATCGGCCGGCCGATCGACATGATCTATTTGCCGGAAGACCGGTCGCACGGCGCGGTCGAGCGCGAGCAGGCGCAGCGGCTCGGGCGCTCGGACGACGAACGCTGGTATCTGCGCAAGGACGGCGAGAAGATCTATTGCGGCGGCGAAGTGACGTTCATCAACGACGACACGTTCAAGGGCTTCGCGAAAATCGCGCGCGACCTGACCGAGCGCAAGAGCATCGAAAAGCGCCAGTTCGATCAATTGGCCACCGAGCGCTCGATGCGCGAGAAGACCGAGGAAGCGAACCGGATCAAGGACGAGTTCTTCGCGGTGCTGTCGCACGAGCTGAAGAACCCGCTGAACCTGATCCACGTGAAGGCGGAGCTGCTGTCGCTCGCGCCGGAGACGCGCGAGCTCGACGTCGTGCGCGACGCGGTCAACGCGATCCAGCGCTCGGTGATGAGCCAGGCGAAGATCATCGACGACTTGCTCGACATGTCGCGAGCGCGCACCGGCAAGCTCACGCTGGACCGCGTGCCGACCGATCTCGCCGCGCTGCTGCGCACGCTCGTCGATGCGTGCCGGCGCGACGCGACGAGCCGCGGCATCTCGGTGACGCTGGACGGCGCGTCCGCGCCGGTCGTCGTCGAGGCCGACCCGGTGCGCGTCGAGCAGATCCTGTGGAACCTGCTGAGCAATGCGCTGAAATTCACGCCGGCCGGCGGCACGGTCACGTTGACGCTCGCGCGCGAAGGCGACGGCGCGCGCGTCGACGTGGCCGACACCGGAAACGGCATCGCGCCCGATTTCCTGCCGAAAATTTTCGACATGTTCAGCCAGGCGAGCGTCCCGCGCAGTCGCTCGACGCACGGCCTCGGGATCGGGCTGTCGCTCGTCAAGCATCTGGCCGAAATGCACGGCGGGCGGATCGAAGCGCATTCCGACGGGATCGGGCACGGCAGCCGGTTCCGGCTGTGGCTGCCGGCTCATGCGTCGCCGCCGCGCGCGCGCGGCGCCGCACAGCGGCCGGCCGACGTCGTGCTGAACGGAATGCGCGTGCTGGTGGTCGACGATTCGGAAGACATCCTCGGCGCGTTCTCGAAGGTTCTGCAGCTGCAAGGCGCGATCGTCACGTGCAAAGGCAGCGCGCAGGCGGCGATCGACGCGGCGCGGCACGGCAGTTTCGACCTCGTGCTGTCCGACATCGCGATGCCGGGCATGGACGGCTACGAGCTGATCAGGACGCTGCGCGCGTTGCCGGCGATGGCCAACGTGCCGGCGATCGCGCTGACCGGCTTCGGCCGCGTGCACGACAAGTCCGAGGCGCGCCAGGCCGGCTACGACGGGCATCTGACCAAGCCGGTCGCGGTTACCGCGCTGAAGGCCGAGATCGCGCGCGTGATGTCGGAGCGCGCGGCGCGCGGCAGGTCGACGGCGTGACGCCCGCGTCGCGCGTCAGCCGAAGCGGACGCAGTATATCGGCGGCAGATGCGCGGACATCTGCTGCCAGCTGTCGCCGCCGTCGCCCGATATCCACAAGCCGCCGGTCGTCGATCCCATCGCGAGCCGCGTGCCCGTTTCGTCGATCGCGAGCCCGTGCCGATACACGAGGTCGTATGCGGGCGCCGGCGGCAATCCGTTCGACAGCCGCTCGAAACTGCGGCCGCCGTCGCGCGTGCGCGTGACGACGAACTCGCCGTTCACCGGAATCCGGCACGCGTCCTTCACCGCGGGCACGAACCACGCGGTGTCCGGGTCGTGCGGATGCACGGCGACCGCGAAGCCGAAGCTCGACGGCTGCGCTTCGATCCGCCGCCACTGCGCGCCGCCGTCGGTCGAGCGGAAGATCGCGCAGTGATGCTGCGTCCACAAGACGTCGGGATCGGCCGCGCACTGAACGACACGGTGCGGGTCCTGCACGTTCGCTTCGCCGCGCCGCTCCGGCGGCATGTAGTCGGCTTCCATCCCGTCCGCGGTCACGCGCCAGCTCGCGCCGCCGTCGTTCGTCTGCCACACGCCGCCGCACGAGATGCCGACCGCCACGTGCCGGCTGTCGCGCGGATCGACCATCACCGAATGGATGCCCGGCGCGTCGTAGCCGCCGCCGAACCACTCGCGCCGCTCGGGGCGGTCCCACAGTGCGCGGTTCAGCGTCCACGAGCTGCCGCCGTCGTCGGAGCGGAACAGCCCGCCGGGGATCGTGCCGGCCCACAGCACGCCCGGCTCGTCCGTGCCGCCGGGTTCGAGCGACCAGATCTGCTGCAGCGACCACGCCGGCTGCGGCGCGCCCGGCGATGCGTCGTCGGAATCGCCGCCGCGGCCGCTCGCGCTGCCGTCGGCGCGCGGCTCGTCGGCCGGTTGCGGCGGATAGACCGGAACCGCGCATTCTTCCCACGTCGCGGCGCCGGCGCGCATCCGGTGCAGCTTCACGCCGAAATGGCCGAGATTGAGCGCCGCGTACAGCGTGCCGTCGCGCGGATCGGCCAGCGCGATGCTGACCGGCTCGCCGACGAAGTGCGGATCGCCGAACGTCCAGCCGCCGTTTCCGTCGGCGTGCAGCACGAACAGGCCCTTGCGGGTGGCGACGAGCAATCGGTCGTTCATGTCGAATGTCTCCTGTCGGCCCGCGCGGTCGGGCCGGATGCGACGCGGTCGCGCGACGTCGGCGTTTCGGCGCTGCGCGCCGGTTTCATTGCGGATTCGAGCGCGGATGCAGCCCCTTATCCTCCCGACAGCGCCTGGACGACGTACACGCGGCTCGTGCGGTCGAGCGCGTCGGACAGACGTTGCCGGTCGCGGATCGGCCGCCCGTCGATGAAGACCGCCAGATGCTTTCGCAGCGCGCCCTGGTCGTCGACGATGTAGCCGCGCAGCCGCGGCTGCTCGCTGAAGACCGCTTCGAGCGCGTCGTGAAGCGAGCGCGCATCGACGTCGCGTTCGGGCGTTTCGATATGTCGCTGAATCGATGCGGCGAAGAACAGGTGCGCCATGACGGGAGACCGGAACAGGCGCCGTCCGGGCGTGGACGGCTGCGTCGGTTCTGTAGTGTAGGCGATTCGTTTCGCGCTTTGCGACGTTGCGGTGCAGCAGGCGGCCGCAACGGTTGGCGCGTCGGCGCGCGTGCGCGGCGATCGTGCGGCGTGCGGCGTGCGGCCCGCGCGCGACGGGCGATCGGCACGATAGCGCCGAGCCGAGCCGAGCCGAGCGAGCGCTTGCGCTTACGCGTACTTGTCGCCGACCGTGCTGCGGATCGGATGCGTGTCGTAGACGATCACCATCCGCTCGATGCGCGCGCTTTCGTCGAACTCGAATACGTCGACGCATTCGAACTGCACGGCCGAGCCGTCCTTCAGCGCCCAGTCGTAGACGAAATATCCGGTTGCCCGGCCCGCGCCGCTCGTGCTCACGCAGATGTCGATCGGCGTGATCCGGCTTGGCGCCGACGCCGCTTCGACCTTGTCGAAGAACGGCTTCGGCGCCATCCAGCCGAGAAACGGCGAAAAGATCCGCGCGTCGGGCGCGAACAATGCGCAGATCGCGGCGACGTCGCCGCGTTCGAGTGCGTTCAGATAATTGCCGACCTGCCGCGTGTATAGTGCGTGCGACGACGAGACCATCCTGTCTCTCCGCTGATGATTGACGGGCCGGCGCGCGACGAACGCAGCAGAACCGGTGCCGCCACGATAGCGATATTCCGATGACCGAACCATCGAAAAATCCGCAATCCCGGTATGCGAACGATGCATACCCGCTCGCCGATCTGACGCGCGCGCTGCCGCCGCTGACGGTGTTCCAGGCGTTCGTCGCGGCCGCGGAACTCGGCAGCTTCAGCCGCGCGGCCGAGCATCTGTGCCGCACGCAGGGCGCGGTGAGCCGCCAGGTGCAGCAGCTCGAAGCGCATTACGCGTGCGCGCTGTTCGTGCGCCATGCGTCCGGCCTGACGCTCACCGCGGAAGGCAGCGCATTGCGCGCGGTCGCGATCGACGTGCTCGAACGATTGGCGCGACATGCGCACGCCCGTGCGCAAGCGCCGGCGACGCTGACGTTGCGTTTGCCGTCGACGTTCGCGATCCGCTGGCTGCTGCCGCGGCTTGCGCAGATCGAGCGCGCGTTGCCGCGAACCGAGCTGCGCATTCACACGTCGGCGGACGACACGCCGGATTTCACCGACGCGCATGTCGATGCGATCGTCGTGCGCGGCGCCGGCAACTGGGCCGGGATGACCGCGGTGCCGCTGTTCGACGAGCAGCTCACGCCGCTGTGCACGCGCGCCATGGCCGCATCGCTGAAGTCAATTGCCGACCTCGCGCGCGTGACGCTGCTTCACCCGGCGCGCAACCGCGACGAATGGCGATGCTGGCTCGCTGCGGTCGGCGCCGCGCAGATCGACGTCGGCACCGGGCTCGTGTTCGATACGCTGGAACTGACGCTCACGGCGGCGGAGCAGGGGCACGGCGTCGCGATCGGCGATCCGCGCATGGCGGCCGACCGGCTCGACGCCGGCACGCTGGTCGCACCGTTTCCGGACGTCGTGCACAACGGCCTCGGCTACTACCTCGTGTATCCGTCGCAGCGCGCGACGCAGCCGAACGTGCGCGCGCTCGCCGAAGTATTGCCGCGTCTCGCGCACGAACACGGTTCGCACGCGGCGTGAAGCGCGCGCGGTGACGTCGCGCCGCACGCTGTCGCGCTACACCGGAATCGATCCGCCCCGAATCCGTATCCCGAGCCGCACGACCCCGATCACGGCATTCGACAGCCAGGTGAGCAGGCGCGGCATCCCGCGCCGGCGGATATCGAGCAGCAGCACGATCCGCACGTCGTCGCTGTCGTTCCATACCTCGTGCTCGAACGTGTCGTCCCACAGCAGAAAATGCCCTTCGTCGAGCCGGTATTCGCGCCCGTCGATCTTCAGCACGGCGGCCGGCGTGCCGTTCGCACGCTTCGGCATCGACAGCACCAGATAGCCGCGCAGGATTCCGCGAAACGGCCCGCGATGCGGCGGAATGTGCTTGCCCGGCGCGAGGAACGACAGCGACGCGGACAGCACGTCGGGCGACGTCGCGACGATCGACGCAACGGTCGGACAGCGCGACAGGTTGCGCGCGAACGGCTGCCCGTACGCCTGCATGATGAACATCCGCCAGTCGCGCGCATCGTTCGCCGAGATGTCGCGTTGCTCGCGCATGATTTCGTGGAAGCGCGGGATGCGCGGCAGATCGCGCGCGACGGCCAGCGCTTCCGCGCGAATGGCCGGCCACGCGCGCACGAAGCGCCCGGCATCGGGGAACGCGGCCGCATCGAGCACCGCGCCGCTGTCGATATGGCGGTCGTACAGCGTGCGGAGCAGGCCGGCAGCGTAGTCGTAAACGACGGACATGGTCGATCGGCGATCCCGGAAAAGTCGTCAGTCTGCCCCACGCGCGGCGGGGGCTGCGTTACGTCAGGTTACGCCTGCTGACGGATCGATGACAGCGCGATGGACGGCCGGTTCGGGCGCGCGCGGAAACGGCCGGCACCGGCGTTCGCGACGCTTGCGCTGCCGGCGCGCGAAGCCGCGAACGATATGCGCATGCGCGAAGGAATAAACCTGCGCGCTCCGTCGTCATACGGGTGCAGCACATCGTCTCGTCGACTTCCGAAGGAGCGCAGCATGAATACGCAAAGACTGGTGGCCGCCGCATTCGCGGTTTTTTCCGTCGCGGGCATCGCGACCCATGTATCGGCGCAGGAACTCACGCGCGCGCAGGTCAGGCAGCAGCTGATCGACGCGGAGAATCGCGGGCTGCGCTTCGTCACCGACGCATCGTATCCGGACGTGAGTCCGCTGTTCGCGCAGCAGGTCAAACGGATGCCGCAGCATCAGGCGAGCACGGCACTCGGCAGCGAGCCGGCGGCGACGTCCGATGCGGGCGGGCCGGCCGCGATGCCGTCGCGTCAGCGCGCGGCCGCATGCGTGGGCCCGGTGAGCTTCTGCATGCCTTACTTCGGAAGCTGACGCCGCGCGCCCGCCGTTCGGGCCGCGCCGTTCGCACCGACCGATCGATACGAAACAGCGAAGGAGTTCGTGATGAAAACTTGCATCGGGTTACTGATCATGGCCGGCACGCTCGCCGGCCAAACCGTGTATGCGCAATCGGCTGCGCCGCTCACGCGCGCGCAGGTCCGCGAGGAATTGATCCGTCTGGAAGCGGCCGGGTACGACCCGTCGCGAGGCGACGACGGCGAGTATCCGGCCGACATTCAAGCCGCCGAAGCGAGAGCCGCGGCACAGGAGAACGCAAGGATCGCCGCTTCGGCCGCCGACGATGCGGGCACGGATTCGCGCGCGCGGCACGCAAACCCCGCGCCGATGTGAATGCGCATGTTCGCCGATTGTCGGCATGTGCGCCGACCGGGTCGCGACGCGCGTGCCGGCTATGCGGATTTGCATCCGTGACGCATCGTCGCTGCGCGCAGCGTGCGCGCACCGAGGCCGGGCAAGATGAAACCCGCACCGTTCGGCCGCAACGCATCGCGACCGCCGAACGGCGCCGACGTCAACGACGTTCGTCGTCGATATAGCTGCGGATCACGTCGGCGAACGACGTATCGCCGGTCAGGCCGAGCGCATGCGCGCGCGTCGTGTCCCAGCGGCCCGGCCAGCTGCCGACGATCTTCTCGACGCGCTCGTCGCGCGCGTGACGGATCAGCTTCACGACGTCGTCGCCCGCGACTTCGCGCAGCGCCGCGATCATCTCGTCGACGGTGACCGACAGGCCGGGCAGGTTGATCACGCGCCGGTTGCCGAGCTTCGCGCCGTCGATCTCGCAGCCCGCGACGAGCGCTTCGATCGCACCGCGCGGCGACAGCAGCCACAGCCGCGTCGAGCCCGGCACCGGGCACACGCTTTCCTCGCCGTTCAACGGCTCGCGGATGATGCCGCTCGCGAACGACGATGCGGCCGCGTTCGGCCGGCCCGGCCGCACGCTGATCGTCGGCAGCCGCAGCACGCGGCCGTCGACGAAGCCGCGGCGCGCGTAGTCGCACAGCAGCAGCTCGGCGATCGCTTTCTGCGCGCCGTACGACGATTGCGGGTTCAGCGCGGTGTCGTCCTGCACGACGTCGGGCAGCGTGCCGCCGTACACGGCCACCGAACTCGTGAACACGACGCGCGGCCGGTGACCGCGCGCGCGGCACACGTCGAGCAGCGTGCGCGACGCGTCGAGGTTGATCCGCATCCCGAGATCGAAGTCGGCTTCCGCCTGCCCGCTGACGATCGCCGCGAGATGGAAGATCGCGCCGGTCTGCGCATCGATCGCGCGGTCGAGCACCGCGCGATCGGCGATGTCGCCGACGACGGACGTCACGCGCGTGTCGCCGAAATCGCCGCCTTCGACGACGTCGAGCAGCACCAGCTCGTCGATCTTCTCGGCGCGTCCGTCGGGGCCGCTCAGTTCGCCGCGCTCGAGCAGCCTGCGTGCGAGACGCTGGCCGAGAAATCCGGCGCCGCCGGTGATCAGTACTTTCATGTCGGTTGCCCTCTTCGGAGTTGCTTGAATCGGAGTTGCTGGAATTACAGATACGGCGCGAGCCAGCCGAGGCCGGCCGACGTGCCGGCCTTCGGCCGGTATTCGCAGCCGATCCAGCCGTCGTAGCCGAGCGCGTCGATCAGCTCGAACAGATACGGATAGTTGAGTTCGCCGACGTCCGGCTCGTGGCGCTCGGGCACACCGGCGATCTGGATGTGGCCGATGCCCGCGAAATCGCGCCGCAGCTTCATCGCGACGTCGCCCTCGACGATCTGGCAGTGATAGCAGTCGAACTGCACCTTCAGGTTCGGCGCGCCGACTTCCGCGCAGATCGCATGCGCATCGTCCTGGCGGCTCAGAAAATAGCCGGGCATGTCGCGCTGGTTGATCGGCTCGATCAGGATCGTGATGCCGTGCGCGAACGCGGCCTGCGCCGCGTGACGCAGGTTCGCCACGTACGTGTCGCGATGACGCGCGCGATCGGCGCCCGGCGCGACCAGTCCGGCCATCACGTGCAGCTTCGTGTTGCCGAGCACGCGTGCATAGTCGAGCGCACGATCGATGCCGCGGCGGAATTCGTCTTCGCGGCCGGGCAGCGACGCGATGCCGCGCTCGCCGCCGGCCCAGTCGCCGGGCGGCGCGTTGAACAGCGCCTGCTCGAGGCCGTGCGCGTCGAGGCGTGCGCGGATGTCGTCGGCCGCGAAGTCGTACGGGAACAGGTACTCGACGGCCTTGAAGCCGTCGTCGGCGGCAGCGGCGAAGCGTTCGAGGAACGCGTGCTCGTTGTACATCATCGAGAGATTGGCGGCGAAGCGTGGCATGGCAGCGGGTCCTGTGGATGAATGGGGCGGGGCGCGCGGCGCCCCGCGTCGATGGGCGGCCGGATCAGCGGTTCACGAGTTTCGCGGGCGTGAGCCACACGGCGAACGCGCCGATCACGAGCATTGCGGCCAGTACGTACATGCCGGACGACGTGCTGTGCGTGAGGTCCTTCAGATAGCCGATCACGTACGGGCTCGCGAAACCGGCGAGGTTGCCGATCGAGTTGATGATCGCGATGCCGGCCGCCGCCGCGGTGCCCGCGAGGAACGCGGTCGGCAGCGACCAGAACAGCGGCGCGCAGGTCAGCACGCCGCCCGCGGCGATCGACAGGGCCACGATCGACACGGCCGTATTGTGCGAGTACGACGCGGCGATCGCAAAGCCGAGCGCGCCCATCAGCGCCGGCACGATCAGATGCCAGCGGCGTTCGCGGTGCTTGTCCGCGCTGTGGCCGAACAGGTTCATCACGACGATCGCGACGACGAACGGAATCGCGGACAGCAGGCCGATCTGCAGCGCATCGGTGATGCCGGTGGATTTCACGAGCGTCGGCATCCAGAACGTGAGGCCGTACTGGCCGGTGACGAACGCGAAATAGATCAGCGACATCCACCACATGCGCGGGTCGGCGAACACCGCCTTCAGCGAATGGCCGTGCTGCTGCCGTTCCTGCGGCTGCGCGGCGATCTCGTCCTCGAGCAGCTGCTTCTCGCGATCGTCGAGCCATTTCGCGCTGCGGATGCCGTTGTCGAGGTACAGGATCGTCGCGATGCCGACGAGCACGGCCGGCACGGCTTCGATCATGAACATCCATTGCCAGCCGTGAAAGCCCGAGCCGCCGTGGAAGCGCTCCATGATCCAGCCGGACAGCGGATTGCCGAAGATGCCCGACACCGGAATCGCCGACATGAACACCGCGATGATCTTCGCGCGGCGGTGCGACGGGAACCAGTACGTCAGATACAGGATCACGCCCGGATAGAAGCCGGCTTCCGCGAGACCGAGCAAGAAGCGCAGCACGTAGAACTGAGTCGGCGTCTTCACGAACGCGAACAGCGCGGACAGCACGCCCCACGTGATCATGATCCGCGCGATCCAGATGCGCGCGCCGATCCGGTGCATCAGCATGTTGCTCGGCAGCTCGAACAGGAAGTAGCCGAGGAAGAAGATCCCTGCGCCGAGCCCGAACACGGTTTCGCTGAACGCCAGATCCTGCGACATCTGCAGCTTCGCGAAGCCGACGTTGACGCGGTCGAGATACGCGACCACGTAGCAGAGCATCAGGAACGGCACGATGCGCCAGAACACCTTGCGGTACGTGCGGTCCAGTTCCGCGGCATGGGCGGGCGCGGCGGGCGTGCGGCCTGCGGCCGCGTCGAGAGCAGTCATCGTCGTCTCCAATGATGTCGTTTGCCGGCGGCGCCGGGCCGCCGGTTCGTGTGTGTGCTGACGGAAAGGCCCGCGCACACGGCGGGCATGGGAATCGGGGCGGCGCGTGCCGCGTTACCAGCGCGCGCCGAAGCTCTGCCGCAACGCGTCGAGCGCCGCTTCGGACAGCGGCTCGGGCTTCGGATTCGTCATCAGCCACAGCCGCGCGGTTTCCTCGAGCTCCTCGAGCACGTACGACGCATGCGACACCGACGGCGCCCACGTCACGGGACCGAGCCGCTCGAGCAGCACGCCGCGCACGCGGTCGGCGAGCGCCGCGACTTCCGCGGCGACGTCGGGGGCGCCCGGGCGGCGATAGCGGATCAGCGGAATGTGGCCGACCTTCATCACGAAGTACGGCGTGATCGGCGGCAGCACGTCGGTGTCGCGCCACACGCCCGCGAGCGTCAGCGCGACGAGGTGCGTCGAGTGCGTATGGACGATGCCGTTCGCGTGCGCGTTGCGCGCATAGATCCCGCGATGCAGTGCGAGCGTCTTCGACGGCTTGCCGCCCGACACGTGCCGGCCGTCGGCGTCGACCTTCGCGATGTCGTTCGGGTCGAGGCGGCCGAGACATGCGTCGGTCGGCGTGATCAGCCAGCCGTCCGGCAGCCGTGCGCTGATGTTGCCGGCGCTGCCGACCGCATGGCCGCGTGCGTACAGGCTCGCGCCGACGACGCAGATTTCTTCGCGCAGTTTCGCTTCGTCGCTCATCGTGCGGCTCCGTCGAGTGCGTGCAGCGCCTTGTCGAAAAAGTCGACCGTGCCGAAGTTGCCGGACTTCAGCGCGAGGCCGAGCGGCTGCGCGTCGATCGTCGCGGTTGCCGGCACGCCCGGATCGATCTGCGCGCCGATCTGCAGCGACTTCACGCCGAGCGCCTGCACGACCGCGCCGGACGTTTCGCCGCCGGCGACGACGAACTTGCGCACGCCGAGTGCGCGCAGCCCGTTCGCGATCGCGGCGAGCGTCGCTTCGACGAGATGGCCGGCCGCATCGACGCCGAGCGCCTGCTGAACGGCCTTCACTTCGTCGGGCGTCGCGGTCGCGTAGATCAGCACCGGCTGCGGCAGATGCGAGCGCGCGAACGCGAGCGCGTGCTCGACGACCGGCTCGCCGCGCGAGGCGGCGAGCGGATCGATGCGAAAGCTCGGCCGCGTCGCGCGCCATGCGGCGACCTGCGCGTTGGTCGCCTTCGACGCGCTGCCCGCGAGCACCGCCGACAATCCTTCGATGCGCGGCAGCGATGCCGCGTCGTCGCGTGCAGGCAACTGGCCCGTGCGGCGGAAATGCTGCGGCAGACCGAGCGCGATGCCCGAGCCGCCGGTCACGAGCGGCAGGTCCGCGCATGCTTCGCCGAGCACGTGGAGGTCATGGTTCGACAGCGCGTCGGCGATCGCGAAGCGCGCGCCTTCCGCGCGCAGCGCGTCGATGCGCGCCCGCACGGCGGCCGCGCCGAGCGCGATCGTGTCGTAGCGGATCAGGCCGACCTTCGATCGCGTCTGCCGTTGCAGTACACGCACGAGATCGGCGTCCTTCATCGGCGTGAGCGGGTGGTTCTCCATGCCCGATTCGTTCAGCAGCACGTCGCCGACGAACAGGTGTCCGCGGTAGACGGTGCGGCCGTTCTCCGGAAACGCGGGGCACGCGATCGCGAAGCCGCCGCCGGCCGCGTCGAGCAGCGCGTCGGCGACCGGGCCGATGTTGCCGGCGTCGGTCGAGTCGAACGTCGAGCAGTACTTGAAGAGGAACTGCCGGCATCCTTGCGCGCGCAACCATTCGTATGCGGCGAGCGACTGCGCGGCGGCGTCGGCGGCCGGGATCGTGCGCGACTTCAGCGCGACGACGATCGCGTCGGCATCGGGCGCCGCGCCGTCGGCCGGCACGCCGATCGTCTGCACGGTGCGCATGCCGCTCTTGACGAGCATGTTCGCGACGTCGGTCGCGCCGGTGAAATCGTCGGCGATGCAGCCGAGCAGGGGGCGGGAAGCGGAGGCGGTCATGGCGAATCCGTCGATCGAATCAGCGGGCAGGCGGCAGCGTGATGCCGGAGAACGTCTTGATCACGGCGGAATCGTCCTCGCCGCCGTAGCCGGCGCTCGACGCGCTCATGAACATCTGGTGCGCGGCGGCCGACAGCGGCAGCGGGAATTTGCTGCGGCGCGCGGTATCGAGCACGAGGCCGAGATCCTTCACGAAGATGTCGACGGCCGACAGCGGCGTGTAGTCGCCGTTCAGAATGTGCGGCACGCGGTTCTCGAACATCCACGAATTGCCGGCGCTGTGCGTGATCACGTCGTACAGCGCGTCGGGATCGACGCCTTCGCGCAGGCCGAGCGCCATCGCCTCGGCGGCCGCCGCGATGTGCACGCCGGCCAGCAGCTGGTTGATGATCTTCACTTTCGAGCCGATGCCGTGCGCATCGCCGAGCCGGTACACGTTGCCCGCGATCGCGGCGAGCACGTCTTCGCATGTCGCATAGGCGGCGGCGGGCCCGGACGTCATCATCGTCATCTCGCCCGCTGCGGCGCGCGCCGCGCCGCCCGACACGGGCGCGTCGAGCATCTGCAGGCCGGCGGCCTCGATGCGTGCGCCGAGCGCGATCGCGAATTCGGGGGCGACGGTCGCGCTCGCGATCACGACGCCGCCCGGTTTCATCTGCGCGACGGCGCCGTGCTCGCCGAACAGCACCGTTTCGGTCTGCGCGGCATTGACGACCAGCGTGACGACGACGTCGCACTGCGCGCCGAGCTCGGCCGGCGTCGCGCATGCGATGCCGCCTTCGGCCGCGAACGTGCGCAGCACGTCGGCGCGCACGTCGCACGCATGCACGCGGAAACCGGCACGCAGCAGCGAGCGCGCGACGCCGAGGCCCATCGCGCCGAGGCCGATGACTCCAACATTTCGTGACATGGTCAACCTTGATCGATTCGGGAAAGGGTCGGGAAGGCGGCGGCGCCGGATTCGGCGGCTGCCGCCGCGTTCAGCAGATGCCGGCTTCCGCGAGACGGCGGGCCGCGTTGTACATGTGCGTGCGTGCCGCGTTGCGCGCGGCCATCGGATCGCGCGCGCGGATCGCGTCCGCGATCGCCGCGTGCTCGTCGCGCACCTGCCGCGAGAAATCCTCGCGCGTCGCCTCGTTGCGGCGCGTGACCTTCACGCCCGCTTCGAGGTACTGATTCAGGAACTGCAGCGTCTTCAGGAAATACGGATTGCCGGTGACGGCCGCGATCGTGCGGTGGAACGCGACGTCTTCGGCGACGCCGTCGCGCCCTTCGGCGACCGCCGCGTCGATCCGGCGCAGCGCGTCGTCGATGTCGGCCATGTCGTCGTCGGTGCGGCGCAGCGCGGCTTCGGCCGCGACTTCGGCTTCGATCGCGCGGCGCACCGCGAGCAGATGCGGCAGCGAGCTCGCCTCGACCGCTTCCGCGTAGTCGATCCGCAGCGGCCGGATCGCGCCGTGCTGGTTCACGTACACGCCGCTGCCCTGGCGCGGCTCGACGACGCCTTCGTTCTTCAGCCGCGAGATCGCTTCGCGGATCACCGTGCGACTCACGCCGAACTCCTGCGCGAGCACGGCTTCCGTCGGCAGCTTGCCGGTGGCCGCGAAACTGCCGACTTCGATCTGCTTCAGCAGTTGCTGCGCGACGTGATCGCTCATCGCGCGGGCAGGGATTTTCTCGAACATGGTGCGCTTGTTTGTAAGGTGATGTGGTCATCATACAAATTTGAGCGCGCAGCAGCATCCGGGATAACCCTCGATCTGCGGCAATCAACGTCGGCTAAATCGAATGAAACCGGTTCCAATCAACATCGATCCGACGCGATCGTGCGCGGCGCGCGGTCGCTGGCCGAAGCGGAAGCGCGATCGACGGCGACCGGCGCCGATCAGTCGGCGACGTCTTCGATGGAATCGATCGCCGCGACGGCGCCGGCTTCCGCCGCTTCCGCGCCGCGCTCGCGATACGCGGCCGGCGGCACGCCGAACTGCTTGCGGAATTCGCGTCCGAGATGCGATGCATCGGCGAATCCGCAGCTCGATGCAATGTCGGCGACCGTGCGGTCCGAGCTGGTCAGCAGCCACGCGGCCGTGCGCAGCCGCACCTGCTTCGCGAACGCCTGCGGACTCTTGCCGGTCTCGGCCTTGAACAGCCGTTCGAGCTGCCGCGTCGACAGATCGAGCTTGCATGCGAGCTCCTCGAGCGGCAGCGCGCGGCCGACATGCTGTTCCATCAGAAGAATCGCGCGCTTGACCTTCGGGTGCGTGGCCGGCTCGAGCCCCGGCGGATGCGGCTGCGGCGCATTGCCCTTCTGCATCTCGCCGACGAGCAGGATGCGCAGCGCCTTCTGCACGGTCGCGTGATCGAAATGGCGCAGCAGGATCGCGGCGGCGACGTCGATCGACGCGCGTCCACCCGAGCAGGTGATCCGGCGCCGGTCGATCACGAACAGCCGGTCGGCGATCAGCAGATCCGGATCGGCGGCCGGAAAGCGCTCGATGAAATCCCAGTAGTGGAACCAGCTGACGCACGTGCGGTAGCCGTCGAGCACGCCCGCGCGCATCAGCGTGAACACGCCGGTGCAGATGCCGACGACCGTCGCGCCGTCGGCTGCCGCGCGGCGGATGAAGTCGAGCGTTTCGGGCCCCGCCTGCGGCCCCGAATGCAGCAGCCCGCCGACGACGACCACGTAGTCGAACGGCTCGGCCGCGTCGAACGTCTCCCACGGCGTGATCTGGATTCCGCAGCTCGCGCGCACCGGCGCGAGCGTGTCGCCGATCACGCTCCACGCACAGCGCACCGGCTTGCTGTAGTCGCCGTCGTCGGCCGACAGCCGCAGCATGTCGACGAAGCCCGAGAACGCCGTCAACGTGAAGTTCGGCAGCAGCACGATGCCGAAGCGGATGCGCCGCGGCGCGGGTTCGGCAAGGGGAGAAGCGGGTACGTCGGGGTTCATCGCGGCCAATCTCGTCACGCCGGTCGGGCGGTCTCACTCGTTTCAGTCTGTTTGCGGGTACGGCTGCCGGGGCGGCGCGGATGAAGCCAGCGTCGCCGATCGGCTCGCGGCCGACTTGTGGTTTTCCGTCGCGAACCATCGCCAAAACGCACTTTCGGGGCGGGCGGCGCGGCGCTTGGCGGCGCTATCCCACGCCGATGCCGTTTTTGTTCTATCGGCCGATTTTACGCTTTGGTGTACTGGCGTCCAACGACACTTCACGCATGCCCACCAAAGGAAGCCAGATGAACGTCAGCGTGTTCGACCTGTTCAAGATCGGCATCGGCCCGTCCAGTTCGCATACGGTCGGCCCGATGATCGCCGCGTGCCGCTTCGCGTCGCACGTCGAGGACGCGAACCTGCTCGGCTTCGTGCGCCGCGTGCGGGTCGAACTCTACGGTTCGCTCGGCGCGACCGGCAAGGGTCACGGCACCGACAAGGCGGTGCTGCTCGGCCTCGAAGGGCATCTGCCCGACTCGATCGATCCGGACCTGATCGAGCCGCGGCTCGCCGCGATCCGCGCGGAGAAGTCGCTGTCGCTGCTCGGCAAGCAGACGATCCGCTTCGAAGAGAAAGAGCACATCGGCTTCTATCGGAAGCTGATGAGCGGCACGAGCATCGTGCATCCGAACGGCATGCGCTTCCAGGCGTTCGACGAGCATGGACAGCTGCTCGTCGAGAAAGAGTATTACTCGGTCGGCGGCGGCTTCGTCGTGAATCGCGACGGCGATCGCGTGAACGGCGTGCGCGCGGCGGCCGACGTGCCGTATCCGTTTCGCACGGGCGACGACCTGATGCGGCAGTGCCGCGAGCACGGGCTGTCGATCGCCGAGCTGATGCTGCGCAACGAATGCGCGCTGCGCCCGGCCGACGAAGTGCGCGCCGGGCTGCTCGCGATCTGGCGCACGATGGCTGCGTGCGTCGAGCGCGGCTGCAAGGTCGAGGGCGATCTGCCGGGGCCGATGCGCGTGAAGCGCCGCGCGGCCGAACTGTACAACCGGCTGCGCGCGCGTTCCGAAGAATCGCTGCGCGATCCGCTGTCGATGCTCGACTGGGTCAATCTGTATGCGATGGCCGTCAACGAGGAGAACGCGGCCGGCGGCCGCGTCGTCACCGCGCCGACCAACGGCGCGGCCGGCGTGATTCCCGCGGTGCTGCACTACTACGTGAAGTTCGTGCCGGGCTCGAACGAAGCCGGCATCGTCGAATTCCTGCTGACCGCCGCGGCGATCGGAATCATCTACAAGGAAACCGCGTCGATCTCCGGCGCCGAAGTCGGCTGCCAGGGCGAGGTCGGCGTCGCGTGCTCGATGGCCGCGGCCGCGCTCGCCGCGGTGATGGGCGGCACGCCGGACCAGGTCGAGAACGCGGCCGAGATCGGCATGGAGCACAACCTCGGCATGACGTGCGACCCGGTCGGCGGGCTCGTGCAGATTCCGTGCATCGAGCGCAACGCGATGGGCGCGATCAAGGCGCTGAACGCGTCGCGCATGGCGCTCAAGGGCAACGGCCAGCACTACGTGTCGCTCGATTCGGTGATCAAGACGATGCGCGAGACCGGGGCCGACATGAAGACGAAATACAAGGAAACGTCGCGCGGCGGTCTCGCCGTGAACGTCATCGAATGCTAACGAAAGGTGCATCAACATGAGCCGCTACTCGATATTCAGCCTGTTCCGCAACGGCCTGTCGTATCACGAGAACTGGGAAAAGCAGTGGAAGAGCCCCGAGCCGAAGCGCGAGTATGACGTCGTGATCGTCGGCGGCGGCGGGCACGGCCTCGCGACCGCGTATTACCTGGCGAAGGAGCACGGGATCACGAACGTCGCGATTCTCGAGAAGGGCTGGATCGGCGGCGGCAACACCGCGCGCAACACGACGATCGTGCGCTCGAACTACCTGTGGGACGAATCGGCCGCGCTGTACGAGAAGGCGATGAAGCTGTGGGAAGGGCTGTCGCAGGATCTCAACTACAACGTGATGTTCAGCCAGCGCGGCGTGATGAACCTCGCGCATACGCTGCAGGACGTGCGCGATACCGAGCGCCGCGTGAATGCGAACCGGCTGAACGGCGTCGACGCCGAGTTCCTCACGCCCGCGCAGATCAAGGAGATCGAGCCGACGATCAACCTGAACAGCCGCTATCCGGTGCTCGGCGCGTCGATCCAGCGCCGTGCGGGCGTCGCGCGTCACGACGCGGTCGCATGGGGCTTCGCACGCGGCGCGGACCGCGCAGGCGTCGACATCATCCAGAACTGCCAGGTCACCGGCATTCGCCGCGAAGGCGGCGCCGTGGTCGGCGTCGATACGGTGAAGGGCTTCATCAAGGCGAAGAAGGTCGCGGTGGTCGCGGCCGGCAACACGACGACGCTGGCCGACATGGCCGGCGTGCGGCTGCCGATCGAAAGCCATCCGCTGCAGGCGCTCGTGTCGGAGCCGATCAAGCCGGTCGTCAACTCGGTGATCATGTCGAACGCGGTGCACGCGTACATCAGCCAGTCCGACAAGGGCGACCTGGTGATCGGCGCGGGCATCGACCAGTACACAGGCTTCGGCCAGCGCGGCAGCTTCCACATCATCGAAGGCACGCTGCAGGCGATCGTCGAGATGTTCCCGGTGTTCTCGCGCGTGCGGATGAACCGTCAGTGGGGCGGCATCGTCGACGTGTCGCCGGACGCGTGCCCGATCATCAGCAAGACCGACGTGAAGGGCCTCTATTTCAACTGCGGCTGGGGCACCGGCGGCTTCAAGGCGACGCCGGGCTCGGGCTGGGTGTTCGCGCACACGATCGCGCGCGACGAGCCGCATCCGCTGAACGCGCCGTTCGCGCTCGACCGCTTCTACACGGGCCACCTGATCGACGAGCACGGCGCAGCCGCCGTCGCGCACTGACCAACCACCGCGCACAGACGTGCATGGGCCGCGGTCGGGCGCGCGAGCGCCGACTGCGGTCGACAGAGGAGAAGGAAACATGTTGCTGATCGAATGTCCGTGGTGCGGGCCGCGCGCCGAATCCGAGTTCACGTGCGGCGGCGAAGCCGACATCGTGCGCCCGGTCGACAACGAGAAGATGACCGATCGCGAATGGGGCGAATACGTGTTCATGCGTGAAAACAAGCGCGGGCTGCACCGCGAGCAGTGGCTGCACACGCAGGGCTGCCGCCGCTGGTTCAAGGTGACGCGCGACACCGTCACGTACGAGATCAAGGGCTACGAAAAATTTGGCGGCGCGGCTGCCGGCAACGCACACGAAGAGGGCACCAGCAAATGAGCCAGAAAGACCGTCTCGGCACCGGAGGCCGCATCAACCGCGCGATTCCGTTGACGTTCACGTTCAACGGCCGCACGTATCAGGGCTTTCAGGGCGACACGCTCGCGTCCGCGCTGCTCGCGAACGGCGTGCATTTCGTCGCGCGCAGCTTCAAGTACCACCGTCCGCGCGGGATCGTCACGGCGGGCGTCGAGGAGCCGAACGCCGTCGTGCAGCTCGAAACCGGTCCGTACACCGTGCCGAACGCGCGCGCGACCGAGATCGAGCTCTACCAGGGCCTCGTCGCGACGAGCGTGAACGCGGAGCCGTCGCTCGAGAACGACAAGTACGCGATCAACCAGAAGCTGTCGCGGTTCCTGCCGGCCGGCTTCTACTACAAGACGTTCATGTGGCCGCGCAGGATGTGGCCGAAATACGAAGAGAAGATTCGCGAGGCGGCCGGTCTCGGCAAGGCGCCCGACACGCTCGACGCCGATCGCTACGACAAGCGCTATGCGCACTGCGACGTGCTCGTGGTCGGCGGCGGCCCGTCGGGTCTCGCGGCCGCGCATGCGGCGGCGACGGCCGGCGCGCGCGTGATGCTCGTCGACGATCAGCGCGAGCTCGGCGGCAGCCTGCTGTCGTGCCGCGCGGAAATCGACGGCAAGCCCGCGCTGCAGTGGGTCGAGAAGATCGAGGCCGAACTGCGCAAGCTGCCCGACGTGACGATCCTGTCGCGCAGCACCGCGTTCGGCTATCAGGATCACAACCTCGTGACGATCACGCAGCGGCTGACCGATCATCTGCCGGTGTCGATGCGCAAGGGCACGCGCGAGCTGCTGTGGAAGGTGCGCGCGAAGCGCGTGATTCTCGCGACCGGCGCGCACGAACGGCCGATCGTGTTCGGCAACAACGATCTGCCGGGCGTGATGCTGGCCGGCGCGGTGTCCACGTACGTTCATCGCTTCGGCGTGCTGCCGGGCCGCAATGCGGTCGTGTTCACGAACAACGACCGTGCGTATCAGACCGCGCTCGACCTGAAGGCGTGCGGCGCGAAGGTGACGGTCGTCGATTCGCGCGCATCGTCGAACGGCGCGCTGCCCGCAGCCGCGAAGCGGCAGGGCGTGACGGTGATGAGCGGTGCGGTCGTCACGGCCGCGTCGGGCAAGTGGCGCGTAGCGTCGGTCGACGTCGCATCGTATACGAACGGCCAGACCGGCGGCAGGCTGCAGTCGCTGCCGTGCGACCTCGTCGCGATGTCGGGCGGCTTCAGCCCGGTGCTGCACCTGTTCGCGCAGTCGGGCGGCAAGGCGTGCTGGAACGACGAAAAGGCGTGCTTCCTGCCCGGCAAGCCGGTGCAGGCGGAAGCGAGCGTCGGCGCGGCGGCCGGCGAATTCGGCCTGGCGCGCGCGCTGCGGCTCGCGCTCGACGCGGGCATCGAAGCGGCGAAGGCCGCGGGCTTCACGGCCGCGCAGCGTCCCGTCGCGCCGCAGGTCGCGGAGACGGTCGAAGACGCGCTGCAGCCGCTGTGGCTCGTCGGCAGCCGCGAAGCGGCCGCACGCGGGCCGAAGCAGTTCGTCGATTTCCAGAACGACGTGTCGGCTGCCGACATCCTGCTCGCCGCGCGCGAAGGCTTCGACTCGGTCGAGCACGTGAAGCGCTACACGGCGATGGGCTTCGGCACCGATCAGGGCAAGCTCGGCAACATCAACGGGATGGCGATCCTCGCGCAGGCGCTCGGCAAGTCGATTCCCGAAACCGGCACGACGACGTTCCGCCCCAACTACACGCCCGTGTCGTTCGGCACGTTCGCGGGCCGCGAGCTCGGCGACTTCCTCGATCCGATCCGCAAGACCTGCGTTCACGAATGGCACGTCGAGCACGGCGCGATGTTCGAGGACGTCGGCAACTGGAAGCGGCCGTGGTACTTCCCGAAGAACGGCGAGGATCTGCATGCGGCCGTCAAGCGCGAATGCCTCGCGGTGCGCAACAGTGTCGGCATCCTCGACGCGTCGACGCTCGGCAAGATCGACATCCAGGGCCCGGACGCGGTGAAGCTGCTGAACTGGATGTACACGAACCCGTGGAACAAGCTCGAAGTCGGCAAGTGCCGCTACGGGCTGATGCTCGACGAGAACGGCATGGTGTTCGACGACGGCGTGACGGTACGCCTCGCCGAGCAGCATTTCATGATGACGACGACGACCGGCGGCGCGGCGCGCGTGCTCACGTGGCTCGAGCGCTGGCTGCAGACCGAATGGCCCGACATGAAGGTGCGCCTCGCGTCGGTCACCGATCACTGGGCGACGTTCGCGGTGGTCGGGCCGAAGAGCCGCAAGGTCGTGCAGAAGGTGTGTCAGGACATCGACTTCGGCAACGACGCGTTTCCGTTCATGAGCTACCGGAACGGCACCGTCGCGGGCGTGAAGGCGCGCGTGATGCGGATCAGCTTCTCCGGCGAGCTCGCGTACGAAGTGAACGTGCCGGCCAACGCGGGTCGCGCGGTGTGGGAAGCGCTGATGGCCGCGGGCGCCGAGTTCGACATCACGCCGTACGGCACCGAGACGATGCACGTGCTGCGCGCGGAGAAGGGCTACATCATCGTCGGCCAGGACACCGACGGCTCGGTCACGCCGTACGACCTCGGGATGGGCGGGCTCGTCGCGAAGTCGAAGGACTTCCTCGGCAAGCGTTCGCTGTCGCGTTCGGATACCGCGAAGGAGGGCCGCAAGCAGTTCGTCGGCCTCTTGACCGACGACGAGCAGTTCGTGCTGCCCGAAGGCGCGCAGATCGTCGCGAAGGACACGCAGGTGTCCACGGTCGATCCGACGCCGATGATCGGCCACGTGACGTCGAGCTACTACAGCCCGATCCTGCAGCGCTCGATCGCGCTCGCCGTGGTGAAGGGCGGCCTGAACAAGATGGGCGAGAGCGTCGTGATTCCGCTGGCCGACGGCAAGCGCATCACCGCGAAAATTTCGAGCCCGGTTTTCTACGATACCGAAGGGGTGCGCCAGCATGTGGAATGAAACGAGAAACCAGACGCAGGTCGCGGTCGCGGGCGGCGTGACGCTCGAGTCGCCGTTCGTCGGCGCGGCCGACGTGCTGAAGGTGCATCAGGCACGCGCATCGAAGAAGTTCGCGCTGCGTGAGCGGCCGTTCCTCGATCTCGTCAACGTGCGCGGCGAGCTCGGCGATCCGGCATTCGTCGACGCGTTCGAGCGCGTGGTCGGCTGCCGGCCGCCGGCGGAGCCGAACACGGTCGCGCGCGGTGCCGAATACGACGTGCTGTGGCTCGGCCCCGACGAATGGCTCGTGCGTTCGAACGGACCCGTGCAGGCCGGCGTGCTCGAGGCGCAGCTCGCGCGAGCCGTGCAGGGTTCGTATGCGGCGGCGGTCGACGTCGGCAGCGGCTACACGGTCGTCGAGATCAGCGGCGAACGCGTGCGCGACGTGCTCGCGCGCGGCTGCCCGCTCGATCTTCATCCGCGCGTGTTCAAGCCGGGCCAGTGCGCGCAGTCGCACTACTTCAAGGCATCGATCGTGCTGGTCCCGACCGGCGACGATACGTTCGAACTCGTCGTGCGCCGCAGCTTCGCCGACTATTTCGTGCGCATCATGCTCGACGCCGCGGAGCCGCTGCTGTCATGAAGCCGTTCGACGAACCGTTCGCGGCGATCGACGCGCCGCGCGTGCGCGGGCTCGGATGGAGCGTGTTCGTCGACGAACTGAAGGTGCCGGCGCGGATCGGCATCCACGCGCACGAGCACGAAGCGCCGCAGCCGGTCGTGATCGATGCGCGGCTCGGATATCGCTGCGAGCCGAGCGAGCAGGGCGAGTGGATCGATTACGACGGCTACTGCGCGCGCATCGCGTCGTTCCTCGCGCACAAGCCGCATACGCGGCTGCTCGAGACGCTCGTCGCCGATATCGCGGTGCTGTCGTTCCGCGAATGGCCCGCGCTCGAATCGCTGACGCTGTCCGTGCACAAGCCGAAGATCCGGCCCGGCACGACGCGCGTCGGCGTATCGCTCGACTGGACGCGCGGCGATTACCTGCGATGGGTCGGAGACGCGGCGCGGGTTTGAGTCGGCGGGCGGCGCACCGGCATGCTGCCCGCAGGCCGGTGCGCTCGACCGTTGCGCTCGCATCGTTCGTCGAACGGGCGAGCGGGCGACGGGCGTGACACTGCGGTGTCGTCGTTCTTCGGAAGCCTGAGCGACGACGCGCTTCGTCGTCGCGCATCGCGGCGCGCCGATCGGCGCGCCGCCGAACCTACCGGCCGTTGCGACCGGAAGGCGAGGCGGACGCGGTAGCCGCCGCCGACGCACCGACCGGCACCATTCGCATCGTTCGATCGTCGGCTGCCTTCACGTCGTCGCGCGGTTCGAGCACGAACCGGAACGAATCGACCCGCTGCAGCACCTTCGCCGCATACGCGTTCGATCCGCCGTAGCTCTTCAGCGCCGCCTGCACGTTGCCGCCGGCCGCCTTCACGTAGCCGGACAGGATCGCGGAGCCGGCTTCGACGTTCGCGTTCGGCTCGGTCAGGTCCTTCACGTTGCGCAGCAGCCCGCGATGCGCGGCCGGCACGACCTGCATCAATCCGGTCGCGCCATGCTGGCCGCGCGCCTTTTCCTGGAAGCGCGATTCGATCGAGATGATCGCGTACACGAGCGCCGGCGGCAGCGAGTACTTCGTCGCGGTGACGCTGACGATATCCGCAAGCTTCGCCGCCTTCTCTTTCGCGACGCCGAATTTCTTGATCAGGTACGACGTGATGCGGCGGTTTGCTTCGTTTGACTGATCGTTCGCGAGCGGCTCGGACGCGACGGACGGTGCCGATGCCGCCGTGTCGGACGCCGTCGCCGGCGATGCGGACGCGAGCTGCGCCGATGCCTGCTGCGCGATGCCGAGCGAAAGCACGATCAGACAGAGAAACCGTCGCATGGTCGAAAGCGGGGAAATGGAAGGCGCACAGTATATCGGCCAATCGCCGCGGTCGGGCGAGGGCCGGCTCGAATGAAAGCGCCGTGTAGGCTTGTGTCGGCTCGCGCGGCCGATCGTCGATCGTTGCGCGAGCACCTACTGGAATCCGCACGAATCGGGCGCGCACGCGGACATCGGGATGCGGCCGCGTGCGCCAGCGCGCGCACGCTACACGTCACGTTGCGTTTGCGCGGCCGCCTAGCCGCGCCGCGCGCTCGCGACACGCGCCAGCGCACCGATCGCGTCGCTGACCAGCACCGCGAGCAGCCCGACGATCACGCCGCCCTGCAGCACGAACGCGGTATTCGACGTTTGCAGGCCGGCGATGATCACGTCGCCGAGCCCGCGCGCGGCGACCGTCGAGCCGATCGTCGCGGTGCCGAGATTGATCACGACCGCGAGCCGGATCCCGTTCACGATCACCGGAAACGCGAGCGGCAGCTCGACCGAGATCAGCCGCTGCCAGCCGCTCATTCCCATTCCGCGCGCGGCATCGACGACGTCGCGCGGCACGTCTTCGAGCCCGGCGATCGTGCTCTCGAAAACCGGCAGCAGCCCGTACAGTACGAGCGCGATCAGCACGGGCTTCAACCCGAATCCGACGGCCGGTACCGCGAGCGCGAGCACGGCGACCGGCGGGAAGGTCTGGCCGATGTCGACGACGCTGCGCGCGACCGGCAGAAAATCGGCGCCCCACGGCCGCGTCACCGCGATGCCGGCCGCGACCGCGACGAGCGTGCCGATCGCGCTCGACAGCGCGACCGTGCCCAGATGCGCGAGCGTCAGGTCGAGCAGGCTCGCGCGATCGTAGATCACCGGCGCGCCGTTGTCCGCGAACGGCGCGAACCAGCCGTGCAGCCACGCCGGGCGCAGCAGCAGCGCGAGCAGCAGCGCAAGCGCCGCCGCGCGCGCCGCATACGCGGGAAACCGTCGCGACAGGCGGCGGGCCGTCTGCGTCGGCGTCGCGCCGTGCGCGGTGTCGCGCGTCGTCATGCGGGCTTCCTCGCATGCGCGCGGATCGCGTCGAGCGTGATCCTGCGTGCGGCGAGACCGTCGCCGTCGTCGACCGGCAGCGCATCGACACCGCGCCACAGCAGTTCGGACACCGCATCGCGCAGCGTGCGCGTCGCGGCGATCGGCTCGCCTTGCGCATGACCGGGCTCGGCGACCGTGTCGATCGGCGTGAGCGCAAGCAGCCGCAGCGGCCGATCGACGCCCGCGACGAGCTGCTCGACGACGCCCGGCGCCGGCTTGCCGAGAATCTCGGCCGGCGACGCGACCTGCAGCAGGCGCCCGCCGTCCATCACCGCGATCGTGTCGCCGAGCTTCAGCGCTTCCTCGATGTCGTGCGTGACGATCACGACCGTGATGCCGAGACGGCGCTGCAGCGCGAACAGATCGTCCTGCGCCTTGTTGCGGATGATCGGATCGAGCGCGCCGAACGGCTCGTCCATCAGCAGCATTGCCGGCTCCGCCGCGAGCGCGCGCGCGACGCCGACGCGCTGCTGCTGGCCGCCGGACAGCTCGTGCGGCAGCTTGTCCGCGAATTCGGACGGCGCGAGATCGAACAGGTCGAGCAGTTCGCGCACGCGCGCGTCGATCCGTTCGGCCGGCCAGCCGAGCAGGCGCGGCACGGTCGCGATGTTGCGCGCGACGCTCCAGTGCGGAAACAGCCCGTGCCCCTGGATCACGTAGCCGATGCGTCGCCGCAGCTGCTCGGGCGGCACGCTGGCGGTATCGACGCCGTCGACGCGGATCGTGCCGCTCGTCGGCGCGATCAGCCGGTTGATCATCCGCAGCAACGTCGATTTGCCGCTGCCCGATGCGCCGACGAGCGCCGTGATCGTGCCGCGCTTCATCGTCAGCGATACGTCGTCGACGGCGACGACGTCGCCGAAGCGTTTGCCGGTGCGTTCGATTTCGATCATCGCGCACGTCCCTTCGCGAGCGTCGTCGCGGCTTCGAACACGACCGCGGCCGCCAGCGCGAGCGCGATCGTCGGGATCGCGCCGAGCAGCACGAGGTCGGCGGCCGATTGCCCGATTCCCTGGAAGATGAACGTGCCGAACCCGCCGCCGCCGATCAGTGCGGCAACCGCGGTCAGCCCGATGTTCTGCATGAGCACGATCCGCACGCCGCTCAGGATCACCGGCAGCGCGAGCACGAGATCGATGCAGAAGAGGCGCTGCATGCGCGTCATCCCCATCGCGCGCGCCGCCTCGATCACTTGCGGCGGCACCTGCGCGAGGCCGACCGCGACGCTCGATGCGATCGGCAGCAGCGAATAGAGGAACAGCGCGAGCACGGCCGGCGCGACGCCGATCCCGCGAATGCCGAGCGCGGCCGCGAGCGGCACGTGCGCGGCGAGCAGGCCGAGCGGCGCCATCATCAGCCCGTACATCGCGATGCTCGGGATCGTCTGCACGATATTGAGCGCCGGCATCACGACGGTGCGCAGGGCGGCGATGCGCGCACACGCGATCCCGAGCGGCAGCCCCGCCACGAGCGCGGCCGCGACCGAGCCGCCGGCGAGCGACACGTGCCGGATCGCTTCGCGCCAGAAGTCGTCGCTGCGCACCGCGTATTCGCGCATCACCGACAGCCCGTCCCACCAGCCGCTCGCGAGCGGCGCCGATACGGCCGCGATCGCGACGACGAGCGCCGCGAGCCGCTGCCACGGACCGAATGCGAGCCGCGCGAGCGCGTCCGCGACGAGCACGGCCCACGCGAACAGCAGCAGCCACACGCCGGCGGCAGGCGATACGCGCGCGAGCATGTCGTCGGGCGCGACGACGTGCGCGGCCGCCGCGCCGACCGCATACGCGAGCGTCGCGAGCCACGTGCAGCCGGCCGCGAGCCGCCATGCGGGGCGGCTCGCCGTCATCGCCCACAGCGCGCCGACCACCCACAGGGCGGCGAGCGCCGCGCCCTGTGCGGCGGGCAGCGCGGCGAACAGCGACAAGCCGGTGCCGGCCGCGATGCGGTTCGGCCGCAGCACCGCGAACGGCAGGCCGAATACCGCGACGATCGTCAGCACGCCGATCGGGATGCCGACCTTGTCGGGCGCCACGCGCCGCGCGGACGCCGCCGCGCGAACCGTCATTTCACGAAGCCCTTCGATTTCAGGTAGCTCTTCGCGACGCCGGCCGCCGGCTCGCCGTTGATCTGGATGCGTGCGTTCAGCATCTGCAGCGTCTTCAGATCGAGGCTTGCGAACACCGGCTTGAGGTAGTCGGCGATCTGCGGATGCGCTTTCAGCACGGCTTCGCGAATCACCGGCGCGGGCGCGTACACGGGCTGTACGTGCTTGTCGTCGTCGAGCACGGTGAGGCCGCTCGATGCGATCCCGCCGTCGGTGCCGTACACCATCGCGGCATTCACGCCGTCGGTCTGGTTCGCGGCCGCCTTGATCGTCGCGGCCGTGTCGCCGCCGGACAGCACGACGAGCTGGTCGGGCTTCAGCTTGAAGCCGTACGCCTTCTCGAACGACGGCAGCGCGGACGTGCTGTTCACGAACTCGGCCGATGCCGCGAGCTTCACCTTGCCGCCGCCCGCGACCCACTTGCCGAAATCGGAGAAGGTCTTCAGATGCTGCGACTGCGCGACGGGCGACAGCACGGCGACGCCCCACGTGTTGTTCGCGGGCGCGGGCGCGAGCCACACCAGATGATTCGCCGCATAGTCGAGCTTCTTCGCGGTGTCGTAGCCTTGGCTCGCGTTCTTCCACACCGGATCGTCGGCCTTGTTGAAGAAGAACGCGGCGTTGCCGGTGTATTCGGGGTAGATGTCGATCTCGCCGCTCGTGAGCGCCTTGCGCACGATCGGCGTCGCGCCGAGCGCGATCTTTTCGGTGACGGGGATGCCGTGCGACTTCAGCACCTGCGCGATCAGATTGCCGAGCAGGTTGCCTTCGGTGTCGATTTTCGACGACACGACGACGGGCGTGTCGGCATGCGCAGCGGGCGCGGCGAAGGCGGCGGCGAGTGCGAGGCCCAGTATCCGGGCGGGCAGGGCGAACTTCATCGGGGCCGATCTCCAGGGCGGGGGCGTACGCCGAAAGTTACTTGACTGAGCCGCCTTTGGCAAACCGCGTACGCGCGCGTGCCCACAGCGTGCGTGGGGATTACCGCAGCCGAATATCGGCTTGCTACACTGCAGGCCGTTCCCGCCTGCCGACACTTCCTGCCATGAAGCCCGAGCTGCTGGTCCTCATCCCGCTGCGCGACGACGCGCAGCGCCGGATTGCCGCGTCGTTCGACGTGCGCTACGCGCCGACTCCCGATGCCCGCGAACGCGCGATCGCCGAACACGGCGCCACGATCCGCGCGGTACTGACGAACGGCAGCACGGGGCTCGCCGCTGCGGAGATCGACCGGCTGCCGGCGCTCACGTTCGTCAGCGCGCTCGGCGCCGGCTACGAGCATATCGACGTCGCGCACGCGAAGGCGCGCGGCATCGCCGTCGTCACCGGCGCCGGCACCAACGACGATTGCGTCGCCGATCACGCGTTCGCGCTGCTGCTCGCCGCGGTACGCAACGTCGTGCGGCTCGATGCGGCGACGCGCGCGGGCGTGTGGCGCGACGCGCTGCCGATGCCGCCGAACGTATCGGGCAAGAAGCTCGGGATCGTCGGCCTCGGCAAGATCGGCGAGAAATGCGCGCGCCGCGCGGCCGGCTTCGACATCGAGATCGGCTATCACAACCGTTCGGCAAGGAACGTGCCGTACCGCTACTTCGAGCGGCTCGACGCGCTTGCGCAGTGGGCCGACTTCCTGATCGTCGCGACGCCCGGCGGCGCCGATACGCGCCACCTGATCGACCGCACGGTGCTCGACGCGCTCGGCGCGGGCGGCTTCGTCGTCAACGTGTCGCGCGGCAGCGTCGTCGATACCGCTGCTTTGGCAGACGCGCTGCGCGAGCGGCGCATCGCGGGCGCGGCGCTCGACGTGTACGAAGGCGAGCCGGCACCGCCGCACGCACTGACGGCGCTCGACAACGTCGTGCTCACGCCGCACCTCGGCGGCTGGTCGCCGGAAGCGCTCGATCGGTCGGTGCAGCAGTTCCTCGACAACGCCGCGCGGCATTTCGCCGGTCAGCCGGTGCTGACGCCGCTGTGAGCACCGCGCGTGCGCGACGATTCCCATCGAAGAAGGAAGGACGCAGATGTCGACGTATATCGCTGAAGTGGAATGGCAGGCCGGCCCGGACGACAAGTTCGTCGACAACCGCTACAGCCGCCGACACGAATGGCGCTTCGACGGCGGCGTGACGGTGCCCGCGTCGAGTTCGCCGCACGTCGTGCGCGTGCCGTTCTCCGATCCGGCCGCGGTCGACCCGGAAGAGGCGTTCGTCGCCGCGCTGTCGAGCTGCCACATGCTGTGGTTCCTGTCGATCGCCGCGCAGCAGCGCTTCGTCGTCACGCGTTACCGCGACGCGGCCGAAGGGACGATGGCGAAGAACGATGCGGGCAAGGAAGTCGTCACGCGCGTCGTGCTGAAGCCCGCGGTCACGTTCGGCGGCGAACGCGCGCCGACCGACGGCGACGTCGCGGCGCTCCATCACGCCGCGCACGACGCATGCTTTCTCGCGAACTCGGTGCGCACGGCGATCGACGTCGAAGGGACGTGGGACTATCGCCGTGCGCCGTGAGCGGCGTGCGAGCGCTCAGGACGACACGAGCGGCACCGTGACCGACGTGCCGGCCGGATCGAGCGCGAGGCCCGTGCCCGGCGTCGGCCGCAGCGTCGCCTCGTTGTCGCTCGACAGCACGACGAGCCCGAGCCGGTGGCCGGCTTCGAGCGTGTAGTCGCGCGGCATGAAGGTCAGCTTCAGGTCGTACGGCATGCCCGGCAGCACCGGCTCCGACACCCACTCGGACAGGCGGTTGCGCGGATCGGTCCATGCGCGCGTGACGATCGTCGCGGTGCCGTCCGGCGCGCGATCGACGAGCAGCGCGGTCACGTTCGCCACGCCGGTGAACGTCAAGCGCACGCGCGCGGTTGCGGTACCCGACACGCGCGTCGCGGCGGCGAACGGCGCGGTCTCGAAGCGGCTGCGGTGCTCGCCGGTCGCCGCGTTGGCGAGCGTGAGCGCCGGAATCCGCGCATCGTCGGTGAAGCGCGCGAGCGGGCCGCCGGTCGGCACCCGCAGCAGCGTGCCCGTGCCTGCGCCGTCGCCGCCCGCGAAATAGGCGATCGGCGTCGCGCGGCGCGCGGCCCAGTCGGCTTCCTTCAGCAGCGTGCCGTCGGCCTGCTCGATCACCGCGCGCGGATCGCGTTCGACGCCGTTGTCGTAGCCGAGCAGATAGCGCGTGAACCAGCGGTTCACTTCCGCCGTCCACGCGTCGGCCATCGCCGGCACGCGCGTCGGGTCGGTGTGCTTCGCGCGGTGCAGCCACAGCTGCGTCGGCACACCCTGCCGCCGCATCGCGAGATGCCACGACGTCGACTGGTCGGTGCGCACGTTGTCGTCCGTCAGCCCCTGCGCGACGAGCGCCGGCGCGACCGCGAACGCGGTCGGGATGTCGCGTGCGGCCCAGAACAGCGAATAGTCGCCGGTCTTGCGGTCTTCCTTCTGCAGCGCTTCGTCGACGAGATGCGTGCAGCGTTCCGGATGCGCATTCGTCAGCAGTGCCTTGATGTAGACGTCGACGTCTTCGCCCTGATAGCCGTCCGGCGCGCGAACGAGGCCGCCCGCGCGGTAGTAGCCGTACATGTTCGACAGCCCGGCGACCGGCACGATCGCGTCGAGTCCGCGCGTGCGCAGGCTCGCGACCATCTTCGGCAGCGTGCCGTCGTACGACACGCCGTACATGCCGACGTGCCCGGTCGACCAGGTCGCGACGACCGGCTTGCCGGCCGCGTCCTTCGCGGTCGCGTCGCGGCCGAGCCAGCGGATCACCGACGCCATCGCGACCGACTCTTCACGCGTCAGGATCGTCGGGCAACCGTCCGAGCCGGCGGTGCCGAGCGAATCCGCATAGACGATCGTGAAGCCGCGCGGCACGAAGTAGCCTTCGATCCACGAGCGGCCGGCCGCCGCGGCTTCGAGCTGCTGCAGCATCCGCGTTTGCGGGGCGGCGGCCATGATGCGCGCGGATGCCGCGCCAGCCGTCGCGGCGTGCGGCGTGCCGTCGAGCTCGACGTCGACGTCGTGGTTCGGGCTGTCCGCGAGCCCCGCGTAATACGGGCTCGCGAGCACGATCACGGGCGTGCGGGCGCCGTTCGCGGTTTCCGACGGACGGACGATGCGCACGTGGATGCGATCCTTCGTGCCGTCGCCGTCGGAGTCGACCGGCGTGTCGACCCACGCGTTTTCCTCGATCGTGCCGCCCGACAGCGACGGCTGCACCTGACCGTTCGCGATCACCGGCCGATAGCGTCCGCCGCTCGCGAGACTCGCGTACGGCACGCCCGACGGCGACACGCGCGATGCGAGCGACTGCGATTGCGCGTCGGCCGCCGATGCGACGGCTTCCTGCGATTGACCCTGCGCGAGTGCGGACGCGCCGGCGACGCTGCCGCCGTCATCGCCGCCGCATGCTGCGAGCGCGGCGGCCGCGACGAGCGCAGGCACCCACGCACGATGCAAGCCGGTTCGATGGAGTTTCATTGTCGACCTCGTTTTCGTGATTGTCGGAAACGCCGGCGCCGCGCGGGTGTTGCCGCGGTGCCGATCGGTGCTGCGTCTGATGAAGAAGGGAGGCTGCGCCGTCGCATGTGCGGGCGCTGCCCCGATGCGACGTGGGCGCCGTCGTGCGTCAGCCGATGCGCAATGCGGCCGGCGATAACGCGACGAACGCAATGCCGGCGGTGCGGCGACGCATGCAGGAACGCAAATCAAATGTGGACATGCCCGGGCTTCCTTTCAAATGAAACGGAACGGCACCATTCGACGAGACGGGGATGTTGCGAACTGCGGGATCGCGTTGCGGCGCGGCCGGAAGCGGCGGTGCGGACGGCATGTCGATTCGCGGACGATTCGTCGTTGCACGGATACGCGCGAAGCGACTGAAACGGATCGGCGATTTCGGCTGCGGCACGGTGCGCCGCGGCTTGCCGTTTTCTTTCCGCAAGCTTGCGGAAAACTTAGCTCAGCGCACACGCAGTGTCAAACTTTTTTAGTTTCAACCAAACAAAGTTTCGTCGCGGCGCGTGCTACGCGCGATCGAATGCCAAGCGGGCGGCGACGAAACGCGTTCGTCGCCGCCCGCATCGTTTTGCCCGACTCGGCGTGCCGTTCGCGCATTCGCGGAATTCGTGTGCGCGTTAACCGTCGCCGGCCTTCGACTGCAGATCCTTCAAGCCCTGAATCACGACCAGCAGCGCGCGCCCGTGCTCGTCGGAGCCGTCCCACGCGTCGACGATCGCGTCGCGCAGCAGATCGTTGTAGCGCCGGCGCGTCGGGCTCGCATCGAGACCATAGAAACTGCATAGCTTATTGAATGGCGCGCTGCGGCGCAGCCGCTGCCCGTTCGACATCCTCAGACGCGACACGGTCGGCTGGCTGACACCCGAAAGCCGCGCAATTTCGCTGGACGAGCGCGTGTCTGCCAATAGATGGCGCAACAGGTCTTGAACAGGAAAATCGTTGTCCGGGGCTTCCATGCGATGCATTATACCTATACAGTTACGGTCATTGAATGGACTCGCTGTCACCGGCGAGCGGCTGTATCCGGGACACTCGATGACACTGAAACACCTCCCTCCCACGTTCTGCTGGACAAAGATCGGTACCGAGTCCGGCGAGGAACTGCCGACCGTCGTGCTCCGCAAGGAATGGGAGCGCCGGCTCGGCGGCGGGCGTTTTCTGTGGGGAATCAATCAGCCGCTCGGCAGCAGCGCGCAGGTCGCCGCGCATCGCACCGGTTCGCTGCTCGCGCTGTTTTCGCCGGTTGCGTCGCGTGCGCGAGCGGGCGAGCGCAAGCGCGAGGACGCGCTGCTGTGGAACGCATGGATCGACGCAAGCGGACAGGTGCGGCCGCTGCCGCCGCATACGTTCATCGCGAGCCGTTCCACGCTGCCGTCGGGCCGGCGTCGCGAGCAGCACTACGCGCTGGTGTGCGCGTCGTCCACCGCGCTGACGATCGGCACGCAGCTGCGCGTGTTTCCCGAGCATCTGCGCAGCGTGAGCACGGGCAAGCCGCTCGGCGTCGCGCAAGGTGCGGCCGTCGTCGATTGCGTCGGGCGGACGAAGGAGCAGACGGGCCGCAGCTATCCGCTCGCACTGTCGGTCGAACTCGAGGCGCCGTATTTCGTGCGGCTCGCGCAGCCGTGCGTGCTGAAGGCGCGCGACCTTGCGGACGTGAACAAGGCGACGCGCGCCGGCGACTTCGACCGCTTCGTCGAGCTCGTCGCGCGCTTGCGCGGCCGTTCGCCGACCGATGCGGTGCGCGGCGTGACGCGCGACCTGTTCGACGTGCCGCCGATTGAAACCGCGACCGCGTACGTTGCACCCGCGCATGCGGCGCGGCTGCGCAGCCGGCCGGTTGCCGACCATCCGCGCGATCGGACCGGCGATCTGTTCGACCTGTCGCCGGGCGATACGGTCGCGTTCGCGGGCCTCGCGCATTCGCGCGCGGGCCGCGCATGATCGATGCGGGAAGGCGGCGCACGTTGCCGTCCGTGCGCCGCGCGCAAGAATTTGTTGCAATCTCGCCGTAGCGAAGCGGCGAGCGCAGAGAGACAATCGGCGCGAAGCGCGCTGCGCGACGGCCGAACGTACCGACAGCAATGGAGAGTCGTTCACGCCGGCGACATGCGTGCCACGCACACTGAGCGTCGGCTTGCTTCACACAGCAACCCTGAGGGAGAAGTGTCGATGTCGACCCACATCTGTTCGCGGGAAGCCCGGGCCGCACAACGCTTCGTCGAAGCGACGCGCAACGTCGATCAGGCATTTCGCGCGGTGCGCGGCGACGGCGACGACGAAGCGTCGCCGCTCGAATATGCGCGCGCGATGTCGCGCCTCGATCGCGCGCTCGACGAGCTCGCGCGGGCGCAGGAATCGTTCGATCGTCTGGTGAGCGCCGGCGCGGACCGCGGCAACTGAGTTCGCCGTTACGCGGCCGGTCGCCGTGCCGGTTTTTCAGTGTTCCGTTTTCGCGGTGTCGATCGATGCGGTGGCGTCGGTCTGCGTCTGCCGCGCGTTCGTCTCCGCGTCGTCTGTCGATGCGGTCGGCGCTTGAGTCGAACGTATCGTCGACGCTGCGCGTCGATGTCGCTGCGTCGTTTTTGACGTCGAATATCCGACGCGATCGTTCGCTATCGCTGCGAGCGCGAGCCGCCGCGCGAAGTCGTCACGTGCAACGAATCGACCGGAACGGCGCGCGTGCCGCCGCATCTCCATATCGACATCGGTTCTTCGGCGCCGCGATCGTGCACCGGTCCGCATGTATTACGCACACGTCACGCATGCCGCACCGCGCGCAACGCCGGTGGGGCGCGATACGCATAGCCGCGATGCTGAAACGACATCGCGAAGAAGCGCATCTGGTAGCGAATCGCGTCAGCCCAGTAATCCCACGTATGGCCGCCCGGGCGTTCCGCATAGTCGTGCGGTACGCCGAGCGCGACGAGCCGCTCGTGCAGCGTGCGGTTCGAGCCGACGAACGCGTCATCGCGGCCGCAGTCGATCGTCAGATCGAAATGCGCGCGCACGAATGCGCTCGCGCTTTCGACGATCGCGTTGCGGCTCCAGAACGACGGGTGACGGCCGGGATCGCCGAACACGTGGTCGATGCCGGGCTCGTCCTCGCAATTGCGCGGATCGACCGCGCCGCTGATGCTGCCGACCGCGCCGAACGTGCGCGGCCGATCCAGCGCGATGCGCAGCGCGCCGAAGCCGCCCATGCTGAGCCCGGTGATCGCGCGCGCGCGTTGGGTCGCGATCGTTCTGAAATGCGTATCGACGTACGACACGACCTCGCTGCCGACGAAGGTTTCGTAGCGGCTGCCGGAATCGAACGGACTGTCGATGTACCAGCTTTCATGTCCGCCGTCGGGCATCACGAGAATCGCGCGATAGCGATCGGCGAGCGCGCCGATCGGCGTGTTCGACGTCCAGTCGGTATGGTCGCCGCCCGAGCCGTGCAGCAGGTACACGACCGGAAAGCGCTCGCCGCTGCGCGCAGCGCGCGCGTAATCGTCGGGCAGCACGATCGTCGCCTGCAGCGTCTGTCGCATCGCGGCGCTCGGAATCGCGACGACGCGTGACTGAAAAGCGACGGCAGGGCTCGCGACGGCGAGCAGCAGAAGCAGCCAGAAAGCGCGTGTCACGTTCATCGAGCGTCGCATCGGTCGTTTCCGCCCGGCGATCGGGGCCGGGAAAACCCTGTTCGGGATGACTCTAGCAATCGCGGCTTTCAGCCATATTTCGGCGAACCCTGCGGTTTGTCGGCGGCGGGCGGCTTGCACGTTCGGTGTCGTCGACGGTGTGCGCGGTGCCTGCCGTGTATGCCGCACGATGCGCGGCGGCGCCGGGCAGACAGAATCCGGCGCGTGGACTCGTTCCGTTCGCACGCGCGACGTGTCGATGAAACGCCGAACGAACGCGGCGAGCGCCGCCGGAACGGTCAGCCGGCGGTCGCCGGCGCAAGCGGCGGCAGCGCGAGCTCGTCGATCAGTTCGTCGAGTTCGAGCACGTGCGTGCGGTCGTGATCGAGCAGTTCGCGAACGAGTTCGTCGACCGACATCCGCCGAATCCCGTCGCGCAACCCGCAGCGCGCGAGTTCCGCCGGCTGCAGCGCGGCGATCGTCGCACACAACGCCGCGCGTCCCGCACGGAATGCGGCGAGCGCACCGTCGAGCGATTGCGCGAGATAGTCGCGTTCCTCGGCGAGCGCGGTGCCGTCGACCGACGCGATCGCCGGTAGCTCGAGCGTCCGTACCGCATCGATGCGTTCGGCGAAGATCGCGTCGAGGTCGCGCAGGTGGCACGCGTGTTCGACGAACGAGAAGCCGGTGCCGTGCGGCCGGCGCGTGCGCAATCCGACGGGCACGTGCGCCGCGTACGCGGCGACGCGCTCCGGCATCGCGGCCAGCGCGGCAACGACGTCCGCATACGGCAGCCGCTGCGGATCCGGGCTGAACACCGCGCCGTAGCTGAACAGCGCGCCGCCGATACGCCCGCGCGCCTGCACGACGTCGTGGCCGTGACGCCGCATCACGTCCGCGACCATCGCGCCGCAGAACTGCCGCGCGGTCGTATCGGCTTCGACTTCGGGGAATTTGCGCGCGATCTCGTGCTGGATCGCGCCGATCGCCGCTACGCCGACGCGCGACAGCGCCGCGAATTCCAGATAGCGCTCGGGTTGCGTGATCAGTGCCTCGAGTTGTGCGCCGAGCGGCGTCGCGCGAAAGCGATCGAAACGGGAATGCATCGCAGAAGGGCCTCGCTCCATAACGTCGCAAAACGATACGTTACGGAGCGAGGCCGCGTCAACCGATTTGTGTGCACGCGTTCGGCCGACGCGCAACGTCGTTCGATGCCGACACCGCCGGCGCTGCCGTCAACGGCTCGTCCGCGCTTCGATATCCGCGCGCAGCCGCGCCTCCTGCTGCTGCAGTTCCGGCGTGAATGCGTCGCCGAAGTCTTCGAGCGAATAGATCTGACGGATCTCGATATCGGAATCGACCGGCATCGGGTTCGGGCAGCGCTTCACCCATTCGACGGCTTCGTCCATCGATTTCACTTCCCACAGCCAGTACCCGGCGATGAGCTCCTTGGTTTCGGCGAACGGTCCGTCGATCACGGTGCGCGTGTCGCCGGAGAAGTGCACGCGCTTGCCGCGCGAGCTCGGGTGCAGCCCTTCGCCGGCGAGCATCACGCCGGCCTTCACGAGTTCCTCGTTGTAGCGGCCCATCGCGGCCAGCAGTTCGGTATCGGGCATCGCACCCGATTCGGAAAAGGCGGTTGCCTTGACGATCACCATCACGCGCATGGTCGTTTCTCCCTGGATCCGGAGGTAAAGGGATGCCGGCTCGCACGGCGGCCGGCGGATGCTTGCGATGGTACGACGGGCGACAACGCGCGAAATCGACAACGCGCCGGAAAAAAATCGTCGCGACGTGCCGGTGCGGATGCGCGAGCGCGCGCGTCCGGAACGCGGCGGCAAAGCTGGTATGCTGACCGGCACCACGTTCGCGCGGAGGGCGCCATGGCTGCGAAGGAAGTGTCGAAGAAGAAGTATCTGAAGATTCTGAACAAGCGCTTGCGCGCCGAGCCGAATGCGCCGGCCGGCGCATCGTTCGTGTTTTTCCCGCCGGGCGCGAAGGCGAAGCATGCGACCGGCATCGCATCCGGCGAACCGCGCAGCGAGCGCGAGCTCGCGATCATGGCCGAAGTTCAGCGCAAGGCCGCCGACGAATACATCGTCGTCGGCGCGTAGCCGGATAACGTCCAGCGGACAACGTCCGGCACGTAACGTCCGGCACCCGCGATCCGGGCCGCTTTCACCGTCCGTATGGCTGCAGCGTACCCATGCGCGAGTACGCCGGCTCTCCGCTCGCCGTCTCGTATCTGCTGGTCGCGAGTCCCGCGTCCGCACGAGGATGACGGAACCCCGCGCCGCGATCGGGCGTAACGACGCCGCAAGTCGAACGATCGACGACGGACGGGCGGCGCGCGATCGAGCGAGCGAACGCGCATCGTGCCGCCGTTTCGATGTCAGGACAGCTTGTCGGCGGCTGCCGGCAAGCGGCCGCCGTCGCCCGCTTCATCGCCGGATGCGAGCTGCTCCAGCGCGAGTCCCTTCGTTTCGATTCCGAGCGTCCACACGGCGAGCGCCGCCGCGGCGAACGACAGCGCGCCGAGCGTGAACACGCCGCCCTGGCCGAACACGGGAAGCACGACACCGACCACGTAAGGGCCGATCAGCGAGCCGATGCGCCCGATCGCCGACGCGAAGCCCGAGCCCGTCGCGCGCGCGCCGGTGCCGTACAGCTCGGGCGTGTACGTGTACAGCGCGGCCCACATCCCGAACAGGAAGAACTGCATCGCGAGGCCGGTGCCGATCAGCAATGCGGTGCTGCCGCCGTACAGCGCGCTCTGCCCATACGCGTACGCCATCGCGCCGCCGCCGATCAGCGATGCGATGCAGGTCGGCTTGCGTCCCCAGCGCTCGACGAGCCATGCGGCGCACAGGAAGCCCGGCACGCCGCCGAGCGAGATCAGCACCGTGTAGAACACCGATTTGGTCACTTCGAAGCCGGCCTGCTGCAGCAGCGCGCCGAGCCACGACGTGAGGCCGTAGAAGCCGAGCAGCGCGAAGAACCACAGCAGCCACACCATCGTCGTGCGGCGTCGATAGGCGCCGCTCCAGATCTCGCGCAGCGCGCCGCGGCCGCGCGCGGCAGGCGGCTCGGCGAGCCGCGACGGCGGCGGCAGCGTCGTGACGCCGGCCGAGCGCATCACCTGGTCCTCGATCGCGCGCATCACCGCGTCGGCCTGCGCGTGCCGGCCCGCATGCTCGAGCCAGCGCGGCGATTCGGGCACGATGCGGCGCACGACGAGCACGAACACCGCCGGAATCGCGAGCAGCGCGAACACGGTGCGCCACCCGAACTGCGGCAGCACGAAATACGCGACGATGCCGGCCGTGATGAAGCCGAGCGGCCAGAAGCCGTCCATCAGCGCGATCAGGCGGCCGCGCTTTTCGGTCGGCACGAACTCGGACAGCAGCGTCTGCGCGACCGGAAATTCCATGCCCATCCCGATTCCGAGCAGCACGCGATAGACGATCAGCATGTCGACGTTCTGCGCGGTCGAGCACAGATACGACGCGACGCCCCACAGCACCATGCTCCACTGGAACACCGGCCGGCGGCCGAAGCGGTCGGCGAGCAGGCCCGCAACCGCGGCGCCGATCACCATTCCGAAGAAGCTTGCGCTCGCAACGAGTCCGGCGGCCGCGGTCGACAGCCCGAACTCCTTGCGGATCGAGCCGAGCACGAACGTCATCGTGCCGAGGTCGACCGAGTCGAAGAAGAACGCGATCGCGATGATGAAGAAGATGCGCTTGTGATAGCCGGAGAACGGCAGGCGTTCGAGCCGGGCGGCGGCGGAGGCGGGAGCGGTGGCGGCGGGCATGGCGTCCTCTGAAATGGAAAGGGGCCTCGAAGCGCGTGCTTGCTTCAAGGCCCCGATGCGTTCAGTAGACGTGACCACAATCCGCCGCGTCAGCGGAAAAGCGCCGCCCGCTTGTGCAAATGCGTCATCGGCGGGCGCGCGGCGACGTCAGTTCCTCAGCTTGTAGCCGGTGCGGAACATCCACGCGACGATCGCGAGCAGGATCACGAGGAACAGCGCGGTCGCCGCGAGGCTGATCCACACGTGCACGTCCGCGAGGCCGTAGAACGACCAGCGAAACCCGCTGATCAGATAGACGATCGGATTGAACAGCGTGACGACGCGCCATGCGGGCGGCAGCATGTCGACCGAATAGAAGCTGCCACCGAGGAACGTGAGCGGCGTGATGATCAGCAGCGGCACGAGCTGCAGCTTCTCGAAGCTGTCGGCCCAGATGCCGATCACGAAGCCGAACAGGCTGAACGTGACCGACGTCAGCACGAGGAACAGCACCATCCAGAACGGATGCAGGATGTGCAGCGGCACGAACAGTCCGGCGGTCGCGAGAATGATCAGCCCGAGCAGGATCGACTTCGACGCGGCCGCGCCGACGTACGCGATCACGATCTCCCAGTACGACACCGGCGCGGACAGGATCTCGTAGATCGTGCCGGTGAAGCGCGGGAAGTAGATGCCGAACGATGCGTTCGAGATGCTTTGCGACAGCAGCGACAGCATCACGAGCCCCGGCACGATGAACGAGCCGTAGCCGATGCCGTTCACGTCGCTGATCCGCGAGCCGATCGCGGAGCCGAACACGACGAAGTACAGCGACGTCGAGATCACCGGCGCGATGATGCTCTGCATCAGCGTACGGCGCGTGCGGGCCATTTCTGCGCGGTAGATCGCGCGGATGCCGTGGAGATTCATGTGCGCCATGCGTTACGCCCCTTGTGCGCCGTTGCGGCGGTTGTCGATCAGGCTGACGAAAATGTCCTCGAGCGAGCTCTGCGTCGTGTGCAGGTCGCGAAAGCCGATGCCGGCCGCGCCCAGCGCGTTGATCAGCGTCGCGATGCTCGCGTCGTCGCGCTGCGAGTCGTACGTGTAGACGAGCGCGCTGCCGTCGGCCGCACGTTCGAGGCCGAACGCCGCGAGCTCGGGCGGCACGGCGGCGAGCGGCTGCTCGAGCTGCACGGTCAGCTGCTTCTTGCCGAGCTTGCGCATCAGTTCGCGCTTCTCTTCGACGAGCACGAGCTCGCCGCCGAGGATGATGCCGATGCGGTCGGCCATTTCCTCCGCTTCCTCGATGTAGTGCGTGGTCAGCACGATCGTCACGCCGCTTTCGCGCAGCGAATCGACGAGCTTCCACATGTCGCGGCGCAGCTCGACGTCGACGCCGGCGGTCGGTTCGTCGAGGAACAGGATGCGCGGCTCGTGCGACAGCGCCTTCGCGATCATCACGCGGCGCTTCATGCCGCCCGACAGCGTCATCAGCTTGCTGTCGCGCTTGTCCCACAGCGACAGCGCCTTCAGGATCTTCTCGATGTGAGCGGGATCGGGCGCCTTGCCGAACAGCCCGCGGCTGAACGACACGGTCGCCCACACGGTTTCGAACGCATCGGTCGTCAGCTCCTGCGGCACGAGGCCGATCAGCTCGCGCGCGGCGCGATATGCGTCGCGGATGTCGTGTCCGCCGACGGTCACGCGGCCTTCGGTCGGCGTGACGATGCCGCAGATCGAGCCGATCAGCGTCGTCTTGCCGGCGCCGTTCGGCCCGAGCAGCGCGAAGATTTCGCCGGGGCGGATGTCGAGCGTCACGTGCTTCAACGCCTGGAAGCCGGACGCGTAGGTCTTGGAAAGGTCTGAAACGGAAAGGATCGGTTGCATGCTCACGGATGGCACGGCGAATCGAGCCGACGATGCGCGCCGCGCGTGCCCGGCGCCGCCGCCGCGGGGCGGCCGGGATCGGGGACGGCATGGCGGGCGGGCGTCATGTCGAACGGCGTTGTGGTGCGGGATCGCGGGACCGCCATCTTAGCAATCGGAACAAGGAAATGCATGCCGGTGGAAAGGCGGCCCGACGCGGGCGCCGGATTGGCGGGAATTGCGCGCCGGCCCCGGACCAATGTCGCGCTTTATTTGAACCGTCCGAACAATAGGACGGAATTTTCGCGCGCTCGGCGGTGCGCGCACCGCGCCACGCAAGTATTTGTCTGAGCAAACAAATTGAAGGGCGTTTGAAAAACTGTCAAATGCCATGAGAAAACGAGGCGGCGCGCGGCCCGCGTCGTTTGGAACTCTGCATCCATTTACTTGCGCGCAGCGCCCGCTCATAGTTCGGTCCAACGACGCATCACGATAACGAATCCAGCGTACGTACGGAGACCCATCATGAGACGCCAATCCGAGGGCCACGCCGGGCTGCCGCTTCCCGGCGCTTTTTCCGACGCGGACGCGACGCGAGTCGCATCCCCGCGTCGTCGCATCGTGCTGCCGCAGTAGCGGCCAACGCATTCCGTTTTCGATTTTCCCGGGCGCCGTGCCGGACGACGGCGCCGCGGGCCCGCGCGCGTCCGCTTTCGCCGTCGCAGCGACATGCGCGTTCGCGTGAGCGCCGCTCGACGCATCGCGGCGGCATCGCGTACACGATCCTGCGCCGCGCTTCGCGCGACGGCGCGCATACCAACCGGCGGGCCACGCAGCCCGTCGGACGAGACTCGTCGTAGATGAAAAGGAGGGGTTGATGATCCGTATTCCCGAATGGCGGAAGGTCGCGCTGTCGTGCGCGATGCTCGCGATGCCGTTCGTCGCCGGCTGCGGCGGCGGCGACGATCCGGGCCCGATCGACGTGCCGCAGTGCTCGGGCAGCGCATGCGGGCCGAGCGGCCCGATCACGACGCCGCCCGTCGTCACGAAGCTGTGCCCGGACGCGCTCGACTACACGACGACCTACACGGGCGGCGCCGGCAGCGGCGAATACGTGAAGGTCCGCTTCGACACCGCGAAGCTGACGTATCAGATGCAGTTCATCGATTCGTCGGTGCCGACGTCGGCCGGCCAGGTCAACGACACGCGCGCGGGCCTGACGATCAACGGCTCGTTCCACCATCCGACGAACCTGCCGACCGCCGAGCAGAATCGCTGCGCGTTCGTGCTCGACAACGGCGCGACGAGCGACGGCGCGTATTCGGTGACGATCAACCGCGCGGATCCGCCGATGCTGTTCGTCGGCAACGGCGTCGTCGGCGGCGGGATTCCGGGCGCGACGATCCAGTTCGACGGCATTCCGGTCGTGGCCGGCCTCTATCTGGGCACGGTGCCGTCGCGCACGTTCGACTTCTATCCGTTCATCGGCTTCAGCGAAACCGAAACGGATTTCACGAAGGTCGCCGGCGTGTACAACGAGGTCGGCATTCACCTGTCGCCGACCGGCAGCGGCTACCAGAGCGCCGCGCCGCAGGGCTGGCAGCCGGACGTCGTGAACTGGATCCAGACGCTCAATGCGGACGGCTCGTGCACGGCGACGCCGGGCAGCGACTACTCGTGCCAGACGACCGGCACGCCGTGGACGCTGCGCCGGAACGCGGACGGCACGCCCGACAACGTGTTCGTCAGCAATGCGAGCGCCGGGCTGCCGTATCCGTCCGCGGGCCAGGAGCAGCCGCTCGTGCTGCTGTCGCCGACGCAGGCGCACGGCGTGATGATCGTCGGCAAGCTGAACGGCGTGCTCGTGCCGATCGTGATCCGCGTCGGCTACTCGCATGCGGATGCGGGCAACCTGCTCGCGTCGGTCGCCGATGCGGAAGTCGGGATCTCGATGCTCGCGCCCGCGCAGCCCGTCGCCGCGAACGTGCTGAAAGGCGGCTTCATCGGTGCGACGAGCGCGTCCGCATGCGGGATCGTGACGTCGGCCGGCCCGACCGGCGCACCGGCCACGTCCGGCCCGAGCTTCAACGCGAACGCCGCGCATCCGGACCTGCCCGGCACGTTCAACGGCACGTTCTTCCTGCCCGATGCCGGCAACTGCAGCGACGGCACGGCCGTGTCGACGATCGCCGCGAACTACACGTCGACGCTGTTCCAGGGCGACACGGCGGCGTTCATCGATCCGCAGACGTCGTCGGTGACCGCGCAGTTCGCGCTCGACTACACGCAGGCATCGCCCGGCAGGATCAAGGTCACGGCCAACAGCGACTTCAACGCGAAGGGCGCGAACGGCAACGTGGCGATCTTCAGCAAGGGCGACACCGGGTGGATCGTGACGGCCGGCAACATCTACGCGATGGTCGTCAACAACAGCAAGGTCAACCCGTTCTTCACGGTCGGCGCGTTCGTCCAGTAACCCGTCGCAAACGGATCGCGCCGGCGGCGCATGCGTCGCCGCCGGCGAATCGACAAACAAGAGGATTCCCATGAATGTGAAGCTCTGGATGGCTGCGGCGGCGCTCGCGCCGGTGCTGGCCGCCTGCGGCGGCGACGGCGATCCGCCGCCCGCGCCGGTGGTCAGGCTGTGTCCGCAGACCATCGACTACAACACGGTGTTCGTCGGCGGATCGGGTTCCGGCGAACTCGTGAAGGTGCAGCTCGACACGACGAAGCTGACGTACCGGATCACGTATCTCGCATCGCCGGTGCCGATCGCGACCGGCACCGTGCAGCCGACGCGCGACGCGGCGCCGGCCAACGTCGTCGACGGCACGCTGACCGAGGAGACCGGACTGCCGACCGCGAAACTGAACCAGTGCACGTTCCGGATGCAGAACGCGAGCCTCGATCCGAGCCGGCCTGCGCGGCTGTTCCTCGGCGAAGGCGTGCTCGGCGGCGCGATTCCCGGCGCGACGATCCAGTTCGACGGCGTGATCGGCGTCGGCCGGATTCCGAAGACGACGTTCCCGTACTACCCGTTCATCAGCTTCTCGTCGCTCGAGACCGATCTCGCGAAGATCGCCGGCACGTACAACCAGCTCGGCTATCACCAGGTGCCGTCGCAGAGCTTCCAGCCGGTGGCGGTCGACGCGCAGTTCGAGATCCGCGCGGACGGCAGCTACGTGGAAACCGACCGCTTCGGCAAGAAGAACGGCGGACAGCCGCTCGCGTCGAGCGCGACGGTGAACCAGCCGTTCACGCTGCGCGCCGATGCGCCGGCGTTCCAGTCGCTGAACTACCAGCCGCAGATTCCGGCGACGCTGCCGTCGCTCGATCCGGCGAAGGGCGGCAAGGGGATCCTGATCGTCGGCCGGCTGCGCAATCAGCTCGTGCCGATCTTCATCCGCACGGGCGCGGCGAACGCGGATCTGACGCAGGGCGCGCCGAGCGCGGACGACGAATCGGGCATCTCGTTCCTAAGCCCGCAGACGGCGATCGCGCAGGGTTCGCAGGACGGCGAATACACCGGCGTCGACAGCGCGTTCGACTATCGCGCGACCGCGCTCGTCGGCACGCAGGCGACGCTGCTCGATCCGTTCAACGCGTCGCAGGCCGCGCTCACGCGCGCGCTGAACCTCGACTACACGCAGAAGGTGCCGGGCGTCGTCACGACCGTGCACGCGGATGCGGCGTCCGGGCCGGCAACCGGCAAGTTCGTGTTCACCGGCGGCGTGTTCGGCTTCCTCGACATGAGCGACACGAGCCATCCGTACTTCACCGTCGGCGCGTTCGTGCAGTAATCGCGGCCGCGGGCAGACACGGCGTCGCCGCACGCATGCGCGCGGCGCCGGCACAGAACGAGGGGGAGACTTGATGAAGAAGCTGATTGTCGCGGGCGTCGTCGCAGGCGTGTCGACGCTCGCATCGGCGCAGCAGGCGGGCGACAACGTCGCGACGCTGGGCTGGCTGCACATCATGCCGCAGGATTCGACCAACGGACTGACGACGAATCTCGCGAACATGCCGATCAACGGGCCGCTGCGGCTGCCCGGTTCGTTCACGTCGCCGGGCACGAGTCTGACGGTCAACAACGCCGACACCGTCGGCCTGACGCTCACGCACTTCTTTACCGACCACATCGCGGTCACGTCGGTGCTCGGCATTCCGCCCGAGTTCTCGCTGACCGGCCACGGCGTGATCCGGCCGCCCGGGCCGGCCGGCGCGCTCGGCAACGTCGACATGGACAAGTCGTCGAACCAGCCGGCCGTGAAGAACGCGCGGCAGTGGAGCCCGACGGTGATCCTGCAGTACTACTTCAACTCGCCGACCGCGAGGTTCCGGCCGTTCGTCGGCATCGGCGTCGCGTATAGCTGGTTCAGCAACATCGAGCTGAACGGCAACTTCGCGAAGGACATCAACGAGAACCTCGGCAGCGTGCTCGCGGCGGGCGCCGGCAAGCCGGGGCCGACGTCGGTGGAGGGCAAGGCGTCGTCGTCGTTCACGCCGGTCTACAACGTCGGCGCGAGCTACGCGATCTCCAAGCATTGGGGACTGACGGCGACGCTCACGTACATGCCGCTGAAGACGTATTCGTCGCTCGTGATCAAGGCCGCGGACGGCTCGACGCTCGCGACCACGCGCACGCGGCTGAAGGCCGACCCGCTGATCACGTTCGTCGGGATTTCGTACAAGTTCTGAGCCGTGCGGCGCGCATCCGGCGTGCCGTACGGTTTCCTGCGGTCGGCCGGCGGGTCGTTCGCCGCGGGCCGCCGCGTTTTCGGCGGCGTGCCGCCATTTGTGAAGAGAGGGGGCAGTTCAAATGAGCATTCGTCAAATCGCATCGCTTGTTGCTGCAGTGGCATTCACCGCGGCTTCCGCCGCGCCCGCGTTCGCGGTGACCGTATCGCGCGCGGACGGTCAGCCGATGAACCCGAACGGCGAACCGTTCTCCGCGTCGGGCCTCACGACGCTCAGCAAGGGGTCGATCAACGCGACCTGCAATGCGACGTTCAATGGGACGATCACGTCGACCGGCATCGTGAACATCACGTCGACGCAGTTCACCGGCGGCGCGACGTGCGGGCTGATCTCGGGCAGCGCGAGCAGCACCGCGCCGTGGACCGGGCAGGCGGACAGCACGACGCAGCTGTCGATCAACAACGCGAAGGTGACCGTCACGCTGCTCGGCACCTGCGGGCCGAGCAAGGTCGTGACGACGTGGAACGACCCGAACTCGTCGCTGACGTTCAACGGCGCGGTGCTGACGCCGGATTGCACGGTGAGCGGCACGGTGTCGACGTCGCCGAAGTTCCACGTGCAGTAAGCGTCGCGAGCGACGCAGGACGTCCGCTGTGCGCGAGGGCCGTGCGGAATTCAGCGCGGACGTCCGTAGCGTCGATGCGTCGATGTCGTCGCGAGTATCGGCGCGACGTGCGGCTGCCCGCTTCGCGATCCGGAGCGGGCGGCCGGGCAACGGCCGGCGCGGTACGCACGCCGGCCGAAGCGACGGAATCGATCGAATTCCGACTGAAAAGAACCGTTCCGGACGACCCATGCTCACCGATCCATCGAAGTACGACGATGCCCGCGATGCGGCGACCGACCGGCTGCGCACCGCGGCGTGGCTGCAGTATCTGATCGAACATGCCGGCGATAGCGCTCGCGCGGGCGGTACCGCGAGCTGCGTTGCGGCCGCAGCGTCACATCGAATCGGCGAGCGGTCGCATGCGAGCCTGTGCCGCGAAGCGGCGGCGACGCTTGCCGACGTCGCGCCGTGGGTTGCCGCGGATGGCGGCGCTTGCGCGTGCGAGTCGAGCTGTTCGCGCGATTCGCGTGGCACGTGCGTGCATGTGCCGACCGCCGAGCAGCTGGAGCAGGCCGAGCGCCGATGCGCCGGATCGCGCGCGGTGTTCGAATCGGCGCACGGCGTGATCGACGCGTGGTCGTTCGACGATCCCGATGTCGGCTGGGCTGCGCTCGAGCGGATCGTGCGCGGGGGCGTGTGCGATACGGAGCGCGATCCGCGCGAACCGGATGAACTACGCGAACTAAGCGAATCAGGCGACGCGCGGCGTGCCAAGAACCTGAGAGAACGGGCAGCAGCCGCCGCGGCGCGCGACCCGATGCCGATGTGTGCCGCCGCCGCGATCGACGCCGCCGTGCTGCGCATCGCGGGCCCGCGTGACGACGCGTCGCGTATCGACGAAATGGCCGCGCTTGCGATGTTCGCCGCGACGCTTGCCTGCGGCAAACGGATCTCGACCGACGCGTATGGTGGCGCGCACAACCTGATTGCGCGCGCGATTCGATCGACACGCCGCGATCTGGCGTCCGTCGACGGGCTGCTCGCCGCGCTGTCGGTATGCCGGCTCGAGTGGCTCGTCGGTGCGGGAAGCTTCTGGGCGTATTACCTGCTCGCGGGCATCGCGATCGCGGCGCCGGACGTCGTGCGCGAATTCGGACGTCGCTTTCATCGCGACGCGTGGCACACGTGGCTCGACGACGTGCTCGCGTGGCCGGCGGTCGGCCGTTTCGGGCCGAAAGAGGAGCTGGGATACGCGCGCTTGCGCGACGCGATGAGCCTGACGTCGCGATCGAATCCGATCGTGCGGGTGAAGCGCACGCGCGCGCAGGCCGTTGCGCGCGCACCGTTTTCGACGAACGTCGGGAAACCGCGTTGACGCACGGCTTGCGACGACGGCAGCGCGCGTCGTGCACGCCGTGCTCGGGCGCCCGAGCGGAGGGCGCCCGTTTCGATCAGACCGTCTCCGGCTGCCGTGCGGCCTTCGCGACGTTGCGCGCCGGCGCGCCGTTCGCGACGAAGTAGCGCACGTTCGCACGCGCGAGCGGCTGGCGGCCGCGGATCCGGTCGGCGATCTTCTCCGCGATCATGATCGTCGGCGCGTTCAGATTGCCGGTCGTGATGATCGGCATGATCGACGCGTCGACGACGCGCAGCCCTTCGAGCCCGTGCACGCGGCCTTCGCCGTCGACCACGGCCATGTCGTCGTAGCCCATCTTGCACGAGCACGACGGATGGAACGCGGTCTCGGCGCGCGCGCGCACGAACGCGTCGAGTTCCTTGTCGCTCTTCAGGTCCGCGCCCGGATTCAGTTCGCGGCCGCGATACCGGTCGAGCGCCGGCTGCCGCATGATCTCGCGCGTCGCGCGAATCGCGTCGCGGAACTCGCGCCAGTCGAGCGCTTCCGCCATGTAGTTGAACAGGATGCTCGGATGCGCATGCGGATCGCGCGAGCGCAGCTTCACGCGGCCGCGGCTCGGCGAACGCATCGAACCGACGTGCGCCTGGAAGCCGTGCATCTCGATCGCGTTCGAGCCGTTGTAGTTGATCGCGACCGGCAGGAAGTGATACTGGATGTTCGGCCACGGATCGTCGTCGCGCGTCCGGATGAAGCCGCCGGCCTCGAAGTGGTTGCTCGCGCCGAGGCCCGTGCCGTTCAGCATCCATTCGATGCCGATCTTCGGCTGGTTCCACCACTTGAGCGCCGGATACAGCGACACGGGCTCCTTGCACTCGTACTGGATGTACATCTCGAGGTGGTCCTGCAGATTCTGGCCGACGCCGGGCAGGTCGAGCACGATCGGAATGTCGAGCTCCTTCAGCCATGCGCCGGGGCCGACGCCCGAGCGCTGCAGCAGTTGCGGCGACGCGATCGCGCCGCTGCATACCAGCACTTCGCGGCGCGCATGCGCGGTCGCGCGCTCGTTGCCGCGCAGATACGTGACGCCCGACGCGCGCTTGCCGTCGAACAGAATGCGATCGGCGAGCGCATGCGTGACGATCTCGAGGTTCGGCCGTGCCTTCGCCTGGTCGAGATAGCCGCGCGCGGTGCTCGCGCGGCGGCCGCGCGGCGTGACCGTGCGGTCCATCGGGCCGAAGCCTTCCTGCTGATAGCCGTTCAGATCGTCGGTGCGCGGATAGCCGGCCTGCACGCCGGCCTCGACCATCGCCTCGAACAGCGGATTCACGCCCGGCTTGCTGGTCGTGACCGACACGGGGCCGTCGCCGCCGTGGTAGTCGTTCGGGCCGATGTCGCGCGTTTCGGCCTTCTTGAAGTACGGCAGGCAGTCGAGATACGTCCAGTCGTCGAGCCCCTTGTGCGTCGCCCAGTTGTCGTAGTCGAGCGCGTTGCCGCGGATGTAGCACATCCCGTTGATCAGCGACGAGCCGCCGAGCCCCTTGCCGCGGCCGCACTCCATCCGGCGGTTGTCCATGTGCGGCTCGGGATCGGTCTCGTATGCCCAGTTGTAGCGGCGCCCCTGCAGCGGATAGGCGAGCGCCGCCGGCATCTGCGTGCGGAAGTCGAAGCGGTAGTCGGGCCCGCCCGCCTCGAGCAGCAGCACGGTGACGTCCGGGTCTTCCGTCAGGCGCGTCGCGAGCACGTTGCCCGCGGAGCCCGCGCCGCAGATGATGTAGTCGTATTCGCGTGTCGTCACGACGGTTCTCCTTGGTCCTTAGAACACCGGGTTGTAGCGGCCGAGCTCGACCTGCACCGACTTGATCCGAGTGTAGTGCTCGAGCGTCGTGATGCCGTTCTCGCGTCCGACGCCGGATTGCTTGTATCCGCCAACCGGCATCTCGGCCGGCGATTCGCCCCACGTGTTGATCCAGCAGATGCCGGCTTCGAGGCGGTGAATCGTCCGGTGCGCGCGCGACAGGTTCTCCGTCACGACGCCGGCCGCGAGCCCGTAGTGCGTGTCGTTCGCGCGCGCGATCACTTCGTCTTCCGATTCGAATTCGAGGATGCTCATCACCGGCCCGAAGATTTCCTCGCGCACGATCTTCATGTCGTCGCGGCAGTCGCCGAACACGGTCGGCGCGACGTACTGACCGTTCGCGAAATGACCGTCGGTCACGCGCGTGCCGCCCGCGAGCAGCTTCGCGCCTTCGGCCTTGCCGCTCTCGATGAAGCCGAGCACCTTGTCGAGCTGCGCGGCCGACACGAGCGGACCGAAGTTGGTATCGGCGTCGGTCGGCTTGCCGATGCGGATGCGCTTCACGCGTTCGAGCACGCGCTGCGTGAACGCGTCCTTGATCGAGCGGTGCACGAACACGCGCGTGCCGTTCGTGCAGACCTGCCCGGAGCTGAAGAAATTGGCGGTCACCGCGATGTCGGCCGCGCGATCGAGGTCCGCATCGTCGAACACGATCAGCGGCGACTTGCCGCCGAGCTCCATCGTCACTTCCTTCAGCGACGATGCGCCGGCGAGCGACATCACCTTCTTGCCGGTCTCGACGCCGCCGGTGAACGACACCTTCGCGATGTCCGGATGGCCGGTCAGCAGCGCGCCGACCGAGCCGTCGCCCTGTACGACGTTGAACACGCCGGCCGGCACGCCGGCTTCCGTATAGATTTCCGCGAGCTTGAGCGCGCTGAGCGGCGTGACCTCGCTCGGCTTGAACACCATCGCGTTGCCGGCCGCGAGCGCGGGCGCCGTCTTCCAGCACGCGATCTGGATCGGGTAGTTCCATGCGCCGATGCCCGCACACACGCCGAGCGGTTCGCGGCGCGTGTACACGAACGAATCGGCGCGCAGCGGCACCTGCAGCCCTTCGATCGCGGTCGCGAGTCCCGCGTAGTACTCGATCACGTCCGCGCCGGTGACGATGTCGACCGCGAGCGTCTCGGCGATCGGCTTGCCGGTGTCGCGCGTCTCGAGCGCCGCGAGTTCGTCGTTGCGCTCGCGCAGCAATTCGACCGCTCGGCGCAGGATGCGCGAGCGCTGCATCGCGGTCATCGCGGCCCATTCGCGCTGGCCTTCGCGCGCGGACGCGACCGCGCGGTCGACGTCGGCGGCGCTTGCCTGCTGCACCTGCGCGAGCCGCTCGCCGGTGGCCGGATCGAACGTGTCGAAAGTCTTGCCGCTCGTCGCGTCGACGTAACCGCCGCCGATGTAGAGGCGCTGCAAACCGTATACGGACATGAGGATCTCCTTGAGAGCGACTGCGTGCGCGTCAGTTAGACGCGAGCAGCAGGTCGATGTAATCGTGGGCGAGCTTCAGCGCCGCCCGCGTGTCGATCGGGCCGCCGGCGAGCGCGCCGCGCAGCCACAGGCCGTCGATCAGCGCGGCGAGGCCGCTGGCGGCTTCTCGCGCCTTCGCGCGCGGCAACGCTTTCGCGAACTCCGCGCACAGATTCGAATGGAGGCGGCGCGTGTTCACGTGCTGCAGCCGCTTGAGCATCGGGTCGTGCATGCTCTGCGACCAGAACGCGAGCCAGGTTTTCATCACGGGCGCGCTGATCTGCGTGTCGTCGAAGTTCGCGGCGACGATCGCGCGCAGCCGTGCGCGCGGATCCTTGCGCGCCGCGAGCCGCCGTCGCGTGGTAGCGGCCCACAGATCGCGCAGCACGTGCCGCATCGTCGCTTCGAGCAGGCCGTCCTTGTCGCCGAAGTAGTGGCTGACGATACCCGTCGAGATATTGGCGCGCTGCGCGACCGATGCGAGCGTCGTGCCGGGCAGGCCCGCTTCGTCGATCGAGCGCAGCGTCGCGTCGATCAACTGCGCGCGGCGAATCTCCCGCATTCCGACTTTCGGCATCGCGACTTCCTCCGCCCGAGCGGGCCGTTCACGAAAGTCGGCAGCTTAGCGGTTTTTTATTGAACGTTCAATCAACAAAAAACCGGGGCCGATTCCTGCAATGCGGGGCCGGAACGATCGAGGGTCGTATCGATGGCGGCGTGCGGCGCGTGCCGGCCCCGATCGCGAGCGATCCGCGCGATGTCGCTGCGCGCGCGTGCCGCTTCGACGGCCGAAGCCCCGACTTTCGTCTTTCCGCCATCGATGTCGGCCGCGTTCAAACCCGTGTCGCGTTTGAGACATCGGCGCCCCCGCGTCCCGGACTACTCTCGAACAGCACGTTGCGCGCGTGCCGCATCCGCCGGCGCGCGGCGACGCCATCCAACGAGACATGGAGACAATACGATGAGCAGCAATCGAGGTGTCGTCTATCTTGGGCCGGGCAAGGTCGAGGTGCAGAAGATCGATTATCCGAAGATGGTCGACCCGAGCGGCCGCGCGATCGGCCACGGCGTGATTCTGAAGGTGGTCAGCACGAACATCTGCGGCTCGGACCAGCACATGGTGCGCGGCCGCACGACCGCGCCGGTCGGCCTCGTGCTCGGGCACGAGATCACGGGCGAGGTCGTCGAAGTCGGCCGCGACGTCGAGACGCTGAAGATCGGCGATCTCGTGTCGGTGCCGTTCAACGTCGCATGCGGCCGCTGCGCGATGTGCAAGGAAACGCATACGGGCGTGTGCCTGAACGTGAACCCGTCGCGCGCCGGCGGCGCGTACGGCTACGTCGACATGGGCGGCTGGATCGGCGGCCAGGCCGAGTACGTGCTCGTGCCGTACGCGGATTTCAACCTGCTGAAGTTCCCGGACCGCGATCAGGCGATGGCGAAGATCCGCGATCTGACGTGCCTGTCCGACATTCTGCCGACCGGTTATCACGGCGCGGTCAGCGCCGGTGTGAAGCCGGGCTCGACCGTCTACATCGCCGGCGCGGGCCCGGTCGGGATGGCGGCGGCCGCATCGGCGCGTCTGCTCGGCGCGGCCGTGACGATCGTCGGCGACATGAACGCGGAGCGCCTCGCGCACGCGAAGGCGATGGGCTTCGAGACGGTCGATCTGTCGAAGGACGCGACGCTCGGCGAACAGATCGCGCAGATCCTCGGCAAGCCGGAGATCGACTGTGCGGTCGACTGCGTCGGCTTCGAGGCGCACGGCCACGGATCGTCCGGTCACGCGGAGGAAGCGCCCGCGACGGTGCTGAACTCGCTGATGGAAATCACGCGGCCGGCCGGCGCGATCGGCATTCCGGGCCTGTACGTGACCGACGATCCGGGCGCGAAGGACAAGGCCGCGCAGCACGGCAGCCTGAGCATCCGCTTCGGTCTCGGCTGGGCGAAGTCGCATTCGTTCTTCACCGGCCAGACGCCGGTGCTGAAGTACAACCGCAACCTGATGCAGGCGATCCTGTTCGATCGTCTGCCGATCGCGAAGATCGTCAACGTGACGGTGATCTCGCTCGACCAGGCGCCGGAAGGCTACAAGAAGTTCGACGGCGGCGCGCCGCGCAAATTCGTCATCGATCCGCACGGGCTGCTGGCCGCCTGACGCGTTCGGCGACGCAATCGTCGAAGGCCGGAGCGCGAACGCGTTCCGGCCTTTTTGTTTGTTGCGCTTGCCGATCGCGACCGTCAGTGGCCGCGATAGATCTTCGCGAGTTCGGCGTCGCTCGACGCGGCGCGCCGCCCATGGCCGACGTGCGCGCTCACGCGCCGCACCGCGCGCGTGTGGCGCGCCTGATCGCGGCCGCCTTTCCAGTCGGCGACGCGCACGCTGCCGGCGCGCGATTTTTCCGGCGCGCGAGCCGTCGGCGCATTGCGTGCGCTGACCGCTTCGGCGCGCGCGTTCCGGTCGGCGGTGCGCGCGTTCGCGTCCGGGCCGCCGTTGCGATCGGCTGCCGCTTGCTTCGTGTCGACCGCACGAAACGGATAGACGGGCACCGGGACGACCGGCCACGTCGGACCGTCGGCCGCATGCAACTCGCGGCCGGTCGCCGCTGCGTCCGGCGCGTCCGGTCCGCGGCACACCGGGTCGGCCTTGCAGACGCGATCGGCCGTCACGTAGCCGCCGACCAGCAGCACGAGCGTCAGGATGCTCAACAGCGGTGCGCTGGACGCACGCGGCCGCCGCAGCGCCGCGTCGCGAACCGCGCGCGCGATGCGCGACGACCATGCGTCGAGCGGATGCACGGGCGGCACGTCGTACGCGTCGTCCGGTTGCATGCGCGGCGGCTCGAAGCGACGGTTGCGCAGCCCGCATGCGGGGCAGCGCTCGAGCGCGTGGAACGCCGTGAATCCGCACTGCGGACAATGCGTGCCGGCCGCGCGACGCGCGTCGGCCCGCAACGTGAGAACGCCGCGCAGCGTGTCGCGCATGCGGGCTTTCCGGTTGAGCAGGATTCGCATTTTTTCGTCACCTCGACTGTCGTTGCCGCCCGGCCAGCGTCCCGATGGTGCGCATCGCATGTTCGACGGCCGGCGTCCACGGCCGGCCGTAGTTGAGCCGCACATAGCGGCGGAATGCGCCGGTCGCGGAAAAGATCGGACCCGGCGCGATGCTGACGCCGTTGTCCATCGCGTCGCCGAACAGATGCATCGCATCGACGTGCGGCGGCAGTTCGATCCACAGAAAATAGCCGCCGCGCGGCGCGAACACTTCGGTGCCCGGTGGAAAGTACGCGCGCACCGCGGCCAGCATCTGCGCCTGATGCGCGGCGAGATTGCGGCGCAGCCTGCGCAGAAAGCGGTCGTATGCGCCGTCGCGCAGATAGCTCGAGATCGCGATCTGCGCAGGCACGTCGGCCGACGGCGAGCCGGTGTCGAGCGCGTGCGCGATCTGCGCGACGTAGCGCCCGGCCGCGACCCAGCCGATCCGGAAGCCGGGTGCGAGACATTTCGAAAACGAACCGCAATGCAGCACGAGGCCGCTGTCGTCGTACAGCTTCGCCGGCCGTGTCGGCGACGGACCGAAATGCAGTTCCGCATAGACGTCGTCCTCGATCAGCGGCACGCGGTGCGATGCGAGCAGCGCGATCAGCGCGCGTTTGCGCTCGTCGGACAGCGTCGCGCCGGTCGGATTGTGGAACGACGTCATGAACCAGCACGCGCGCACCGGATGCGTGTCGAGCGCGGCGGCGAGCGCGTCGAGGTCGAGCCCCGTGCGCGGGTCGACCGGAATTTCGACGGTCTTCAGATGCAGCTGCTGCACGGCCTGCAGCACCGCGTGAAACGCCGGACGCTCGATCGCGACGATGTCGCCGGGGCGCGTGAGCGCCTGCAGGCACAGCGTCAGCGCATGCAACGCGCCCGTCGTGATCACGATCTCGTCCATCGGCAACGCGGCGCCCGCATTCAGATAGCGCGACGCGATCTGGCGGCGCAGCGCTTCGTGGCCGGGCGGCAGGCCCGACAGCAGCGCCGCGCGGTCCATGTTGCGCGCGGCCGATGCCACGTTGCGCCACAGGCTGCTCATCGGAAACAGCGAATAGCCGGCGAACGCGGAGCCGAGCGGCACGATGTCTTCGCGCGTCAGCGAGTCGAGCAGACGGCGCAGCACGTCGCCGCCGCCGTTTCGCGACGCCGGCGGCTCGCGCGGCGGCGCGTGCACGCGCCCGTCATGAAGGTCCGCAACGAAATAACCGGAGCGCGCACGCGCGACGATCAGGCCCTCGCTCTCGAGCGTGTAATACGCGCGAAACACCGTGGAAGGACTGACATGGTAGGCGCGGCACGCGGCACGCACGGTCGGGATCCGCGCGCCGGCCGCGAGGTCGCCGCGCCGGATCGCGTCGCCTATCGTCTGGGCCAGCACCGCATATCGCTTCATGCCTGTCTCCGCGGCCGATCGGGGCTTCGCTGAAAAAAGACTAGCACGGAGCCTGTGCCGTGCGATGTCGTCACGAAACGCTGATCCGCATCTTTTTCACGGGTTCTGATCCTTTTCTTTCGTGCGGCGCAGCGGCATCCTTGCGCAAGTTTCGTTCCCGATGTCCGACCGATACCGGGCCACGCCGCCGACGGCGGATTCGTGACCCTCCGCGCCCGCCCCGGGCGTTGTCAACGGCGTCCTTGTCTCAACCCCCAAACCATTTTTCAGCGTGAATTCGAAGACCCTCGTCGCGGGCCTGATGGCCGGCCTCGCCCTCAATTTGTCCAACGGCGCCGCCCATGCGGCCTGCATCAACAACCCGCCGGTTCAGTCCAATGCGTCGTTCCCCGCCGCGCTGACCGGCAAGCTCGTCTATCACAGCTACGTGAAGTACGGCGACGGCACGAGCCAGCTGTTCCTGTACGACTTCTCCGCGCACACGCTCACGCAGCTGAGCAAGAGCACGTGGCGCATCACCGATCCGATGAACGGCGTGTTCAGCCCGGACGGCAAGTGGCTCGCGTTCATGGGGATCGCGAACGGCGCATGGAACGTGTTCATGCTGCAGCTCGGCGCCGGCACGCCGCCGGTCAACCTGACGAACAGCAGCGGCGCGACGCGCAACGAGGATCCGAAGTTCAGCACCGACGGCAAGTCGCTCGTGTTCAAGCAGAACGGCGACGTGAAGCAGGGCACGCTGTCGTATACGAGCGCCGGCCCGGTCTTCACGTCGGTCGTCAGTCTGACGAATGCGCCGGCCGGCGCCGAATACTCGATGCCGTTCCTCGCGCCGGACGCGAGCGCCGTCTACTACGCGACGGGCGCCGGCGCGAACATGGGCCTGATGAAGCGCACGCTCGCGACCGGCGCGACGGCCGTGTTCGATCATCCGGCCGGACTGCAGACCTATTACCCGACCGTGCGTGCGGACGGCAAGGTGTTCTACGCGCGCTGGAAGGATGCGGGCCAGGCCGACCAGATCTACGCGAAGACGGCCGATCCGGCGTCGACGCCCGAGTCGCTGCCGATCAACGATTGCATGAGCAACAACTCGGATCCGGCGCCGGTGAGCGGCACCAACTATCTGTTCTTCTCGTCGACGACGGCGGGCGGCTATCAGCTGTACGTCGGCGACGTGACGACGGGCCAGCGCTGGAGCCTGTCGCCGTTCGGCGTGAACGCCGACTCGACGAAGGCGAAGCGTGGCGCGAGCTACTACGGCGGCCCGTCCGCGAAGCAGCAGACGCTGCTGTCGCAAGGGCGGCCGGCCGCCGCATCGGCGAGCTACAACGCATCGCTGACGGCCGACAAGGCGTTCGACGGCAACACGTCGAGCACGCGCTGGGATTCGCCGGAAGGCACGGGCGTCGACCCGCAATGGATTTCGGTCGATCTCGGCGCGGTGAAGCAGATCCGCAGCATCGATCTGTACTGGGATGCGGGCGCGCTCGCGTATCAGATCCAGACGTCGAACGACAACGCGAACTGGACGACGATCTATTCGACGACCAACGGCGCGGCGTACGGGCACGTGACGCTGCAGAACCTGAACGGCAGCGGCCGCTACGTGCGCATGCTCGGCACGAAGCGCGCGACGCAGTGGGGGTATTCGCTCGACGAAATGCAGGTGTGGGGATCGTAGGCGGCGCGAAAGAGAAAGCGGCCCGCGGGCCGCGCGCCGTTCGGCCGGCGTGTCGGACGGCGTATCGAATGGCGTGTCCGGCGTCGCGCCCGCGCCCGAACCGCGCATGGCCGTGCGCGAGCCTGAGCCACCTGTGCCCGTGCGCCCGGTTCGCCACGCATCACGATCGCCGCGATCGCCGCACGTCCTGTTCCGAATCCGCGCAGATTTCGATGCAGAACTTCAGGAAAGCGTCGACGGCCGCGGGCGGCAGCCGACGCGACGGGCGGATCGCGTACAGCGGATAGGTCTCGTCCGGCCATTCGGGGAACAGCTCGACCAGCGCGCCGCTCGTCAGCAGATGCCGGACGTTGAGCGCGAGCACCTGTGCGATGCCGGCACCGTTCACGCACGCTTGAACCATCAGATCGACGTCGGTCGTCGTCAGGTGGCCGCTGGTCTGCACCGGCAACACTTCGCGGCCGCGATGGAACTCCCACGAAAAAGGCTTGCCGCGGCGCGGATCGATGTACTGGATGCAATCGTGATCGACGAGTTTTTCCGGGCGCCGCGGCCGGCCGTGCCGCGCCAGATAACCGGGTGACGCCACCGTCAGCACGCGCGTGCGCAGCAACAGCCGCGACGTCATCGTCGACGGCGGCTGCGGCCCGAAGCGGACCGCCACGTCGATTCCTTCGGAAACCAGATCGCCAATGTCCGGCTGCTGCAGGATCGTCAGATCGAGGCCCGGATGGCGCTCGCGCAGCAGCGGCAGCTTCGGCGCGAGCACATAGCGCGCAAAGATCGGGTTCAGGCCGACGCGCAGCGTGCCGCGCACCGTGACCGCCGCGCCGGACACGTAGCTCGCGGCTTCCTCGATGCCTTCGAGATGCGGCGCCGCGCGTTCGTACAGGCTCGCGCCGTCGCTCGTCAGATGCAGCGTGCGCGTCGTGCGATCGAGCAGGCGCACGCCGAGCCTTTCCTCGAGCCGCGCGATCGAGCGGCTCACGCCCGATGCCGACAGGCCGAGCACTTCGCCCGCGCGACTGAAGCTGCCGGCTTCGACCACCGCGGCCAGCACGCTCATTCCAGACAGCAGTCGGCCATCGAAACTCATCGTCCCTCCATCTTTGAATTTAAGCAAAGATAATGTGAGCCAATCTACCTTTATCAAAGATGGCGTGCAACCTATCGTGTGAACCGTGACGACGCGGACCGCCGTTTCGCGGCGGACGCACCGGCGCGCGGCGCCGTGCCGACCGGCGTCGTCCTTTCTCACGAGGAGCACACCATGACTGCACATCGCACGCTGTTCAAAGGCGGCACCGTTCTGACGCTGGATCGACAGGTTCCCAATCTCGCGACCGGCGACGTGCTGGTTCAGGACGATCGCATCGCCGCCGTCGGGCCGAGCATCGACGCCGGCGACGCCGACGTGATCGACGCCGCCGGCCACATCGTGATGCCGGGCCTCGTCGATGCCCATCACCACATGTGGCTCGGCGTCATGCGCCGCATGATGCCGAACGTCGACGACCTGTTCGCATACATCGACGTGGTTGCCGAACGACTCGGCGCGCACTACCGGCCACTCGACATGTACGTGAGCACGAAGCTCACCGCCGCCGCGTCGCTGGACGCGGGGATCACGACGATCGTCGACGCGTGTCACAGCTCGCGCAGCCCGGAGCACACCGACGCCGCGCTCGATGCATTGAAGGCGGCCGGCATCCGCGCACTGCACATGGCCGGCGCGCCGATGGACAAGCAGGCGTGCGCCGCGCACCTGCCCGGCGATCTGCGGCGTCTCGCCCGCGACTGGAATGCCGCGGACGGCCTCGTGCGCGTCGGCCTGTTCGGGCAGCTCAACCTGGACTGGTGGCACGTCGCGCGCGAACTCGACATGCGGATCCTGACCGAATTCATCGGCGACCTCGCGACGCTTTCGCCCGCGTTCACGACGCCGGGCGTGCTCGGCCCGCACAACATCTTCAATCACTGCACGCGCGTGCCGCAGGAAACGTGGAAGCGGTTGGCGGACGCCGGCGTGAACGTCACGGTGAACCCGCGCTCGGACGCGCTGTTCGGTTTCGACGACGACACGTTCGCTTACCAGCAGGCCGTCGATCACGGTCTCGCCCCTGCGCTCGGCATCGATCTCGATACCGCGTTCGGCAGCGACATGTTCGGCGAGATGCACGCGCTGTTCGGCCAGCAGCGCGCCGCGATGCGGTACCGGCGCTTTCGCGGCGAGGCCGATGTGCCGGCGCCGATTTCGGTCGAAGCGGTGCTGCAGGCGGCGACCGTCAACGGTGCGCGCGCGGCCGGCGTCGACGACCGCGTCGGCACGCTGATGCCCGGCAAGCAGGCCGACATCATCATGGTCCGCACGCGCGGCGTGGCCGTGTTTCCCGTTACGCACGCGATCGGCACGATCGTGCACGCGGTCGAGCGTGCCGACGTCGACACCGTGATGGTCGGCGGCCGGTTGCGCAAGCGTGCCGGCCGTCTCGTCGACATCGACCTGGCCAGGCTGGAAGCCGACGCCGTCGCGTCGCGCGACTACCTGCTCGATGCTGGCGGCTACCGCACCGACCTGTTCGGCGCGGCGGCGTGACCGCGTGCGACGGCCCGGCGTGCCGGGCCGCGTTCTTCGATTTCGTTCATGTCACAAGGAGGCTGCCATGCAGGCACTCGCCACGAAGCAGGCAGTGCGCACCGAAGCCGCACTCGCTCATCGGTCCCGGCCGGCGCCGGGCGTCATCGCCGCGTTGTTCTGCGGCTATCTGGCCGTCGGCTTGCCGCTGCCGGTGATTCCGCTGCTCGTCCACGAGCGTTTCGGCTTCGGCAATCTCGTCGTCGGGCTCGTGATCGGCAGCCAGTTCGTCGCGACGGTGCTGACCCGCGGATACGCGGGTCGCGTCACCGACCGGCACGGCGGCAAGCGCTCCGCGCTGCAGGGAGCGGCCGTTTCGGCTTGCGCGGGGCTGCTTTATCTGGCGGCCGCGATGCCGGGCCTGCCGCCTGTCGCGAGTCTCGCGATCGTAATCGCCGGCCGGCTCGTGGCCGGCCTCGGCGAAAGCCAGTTCGTGACCGGCTGCGTGTCGTGGTCGATCGCATCGGTCGGCGCGCAGCGTGCAGGCATGTCGATGTCCTGGACCGGGATCGCGATGTTTGCCGCGCTGTCGATCGGCGCGCCGATCGGGATGGCGCTGTATCGCGGCCACGGACCCGCCGCGGCGATGATCGCGTGCATCGTCGCGCCAGTGCTCGCCGCGCTGATCGCGCTGCCGGCGACGTCCTATCGGTCGCCGGCCGGCGCACGGCTGCCGTTCCATCGCGTGATCGGCCGCATCTGGCGCGAAGGGCTTGGACTGATGCTGCAGGGCGTCGGCCTGTCCGGGCTCACCGCGTTTGCGTCGCTGTACTTTGCCGCGCGTCACTGGGGCAACGCGGGCTGGGTGATGACGGCGTTCGGCGCCGGCTTCATCGTCGTGCGGATCGTGCTCGGACATCTGCCGGACCGCGCGGGCGGCTACCGCGTCGCGGCGTGGTCGCTGATCGTCGAGGCCGGCGGCCAGGCGCTGCTGTGGGGCGCGCCGGCCGAATCGGCTGCGCTCGCCGGCGCGCTCGTTACCGGCCTCGGCTGCGCGCTGGTGTTTCCGGCGCTCGGCGTCGAAGCGCTCAAGCGTGTGCCGGCCGCGAATCGCGGCAGCGCGATGGGCGCGTTCGTCGCGTTCCTCGATATCGCATACGGGCTGTCGGGTCCGGCGGCGGGCATCATCGCTGCGCGGTTCGGCTATGCGGCCGTTTATCTGTTCGGCACGGCCTGTGCGGCGGCGGGCGCGCTGCTCGCCGTCGCGTCGCGCCGCCCGCAATCCTGATCGTCGTGTTCACGCCGGCCGCGTGACACCGGCCGGTTTTTTCAAGGAGAGATCATGTCTCGCATTTTCATTTCCGGTTCTTCGACCGGCTTGGGCCTGATGGCTGCCGAGCTGCTGGTGCGGCAAGGGCATCGGGTCGTCCTGCATGCGCGCAATGCCGAGCGTGCGAGCGACACGCGCCGCGCATTGCAGCAGGCCGAAGCGGTGGTCGTCGGCGATCTGGAGACGATCGAAGGCGCGGTCGACGTCGCTGCGCAGGTCAACGCGCTCGGCCGTTTCGACGCGGTGATCCACAACGCGGCCGTCGGTTATCGGGAGCCGCTTCGCGTCACCGCCGACGGGCTGCCGCACGTGTTCGCGATCAATACGCTGTCGGCCTACATCCTCACTGCGCTGATCGCGCGCCCGAAGCGGCTCGTCTATCTGAGCTCGGGCATGCATCATCACGTGCAGCCGAACCTCGACGACGCGTTGTGGCAGGCGCGCCGCTGGAACGGCTCGCAAGCGTATGCCGAGAGCAAGCTCCACGACGCGATGCTGGCCTTTGCCGTCGCGCGCCGCTGGCCCGACGTGTTCGCGAACGCGCTGGAGCCGGGCTGGGTGCCGACCAGAATGGGCGGGCCCGGTGCGCCCGACGACATCGCGCACGCGCATGTGACGCAGGCGTGGCTCGCCGCCGGCGACGACCCCGACGCCGACGTCAGCGGCCGGTACTTCTATCACCGCAAGCGGATGGCGCCGAATCCCGACGCGCTCGATCCGGCGTGGCAGGATCGTCTCGTCGCGCTGTGCGAGTCGGTGTCGAGGATTGCACTGCCCGCGTGAACGGCATGGCGGGCATGACAGGGAGGCCGCCGCGCGCCGCCGCAAAGCGGCACGCCTGCGTTACGCGTGGATCGCGTGCGCGGGAAACGCGGGAACGCTGGCGGCAACCGCAGCCGCTGCACCCTGCGCGAGCGGTGCGACCTGCTTGCGTCGTTCACGCGTCGGCGCGACGCCGAACGCGTCGCGATAGCTCTTGCTGAAGTGGCATGCGGACTGGAAGCCGCACGCCATCGTGATGTGCATGATCGACATGTCGGTCTGCAGCAGCAGCTCGCGCGCGCGGCGCAGCCGCAGCGTCAGATAGTAGTGCGTGGGCGTCATCCCGAGATGCTCGCGGAACAGCCGCTGCAGCTGGCGCTGCGACATGTTCGCGAGCCGCGCGAGCTCTTCGCGCGACAGCGGCTCCTCGATGTTGTTCTCCATCAGCGAGATCACTTCGAACAGCGACTTGTTCGCCGACCCGAGGCGAGCGACGAGCGGCATCCGCTGCTGCGCGCTCGTATCGCGCACGTGCTCGACGATGAACTGCTCGGCGATCTGCGTGACGCGCGCGGTGCCGACGCGCGCGGCGATCAGGTTCAGCATCATGTCCAGCGGCGCGACGCCGCCCGTGCACGTGATGCGGTCGCGATCGATCACGAACAGTTCCTTCAGGAAGCGCGTGTCGGGAAACTCTTCCTTCAGCGCCGACATGTTTTCCCAGTGGATCGCGCACGCATAGCCGGCGAGCAGCCCCGACTTCGCGAGCGCATACGTGCCCGTGCACAGGCTGCCGAGCGGAATGCCGGAACGTGCGAAGCGGCGCAGCGTCGACAGATGGGCGGGCGTCGTCGCGCGCTGCACGTCGACGCCGCCGCACACGAACACGATGTCCGGCTGCCCCGCGCATTCGGCCGGGCCCGTGTCGACCGTGAGCCCGTTGCTCGCCGTCACCGGGCCGCCGTCCGGGCTGATCACCGACCAGCGGTAGAGCGGCTGACCGCTCAGGTAATTGGCCATCCGAAGCACCTCGATCGCATTCGTGAACGCGATCATCGTGAAGTTCGGCAAAGGCATGAACGCGAAGTGGGACAGCGACGCTGTGCGGTCGGGGGACATGGGGGGCGTTCCTTGAATCTCTAATAGCTTTGGGCCCGTGGCACGGATCGGGCGTCTGTATTGTGTGAGCGAGCGCAACAAGCGTGCCATACGGCTAAACCCTAGCTCCATACGTTGTCTGGCCGCGCGGCCGATGCTGCACTGCACCGCAAGCGTGACGCGCTGCACCGCGGCCGAGCGGCGATGGCACCGCCGAAGTGCTCGTTCATCGATGAACGGCGCGCGGCCGTTTGGTTGGCGATCCGAAAAAGCACGACCGATCACTTGTACAAAACGGACGCGCATGGCGGAAAAGGCAAAGAACGCGTCTAAATTCATCAATCCGCCGAAAATCCGAACGACAAGAATAGAGCCGTCGGCAGCCTCGCCTCGGACACGCTGGAAACCCAGGCACGGCGGGCCTCGCGCTTCGGTATCAGCCCTTTATTCTTCGTCACGGACGCACTATGTCGAACACCCAGCCTTTCTTCTCGCAGCCCCTTGCCGAGCGCGACGCGCCGGTGCGCAGCGCCATCCTGAAGGAACTCGAGCGTCAGCAGTCGCAGGTCGAGCTGATCGCGTCGGAAAACATCGTGTCGCGCGCCGTGCTCGAAGCGCAGGGCTCGGTGCTGACCAACAAGTACGCGGAAGGCTATCCGGGCAAGCGCTACTACGGCGGCTGCGAATTCGCGGACGAAGTCGAGGCGCTCGCGATCGAACGCGTGAAGCGGATCTTCAACGCCGACTATGCGAACGTGCAGCCGCACTCGGGCGCGCAGGCGAACGGCTCGGTGATGCTCGCGCTCGCGAAGCCGGGCGACACGGTGCTTGGCATGTCGCTCGACGCCGGCGGCCACCTGACGCACGGCGCGAAGCCGGCGCTGTCGGGCAAGTGGTTCAACGCGGTCCAGTACGGCGTGAACCGCGACACGATGCGCATCGACTACGACCAGGTCGAGGAACTCGCGCATCAGCACAAGCCGAGCCTGATCATCGCGGGCTTCTCCGCGTACCCGCGCGCGCTCGACTTCGCGCGCTTCCGCGCGATCGCCGACAGCGTCGGCGCGAAGCTGATGGTCGACATGGCGCACATCGCCGGCGTGATCGCCGCGGGCCGCCATGCGAACCCGGTCGAACACGCGCACGTCGTCACGTCGACCACGCACAAGACGCTGCGCGGTCCGCGCGGCGGCTTCGTGCTGACCAACGACGAGGAGATCGCGAAGAAGATCAACTCGGCCGTGTTCCCCGGCCTGCAGGGCGGCCCGCTGATGCACGTGATCGCCGGCAAGGCCGTCGCGTTCGGCGAAGTGCTGCATGCGGACTTCAGGACGTACATCGACAACGTGCTCGCGAACGCGCAGGCGCTCGGCGAAGTGCTGAAGGCGGGCGGCGTCGATCTCGTCACCGGCGGCACCGACAACCATCTGCTGCTCGTCGACCTGCGTCCGAAGGGGCTGAAGGGCGCGCCGGTCGAGCAGGCGCTCGAACGCGCGGGCATCACGTGCAACAAGAACGGCATTCCGTTCGACACCGAGAAGCCGACCGTCACGTCGGGCATCCGGCTCGGCACGCCGGCCGGCACGACGCGCGGCTTCGGCGTCGCCGAATTCCGCGAGATCGGCCGCCTGATCCTCGAGGTGTTCGACGCGCTGCGCGCGAACCCGGAAGGCGACCCGGCGACCGAACAGCGCGTACGTCGCGAAATCTTCGCGCTCTGCGAGCGCTTCCCGATTTACTGATCGACACCGACACGACTGGAGCGAGAGGCAGATATGAGTACGCTGCACGAGAACAGCATCATCATCGACGGGCTGAACATCTCGAAGTTCGAGAAGCCGGTGTTCGAGGACATGCGCAAGGGCGGCATCACGGCCGCGAACTGCACGGTGTCGGTGTGGGAAAACTTCACGAAGACCGTCGACAACATCGGCGTGATGAAGAAGAAGATCCGCGACAACAGCGAGCTGCTGACGCTGGTGCGCACGACCGACGACATCTTCCGCGCGAAGAAGGAAGGCAAGACCGGGATCATCCTCGGCTTCCAGAACGCGCATGCGTTCGAGGACAACATCGGCTACATCGAAGCGTTCGCCGACATGGGCGTGCGCGTCGTGCAGCTCTGCTACAACACGCAGAACCTGGTCGGCACCGGCTGCTACGAGCGTGACGGCGGGCTGTCGGACTTCGGCCGCGAAGTGATCACCGAGATGAACCGCGTCGGCATCATGGTCGATCTGTCGCACGTGGGCGGCAACACGTCGTCGGAAGCGATCGCGTTCTCGAAGAAGCCGGTCTGCTATTCGCACTGCCTGCCGTCGGGCCTGAAGGAGCATCCGCGCAACAAGAGCGACGCGCAGCTGAAGGAGATCGCGGATGCGGGCGGCTTCGTCGGCGTGACGATGTTCGCGCCGTTCCTGAAGCGCGGGATCGAAGCGACGATCGACGACTACATCGAGGCGATCGACTACGTCGTGAACCTGATCGGCGAGGACGCGGTCGGCATCGGCACGGACTTCACGCAGGACTACGCGAAGGAGTTCTTCGACATGCTCACGCACGACAAGGGCCGCTATCGCCAGCTGACGAACTTCGGCAAGGTGATCAACCCCGAAGGGATCCGCACGATCGGCGAATTCCCGAACCTGACCGCGGCGATGGAGCGCGCGGGCTGGAAGGAGTCGAAGATCCGCAAGATCATGGGCGAGAACTGGGTGCGCGTGTTCAAGGACGTGTGGGGCGCGTAAGCGCGGCCACCGACGTTCCGCCGGACGCACCGGCATTTCGACACAACAACAATCGGGCCGTGCCCGCGCGATGCGCGGGCATGCGGACGACGTCGCGCGTGCGTACGCGCCGCCGGCCACTTTTCCTCACGGAGTCACCACGATGCAACCGCAACTGCCGATCGACGTCGATCCCGTAACCGGCGTCTGGACGACCGACGCGCTGCCGATGCTGTACGTGCCGCGCCACTTCTTCACGAACAACCACGTCGCCGTCGAGGAAGCGCTCGGCGTCGACGCGTATGCCGAGATTCTGTACAAGGCCGGCTACAAGTCCGCGTATCACTGGTGCGACAAGGAAGCGAAGCTGCACGGGCTCACCGGCATGGCCGTGTTCGAGCATTACCTGAAACGTCTGTCGCAGCGCGGCTGGGGCCTGTTCTCGATCGTCGAAGCCGATCCGGCGAGCGCGCGCGCGAAGATCGAGCTGCGCCACTCGTCGTTCGTGCTGCAGCAGCCCGGCAAGGAAGGCAAGCTTTGCTACATGTTCGCCGGCTGGTTCGCCGGTGCGATGGACTGGGTCAACGACACGACGCCGGAAGGCAAGGGCGCGCCGCGCGCGCAGTCGAAGGAAGTGCAGTGTGCGGCCGAGCACCACGATCACTGCATCTTCGAAGTGTCGCCGATCGCGCATTGATGCACTGACAGACAACAACACCCGCAACACGAGACATTAGAACGCCAGAGGTCGCCTGCGATGCGTTATCCCCACCTGTTCAAACCCATGCAGCTGAACCAGCTGACGCTGCGCAACCGGATCGTCAGCACCGCGCACGCGGAGGTGTATGCCGAGCCGGGCGGCCTGCCGGGCGACCGCTACATCCGCTACTACGAAGAAAAGGCGAAGGGCGGCGTCGGCCTCGCGATCTGCGGCGGGTCGAGCCCCGTGTCGATCGACAGTCCGCAGAGCTGGTGGAAGTCGGTGAACCTGTCGAACGACAAGATCATCGATCCGCTCACGCGGCTCGCCGACGCGATGCACCGGCACGGCGCGAAGATCATGATCCAGGCGACGCACATGGGCCGCCGCTCGTCGTTCCACGGCGAGCACTGGCCGCACCTGATGTCGCCGTCGGGCGTGCGCGAGCCGGTGCACCGCGGCAACGCGAAGATCATCGAGATCGAGGAAATCCGCCGGATCATCGGCGACTTCGCGGCCGCCGCGAAGCGCGTGAAGGCGGCCGGCATGGACGGCATCGAGATCTCGGCCGCGCACCAGCATCTGATCGATCAGTTCTGGAGCCCACGTTCGAACCACCGCACCGACGAATGGGGCGGCAGCCTGCAGAACCGGTTGCGCTTCGGCATCGAAGTGCTGACTGCGGTGCGCGAGGCGGTCGGCAAGGACTTCTGCGTCGGGCTGCGCATGTGCGGCGACGAATTCCACGAGGACGGCCTCGACCACGAAGCGCTGAAGGAAATCGCGCAGGCGATGTCGGAGACGGGGCTGATCGATTATCTGAGCGTGGTCGGCTCCGGCGGCGACACGCACAACACGATCGCGAACTGCATGCCGCCGATGGCGCTGCCGCCGGAGCCGTTCGTGCATCTCGCGGCCGGCATCAAGTCGGTCGTGAAGATTCCGGTGATGCACGCGCAGAGCATCCGCGACGCGGGTCAGGCCGAGCGCCTGCTCGCGAACGGGATGATCGACCTCGTCGGCATGACGCGCGCGCAGATCGCCGATCCGCACATGGTGATCAAGATCCGCGACGGCCGCGAAGACGAGATCAAGCAGTGCGTCGGCGCGAACTACTGCATCGACCGCCAGTACAACGGGCTCGACGTGCTGTGCATCCAGAACGCGGCCACGTCGCGCGAGGCGACGATGCCGCACATCATCGAGAAGTCGCGCGGCCCGAAGCGCAAGGTCGTCGTGGTCGGCGCGGGCCCGGCCGGCCTCGAGGCCGCGCGCGTCGCGAAGCTGCGCGGCCACGACGTCGTGCTGTTCGAGAAGAACGCGGAAGTCGGCGGGCAGGTGATGATCGCCGCGAAGGCGCCGCAGCGCGAACAGATGTCGGGGATCATCCGCTGGTTCGACATGGAGACGAAGCGTCTCGGCGTCGACCGCCGCCTCGGCGTCGCCGCCGACGAAAAGACGATCATGGCCGAGAAGCCGGACATCGTCGTGCTCGCGACCGGCGGGTCGAGCTTCACGTGGCAGGTGCCGGGCTGGGGCGTCGCCGAAGGGCTCGCGGTCAGCTCGTGGGACATCCTGACCGGCAAGGTCGAGCCGAAGCAGAACGTGCTGCTGTTCGACGGCGTGAGCACGCACGCGGGCGCGGGCGTTGCCGATTTCATGGCGAGCCGCGGCTCGAAGGTCGAGGTCGTCACGCCCGACGTGAAGGTCGCCGACGACTGCGGCGGCACGACGTTCCCGATCTTCTATCGCCGGCTGTACGCGCTCGGCGTGATCCAGACGCCGAACACGATGCTCGACCGCGTGTATGAGGAAGACGGCAAGAAGATCGCGGTGCTGCGCAACGAATACACGGAGGAACTGGAAGAGCGCGCGGTCGACCAGGTCGTGATCGAGAACGGCTCGTCGCCGAACGACGAGCTGTACTGGAAGCTGAAGCCGGAATCGCTGAACCGCGGCCAGATCGATCCGCACACGCTGTTCGCGGCCGAGCCGCAGCCGTGCCTGTCGGAAGAGCTCGGCAACGGCCGCTTCCTGCTGTTCCGTGTCGGCGACTGCATCTCGATGCACAACGTGCACGGCGCGATCTACGACTCTCTGCGTCTCGTGAAGGATTTCTGACGATGAATCCGGCTTTCCTGATTACCGCACTGCTGTGGCTGTCGGTGGCGGGGCTCGCGTTCGCGGTCGCGAAGCGCTCGTCGTACTGGCGTCTCGGGCGCGCGACGGCGCCCAGCTCGTTCGGCGTCGCGAACCTGTTCGCGATTCCGAAGCGCTACTTCGTCGACCTGCACCACGTGGTCGCCCGCGATCCGTACATCGCGAAGACGCACGTCGCGACCGCAGGCGGCGCGATCGCCGCGCTCGCGCTGGTGTTCGTCAACTACGGGCTCGCGATCTATTCGCCGTGGCTCGACAGGCTGATCTTCGTCGCGGCGCTCGCGATGCTCGTCGGCGCGGTGTTCGTGTGGCGCCGCCGCGCGGCGAAGAACGTGCCGGCCCGCCTGTCGCGCGGCCCGTGGAATACGCTGCCGTGGCTGCTCGGTTCGTTCGCGCTCGGTCTCGTGCTGTTCATGCTGGTGCCGGCCGGCGCGATGTCGGGCGCGTTCGCGGTGCTCTGCGCGCTGCTGATCGGCATCGGCGCGTTCACGATGACCGTCGGCGCCGCGAAGGGCGGCCCGATGAAGCATGCGATCGCCGGGCTGCTGCATCTCGCGTTCCATCCGCGCCAGGAGCGCTTCGCGGCCACCCGCGACGCGTTCACCGGCAACGGCACCGCCACGCCGCCGACCGCGCTGAAGCTGCCGGACATCGAGCAGCAGGAGTACGGCGTCGCGAAGCCCGTCGAATTCCGCTGGAACCAGCTGCTGAGCTTCGATGCGTGCGTGCAGTGCGGCAAGTGCGAAGCCGCGTGTCCCGCGTTCGCGTCCGGCCAGCCGCTGAACCCGAAGAAGCTGATTCAGGATCTCGTCGTCGGGATGGCCGGCGGCACCGATGCCGCCTATGCGGGCAGCCCGACGCCGGGGATTCCGGTCGGCCGGCATCGCGGCGAGCCGAACGGTCCAATCGTGTCCGCGCTGATCGAAGAGCAGACGCTGTGGTCGTGCACGACCTGCCGCGCATGCGTGCAGGAGTGCCCGATGCTGATCGAGCACGTCGATGCGATCGTCGACATGCGCCGCAACCGCACGCTCGTGCACGGCACGGTGCCCGGCAAGGGCCCGGAAGTGCTCGCGAACCTGCGCGAGACGGGCACGATGGGCGGCTACGACACGGCCGCGCGCTACGACTGGTCGGTCGATCTGAACGCGCCGGTCGCGCAGCCGGGCAAGCCGGTCGACGTGCTGTTCGTCGCGGGCGAAGGCGCGTTCGACATGCGGTATCAGCGCACGCTGCGTGCGTTCGTGAAGGTGCTGAACAAGGCGGGCGTCGACTATGCGGTGCTCGGCCCGAACGAGACCGACACCGGCGACGTCGCGCGCCGCCTCGGCGACGAAGCGACGTTCCAGCAGATGGCGAAGCGCCTGATCGGCACGCTCGGCGAGCTGTCGTACCGGCAGATCGTGACGGCCGACCCGCACGTGATGCACAGCCTGCGCAACGAATACCGCGCGCTCGGGCTGCGCGTGACGGTCAAGCATCACACGACGTATCTGGCGGAGCTGGCGGACAGCGGCAGGATCGCGCCGAAGGCCGTCGATGCGCTGCGCGAGAAACGCACCACGTATCACGATCCGTGCTACCTCGGCCGCTACAACGGCGAAACCGAATCGCCGCGCAAGCTGCTGAAGACGATCGGCATCCAGGTCGTCGAGATGGAGCGCAACGGGATGCGCGGCCGCTGCTGCGGCGGTGGCGGCGGTGCGCCGCTGACCGACATCCCCGGCAAGCAGCGCATTCCCGACATCCGGATCGCCGACGCGCGCGCGGTCGGCGCGGAAGTGGTCGCGGTCGGATGCCCGAACTGCACGGCGATGCTCGAAGGCGTCGTGGGCCCGCGCCCCGACGTGCTCGACGTGGCCGAACTCGTTGCCGCGTCGCTGGAGTGAATCGATGAACAAGATCAAACGAATCGATCCGCGTCGGCCGTTCATCATCACGGCCGCCGGCCTGAAGCGCATCACGCTCGGCGAGGAAGGCAGCGCCGATGCGAGCGCCGCGCAGTGGCCCGCGCACGGCCACGCGGCGGCGGCCGCGAAGCCGCGCCGCGCGGTGCAGGACCCGAAGCGCGTGCTGCTCGTCGTCGCGCACGGCGAGCGCGGCGCGCTCGACGATCACGCGCGGCAGGCGATCGCCGCCGCCGCGCTGCTCGCCGATGCGCAGACGGAAGTCGCGCTGCTCGCGTTCGGCGAACTGAAGGACGACGTGGCCGAGCTCGGCGTCGACAAGCTCGTCGAACTGGCGGGCTTCGACCGCCGCGCATTCGCGCCTGAAAGCGAACTGCAGGCATTGCAGGCGTGCGTGGCCGCATTGGCGCCGAAGCACGTGTTCGTTCCCGACAACGCGACGGGCGACGGCGATCTCGGCCGGCGTTACGCGGCGGCCGCCGGCGCGAGCGTCGCGACGCACGTGGTCGAGATCGACGCGCAGCACGTCGGCGCCTATGCGCACGCCGGACGCGCGTTCGCGACGCGCGCGCTGCCCGACGTGATCCTGCTCGCGCCGAACGCGGTCGACACGAAGCTGCCGTTCGTCGGCGCCGGCGAACGGCTGGCCGCCGACTTCATCCGCCCGGCCGCCGATGCCGCGCAGCCGTACCGCGACCTCGGCCTCGAGGAGCTCGACGCCGCGCAGGTCGCGCTCGAGGAAGCCGACTTCATCGTGTCGGCCGGCAACGGCGTATCGGACATCGCCGCGTTCGAGCGGCTGGCCGGCGTGTTCGGCGCGGCGATCGGCGCGAGCCGGGTCGCCGTGGACAACGGCCACTTCACGCGCGACAAGCAGGTCGGCGCGACCGGCAAGACGGTCGAGGCGAGCGTGTACATCGCGTTCGGCATCTCGGGCGCGGTGCAGCACCTGCAGGGCATCAAGGACTGCCGCCACGTGATCGCGGTGAACCTCGACGGCAGCGCGCCGATCGCGAAGCGCGCGAACCTGACGGTGGTCGGCGATGCGCAGGCGACGATCGCCGCGCTGATCGAACAGGTGCAGGCCGCGCGCGCGGCGCGCGGGCAATCGCCGGCCGCGGTCGGCACCCACGAACCGGAAGGAGTCGCAGCATGAACGCACCCCGCCAGTTGCAACGCATCGCGGTGCTCGTGTCGGTCGGCCGGCATCCGGTCAGCGGCACCGCGCGCTACAGCCGCAACGACGCGGCCGCGCTCGAGATCGGCCGCCAGCTCGCGGAGCGGCATCGCGCGCAGCTCGACGTGATCCATGCGGGCGATCCGGCCACCGCGGCGCTTGCCGAATACCTCGCGCTCGGCGCGCGGGAAGTCGAGGTGCTCGCCTCCCGCGACGGCGACGATGCCGCGCACGCGCTGGCCGCGCGCGTCGACGGATACGACCTCGTGCTGACCGGCACGCGCGCGGAAGGCGCGTACGACACCGGGATGCTTCCGTATCGCGTCGCCGCGGCGCTCGGCTATCCGCTCGTCGGCTCGGCCGTCGACGTGACGATCGACGGCGGCCGCGCGGCGATTCGGCAATTTTTGCCGAAAGGGCTGCGGCGGCGCGTCGACGCCGCGCTGCCGGCGGTCGTCGCCGTGCATCCGCTCGCGAATGCGCAGCCGCGCTATGCGTATGCGCGGCTGCGGGCCGGCACGATCCGCCCGACGCTCGCCGCGACCGGCGCGGACGCCGACGCGGCCGCATGGAAGGTCGGCGCGATCGAGCGTAAACCCGTGAAGCTCGCGGCGGCCGAGAAGCGCTCCGGGCACGCGCGGATGCTGTCCGCGACGACGACCGAAAGCCGCGGCGGAAACGTCGTAAATGAAGGGAGTTCGGTCGAAAAAGCACAAGTGATCCTCGCGTATTTGCGCGAGCATCAGCTCATCGACTACTGATTTTGATGCCTGTCGGCAACACACACTGGGATGCAAGGAATCCGGAGCAAACGATGAAAGTATCGGCAGACATTCGTGCACTGATCGAGCGGCGCAAGGAAGGCTACAGCCTCGAGGCGCCGTTTTACACGAGCGAGGAGATCTTCGCGCTCGACATGGAAGCGATCTTCCGCCAGCACTGGATCCAGGTGGCGGTCGAGCCCGACATTCCCGAGCCGGGCGACTACGTGACGGTCGAGCTCGGCAGCGACTCGATCCTGATCGTGCGCGACGACGACATGGAAATCCGCGCATTCCACAACGTGTGCCGCCATCGCGGCGCGCGCCTGTGCAACGAGGACAAGGGCTCGGTCGGCAACATCGTGTGCCCGTACCACAGCTGGACCTACAACCTGACCGGCCAGCTGATGTTCGCCGAGCACATGGGCGAGAAGTTCGACCGCTGCAAGCACAGCCTGAAGCCGGTGCACGTCGAGAACCTCGCGGGCCTGATCTTCATCTGCCTGGCCGACGAGCCGCCGGCCGACTTCGCGCAGATGCGCGCCGCGATGGAGCCGTACCTGCTGCCGCACGATCTGCCGAACACGAAGATCGCCGCGCAGATCGACATCATCGAGGAAGGCAACTGGAAGCTCACGATGGAGAACAACCGCGAGTGCTATCACTGCGTCGCGAACCATCCGGAGCTGACGATCTCGCTGTACGAATACGGGTTCGGCTACCAGCGCTCGGAGGCGAACGCCGAAGGGATGGACGCGTTCGCGGAAACCTGCATCCGCCGCGGCAAGGAATGGGCCGAGATGGGGCTGCCGTCGGTCGAGATCGAGAAGCTGCTCGACGTGACCGGCTTTCGCACGCAGCGCCTGCCGCTCGATCGCAGCGGCGAATCGCAGACGCTCGACGCGAAGGTCGCGTCGAAGAAGCTGCTCGGCGAATTCCGTCAGGCCGATCTCGGCGGGCTGTCGTTCTGGACGCAGCCGAACTCGTGGCACCACTTCATGAGCGACCACATCGTCACGTTCTCGGTGATTCCGCTGTCGGCCGGCAAGACGCTCGTGCGCACGAAGTGGCTCGTGCACAAGGACGCGAAGGAAGGCATCGACTACGACGTGAAGAACCTGACGGCCGTGTGGAACGCGACCAACGACCAGGATCGCGCGCTCGTCGAGTTCTCGCAGCGCGGCGCGAACAGCAGCGCATACGAGCCCGGACCGTATTCGCCGTACACGGAAGGCCTCGTCGAGAAGTTCTCGGCGTGGTACATCGGCCGGCTCGCCGAAAAGACCGGCGCGTAGCCGTCGCGGCGTACAAGCGGAGTCACGAATGAAACCATCCCCACGCTCACTTTGCGCGCGGCCCGTCCACGGTGCCGCGCGCTGCGCCGGGGCGCCCCTGCGGAGGCAGACATGATGCGAGATGCAGCGAATTTCGAGCCGGCCGACAGCCGGGTCACGCGCCCGGCGTTCTGGAACGCGCTGCCCGAGCGCTGGACGAGCGACGTCGAGGAAACGCTGGTGTGCTGCCAGGTCCGGCAGGAAACGCATGACGTGAAGAGCTTCTTCTTCCGTTCGCCGCAAGGCCGCGCGTTCTCGTTCGAGCCCGGCCAGTTCATCACGCTCGAGCTCGACATCGACGGCGAGACGATCAACCGCTGCTACACGATTTCGTCGTCGCCGGCGCGGCCGCACACGATCTCGATCACGGTCAAGCGCGTGCCGGGCGGCAAGGTGTCGAACTGGCTGCACGACAACCTGCAGCCGGGCGCATCCGTGCGCGTGCTCGGCCCGGCCGGCGAATTCACGTGCGCGCGGCATCCGGCGCGCAAGTATCTGTTCCTGTCGGCCGGTTCGGGCATCACGCCGCTGATGTCGATGAGCCGCGCGCATCACGACCTCGCCGAGGATCGCGACATCGTGTTCGTGCACAGCGCCCGCACGCCGGACGACATCATCTTCGCGCGCGAGCTCGATCTGATCGCGTCGAATCATACGAACTTCCGCACGTCGTTCGTCGTCGAGCGCGTCGGCGCGCGCACGAACTGGCCGGGCGTCACGGGCTTCCTGACGCTGCCGCTGCTGAAGCTGATCGCGCCGGACTTCATGGAGCGCGAGGTCTTCACGTGCGGCCCGGCGCCGTACATGAAGGCGGTGCGCGACCTGCTCGACGAAGCCGGATTCGACCGCAGCCGCTATCACGAGGAAAGCTTCTCGTTCGAAACGCTCGCGCAGACCGCGAGCGACGACGTGCGCGCGGAGCTCGCGCCGCTCGCGGACGGCGCCGACGTCGCGACCAAGCAGTTCAAGGTCAGCTTCGCGAAGAGCAATCGCGAGATCGCGTGCGGCTCCGGGCAGCACGTGCTCGACGCCGCACGGCAGTCGGGCGTGCGGCTGCCCGCATCGTGCACGCAGGGCATGTGCGGCACCTGCAAGGTGAAGCTGGTGTCGGGGCAGGTCGACATGAAGCACAACGGCGGCATCCGCCAGCGCGAGATCGACCAGGGGATGGTGCTGCTGTGCTGCAGCAAGCCGCTGTCGGACCTCGTCATCGACAAGTAACTAAAAAAAGCGCCATCGGGTGTCCGCGGACGTCGTCTGCGGACAAGCATCTGTCGGAAAACGACGATACCGCGGAATTGTGGTTGAAGAACCTAGAGAGACAACGCGCACGGTGCGCATATCAAGGAGATCGACCATGAAGCTACTCGGAAAACTGTTGTGGACCGGCGTCCTGTCGGCGACGATGGCGTTGAGCGCATCGGCGTTCGCGGATACGAAGCCGACGCTGAAGATCGGCTACGTCGAAGGCTGGGACGACAGCGTCGCGACGTCGAACGTCGCCGCGCGGATCATCGAAAAGAAGCTCGGCTATCAGGTGCAGCTCGTGCCGGTCGCGGCCGGGATCATGTGGCAGGGCGTCGCGCGCGGCGATCTCGACGCGACGCTGTCCGCATGGCTGCCCGTCACGCACGGGTCGTACTGGGACGAATACAAGAGCAAGGTCGTCGATCTCGGCGCGAACTTCCCCGACGCGAAGATCGGCCTGATCGTGCCGGCGTACGTAAAGGCGAAGAGCATCGAGGATCTGAACGCGGAGAAGAGCAGCTTCGGCGGGCGCATCGTCGGCATCGACGCAGGCGCAGGCGTGATGCGCAAGACCGACGACGCGATCAAGAGCTACGGCCTCAGCTATACGCTGATGCCGAGCTCGGGCAGCGCGATGACGGCCGAGCTGTCGCGCTCGGTGAACGCGAACAAGCCGGTGATCGTGACCGGCTGGGCGCCGCACTGGATGTTCGCGAAATGGAAGCTGCGCTTCCTCGACGATCCGAAGAAAGTGTTCGGCGGCGCCGAGCACGTCGACAGCGTCGTGAATCCGTCGCTCGAAACGAAGGCGAAGCCGGTCGTCGCGTTCCTGAAGAAATTCCAGTGGAAGCCGGGCGAAATCGACAGCGTGATGCTGGCGATCCAGAACGGCTCGAAGCCGGAAGCGGCCGCCGACGCATGGATCGCAGCGCATGCGGACCGCGTCAACGCGTGGACGGAAGGCGCGCAATAAGCGGTCGACGATCCGCGTCACGAAACGTCTGAACCACACGCCGGGAATGCCGGGCAGGAATCCGAACGAAACGCGGTGAACTGCTTGCATGTCCCGGCATTTCGTTGCCGATTCGGCAAAATCCCCGCAAGTTGTTACACTACGGCCCTTGCGCAAGAGTCATCACAGCTTTGCATGGGACCAGAGCAAGCGTCACGGCGCCGCTCTGATCAACAGGAGGAATTGGATGAGTCAGGCAGGACTGCGTGCGAATCGCACCAGTGACGTTGAGGCAACGATCTCAGATGATTCGACGGGCCACACGCTGCATCGTGGCCTGACCTGGAAGGACGCATTCTGGGTAACGAGCGGTGTGCCGGCAGGCGTACTGTTCACGATCGGCGGCGTATGTGCGACGATCGGCCAGCCCGCGTGGGCGATCTGGATCGCCGCGATCACGATGGGGCTGATTCAAAGCGCGACTTATGCGGAAATATCGGGGCTGTTTCCGCATAAATCGGGCGGCGCGTCGGTATACGGCGCGATCGGCTGGGTCCGTTACAGCAAGCTGATTGCCCCGGTTTCCGTGTGGTGCAACTGGCTCGCCTGGTCGCCGATGCTCGCACTCGGCTGCGGGCTTGCCGCGAGCTACGCACTCACGAGTCTCTTCCCCGCCGATGCGGCGGTGCTGCAATGGCAGCTCAAGGTCGCGGATCTGGGTTTCATCAAGCCCGGTCTGTCGCTGCGGATCAACGCGACGTTCATCATCGCGACGATCCTGCTTCTCGTCACGTTCAAGCTTCAGCACAGCGGCGCGTCGAAGGCCGCGCGTACACAGCGCATTCTCGGCATCGCGTCGCTGACGCCGCTGCTGATCGTCGGCATCGTCCCGTTCGTCACCGGCGACGTGCCGATGTCGAACCTGCTCCCGCTGCTGCCGCTCGGTCACGACGCGCACGGCAATCTCACGGCCGCGACGTTCGGCACGTGGAACGGGCAGGGCGTCGTGATGGCGCTCGGCGCGATGTTCATGGCCGGCTGGGCGTCGTACGGCTTCGAGACGGCCGTCTGCTACACGCGCGAATTCCGCGATCCGCGCCGCGACACCGCGAAGGCGATCTTCTGGTCGGGCGCACTGTGTCTCGTCGTGATGACGCTCGTGCCGATGGCGTTTCAGGGCGCGCTCGGCACGCAGGCGATGCTCGATCCGGCGATCGGCGACGGCACCGGCGTCGCGGCCGCGATGGCGAAGATCGTCGGCGGCGGCGCGTGGATCGCGAACGCGGTCGTCGTGATGCTGATGCTGTCGATCCTGCTGATCGTGATGACGTCGATGATGGGCTCGTCGCGCACGCTGTATCAGGCGTCGGTCGACGGCTGGCTGCCGAAGTATCTGTCGCACGTGAACGCGCACGGCGCACCGACGCGCGCGATGTGGACCGATCTCGGCTTCAACCTCGTGCTGCTGATGATGTCGGACTACATGACGGTGCTGTCGATCTCGAACGTCTGCTACATGCTGTTCGTGTTCCTGAACCTGCAGTCGGGCTGGATTCACCGGATGGATCGCGGCGCGTGGGAACGGCCGTTCCGCTGCCCGACGTGGCTGCTCGTCGCGGGTTCGATCTGCGGCTATGCGAACCTCGTCTACGTCGGCGCCGGTGCGAATCTGCAGGGCGAAGGCACGCTGCGCAACGGGCTGATCGCGATGCTGTTGATCGTGCCGGTGTTCGTCTATCGGCACTACTGGCAGGATCGCGGGCGTTTCCCCGCGCAGATGCAGCGCGACATGGAGCTCGAAGTGCCGAAGCGCGCGATGTGGCTGAACCTGATGCCGTACGCGGCGCTGCTCGGTGCCGCGCTGACGATCTGGCTGTCCTACTACTTCGCGTGGGTGAAGTGACGATCGCGGCGCGACACGCGTCGCGATCGCGATCGTAAAAGAAGCCCCGGCCGGCGCGCTGCCGGTCGGGGCTTTTTCGTGTGCCGCCGGTTACGACGGACGAACGCGCGGCGCGCTTGCACGGCCGAACGCGCGGTGCGCTTACGGGAACACCACGGTCCGGTCGCCGTTCAGGAATACGCGCCGCTCGATGAACGCCTTCACCGCGCGCGCGAGCGTGATGCATTCGACGTCGCGGCCGACCGCGAGCAGCTGCTCGGGGCGCAGCGCGTGATCGACGCGCTCGACGACCTGCTCGATGATCGGGCCTTCGTCGAGATCGTCGGTGACGAAGTGCGCGGTCGCGCCGATCAGCTTCACGCCGCGCGCGTGCGCCTGGTGATACGGCTTCGCGCCCTTGAAGCCGGGCAGGAACGAATGGTGGATGTTGATCGCGCGATTCGCGAGCTTCGCGCTGGTTTCCTGCGACAGCACCTGCATGTAGCGCGCGAGGATCACCAGCTCGGCGCCGCTCGTGTCGAAGAAGTCCAGCCACTGCGCTTCCTGCTGCGCCTTCGTGTCGGGCGTGATCGGGAAGTGACGGAACGGCAGCCCGTGCTGCGCGGCGAGCGGCTCGAAGTCCGGATGGTTCGACACGATGCCGACGATGTCCATCTTCAGCTCGCCCATCCGCCAGCGGAACAACAGGTCCGCGAGGCAGTGCTCGAGCTTCGACACCATGATCAGCACCTTCGGCCGCGCGTTCACGTCGTGGATCGCCCACTGCGCGTCGCTGCCGACGCCGGCCGCGATCGGCGCGAATTCCTGGCGCAGCGCGTCGATCTGCAGCGTTTCGTCGGTCGGATGAAACACGCAGCGCACGAAGAAGCGGTTGCTCAGATCGTCGTCGAACACGTTCAGCGCATCGACGTAGCAGCGATGGCGATCGAGAAAACCGACGACGGCGGCGACCTGGCCGGCCGCGCTCGTGCACGACAGCGTCAGGACGAATTGTTCGGGACGTTGGACGTCGCTCATGGGGCTCCTCTGGTCTCGGTGGGCGCTTCGCAGCCGCGAATCGCGATGCTGTAGTAAATCAGGCCAGATTTCGAGCGGATAGAACCGACGCGCCGTGTGACTGGTATCGGTGCGTCAGCGCGGCCGGCGGCGGGTGCCGCGCGGCGAACGCTTCACGCGCCGGCGCACGCGTCGAGCAGCCAGCGGCGGAACACGTGCGTCGCGTCGGGCTCGGGCCGCTGCGGCGGGCGCACCAGAAAGTAGCCGCGCGACGTGACGACCGGCGCGTCGACGAGCTTCACGAGCTGCCCGGTCGCGACCAGTTCGTCGACGAGCGGCGACCAGCCGAGCGCGACGCCTTCGCCGAGCAGCGCCGCATGGATCACGAGCGCATAGCTGTTGAACGTGACGCCGCGCGCGGCGGCTTGCGCGTCGAGACCGTGCGCGTCGAACCAGCCCGGCCACGACAGCCAGCGCTCGGGGCGCGTCGGCTGCACGTGCAGCAGCGGCAGCGCGGACAGATGCTCGGGCCGCGACACGTGCGCATGCGCGTCGCGGAACGCGGGCGAGCACACGGGCGTCACCGATTCCGGAAAGAGCCGCGCGGCCGTGCACGACGGCCAATGCCCGTCGCCGAACAGGATCGCGATGTCGGCATGATCGCGCTGCGCGTCGTAGTCCTGCGACGTGACCACGCGCACGTCGACGTCCGGCATCACGCGCTTCAACCCCGCGAGGCGCGGCATCAGCCAGTACGTCGCGAACCCGAAGTCGGTGACGATCGTCAGCGCGCCGTGCTCGCGGCGCGCGCGCAGCGTCGCGGTCGCGCCGCGCAGCGTGTCGAGGCTCAGCCGCACCGCTTCGTACAGGCACTGGCCGTCGGTCGTCAGCGTGACGCCGCGCGGGCTGCGCTCGAACAGCGGCACGCCGAGTTCGGCCTCGAGCTGGAACACCTGCTGGCTGACGGCCGGCTGCGTCGAACCGAGTTCGCGCGCGGCGGCGGTGAAGCTCGCGAGGCGCGCGGCCGATTCGAACGCGCGCAGCGCCTGCATCGACGGTAACGGTTCGGGTTTGGACATAAGTCTCTCTAATGGCCCCATAAGGGCCGGACGCCTTCCCGCGCGAATTCGGGCGGGCGATAGTGCATCGGACGGCACGGCGCTGCGCCGCCCTTGTCGCGATTCTAGCCAGTCGCGGCGCAGCTGCGCGGGACTTTGTGCAGGCCGCGTCCGTCATTCCGGCTGCGCTGCCGCTCGAACGGCGCGCCGTTCCAATCGAACACCGATTTCCTCACGATCGCCGATGACGAACCCGACACCGAACCTCCTGATCCTGATGGCCGACCAGTTGACGCCGTTCGCGCTGCCCGCGTACGGCAACCGCGTCGCACGCACGCCCACGCTCGACCGGCTCGCGGCGCAAGGCGTCGTGTTCGACGCCGCGTACTGCGCGAGCCCGCTGTGCGCGCCGTCGCGCTTTTCGCTGCTGACCGGCAAGCTGCCGTCCGGAATCGGCGCCTACGATAACGCCGCCGAATTGCCGGCGCAAACGCTGACGTTCGCGCATTACCTGCGCGCGGCCGGCTACCGGACGATGCTGTCCGGCAAGATGCATTTCTGCGGGCCCGACCAGCTGCACGGCTTCGAGGAGCGGCTGACGACCGACATCTACCCGGCCGACTTCGGCTGGGTGCCCGACTGGGACAAGCCGACCGAGCGGCCGAGCTGGTATCACAACATGAGCTCGGTGCTCGACGCCGGCCCGTGCGTGCGGACGAACCAGCTCGACTTCGACGACGAAGTGACGTTCGCCGCGAAGCAGAAGCTGTACGACGTCGCGCGCGAGCGCGCGGCCGGGCGCGATGCGCGGCCGTTCTGCATGGTCGTGTCGCTCACGCATCCGCACGATCCGTACGCGATCACGCGCGAATACTGGGATCTGTACAGCGACGACGACATCGACATGCCGGCGGTGCGGCTCGACGCGGCCGACAGCGATCCGCATTCGCAGCGGCTGCGCTTCGTCTGCGAAAACGACCGCACGCCGCCGACCGATGCGCAGATTCGCGCGGCGCGCCGCGCGTACTACGGCGCGACGTCGTACGTCGACGCGCAGTTCGGCAGCGTGCTGGCCGCGCTCGAGCAATGCGGATTCGCCGACGACACGATCGTGATCGTCACGTCCGACCACGGCGACATGCTCGGCGAGCGCGGGCTCTGGTACAAGATGACGTTCTTCGAGGGCGGCTGCCGCGTGCCGCTGATCGTCCATGCGCCGCGCCGCTTCGATGCGGCGCGCGTGCGCGGGCCCGTGTCGCACGTGGACCTGCTGCCGACGCTCGTCGATCTCGCCGGCGCCGCGCCGGCGGGCGAATGGCCGGACGCGGTCGACGGCGCGAGCCTCGTTCCGCATCTGCGCGGCGCGCCCGCGCACGACGTCGCGCTCGGCGAATATCTGGCGGAAGGCGCGGTCGCGCCGATCGTGATGATTCGCCGCGGCGACTGGAAGTACGTGCATTGCCCGGCCGATCCCGACCAGCTGTACAACCTCGCGGACGATCCGCGCGAGCTGACGAACCTGGCCGGCTCGCCCGACGCGGCGGACGTGCTCGCCGCGTTTCGCGCGGAAGCCGCACGGCGCTGGAATCTGCCCGAACTCGACCGGCAGGTGCGCGCGAGCCAGCGCCGCCGCCGTTTTCATTACGCGGCGACGACGCAGGGCCGCATTCAGGCGTGGGACTGGCAGCCGTTCACGGACGCGAGCCAGCGCTACATGCGCAATCACATCGAGCTCGACACGCTCGAGGCGATGGCGCGCTTTCCGCGCGTCGGGCGCTGAGCGTCCCGCATCGCGATCATCGATGAACGACGGAGGAGGAAAGGTACGATGAAACGGCAATCGAATGCTGCAATCCGGATCGGCGCGGCGCTCGCCGCGGCCGCCTGCATGGTCGGCATGCCGGCCGCACACGCGGCCGAGCCGCAGGCGTGCCGCGACGTGCGGATGGCCGCGCCCGGCTGGACGGACATCGACGCGACGAATGCGATGGCGGGCGTCGTGCTGAAGGCGCTCGGCTACCGGCAGGACGTCGCGAACCTGTCGGTGCCGATCACGTACCAGGGGCTGAAGAAAGGGCAGGTCGACGTGTTCCTCGGCAACTGGATGCCCGCGCAGGCGCCGCTCGTGAAGCCGTTCGTCGACGACAAGTCGATCGACGTGCTGCACGCGAACCTGAGCGGCGCGAAGTTCACGCTCGCGGTGCCCGACTACGTCGCGGCCGCCGGCGTGCATACGTTCGCCGATCTCGCGCGCTACGCGGACCGCTTCGGCGGCAAGATCTACGGGATCGAGCCGGGCGCGCCCGCGAACCAGAACATCAAGCGGATGCTGTCCGACCACGCGCTCGGCCCGGCGAACTGGTCGCTCGTCGAATCGAGCGAAACCGGGATGCTCACGCAGGTCGAGCGTGCGGTGCGCGACAAGCGCTGGATCGTGTTCCTCGCGTGGGAGCCGCATCTGATGAACACGAAGTTCAAGCTGACGTACCTGTCCGGCGGCGACGCGTATTTCGGTCCGAACTACGGCGGCGCGACCGTCAACACGGTGGCCCGCGCCGGCTTCGCCGACCAGTGCACGAACCTCGCGCGCCTGTTCCGGCAGATGACGTTCTCCGTCGACGTCGAGAACCGGATGATCGCCGACATGCTGGAAAAGAAGACGCCGCCTGCGCTCGCCGCGCAACACGCGCTGAAGGCCGACCCGTCGCTGCTCGCCGGCTGGCTGGACGGCGTGACGACCGCTGCCGGCGCCCCCGGCCTGCCGGCCGTGCGCGCGGCGCTCGACGGCCGCTGAGCGTGCGGCGGACGGGCGGCGTTTGCCGTACCGCCCGTCTCCGTGTTTTCCCGACCGGTCGCATCGAGACCATTTGGTGTCGCCTTCAGACGGGTCGCCCGAAATATGGGTTTGTATTTTTCGCCCATGGCTGCGTTATTGCGAAAAATGAAATGCCGAAGCCAGCGGACGTACTGAATTCGAATCAGCCGGCGTATTGCGGCGCGCGCCCGGCCACGGTTCTTTCCATCGAACGGTTCAGGGAGGGTGGTCGACAATGAAGCAATCGAAAGTTGCCGTAGCCGCCGCGCTTGCATGCGCGGCCTGCATTCCCGCGGTCGGGCATGCGCAGAGCAGCGTGACGCTGTACGGGATCATCGACGGGGGCATCACCTACGTGAACAACACGGGCGGCTCGCACGTGTTCAAGTTCGACGACGGCGTCGCATACGGCAACCGCTTCGGGCTGAAGGGCACCGAAGATCTCGGCGGCGGGCTGAAGGCGGTGTTCGCGCTCGAGAGCGGCTTCCGGCTCGGCACCGGCCAGCTCAACTTCGGCGGCGCCGAGTTCGGCCGGCAGGCTTACGTCGGGCTGCAGAACAACTGGGGTACGCTGTCGTTCGGCAACCAGCTCGACATCACGAACGAGCTCGTGTCGATCTACAACATCTCGGCATGGGGCAGCGGCTACGCGATCCATCAGGGCGACTTCGACCGCTTCAACGGCGACCGCCTGCCGAACTCCGTCAAGTTCCTGTCGAACGATCTGAACGGCTTCAAGTTCGGCGCGATGTATTCGTTCGGCAACGTCGCCGGCAACTTCCACCGCAACAGCGCATGGAGCGCGGGCGCAAGCTTCACGAAAGGCGACTTCTCGATCGGCGCCGCGTACACGCGCCTGAACAACCCGAACGGCATCTATGCGTTCGACCCGTACGCGATGATCGGTACGCACACGTTCCTCGGCCAGCAGACCGTCACCGTCGATCCGGCGACCGGCCAGCGCACCGACCTGTTCGCGAACACGCCGATGGACGTCGACAGCCAGGGCACGTTCGGCGTCGGCGCGAGCTACACGATCGGCAAGCTGACGCTCGACGCGAACTACTCGTACACGACGATCAAGGGCTTCGGCCAGTCGTCGCACATGCAGGTGTACGAAGGCGGCGGCCTGTATCAGTTCACGCCGGCGCTGAGCTTCATCGCCGGCTACCAGCACACGCGCTTCGAAGGCCATCACTGGAACCAGGGCACGGCGGGCCTCCACTACCTGCTGTCGAAGCGTACCGACGTGTACATCTCCGGCGACTACCTGCGTGCGTCGAACGGCGTCGATGCGGTGATCGGCTACAGCTTCACGCCGTCGACGACGCAAACGCAGGCCGACGTGCGGATCGGGATGCGGCATTCGTTCTGAACGCGGTGCGGGCGGCCTCGCGGCCGCTTCAGTCTTGTGACGTCTTCAGCGAGGTCTCTCTTTCGCGCGAACTACGGTTCGCGCTTTTTTTTTGCGCGCGGCGGCGCGCGGCCGGCTTGCCGCGTTTCGCATATCATCGCGGTCTGGCGGCGACATGGCCGCCCGACCGGCCGTCTGCCGCGCAGGCAGCCGCTTGCCGACTTCGCTCACGTCCGCCCGATGACCGCCCCGTTACCCGAATCCCTGTCGTCTTCCCCGTTGCCCGCGAACCTGTTCCGCCATGCGCCGTTCCGGCGCTTCTGGGGCACGCGCGTGATGTCGTCGCTGGCTTTCCAGATCCTTTCGGTCGCGATCGGCTGGTACGTCTATGCGCTCACGCACAGCGCGTTCGCGCTCGGCCTCGTCGGCCTCGCGCAGTTCGTGCCGATGTTCGCGCTGACGCTCGTCGTCGGGCAGGTTGCCGACCGCTACGATCGCCGCCGCATCGCGACGATCTGCCAGAGCGTCGAAGCGCTCGCGGCGGCGGTGTTCCTGCTCGGCGCCGCGCAGGGATGGCTCGGCGCGCCCGGCGTCTATGCGCTTGCGGCGATCGTCGGTACCGCGCGCGCGTTCGAGTCGCCGTCGGTGTCGTCGCTGCTGCCGGCCGTCGTGCCGCGCACCGACCTGCCGCGCGCGACCGCGCTGTCGACGTCCGCGAACCAGGCCGCGCAGATTCTCGGGCCCGCGTTCGGCGGGCTGCTGTACGGACTCGGCGCGCCGGTCGCGTTCGGCACGAGCGTCGTCGCCTTCGCGCTCGCCGCGACGCTGAGCGGCACGATTCCGCTGCGCAGCGCGCCGCCCGCGCGCGAGCCGGTCACGCTGCGTTCGGTGTTTTCCGGGATCGCGTTCATCCGGCGCGAGCCGGCGATTCTCGGCGCGCTGTCGCTCGACCTGTTCGCGGTGCTGTTCGGCGGTGCGACCGCGCTGCTGCCGATCTATGCGCGCGACATCCTGCAGGTCGGTCCGTGGGGGCTCGGCGCACTGCGCGCGGCGCCGGCGGTCGGCGCGCTCGCCGGCACGCTGTGGCTTACGCGCTTTCCGTTGAAGGTTCGTCCCGGCCGCGCGATGTTCGGCGGCGTGATCGCGTTCGGCATCGCGACCATCGTGTTCGGCATGTCGCGGCATTTTGCGCTGTCGCTCGTCGCGCTCGCGGCGCTAGGCGCATCGGACGTGGTCAGCGTCGTCGTGCGGCTGTCGCTCGTGCAGCTGCGCACGCCGGACGACATGCTCGGGCGCGTGAGCGCGGTCAATTCGTTGTTCATCGGAACGTCGAATCAGCTCGGCGAATTCGAATCGGGCGTGACGGCCGCGTGGTGGGGCGCACCGACGGCGATCGTCGTCGGCGGCGTCGCGACGATCGCCGTCGCGCTCGCGTGGATGCGGCTCTTTCCGCAGCTCACGTACATGAAGTCGCTGGAGCGCGATCGTTGACGGCGGGTGGGCCGCGCGGCCCGCGCCGACTTCCGTCGCGTCGTACGACCGAATCGTGAAACCTGAAGACCGAGTGCTGTAATGGCGGACGAAATCTGGAATCGACTCGAAGCTTTTGCGCGAGAGGAGCTCGGCCGGCCGATCTTTGGCGGCGCGCTGAAACTGACGCCGGACAGCAGGCTCGAAGAAGACCTTCGCGTAACGGGCGTCGATGCCGTCGAGTTCATCGACAAATGGGCGGAGAAATTCGGTGTGGCCGCTCAGGGCTTTCCTTACAGCCGATACTTCGGGCCCGATAGTTGGGATGTCGTCGGATCGGTGCTGGGAATCTTCTCGAACCAGTATCGTGACCCGCCGCTCGTCCCGCTGACGCTTGGCATGCTGGCCGAAGCCATGCGACGCGGGCAGTGGGATACGGCTGAAATCGAGGCTGCGGCGCGCGATCGGCACTGAATCCGGCCAGACTACGGCGAGCCGCCGACGCGGCTCGGCGTGCCGATCGCGCTCGGCGGCTTCAGCCCGAAACCGGCACTACGCGCACGGCCGTCCCGTAGCAGATCACTTCCGTCACGCCCGCGCCGATTTCCGTCGAGTCGTAGCGCATTGCGACGACCGCATTCGCGCCGAGCTTGCGCGCGTCGTCGAGCATCTTGTCGAATGCGTGCTGGCGCGCCGTTTCGCACAGCGACGTATAGAGCGTGATGTTGCCGCCGAACAGCGTCTGCAGCGACGCGCCGATCGACCCGACGATCGAGCGCGAGCGCACGACGATGCCCTGGACGACGCCGAGCGAGCGGACGATCGTGTGATCCGGAAGATCGAAGGCGGTCGTGACGCGATCGGACGACAGCGTCTCGGCGGAGCGGGAGAATTCGGTCATGGTGGCGTACCGTGATGCGCGAGTGAGCGGATAGCGATTCTATCCGGAACACGCCAGGTGCCTGAGCCACGCATGCATGTGCACATGCTCGTACCCGCGGAGAACCGCTCGCGCTCGATCGATGCGACGGACTCGCACATCCCGGCAACGTCACGCCGTATTCACCGGCGTCGCCTCGCCGGCCCGGCGGCGACACGATGGACGATCAACGCGTCGGATGCCGGTCGCTGCGCGGACTCACGCCGAAGCGCGCACGATACGTGCGCGAGAAATGCGACGGCGATTCGAACCCGCACGCGACGCACACCGACGTGATGCTCATGTCGGTCTGCTGCAGCAGTTCGCGCGCGCGATCGAGCCGCAGGTTCAGATAGAAGCGCGTCGGCGTGTCGTTCAGCGTCGCGCTGAACAGCCGTTCGAGCTGGCGCCGCGTGATCGACACTTCGTGCGCGAGCGCATCGGAGCCGAGCGGATTCTCCATGTGCCGCTGCATCGTGCCGATCACCTGGATCAGCTTGCGGTTGTGCACGCCGTAGCGCGCGGCGATCTCGAGCCGCTGGCTGTCCGAGCGCTGCCGGATGCGGCTGACGACGAACTGTTCGGAGATCGCCGCGGCGAGATCGGCGCCGTGTCGTCGGCCGATCAGGTCGAGCATCATGTCGATCGACGCGGTGCCGCCTGCGCAGGTGATGCGCCGGTCGTCGATCTCGAACAGCTCCTGCGTCGCGTTCAGGTTCGGATAGCGTTCGCGGAACGCGGCGAGCGCTTCCCAGTGCAGCGTCAGCGACTGCGATGCATCGAACAGCGCGGCTTCCGCGAGCACGAAGCTGCCGGTATCGATCCCGCCGAGCGTCGCGCCGTGCCGATGCTGGCGCCGCAGCCAGTCGCCGAGCGCACGGTCGTAGCACGCGAGCGGCTCGAAGCCCGCGACGACGAACACGGTGTCGACGCGCGCGACGTCCGCATACGCGGCTTCGGCCGCGACCGGGATGCCGTTGCTCGCGGCGACGGGCGCGCCGTCGGCGCTGAGCACGTGCCAGCGATACAGGTCGCTGCGAAAGCGATTCGCGACGCGCAGCGGTTCGACCGCCGACATGAAGCCGAGCGCGGAGAAGCCGGGCAGCAGCAGGAAATGGAAATCCTCGGGCATCGGAGCGTGAGATGGAATCAACGATACGTCGCGCGTCGTGCGAGGCTGCGGCGCGAGCCGCCATGCGCTGCGCCGCCGCGCGACGGCCGAACGGTCTGCCGCAGATTATCGCGGGTTTCGCGCCGGTTCAGCGCGATTTTGCATCGCGCGCCGAGCGGCGCTGCGTGGTCGACGGCAGCTCGCCGAACTGCGCGTTGTATGCGTTCGCGAAATGTCCGAGATGAATGAAGCCCCAGTGCGCGGCCGCATCGGCGATCGACAGATCGGACTGCCGCGTGTCGAGCAGCATCCGCCGCACCTGCGCGAGGCGCAGCGAGCGCACGTAGTTCAGCGGACTGGTCTGCACGACGGACTGGAAGCTGTTCTGCATCGTGCGGCGGCTCACGCGCAGGTGCGCGCACAGGCTCAGGATGTCGACCGGCGCTTCCGGATGCGCGATCACGTAGTCGTGCACACGGCGCACGATGTCGGCGCGGCACGCGTGCGTGAGGCGATGGGACGCGTCGGGCATCCGGTACGTGAGCAGATCGACGAGCACGTTGCCGACGTCGCCGCGCAGCTCGGCCTGCGTGCGCGCGTCGCGCAGCGCGTCCGGCGCGGCGAGCGCGCGTTCGAGCAGCGTCGCGAGCTGCACGCCCGCGCGCATGCGCACGGCCATCGGCAAGTCGGTCACGCCGCGCCGCAGCGTGCGCTCGTCGACGCGCAGCCCGGCGGCGTCCACGATCTGCTGCATCAGCGCCGCATCGACGAGCACGCCGACCAGCGACATGTCGTCGGGCGAATGCAGTTCGAACGGTGCGCCGCCGCGCGCCAGCACGATCATCCCGCGTTCGATGCATGCACCGTCGAACGCGAACGTGCCGGCGCCGGTGAGCGGCATGCCGAACACGGTGTGACCGGCAGGCAGCCAGCCGCGCTGCGTGATCCGGACGTTCGCGGTTTCCTGAAACAGCTGCAGGCCGTCGAGCGTCGCGTGCTTGACCGCGCTGCGATACGCGCCGGGGCCGATCTGGTCGTAGCGCTGGTCCCAGCCGCGCAGCGCTTCGGCATGCCGGTCTGCGTCGTCGAACGTTTGGTGAAACACCAGCACAGCGCCTCCCGGTAGCGTGCAAACGGCGCAAGATTAAACCGGCCGCCCGGTCGGCGCAACAAGCCCGAGGGTTATTCCGGGCGCGCCGTTCAGAGGGCCGGAGCGCGCGCGCCGCGCGCGGCTTTCAAGCGGTTTTCCAATATCCCGAATCGGCACGCACGCGTTGCCGGTCCGGGTGCTGACGCGATTTATTGTCGAACTACAGTCGCCCCACATCACACGATTTCCGACTGGAGGCGACATGAGGACAACGCGACGAGCCGCGGCGCTCACGGCGACGCTGGCGCTCGCTGCGACATCGGCCGGCGGCGCGCACGCAGCAGAGAAACCGGAAGAACTGGTCGTGCAGAAGATGCCGCCATGGCATCCGCACGAGGTCTACGTGGTCGACATCTCGATGCCGTCGATGACCGACGGACGCATCTACGTGTACGACGCCGACGCGAAAAAGCTGCTCGGCCAGATCGACGCCGGCTTCGTGCCCGGCCTCGCGATTTCCCCCGATCACAAGACCAGCTTCGTCGCGACGACGTACTTCTCGCGCGGCTCGCACGGCGCGCGCACGGACGTCGTCGAACTCACCGACAACACGACGCTCGACCACGCAGGCGAGATCGCGATTCCGGCGAAGCACGGGCAGCACGTGCCTTCGCCGTACAACACCGCGTTCAGCGCCGACGGCAAGCGGCTGTACGTCGCGAACATCACGCCGGCCGCATCGGTGACGGTGATCGACGCGGTATCGAAGAAGGTGCTGTCCGAGATCGATACGGCCGCGTGCGTGCTCGCGTATCCGAGCGCGAACGACCGCTTCACCGCGCTCTGCGAAAGCGGCAAGGCGCTGACGGTCACGCTCGACGCGAACGGTCGAGAAGTGAAGCGCACGATGTCGGACGCGTTCATCGACGTCGATCGCGATCCGGCGTTCGTCAACGCGTCGCCGTATCGCGGCGGCTATCTGTTCACGACGTTCGGCGGCAACGTGCGGCGCGCGGACTTCGGCGGCGACCAGCCGTCGTTCGGCCGGCCGTGGTCGCTGCTGACCGACGCCGAGCGCGCGCAAGGATGGCGCCCCGGCGGCATGCAGCAGACGGCGGTGCACGCGAAGCTCGACCGCTACTACGTGCTGATGCACAAGGGCGATGCGTACTCGCACAAGGATCCGGGCACGCAGGTGTGGGTGTACGACCTGAAGGCGCGGCAGCGGATCGCGCGCTGGGATCTCGCGCAGCAGAAGGTCGACCCGCTCGTGTCGATCCAGGTCAGCAACGACGACGAGCCGCTGCTGTACGGACTGACGGGGACGTCCGACCTCGTCGTGATGGACGCGCGCAGTGGCACGCTGCGGCACGTCGGGAAGCAGATCGGCAACACGTCGACGCTGCTCGTCAACCCGTGAGGCCGCGATGACGATCGATCCTGTAATCGCCACCAGTGCGCAGGCCGGCGCGGCCGCCGCCGTCCTGCTCGGCGCGTTGGCGAAGCTGCGTGCGCCGGCCGCGTTTCGCGACGCGCTGGCCGGCTACCGTCTGCTGCCCGACGTGCTGGTCGCGCCGGCCGCATTCGCGCTTCCGCTTGCGGAAGCGCTCGGCGCCGCCGCGCTGCTGTTCCGCGACACGCGGACAGCGGCCGCGTTCGGGCTGATCGCGCTGCTGCTCGCGTTCGCGGCGGCGCTCGCGACCAACATCGTGCGCGGCCGCACCGACATCGATTGCGGCTGCACCGGTTTCGCCGCCGGACGCGCGGCATCGAACGCGGACGCGCCGCGCCGCATCGGCTGGCTGCATGTCGGCCGCGTGCTGCTGCTCGTCGCGCTCGTCGCGACCGCGCTGTTCGAGCCCGACCCACGCGCCGTCGTGTGGTTCGACTATCTGACGCTGTTCTTTTCCGTACCGCTGATCGTTTGCGCGCTGCTCGCCGTCGACGGGCTGCTCGCGAACGCGCCGCGCCTGACCGCTATGAGGAAATCATGATGCAAACCGCTCTCGCCGTTTCCACCGCCCTGCTGTGGGTTGCCGTCGTCGCGCTCGGCGCGATCTGTGTCGCGCTGGTACGCCAGATCGGCATCCTGTACGAACGCATCATGCCGGCCGGCGCGCTGATGATCGACAAAGGGCCGGCCGTCGGCGCGATCGCGCCGACGTTCGAGCTGACCGACATTCGCGGCACGCGCGTGAAGGTCGGCGGCATCGACGCGTCGGGCCGCTCGACGCTGCTGTTCTTCCTGTCGCCGACGTGCCCGGTGTGCAAGAAGCTGCTGCCGCTGCTGCCGTCGCTGCAGGCGAGCGAAACGACGCCGGTCGACATCGTGCTCGCGAGCGACGGCGATCGCGACGAGCATGCGCGCTTCGCGCAGCAGCACGACGTCGCGCGCTTCCCGTACGTGCTGTCGCAGGAGCTCGGCCTCGCGTATCAGATCGGCAAGCTGCCGTATGCGGTGCTGCTCGACGAGACCGGCACGGTGCGCGCGAAAGGACTCGTCAACACGCGCGAGCATCTGGAGAGCCTGTTCGAAGCGAAGGAGCGCGGCGTCGCGTCGCTCCAGCAGTTCGTGCACGGCGATCGCAGCGGCCATGGCCACGAAGAGCACGCGCAGCACGCGTGAGCGGCCGAACCTTTTCAACGTCACGGGAGGACAACGAGATGGGGCTGTTTGATTCATGGTTCGAGCGCTCCGCGCGCGGCGTCGCGCAGCACAGCTCGCGACGCAGTGCGATGGCGAAGCTCGGCAGGGTGCTCGTCGGATCCGCGATGCTGCCGCTGCTGCCCGTCGATCGCACCGCGTATGCGGCCGATGCGGCGTCCGGCGCGTCGAGCGCCGGCGGCGGCGGCGGCGCCGCGCCGGGCGCAAGCGACGACCCGACGAGCTGCGACTACTGGAAATACTGCGCGATCGACGGCTGGCTGTGCAGCTGCTGCGGCGGCACGTCGAGCAGTTGCCCGCCCGGCACGACGCCGTCGCCGATCACGTGGATCGGCACGTGCCGCAATCCGCACGACGGTTCCGACTACATCGTGTCGTACAACGATTGCTGCGGCAAGACGTCGTGCGGCAAGTGCTTCTGCAACCGCAACGAACGCGAGAAGCCGCTGTACAAGCTGTCGCTGAACAACGACATCAACTGGTGCATGGCGAACGGCAACTCGAACTATCACTGTTCGGTGTCGGTCCTGCTGGGAGCGGCAAAGCAATGAAGACGATCAACGCAGCGAGGTTGGCGGGCGCGTGCATGGCTGTGGCCGCCGCGCTCGTTTGGTCAGGGGCGGCCGATGCGCAGCAGGCCGTGCGCTATCCGGTGGGCAAGAGCATGTTCGATGCGCAATGCGCGGTGTGTCATCAGGCGGGCGGCAAGGGGCAGGACGGCCTCGCGCCGCCGCTGACCGAGTATCCGGGCAAGTACGCGAGCATCGAGCAGGGCCGCGCGCAGCTCGTCGCGACGCTGCTGCACGGGATGTTCGGCGAGATCACGGTGCGCGACAAGCGCTACAACTTCAAGATGCCGTCGTTTGCGAGCGCGAGCGACGACGATATCGCGCACGTGCTGAACTACATCGTGTTCGATCTCGGCGCGCAGCACGGCGACGCGAAGCCGTTCACGGCCGCCGAGATTCGCGCGGGCCGCGCGAAGGAGATGGAAGGCGCGGCCGTGCATGCGCAGCGCGCGGTCGTAACGAAGGGGCTCGGGCTGTGACTGCGGTATGCGCACCGGGCCGCGGTCGAGCGGCGCGGCGCTTCGGCCGGCGCGTGACGGCACGGCGTCTGTTCGCCGCTGCGTTCGTGTGCGCGATGGTTGCGCGCGCACATGCGGGCGACGTCGCGAACGTCGCCGACGCTGCGCTCGCGCAGCAGCATTGGGTGCTGAACTGCATGGGCTGTCACACGGCAACGGGCGGCGGCATTCCCGGCAAGGTGCCGCCGCTCGCGAATTCGCTCGGCTATTTCACGCATTTGCCGGCCGGCCGCGAGTACGTGATGCGCGTGCCCGGCGCGTCGAATTCGGCGCTGTCCGACCGGGAACTGGCCGACGTGCTGAACTGGGTGCTGACGACGATGAATCGCGATGCGCTGCCGCACGACTTCAAGCCGTACACGGCCGACGAGATCGCCGCGCATCGCCGTCCCGCGTTGGCCGACGTCGCGACCGTGCGTGCGCGGCTCGTACGCGCGTTGCACGAACGCGGAATCGACGGCGTCGCCGAACGCTACTGAACAACGATCGACTCTGACCGACTCGAGGAAGAACGAACATGGAGACGAACGACAACTTTCCGCTGCTCGACGCAACGCGTGCATTCGTCGGGAAGCCGAAACGCATGCTGATCGGCGCCGAGTGGAGCGACGCCGCGTCGGGACGCACGATCGACGTCGTGAACCCGGCCGACGGCAGCACGCTCGCGCGTGTGCCCGAAGCGGACGAGCATGACGTGCAGCGCGCGGTCGCCGCCGCGCGACGCGCATTGGACGCAGGGCCGTGGCGCACCGCGAAGACGACCGACCGCGAGCGTCTGCTGCTGACGCTCGCCGATCTGATCGACGCGAACGCGCGCGAGCTCGCCGAGATCGAATCGCTCGACAACGGCAAGCCGGTGACGGTTGCGCAAGGGCTCGGCGTCGCGATGGCCGCGCACTGCTTTCGCTACATGGCCGGCTGGGCGACCAAGATCGAGGGCAGCGTGATCGATGCCGGCATGCCGTACCTGCCGGGCAGCGAGACGTTCACGTATACGCGCAAGGAGCCGGTGGGCGTGGTCGGCGCGATCATTCCGTGGAATTTCCCGCTGCTGATGGCTGCATGGAAGCTCGCGCCCGCGCTCGCGACCGGCTGCACGGTCGTGCTGAAGCCGGCCGAGGACACGCCGTTGAGCGCGCTGCGGCTCGGCGAACTGATCCGCGACGCCGGCTTCCCGGACGGCGTCGTCAATATCGTGACCGGCTACGGTCATACGGCCGGCGCCGCGCTGTCGCGCGATCCGCGCATCGACAAGATCGCGTTCACTGGCTCGACGCAGACCGGCAAGGCGATCGGCCATGCGGCGCTCGACAACATGACGCGGATGTCGCTCGAGCTCGGCGGCAAGTCGCCGGTGATCGTGCTACCCGACGTCGACGTCGACAAGGCGGCCGACGGCATCGCGAATGCGATCTTCTTCAACCAGGGGCAGGTGTGCACGGCCGGCTCGCGCGCGTACGTGCACGCGACAGTGTTCGACCGCGTGATCGAGCGCGTCGCGCAGATCGCGGCCGGCCTGAAGATCGGCCCCGGCATGGATCCCGCCACGCAGATCGGGCCGCTCGTGTCCGCGAAGCAGCGTGCGCGCGTGTGCGACTACATCGCGTCCGGATTCGACGACGGCGCACGCGCGATCGCAGGCGGCCGCGCGCTCGACGGCGCCGGCTTCTTCGTCGAGCCGACCGTGCTGGTCGATACGACGCATGCGATGCGCGTCGTGCGCGAGGAGATCTTCGGGCCGGTGCTCGTTGCGATGCCGTTCGACGACGTCGATACGGCCGTGCAGCTCGCGAACGACACGCCGTACGGACTCGGCGCGAGCATCTGGTCGAACGATCTGTCGGCGATTCACAAGCTCGTGCCGCGCATCGCGGCGGGCACCGTGTGGGTGAACTGCCATTCGCTGCTCGACAACGCGATGCCGTTCGGCGGGATGAAGCAGTCGGGCTTCGGCCGCGAACTCGGGCGCGCGGTGATCGACCAGTACACGGAAACGAAGTCGGTGATGATGAACTACGCGTAAGCGCAGCGGCACGCGCGCGTGCTTGGCGTGTCGGGCCGCGCCGCGCACCGACGCACGGACGTACCGATGCGTACGCAACGAATCGTGTGTAAAGCACACGCGACACGAACGCGATCGATCAGGGGGATGACCGATGAACAGTCTGACGACGCCGCGCCGGATCGCGGCGGCGGTGGCGACGCTCGCCGTCGCGCAGGTCGTGCAGGCATCGAGCAGCGTCACGCTGTATGGCGACGTCGATGCCGGCATCACGTATACGCACGATCAGCAGACGACGAACGCCGACGGCAGCGTGCGCGGCGGCCGCAACCTGCAGCTCGGCGGCGGCAATCTCGCGCCGTCGCGCATCGGCCTGACCGGCAGCGAGGACATCGGCGGCGGCACCGCGGTGACGGTCAAGCTCGAGAACAGCTTCTGGACGGGCAGCGGCAGCCTCGTGCAGGCCGGCACGCTGTTCAACCAGAACGCGTGGGTCGGATTGACGAACGAACGCTACGGCACGCTGACCGTCGGCCGGCAATTCGATTCGTATACGACGACGCTCGCGCCGTACGCATCGAGCATCCCGTGGGCGACGCTGTACGGCTCGCATATCGGCGACGTCGACAACCTGAACGCGGCGCTCAACCTGAACGGCGCGATTCAGTATGCGAGCCCGACCTTCGCGGGCTTCTCGTTCAGCGGCACGTTCTCGTTCGGCGGCGTGGCCGGCGATTTCTCTCGGGAGCGCGGCTGGGCGGTGGCCGCGAGCTACAACGACGCGCCGTTCTCGTTCGGCGCCGGCATGCTGGATCTGAACCGTCCGCTCGACGCGGCGCTCGGCGGCGCGAGCGGTTACATCGGCGATTTCGCATGCTCGAATCCGGCCGCGATGTACTGCACGCTGCAGAACGCGCGAGCGTTGACCGCGATCGGCGCGGGCGGCTCGTATGCGATCGGACCGCTGACGCTCGGCGTCGTCTACACGCATACGACGCTCGACGACAGCCGGTACTTTGCCGATGCCGCGCATCCGCACGGCGCCGATGCGCGATTCGACATCGTCGAGGTCAACGCGGCGTTCGCCGTGTCGCCGGCGCTCACGCTCGGCGCCGCATACATCTACAACGCGATGAAGACGGACGCGAGCGGATCGCCGAAATTCCACCAGGTCAATCTCGGCGCGACCTGCAACCTGTCGAAACGGACCGGGCTTTATGCGGTCGGCTTCTTCCAGCAGGCCGCGGGGCGCGGAGTCGGCCGCGATCCGGCAACCGGCGGGCCGGCCAATTATGCGCAGATTCCGAATCTGCCGAATTCGAACGGCAACCGGCAACTCGCGGTGACGATGGGCGTGAGGCATAACTTCTGACCGGCTGCGCGGCACGCTGCCGCGCAGCACACCGACGATCGCGCACCGCGCTTCGTTCAGTAATCCCACAGCACCGGCACGAAGCGAAAGCCGTCGCCGTTCCTGGCGATGTGACCGATGGACGGAAACGCGACATGCGCGGCGGCAAGCAGCGCGCCGGTGTCGGCCGCTTCTTCGAGCAGCGCGATGCGCACGTCGACGGACGCTTGCGGATCGTGCTCGAAGCCGTTCTGCCAGTCGGGGTGGTCGAAGTTCACTTCGAAGATCGCGTCGCCGACGAACGTCAGCTTCTCGCCGTTCGATGCGACGTCCACCACGCAATGCCCAGGCGTATGTCCGCCCGTCACGCGCGCCGATACGCCGGGCGCCACCTGCACGGTCCGGTCGAACTGCACAATGTTTTCGGCGTAGCGCTTCGCGAACCGGGCGGCCGCGTCGCGCAGCGCGGGCGGCACCGCTTCGGGCATCACCGTCTTGCTGAAGTCCGGATTCTTCCAGAACTCGACTTCGGCGGCCGACACGTGAATGCGCACGTCCGGACGCAGCTTGCCTTGGACGCCGTCCAGGTTCAGTCCGCCGACGTGATCCATGTGCATGTGCGTGATCACGATGTCGGTGATCGCTGCCAGATCGATGCCGGCCGATTCCAGCCGCATCATCGACTGACCGGCGCGCGTGAAGTATTCGAAACCGTCGCCGACGCCCGAGTCGATCAGGATCAGCCGGTCGCCGCTGCGCACCAGCGCGACGTTCAACGCCCAGTCGAACATGTCGCGCTGCAGGAAGCGGCCGTCGAACCACGCGTTGCGGTCCGCTTCGCTGACGTTGGTCGACATGGTGGACGTCGGCAGTGGCAGAACGCCGTCGCTGATCAGCACGACGTCGACGTCGCCGATGCGGACCGCGTAGCGGGACGGGACGAGTTCGCCCGCCCCTTCTTTGCCGAGGTTGACGACGACGGGCTGCACATTGCGGATTGTTTCGCTCATTTTCGATGGTCCTGTCGGTTGGATGGAGCAAGCGTGACGGGGCGCCCGGGTTCGATCGATCGTGTGACGGATTGTAGTGAGCGGCTTCGTGCGTCAATAGCGCCGCGAAGGCCTTCATTGTGTTGTCGGCGCGGCAACAATCGGCGGCGAACGCGCGGCGAGACGGACGCGCGCGGCCGCGCATGCCGCGAAGCGCGGCGGGGCGTTGTTATTGACGACGACGTTGAAGATGCAGATTCGGGAATCGATGTTCGATCGCTGCGCGACGTGTGCGCGGCTCGATGCGTCGATCGCGGACGAGACGACGACCGCAGCATGCAGCCGTCGCATCGCGTCGCGGCCTCCGGCAGACGTGCCGCCGATCAGTGCTTGCGCAGATACTCGCCGAGAAAGTCGACGAACGTTCGCAGCTTGACGGAAAGCTGGTTGCGCTCGAGATAGACCGCGTGGATGTTCGCATCCGGCAGCGACCAGTCGGACAGCAGCGGCACGAGACCGCCGCTCGCGAGATGGTCGGCGATTTCCCACTGCGAGCGCACGACGATCCCGTGACCGTCGAGCGCCCAATGCAGCACGATGCCGCCGTCGTTGCTGCACAGTGCGCCGTCGACCTTGACCGTCTCCGTGCGCTTGCCGCGCGTGAAATGCCACGTGCCGTAAGCCGACTCGTTCTCGCGCAGCACGATGCACGCGTGCCGCGTCAGATCGTGCGGCACGGAAGGCGCGCCGTGTCGCGCGACGTAGTCGGGCGATGCGCATACCAGTCGCCTGTTGGCGAGAAGGAGCCGCGCGTTGATCCGCGCATCGGGCACTTCGCCGAAACGAATGCCGACGTCGAAACCCTCGTCCTGCAGGCTGACCGGCCGGTCCGTCAGATGCAGCAGGATCTTCATCGCCGGGTAGCGCGCGACGAACGCCGACACCGCGGGTGCGACACGCGCGCGGCCGAACCCGAACGACGCATTCACGCGCAGCAGGCCGGTCGGCTCGCCGCGGCTTTGCGTGACGAGATGTTCGAGCTCCGACAACTCGTCGAGAATGCGCAAGCCGTTCGACAGGTAGAGCTCGCCTTCCGGCGTGAGGCTCAGGCGCCGCGTCGTGCGGTTCATCAACCGCACGCCGAGGCGCTTTTCCAGTTGCGCCAGCCGCTTGCTGACCGCGGGCGGCGTCACGCCGAGCTCGCGTGCGGCCGCGGCCAGATTGCGATGGCGCGCCACCAGCGCGAATAAATCCAGGTCCGAAAAACTGTCCATCCCGATGCTCCGTGTCGCTCGCCGATTGGTTCCTGAAAGTTACGACCGGAATGAATTCAAGGAAACCATATCGCTTGATTCATCAATTAGACTCGAATCGCGATCAGGAGACAACCATGTTCGAAGGCTTCCGAAACGTGTCGGCGACCGTCGACGACGTACCTATTCACGCCGTGTGCGGCGGGCGCGGTCCCGCGCTGTTGCTGTTGCATGGCCATCCGCAGACGCACGCGATCTGGCACAAGGTCGCGCCGACGCTGGCCGAGCATTTCACCGTGATCGCCGCCGACTTGCGCGGCTACGGCGACAGCGGCAAGCCGCCGGGCGCGGCCGACCACGCGAATTATTCGAAGCGCCGGATGGCGCTCGATCAGGTCGAGCTGATGCGCGGTCTCGGCCATCGGCGCTTCGCGGTGATCGGCCACGATCGCGGCGGACGCGTCGCGGCGCGCATGGCGCTCGATCATCCGGATGCGGTCACGCACCTCGTGACGCTCGATGTCGCGCCGACGCTCGCGATGTATGAGCAAACGTCGTTCGACTTCGCGCGTGCGTATTGGCACTGGTTCATGCTCGTCCGTCCGGCGCCGTTCCCCGAGACGCTGATTCGCGCCGACCCCGATCTCTATCTGAAGCAGACGATCGGCGCGCGCAGCGCCGGCCTCGCGCCGTTCACGGCCGACGCGTACGCGGCGTATCTGCGTTGTCTGTCCGATCCCGACACGGCGCACGGCATCTGCGAGGACTACCGCGCGAGCGTGACGATCGACCTCGAGCACGACCGTGCGACGCTCGCGTCGCAGCAGCGGATCGGCTGTCCGTTCATGGCGTTGTGGGGCGCGCACGGCGTGATCGAGCAATGCTTCGATCCGCTTGCCGAGTGGCGCGCGTACGCGCCGGACGTGATCGGCGGCGCGCTGCGCTGCGGCCACTACATTCCCGAGGAAGCGCCGGAGCAACTGCTCGAACGCGTGCTGCCTTTTCTCACCGAGTAATCCATGTCCGACCGAACCCTTTACCGGAAGCTCGTCGACACGCACACCGTCGCGCGTATCGACGACCATAACGTGCTGCTGTACGTCGATCTGCATCTGATGAACGAGTACACCAGCCCGCAAGCGTTCAGCGCGCTCGACGCACGCGGCCGCGCGGTGCGGCGTCCGCGGCAGCAGCTCGCGGTCGTGAGCCACATCATTCCGACGCATGCGGAATCGCCGCGCGTGATTCGCGACGCGGCGTCGCTGCTGCAGGCACGCAATCTCGCGCGGAACTGCGAGCGAGCCGGCATCCGGCTTCTCGCCGAAAACGATCCGCTGCAGGGCATCGAGCACATCGTCGCGCCGGAGCTGGGATTGATTCGTCCGGGCATGGTCGTGCTTTGCGGCGACAGCCACACCACGACTTACGGTGCGCTCGGCGCGCTGGGCTTCGGCATAGGCACGTCGGAGGTCGAGCATGTGCTTGCGACGCAAACGCTCGTCTACCGGCTCGCGCGGACGATGCGCATCACGATCGACGGCGCGCTTCCATACGGCACGTCGGCGAAGGACGTCGTCATCTGGATCGTCAGCCGGATCGGCGCGCAAGGCGCGCGCGGCTATGCGGTGGAATTCGCGGGCTCGACGATCGACGCGCTGTCGGCCGAAGCGCGGATGACGTTGTGCAACATGACCGTCGAAGCCGGCGCGCGCGCGGCGCTGATCGCGCCGGACGCGACCACGTTCGACTACGTGCGCGCGCATGCGCGTTCGCTCGACGATGCGCAATGGCAAGCCGCGCTCGGCGACTGGCGCGGCCTGCATTCCGACGCAGCCGCGCGCTTCGACGTCGAGCACCGTTTCGATGCGCGCGACATCGCGCCGTTCGTCACGTGGGGCACGAGTCCCGATCAGGCGGTGGCCATCGATCAGCCGATTCCCGACGAGGCCGCGCAACCGACGCCCGAAGCGGCCGCGTCGCTGCGCCGCGCGCTCGACTACATGGGACTCGCGCCCAACCGGCCGCTGGCCGGCACGCGCATCGACCGCGTGTTCATCGGCTCGTGCACGAACGGACGCATCGAGGACTTGCGCACGGTCGCCGCGATCGTGCGCGGCAAGCGTGTCGCGACCGGCGTGCGCGCGATGGTCGTGCCGGGCTCGGGCAGCGTGCGCCGCGCGGCCGAACGGGAAGGCATCGCGAAGACGCTGATCGATGCGGGCTTCGAATGGCGCGAGCCCGGCTGCTCGATGTGCCTCGCGATGAACGACGACGTGCTCGACGCCGGAGAACGATGCGCGTCTACCACCAACCGCAATTTCGAAGGCCGCCAGGGGCGCGGCGGCCGCACGCATCTGATGAGCCCGGCGATGGCGGCGGCCGCCGCGCTGACCGGCTGCATCACCGATGTCCGGCAACTGGAGGCACACGCATCATGACGCGACTCACGATCATCGAAGGCGGCGCCGCGCCGCTGCCGATCGACAACCTCGACACCGACCAGATCATGCCGAAGCAGTTCCTGCGCATCATCGACAAAGCGGGGCTCGCCGACGGCTTGCTGTACGACCTGCGCTTCGACGCGCGCGGCGAGCGCCGCGCCGACTGCGTGCTGAACCGCGGCGAGTATGCGAACGCGCGCATCCTGATCGGCGGTGCGAACTTCGGCTGCGGATCGAGCCGCGAGCATGCGGTATGGGGCTTGCAGCAATACGGCTTTCAGGCGGTGATCGCGCCGAGCTTCGCGGAGATCTTCTATTCGAACGCGATGAACAACCGCTTGTTGCTCGTGCAACTGGAGCGCGACGCGGTCGATGCGCTGATGCGCGACGCGATCGACACGCCGGGCGCCGCGATGACGATCGATCTCGAGCGTCAGACGGTGACGAGCGCATCGGGACGGCGCTACGCGTATCCGCTCGGCGCGCGCCACAAGCGGATGGTGATCGAAGGCATGGATACCGTCGATCTCACGCTCGATGCCGTCGCCGCGATCGATGCGTTCGAAGCGCGGCATTTCGCGCGGCATCCGTGGGCGCAGGTGATGTAAGCGCGCATTCGCTGCGCACCGCGGCGGTTCCCGTTGTCAGCGACGCCGATTTCCTTCCGCACGAAGAAGGACGGCATCGCTTTGCGTCGAAAAATGGAGGAGACATATGCAGCGCAAACCGTTCTACCGGATTCTCTACGTGCAGGTGCTGGCGGCGATCGTCGGCGGCGTGCTGCTCGGTCATTTCGCACCGGATGCCGCGGTGCTCCTGAAACCGCTCGGCGATCTGTTCATCAAGCTCGTGCGGATGGTGATCGGGCCGGTGATTTTCTGCACGGTCGTGACGGGCATCGCCGGCATGCAGGACATGAAGAAGGTCGGTCGCGTCGGCGGCAAGGCGCTGATCTATTTCGAAGTCGCGTCCACGCTCGCGCTGGCGATCGGTCTGCTCGCCGCGCACGTGATCGCGCCGGGCGAAGGCTTCAACGTCGATCCGTCGACGCTCGATGCGCGCGCGGTGTCGAGCTATGCGGCGCAGGCCGCGCATGGCGACGGGCTCGCCGGGTTCATCGCGCACGTGATACCCGAAACGTTCGTCGGCGCGCTCGTTCACGGCGACATCCTGCCGGTGCTGCTGATCGCGATGCTGTTCGGTACGGCGCTGGTGCTGATCGGCGAGCCCGCGGCGCCCGTCACGCGATCGATCGAGATCCTGTCGAAAGCGTTCTTCCGCATCGTCGGGATGGTGACGAGCCTCGCGCCGATCGGCGCGTTCGGCGCGATGGCGTTCACGATAGGCCGCTACGGCATCGTGTCGCTGCTGCCGATGCTGAAGCTGATCGGCACGTTCTACCTGACCGCGTTCCTGTTCGTGACCGTCGCGCTCGGCGCCGTCGCGCGTCTGTGCGGGTTCAGGCTGCTGCGGTTTCTCGCGTATATCCGCGACGAGCTGCTGATCGTGCTCGGCACGTCGACGTCCGAAGCGGCGCTGCCGCAGCTGATGGACAAGCTGGAACGGCTCGGCTGCCCGCGCGGCGTCGTGGGGCTCGTCGTGCCGACCGGATACTCGTTCAATCTCGACGGCACGAACATCTACATGACGCTCGCGGTGCTGTTTCTCGCGCAGGCAACCAACACGCATCTGTCGTTCGCGCAGGAAGTCACGCTGCTGCTCGTCACGATGCTCACGTCGAAGGGCTCGACCGGCGTGACGGGCGCGGGCTTCATCACGCTCGCGGCGAGCCTGTCCGTCGTGCCGACCGTGCCCGTCAGCGCGATGGTGCTGATTCTCGGCATCGACCGGTTCATGTCCGAATGCCGGTCGTTGACGAACATCATCGGCAACGGCGTCGCGGCGATCGTGATATCGGCGTGGGAAGGCGGGCTGGATCGAACGAGGCTCGCGATCGCGTTGAGCGACGGCAAACGCGGCCGACACGATCCGAGGCCGTCGACGGTGCGCGAAACGGCCGCGGTCGATCGCGGCTGAGCATTGCGACGTGCTCGGCCGGCGCGCGCCGGCCGGCGGCTCGTATGTCGGCTGCAGGCGTCGCCCGGCGATGCCGGCCGGCGAGCGGCGTGCGTCGAACGGCCGGCAACCGCGCTCCGGGCCCGCGACGCACGTATCCGCATCCGCCCGAACGTGGCGCGACGAACGCGTGCGTCGGGCCTGGTTCAGATAACGCCGCATCCGGACAAACCCGTCCCCGCGAAAATCGCCGTGAAACGACCGCCCAGCAGGCATCCGGCAAAACCTAGTGGTTTCCACTCATAGTCGCAAATAGTCAAGAACAGGTCGCCGCCGGTCTTCTCGTGGCCAATATGGCTCGTTACTTTTGAGCCCACGATGCAGGCCGGCGCGCAGCCCGCGTGCCGACCGCATCGGTCCAACCGGGAGAGACCATGAAGTCGACGAAGATCGCCGCGCTTGCCGCGGCCATACTGGCGACCGGCGCGTTCGCGGGCGCGGCGCAGGCCGAATCGGATGCCGCGAGCTGCCGCAACGTGCGTTTCGCCGACATCGGCTGGACCGACATCACTTCGACGACGGCGCTCGCGTCGACGGTATTCGAGGCGCTCGGCTACCGGCCGACCACGACGATCGCGTCGGTGCCGATCTCGTTCGCCGGCCTGAAGAGCAAGCAGCTCGACGTGTCGCTCGGCTACTGGTGGCCCGTGCAGCAGAAGCAGCTGCAGCCGTTCCTCGACAGCAAATCGATCAACGTCGTCGAGCCGCCGAACCTGTCCGGCGCGAAAGCGACGCTCGCGGTGCCGAGCTACGCATACCAGGCCGGCCTGAAGACCTTCGACGACATCGCGAAGCATCGCGCGGAGCTCGACGGCAAGATCTACGGGATCGAGCCGGGCAGCAGCGCGAACGCGACGATCCAGAAGATGATCGATACGAATCAGTACGGACTCGGCGGCTTCAAGCTCGTCGAGTCGAGCGAGGCCGGGATGCTCGTCACCGTCGAGCGCGCGATCCGCGACAAGAAGTGGGTCGTGTTCCTCGGCTGGGAGCCACACCCGATGAACATCCAGCTCAGCATGAACTACCTGTCCGGCGGCGACGCGGCATTCGGCCCGAACTACGGCGAAGCGCGCGTGTACACGCTGACCGCGCCCGACTTCCTCGCGCGCTGCCCGAACGCCGGGAAGCTGATCACGAACCTGCGCTTCACGACGCAGCTCGAGAACCAGCTGATGCAGGCGGTGATGAACAAGACGAAGCCGTCCGACGCCGCGAAGGCGTACCTGAAGAAGAATCCGCAGGTGCTCGATCCGTGGCTCGCCGGCGTCAAGACGTTCGACGGCAAGGACGGGCTGCCCGCCGTGAAGGCGTATCTCGGCCTGTGACGACGCACCGCGCGGTCCGACGCACGCCGGCCGTTGGTCGGCCACGCAACCCCCCACGATTCGAGCAAGCGAGGCAAACAGCATGAATCATGAAGTCATCGTCACCTGCGCCGTGACCGGCGCGGGCGATACGGTCGGCAAGCATCCGGCGATTCCGGTCACGCCGAAGGAGATCGCGGCCGCCGCGATCGAAGCCGCGAAGGCCGGCGCGACCGTCGCGCATTGTCATGTGCGCGATCCGCACACGGGCCGCGGCAGCCGCGATCCGAGCCTGTACCGCGAAGTGGTCGACCGGATCCGCTCGGCCGACGTCGACGTGATCATCAACCTGACGGCCGGCATGGGCGGCGATCTCGAGATCGGCCCCGGCGAAGACCCGATGCGCTTCGGCAAGGGCACGGACCTCGTCGGCGGACTCACGCGGCTCGTGCACGTCGAAGAACTGCTGCCGGAGATCTGCACGCTCGACTGCGGCACGCTCAACTTCGGCGACGGCGACTATATCTACGTGTCGACGCCCGCGCAGCTGCGCGCCGGCGCGAAGCGCATCCAGGAGCTCGGCGTGAAGCCGGAGCTGGAGATCTTCGACACCGGTCACCTGTGGTTCGCGAAGCAGCTGCTGAAGGAAGGGCTGCTCGACGATCCGCCGCTGTTCCAGCTGTGCCTCGGCATTCCGTGGGGCGCGCCGGCCGATACGGGCACGATGAAGGCGATGGTCGACAACCTGCCGCCGGGCGCGCACTGGGCCGGCTTCGGCATCGGCCGCATGCAGATGCCGATGGTCGCGCAGGCGATGCTGCTCGGCGGTCACGTGCGCGTCGGCCTCGAAGACAACCTGTGGCTCGACCGCGGCGTGCACGCGACCAACGGCACGCTCGTCGAGCGCGCGCGAGAAATCGTCGAGCGGCTCGGCGGCCGCGTGCTGACGCCGGCCGAAGGCCGCCGCAAGCTCGGGCTGCCGGCACGCGGCGAGCGTCCGCTCGAACGTCGCGCGGTGACCGAGTTCGCGTGAGCGCCGTGCGCCGCGCAGTTTCGGCGGACGCGTTGCGACAGCGCGGCCGCCGCCCGATTTCCCCGATTTGAAGGATGCATCGACATGGCAGTGAAGACCGACATCAAGACGTTCGCCGCGATCGGCGCCGGCGTGATCGGCAGCGGGTGGGTGGCCCGCGCGCTCGCGCACGGGCTCGACGTCGTCGTCTGGGATCCCGCACCGGGCGCCGAGCAGCAGCTGCGCGCGAACGTCGCGAATGCGTGGCCGGCGCTCGAGCGCGTCGGTCTCGCGCCAGGCGCGGACCGCGCGCGGCTGCGCTTCGTGCCGACGATCGAAGCATGCGTCGCGCACGCGGATTTCATCCAGGAGAGCGCGCCGGAGCGCGAGGCGCTGAAGCTCGAGCTGCACGAGCAGATCAGCCGCGCGGCGAAGCCCGATGCGATCATCGCGTCGTCGACGTCGGGGCTGTTGCCGACCGACTTCTATGCGCGTGCGACGCATCCGGAGCGCTGCGTGGTCGGCCACCCGTTCAATCCGGTGTACCTGCTGCCGCTCGTCGAGGTGCTCGGCGGCGAGCGTACCGCGCCGGAAGCGGTCGAAGCGGCGATGCGCGTCTATCGCGCGCTCGGCATGCGGCCGCTGCACGTGCGCAAGGAAGTGCCGGGCTTCATCGCGGACCGGCTGCTCGAAGCGCTGTGGCGCGAGGCGCTGCATCTCGTCGACGAGGGCGTCGCGACGACCGGCGAAATCGACGACGCGATCCGCTTCGGCGCCGGCATCCGCTGGTCGTTCATGGGCACGTTCCTCACGTACACGCTCGCGGGCGGCGATGCGGGCATGCGACACTTCATGCAGCAATTCGGGCCGGCGCTCGAATTGCCGTGGACGAAGCTCGTCGCGCCGACGCTGACCGATGCGCTGATCGATCGCGTCGTCGAAGGCACCGCCGAGCAGCAGGGCGCACGCAGCATCAAGGAACTCGAACGCTATCGCGACGAGTGCATCACCGAGGTGCTGAAAGCGATCGCCGCGGTGAAAGCGCGGCACGGCATGCGATTCGAGGACTGACGAATGACCGGCGATACTCCGTTGACGATCTACCGCGACGTCGTGCGGCCCGAGTGGGTCGACTACAACGGCCACTTGCGCGATGCGTTCTATCTGCTGATCTTCAGCTTCGCGACCGACGCGTTGCTGGACCGCATCGGTCTCGACGATGCGGCGCGTCGCGAGCGGGGGCGCTCCGTCTATACGCTCGAAGCGCACGTGAACTATCTGCACGAGATCAAGGAGGGCGCGCACGTGCGCGTCGATGCGCGCGTGCTCGCGCACGACGCGAAGCGGCTGCATCTGTATCTCGAACTGTTCGCGCCCGGGCACGACGCGGCGGTGTCGGCGAGCGAGCAGATGCTGCTGCACGTCGACACGCGCGACGGGCCGAAAGCGGCGCCGTTCGATGCCGACGTCGCGGCGCGCGTCGCCGAACTGCATGCATTGCAGCGCGACTGCGCGCCGCCCGCGTATGCGGGCCGCGTGATTGCGTTGCCGCCGTCGCGCCGCTAGCGCGCCGCAAAGCGGAGGCCGCACGATGCTCGAACCGGAAATCGCGGCATTCGTCGCCGCCGTCGAGCGCGGGTATCCGGCCGATGCGGCCGCGCGCTCGCCGGACGAGCAGCGTCGGCTCTACGATCGTTTCGCGGCCGCGTGGACATCCGCGACGCTGCCGGACGGCATCGTCCAGCAACAGGCGGTGTGGCATGCGCCCGACGGCCGCGCGATCGCGCTGCGCCGCTACGCGCGCGCGCATCGCGCGCCACGCGGCACTGTGCTGTTTTTTCATGGCGGCGGGTTCGTCGTCGGCTCGCTCGACAGTCACGCGTCGATCGTCGCGCAGCTGGCGGCCGATACGGGGCTCGCCGTGATCGCGGTCGACTATCGGCTCGCGCCCGAGCACCGTGCGCCGGCCGCGCTCGAAGACTGTCTTGCCGTTACGCGTGCCGCACGCGACGCGCGCTGGCCGTTCGGGCCGTGTGCGCGGCCGTTGACGCTCGCCGGCGACAGCGCCGGCGGCAATCTCGCGGCGGCCGTCGCGACCGCGCTGCGCGATGCGGGCGAAGATGGAACCGACGGAATCGCGCTCGTGTATCCGATGCTCGGCCTCGAGCCGCAGTCGCCCGCGCGCGAAACGGAAGCGCACGCGCCGATGCTGTCGCTCGACGATGTGCATCGCTATCGCACGCTGTACTGGCAGCGCGATTTGTCCGACCTGCAACTGACCGACGACGCGCTGCTGCGCGCGTCGGTGCCGCTCGCCGCGGGCCGCTTCGACGGACTGCCGCCGGTGCTCGCGATCGGCGCGGAGCACGATCCGCTGCGCGACGATGCGCGCGTATATGTCGAACGGATTCGCGCGGCCGGCGGCGCCGCGCGATGCTGGATCGGCGAAGGACTGGTGCACGGCTGCTGGCGCGCGCTCCGCACGAGCCCGCAGGCGGCGCGGATGCATCGGATGGTCGGCGGGTTTCTGCTCGCACCGCACGCGTAGCGGGCATTTTCGGGAGGCAACGATGCAGGCAGCGCAACACCGTATCGAGGACTGGCGGACGTTCGATGTCGACGCGGCGATCGCGTCGGCGACGATAGGAGACGGAACGGTCGACGTCGAATGGAGCGACGCGCGACGATCGCCGTTCCATTTCGACTGGCTGCGCGACAACTGCACGTGTTCCGCATGCGTGCATGCGGCCACGCGCGAGCAGGTGTTCGAGATCGTCGACGCGCCGGACGATCTCGCGGCGCGCGCCGCTTATATCGACGGCGCCGACGGCGCGTTGCACGTCGAATGGAGCGACGGGCATCGCAGCGCGTGGTCGCCCGGATGGTTGCGCGCGCATGCATACGACGACACGTCGCGCGCGCAGCGCCATGCGGCGCACGGCACGCACATATGGACCGGCGACGATCCCGACGCGATCGGCGTGTTCGCGTGGCGCGACGTGATGCAGGACGACGGCGCGCTGCTCGAATGGCTGCGCGCACTGCAGCGCACCGGGCTCACGCTCGTCGAGGGCGTGCCCGCCGAGCGAGGCCGCGTCGGCGAAATCGCGCGTCGCGTCGGGCTGGTGCGCGAGAGCAATTTCGGCGTGCTGTTCGACGTCGAATCGAAACCGCGTCCGGACAGCAACGCGTATACGTCGCTGAACCTGCCGCCGCACACCGATCTGCCGACGCGCGAACTGCAGCCGGGCGTGCAGTTCCTGCACTGCATCGCGAACGACGCAACGGGCGGCGACAGCGTATTCGTCGACGGCTTCGCGCTCGCCGATGCGCTGCGGCGCGAGCATCCGGCCGATTTCGCGCAGCTCGCGTCGACGCCGTTCGAATTCTGGAACAAGAGCGCGACCAGCGATTACCGCTGTTCGGCGCCGGTGATCGGGCTCGATGCGCGCGGCGACGTGACCGAGGTACGTGTCGCGAACTTCCTGCGCGGGCCGCTCGATGCGCCGGCCGGCTCGGTTGCGGCCGTCTATCGTGCGTACCGGCGGTTTCTCGCGCTCGCGCGCGAGCCGCGTTTTCGCGTGCAACGGCGGCTGCGCGCAGGCGACATGTGGGCATTCGACAACCGGCGCGTGCTGCATGCGCGCACGGCGTTCGATCCATCGACCGGGCGCCGCCATCTGCAGGGCTGCTACGTCGATCGCGACGAGCTGCTGTCGCGCTCGCGCGTGTTGTCGCGTTCTGCGCCCGCGGCGTCCGCCGCGCAATGACGGGACGCGCTGCGTTTCCCGCCGACGAAAAAGCGCCCGGACGCGCTGCGCCCGGGCGAAGCCACCCGCTGCGGGGCGGCGGAGGTATGCGCGTCGAAAAAAAACGAGCCCGCGTGACGGGCTCGTCCGATACGGCGTCATTGCGCGACGCGCGGCGCCTGCCGCGGGCGCGTCGGCTTATTGGCCGAAGAAGATCGAGTCGCGTGCGTTCGACGACGCCGCGGCGGCCGGCGCGCCCGAGTGGACGACCGGAGCCGGCTGCGCGCCGTAGCCGCTTGCGTCGGCACCATGCACGCGCGCTTCCGCGGCCTGGATGTCGTTCGGGTAGTACGGGCTCGCGAGGCCCGGCTTGTAGCCGGCTTGTTCGAGCTGAACGAGTTCGTTGCGCACTTGCGCGCGCGTCACGGTGCTTTGCGCGAATGCGCCGAACGAAGCGGACAGCGCGGTAGCGGCAACGGCTGCATAAACGAGCGATTTCATGATGACCTCCGGTGTTTTATTGGCTTCGCCGTCGACACCATGTCTTCAGCGATTGACCGAATGGTAGTCACCGGAGGATTGAGGGTAAACGCTGATTTTGACGATAAATTGTTTACCGATCGGTAACAGTCCCGCGGCGGCTCAGCCTTTCATTCGTCTTTCGTTTCGATCGGTGCAATAAGACGGGCCTGTGGCAAATGTCGTCAGTTCGTTGAACGCACGCTGCCCGGCTGCATCGCTTCCGTCGTCTTCCCGTTCTTTTCGGGCGCCGCGCCGACATTCACGCCCGTTTCCCAAACTCGATTGCTGCCTGATTCGCCGGAATACCTGCGGTATGCGGAGCAGTATTTACTAACCGTATCTGAATAAGCACGCTATAGACGTCGGCCGGAGAAATGCGCCGGCGGCGAAAATGTGCCGCGCATTTGCATTTTTACCGAGTCGCTCCGATACAACGCCGTTACCTATTGATATCGATAGGTTTCATTGCCATTGGGCTGCTGTATGTTTTGCTTGCCTTGATGGCGTTGCTTCTTTAGTTCGTTTTGCATATGTCGTGGCGTGATGCTCGCACGGGGTGTTGTGCTATCAAGATTGTCGTTAAATTTTATTTGGGGATTGATCGTGAGTGATAACTTCAGGCCGTCAATTATCGACGTTGCAATATTGGTCGATGCACCGCGTATTAAATACTATTACGGGGCGAATCACGCAAAAGACAATGTAAACTTCTCCGATTATGTGGGGGTCGGCAACAACGGTGACGGGGGCAGCTTCATCTATATGGTCACCACGTGGCGGGATGCACAAAACGAAGGGGGCTCGGAGCTTTCGATCTACGGCGAGGTGCGAAACAAGATTCGCTGGCGGATGCGGTCGTTGTCGATGGGCGGCATTGCGGATGCAATGAGCCGGAACGAGCCGCCCGTCGCATTTCAAGCCGCGATCAGGGGCTTCGTATTTAGTGGCGGCGATGCGTACAAAGAGTACATTACGACTCCCGTGAAGAAGACCGAGACGGTAAAGAGCTGGGGTTTTGATCAGAATGGCAATCTGGTCCAGCAAGATATTAACGATACTTACTGGGAATCCGAGGTTATCAAGCCTGGATTCGGTAACCAGAATAACCAACGCGTCAATATTACGTACCACACGCCGTTCAACATCCTCTGCAACTGTCAAGACTGTAACGACGGCACCCATGGTGGCGGAGGCGGCGGCGGCAATGGCTGCGGCGGTTACACCTACGATCCGTTCATCGTTACTCAAGGATGAGTTGCCGATAAATAGGTAAATCGGACAAGCCTGCGCTGCAAGGTCGATACACGTTGTCGGCTTTGCGTTGCGCAGGCGATCACGTCTTTGTTTCGAACCGGGCATGTCAATGCCTGAGCCGATCCGGGATCGGGCAGACGGCAGTACGTACGCGGCATGAAGAAGGCGGGGGTAGTCGACCGAGAACGTTGCTTTCTCCGGGTAACGGCTCGGCAACCGGACTCAGCCACCATGGCGAACGTGCACGGCGAGCGAACAACGTTCACGCACCAGCAACGTCAGCGCTACCGATGCCGTTGAATACCGGCCGCGCCGAAACAAGCGACGGGAATGCGACAGGCGACATGCCGGCGCGACCCGATCGGCATAGGGCGCAGCCGGCTTCGATGCGTGGCCGGAAGGTTCACTTGCCGCCAGACAGGCCGAGCACTTCGGCGGCGGAGATCATCGCGGCCGCATTGGCCGGCGCCGGCCGTTCGGCGGGGCGGAATACTTCGTCGCCGCGATGGATCACCTGGCGCGACAGCGCACAGGTGCCGGTGCGTTGCGCGAAGCGGCGGCGCCAGCGTTGTTCGCCGTAATGGCAGCGGCCGGGTTCGACCCAGCGGACGACGAGCAGCGTATCGGAACGTTCGAGGATTTCGACGTGGACGTCGGTGGAGTCGAGCGCAGGCAGGGATTTGGAGGCCTTCATTTTTGCCGTTTCCTAAAGCTCGTGCGGTTTCGGCCGTGGCAGTAGATGTCACTACCCGATGGCGAATCCGTAGCGGTTTCCATGAGTGGTGCGCTAAATGTAAGCGTCTGTGACCTGAAAAAACATCCTGTCTGGCTCAAATTACCTTTTGCCGATTCAGAAACAATCCACGCGGATTTTGGTGAAAACCATCGACAAAAACGCCCCGGACGCGGGCGTCCGGGGCGGCAAAGCGGGCCGCGCGGGCCGTGTCTGCTCGCTCAGTCGCGGCGCACGTCGCGGGGGACGGAGACGCCCGCCGGATGGCGGACGGGTGCGACGTGCGAAAGCGCGGTCCGGTAACGCGATGATCGCGCGTGCATCCGGTTCGCACCCTGACGCGTACATGACTTTTCCGTCAGGTTGACTTGGCACGCCGCGCAGCACGGCCGCGGCGGAACCACGCCGACGTAGGCCGGTATTGGCTTTGCGCGAACCGCGCGAGCATTCGACGCGACCAAAAACCGATGTGCGCGGCAACGCGGCAAGCGCTTGCCGCGCGCCGGCATTTCCATCACCGGGAAAACACTGAATCGCGATTTCGTGACAAATCCGGAATCGCTTCCTATGATTGGCTGGACCTTTAGTCCTTTGTGCCAATCAGCCGGTCGACGGCCGGCCCTCTACAGTGAGGTGCTCATGAGATTGCAGGGCAAGCGCGCGCTCGTCACGGCGGCCGGGCAGGGCATCGGCCGCGCGACGGCGTTGCGGTTCGCGCGCGAAGGCGCGCAGGTGCTGGCGACCGACATCAACGAAGCCGCGCTCGCGCAGCTCGCGGCGGACGCCGAACGCGCGGGCGGCCGGCTGACCGCGCAGCGTCTCGACGTGACGGACGCGCGTGCGGTTGCCGCGCTGGCCGCGAGTGAACCGGCGTTCGACGTGCTGTTCAACTGCGCGGGTTACGTGCACCACGGCTCGATCCTCGACTGCGACGACGACGCGTGGGCGTTCTCGTGGAATCTGAACGTCACGTCGATGTACCGGCTGATCCGCGCGCTGCTGCCCGCGATGCTCGACGCGGGCGGCGCGTCGATCGTCAACATGGCGTCGGCCGCGTCCAGCGTGAAGGGCGTGCCGAACCGCTTCGTGTACGGCACGACGAAGGCCGCCGTGATCGGCCTGACGAGGTCGGTCGCCGCCGATTTCGTCGAGCGCGGCATCCGCTGCAACGCGATCTGCCCCGGCACGATCGAGTCGCCGTCGCTCGAGCAGCGGATCGCCGAGCAGGCGCGCACGCGTCAGGTGTCGACCGACGCGGTGCGCCAGGCGTTCGTCGCGCGCCAGCCGATGGGCCGCATCGGCACCGCGGACGAAGTCGCCGCGCTCGCGTTGTATCTCGCGTCCGACGAATCGTCGTTCACGACCGGCGCGATTCATCTGATCGACGGCGGCTGGTCGAACTGACCGGCCGTCTCCTCACCCTTTACCTCCCGTTCGAACGAAGACATGAAACTGCTGAGATTTGGCGACAAACACCATGAAAAACCCGGCCTGCTCGATGCGCAAGGGCAGATCCGCGATCTGTCCGGCATCGTCGACGACATCGCCGGCGACGTGCTGACGCCCGCATCGCTCGCGCGGCTACGCGACATCGATCCGTCGACGCTGCCGCGCGTCGAAGGCACGCCGCGGCTCGGCGCATGCGTGGGCCGCGTCGGCAAGTTCATCTGCATCGGCCTCAACTATTCGGACCACGCGGCGGAATCGGGGATGGACGTGCCGAAGGAACCGGTCGTGTTCGGCAAATGGACGAGCGCGATCTGCGGGCCGAACGACGACGTCGAGATTCCGCGCGGCTCGCAGAAGACCGATTGGGAAGTCGAGCTCGGCGTCGTGATCGGTCAGGGCGGCCGCTATATCGACGAAGCGGACGCGCTGTCGCACGTCGCCGGCTATTGCGTGGTGAACGACGTGTCGGAGCGCGAATATCAGCTCGAGCGCGGCGGCACCTGGGACAAGGGCAAGGGCAACGACACGTTCGGCCCGATCGGTCCGTGGCTCGTGACGGCCGACGAAGTGCCCGATCCGCATGCGCTGCGGCTGTGGCTCGAGGTCGACGGCCATCGCTATCAGAACGGCACGACCGCGACGATGGTGTTCCGCGTCCCGCATCTGATCAGCTATCTGAGCCGCTTCATGAGCCTGCAGCCGGGCGATGTGATCTCGACCGGCACGCCGCCGGGCGTCGGGCTCGGGCAGAAGCCGCCCGTCTATCTGCGCGCCGGGCAGGTGATGACGCTCGGCATCGACGGGCTCGGCGAGCAGCGTCAGCGCACCGTGCAGGCCTGATCCCCTTATCGCGGACGGTACGCCATGCCTATCATTCGATCGATGCGCGTCCTCGACGTGCGCTTTCCGACTTCGCGTCAGCTCGACGGCTCCGATGCGATGAATCCGGACCCCGACTATTCGGCCGCCTACGTGGTGCTCGAAACCGATCGCGACGGGCTCGAAGGTCACGGGCTCACGTTCACCATCGGCCGCGGCAACGAGATCTGCTGCGCGGCGATCGACGCGATGCGCCATCTCGTCGTCGGCCTCGACCTCGACTGGATCTGCGACGACATGGGGCGCTTCTGGCGGCACGTGACGTCGGACAGCCAGCTGCGCTGGATCGGTCCGGACAAGGGCGCGATCCATCTGGCGACGGGCGCGGTCGTGAACGCGGTGTGGGATCTGTGGGCGAAGGCGGTCGGCAAGCCGCTGTGGCGGCTCGTCGCCGACATGAGCCCCGAGGAGCTCGTGCGCACGATCGACTTCCGCTACCTGACCGACTGCCTGACCGAAGACGAGGCGCTCGATCTGCTGCGCCGGCAGGCGCCCGGCAAGGCCGAGCGGATCGCGGTGCTCGCGCGCGACGGCTATCCGTGCTACACGACGTCGGCCGGCTGGCTCGGCTATAGCGACGACAAGCTGCGCCGGCTGTGCCGCGAAGCGGTGGACGCCGGCTTCGACTACGTGAAGCTGAAGGTCGGCGCGAATCTCGACGACGACATCCGCCGCGTGTCGATCGCGCGCGACGTGATCGGCCCCGACCGCAAGCTGATGATCGACGCGAACCAGGTGTGGGAAGTCGACGAGGCGATCGACTGGGTGCGCGAGCTCGCGTTCGCGCGGCCGTGGTTCATCGAGGAGCCGACGAGTCCCGACGACGTCGAAGGGCATCGCAAGATCCGCAAGGCGATCGCGCCGGTGCAGGTCGCGACCGGCGAGATGTGCCAGAACCGCGTGCTGTTCAAGCAGTTCATCGCGCGCGGCGCGATCGACGTCGTGCAGATCGACGCATGCCGGCTCGGCGGCGTGAACGAGATTCTCGCGGTGATGCTGATGGCCGCGAAGTACGGGCTGCCGGTGTGTCCGCATGCGGGCGGCGTCGGGCTGTGCGAGTACGTGCAGCACCTGTCGATGATCGACTACGTGTGCATTTCCGGCACGAAGGAAGGGCGCGTGACCGAGTACGTCGATCATCTGCACGAGCATTTCGTCGAGCCGTGCGTCGTGCGCGGCGCCGCATACATGCCGCCGACGGCGCCCGGCTTCTCGATCGAGATGAAGCCCGAATCGCTCGAGCAATACCGGTTCCGCGGCTAGCGCGCAGCGCGGTTCGGCGCGCCGCGAAGCGCAACGTGTGCCGCGCACGCAGCGACGATATCAACGACGGAGACGTGAAGTGGATTTGAAGCTGCAACACAAGGTCGTGATCGTGACCGGCGGCGCGTCGGGCATCGGCGCCGCGATATCGATGCGGCTGGCGGGCGAAGGCGCGATTCCGGTCGTGTTCGCGCGCCACGCGCCGGACGATGCGTTCTGGCGCGAGCTGACGGTCGCGCAGCCGGCGGCCGCATGGTTCGCGGTCGAACTGCAGGACGACGCGCAATGCCGCGACGCGGTTGCGCAGACGGTCGCGCGCTTCGGGCGGCTCGACGGGCTCGTGAACAACGCGGGCATCAACGATGGCGTCGGGCTCGATGCGGGACGCGACGCGTTCGTCGCATCGCTCGAGCGCAATCTGATCCACTACTACGTGATGGCGCATTACTGCGTGCCGCATCTGAAAGCGGCGCGCGGCGCGATCGTCAACGTGTCGTCGAAGACGGCGGTCACGGGGCAGGGCAACACGAGCGGCTACTGCGCGTCGAAGGGCGCGCAGCTCGCGCTCACGCGCGAATGGGCGGTCGCGCTGCGCGACGACGGCGTGCGCGTGAACGCGGTGATTCCGGCCGAGGTGATGACGCCGCTGTACCGCAACTGGATTGCCGGCTTCGACGATCCCGACGCGAAGCTCGCCGAAATCGCCGGCAAGGTGCCGCTCGGCAAACGCTTCACGACGGCCGACGAAATCGCCGATACGGCCGTGTTCCTGTTGTCCGAACGCGCGTCGCACACGACCGGCCAGTGGCTGTTCGTCGACGGCGGCTATACGCATCTCGATCGCGCGATCGGCTGATGCGAGCGGAGTTCGACACGATGCAACCCGATCCGAATCCGAACGCCGACGAATCGACGACGTCCGCCGGCGAGCCGGCCGCGCGCGAGCCGCTGATCGCATTGCGCGGCGTCAGCAAGCGTTTTCCCGGCGTGCAGGCGCTCGACGATTGCCGTTTCGATCTGCATGCGGGCGAGGTGCATGCGCTGATGGGCGAGAACGGCGCCGGCAAGTCGACGCTGATGAAGATTCTTGCCGGCGTCTATCAGAAGGACGGCGGCGAGATCCGGATGGACGGCCGCGCGGTGGAGATCGCGGACCCGCGCGCCGCACAGGCGCTCGGCATCGGGATCATTCATCAGGAACTGAACCTGATGAACCATCTGAGCGTCGCGCAGAACATCTTCATCGGCCGCGAGCCGCGCGGCCGCTTCGGCGTGTTCGTCGACGAAGACAAGCTGAACCGCGACGCCGCCGCGATCTTCGCGCGGATGCGGCTCGATCTCGATCCGCGCACGCCGGTCGGCCGGCTGACCGTTGCGAAGCAGCAGATGGTCGAGATCGCGAAGGCGCTGTCGTTCGACTCGCGCGTATTGATCATGGACGAGCCGACCGCCGCGCTGAACAACGCGGAGATCGCCGAGCTGTTCCGCATCATCGGCGACTTGCGCGCGCACGGCGTCGGCATCGTATACATCTCGCACAAGATGGACGAGCTGCGGCAGATCGCCGATCGCGTGACCGTGATGCGCGACGGCAAGTACGTCGCGACCGTGCCGATGGCGCAAACGTCGATGGACGCGATCATCGCGATGATGGTCGGCCGTCAGCTCGACACGCAGTTCCGCACGCCGCCCGACACGTCCGCGAACGACGTCGCGCTCGAAGTGCGCGGATTGTCGCGCGGCCGCGCGATCCGCGACGTCGGCTTCACGGTGCGGCGCGGCGAGATTCTCGGTTTCGCCGGATTGATGGGCGCGGGTCGGACCGAGGTCGCGCGCGCGGTGTTCGGCGCCGATCCTGTCGATGCGGGCGAGATCCGCGTGCACGGCAAGCGCGTGACGATCCGCACGCCGGCCGACGCGGTCGCGCACGGGATCGGCTATCTGTCCGAGGATCGCAAGCACTTCGGGCTCGCGGTCGGGATGGACGTGCAGAACAACGTCGCGCTGTCGAGCATGCGCCGCTTCGTGCGCCGCGGCCTGTTTCTCGACGCGCGCGCGATGCGCGACACCGCGCAGTCGTACGTGCGGCAGCTCGCGATTCGCACCCCGTCGGTCGCGCAGCCGGTGCGGCTGCTGTCGGGCGGCAACCAGCAGAAGATCGTGATCGCGAAGTGGCTGCTGCGCGACTGCGACATCCTGTTCTTCGACGAGCCGACGCGCGGCATCGACGTCGGCGCGAAAAGCGAGATCTACAAGCTGCTCGACGCGCTCGCCGCGGACGGCAAGGCGATCGTGATGATCTCGTCGGAGCTGCCCGAGGTGCTGCGCATGAGCCACCGGATCCTCGTGATGTGCGAAGGCCGCGTGACCGGCGAGCTGAGCGCGGCCGAAGCCACGCAGGAAAAGATCATGCAGCTCGCGACGCAGCGCGAGTCGACCGTGCTGTCCTGATTCAGACGAACGATTACCCGATCATGTCCAACGATACGCATCCCGTCCCGCCCCTCGCGACCGGCGACACGCCGGCCGGCGCATCGGGCCTTCGCGCCCGCTTCTTCAATCCGGCCGCGCGGCAGAAGCTGCTCGCGTTCGCAAGCCTCGTGCTGCTGATCGCGTTCTTCAGCGTCGCGTCGTCGAATTTTCTCGAAGTCGACAATCTCGTCGCGATCCTGCAGGCGACCGCGGTAAACGGCGTGCTGGCCGTCGCGTGCACGTACGTGATCATCACGTCGGGCATCGACCTGTCGGTCGGCACGCTGATGACGTTCTGCGCGGTGATGGCCGGCGTCGTGCTGACCAACTGGGGCATGCCGCTGCCGCTCGGCATCGCGGCCGCGCTCGGCTTCGGCGCGCTGTCCGGCTGCGTGTCGGGGTTCGTGATCGCGAAGATGAAGGTGCCGCCGTTCATCGCGACGCTCGGCATGATGATGCTGCTCAAGGGGCTGTCGCTCGTGATCTCCGGCACGCGGCCGATCTACTTCAACGACACGCCGGGCTTCACGTCGATCGCGCAGGATTCGCTGCTCGGCAGCCTGATTCCGGCGCTGCCGATTCCGAATGCGGTGCTGATCCTGTTCGTCGTCGCGATCGGCGCGTCGATCGTGCTGAACCGGACGATCTTCGGCCGCTACACGTTCGCGCTCGGCAGCAACGAGGAGGCGCTGCGGCTGTCCGGCGTGAACGTCGACGGATGGAAGATCGCCGTCTACACGTTCAGCGGCGCCGTGTGCGGGATCGCCGGCCTGCTGATCGCGTCGCGCCTGAACTCCGCGCAGCCGGCGCTCGGGCAGGGCTACGAGCTCGACGCGATCGCGGCCGTCGTGATCGGCGGCACGTCGCTGTCGGGCGGCGCGGGCAGCATCCTCGGCACCATCATCGGCGCGTTCATCATGAGCGTGCTGACGAACGGCCTGCGCATCATGTCGGTCGCGCAGGAGTGGCAGACGGTCGTGACCGGGGTGATCATCATCCTCGCCGTCTACGTCGACATCCTGCGCCGGCGACGCCGCTGACGGCGCAGGCTGCGCTTCACCGCCGGCCGGGCCGGTATCCCAGCGGATATAAATCAAGGAGACGCGAAGTGATCAGGAGCAAGGTGTTGAACGCGATCGTCGGGCTGACGTTCGCCGCGGGCATCACGGCCGGCGCGCACGCGCAGGAAGCGTACGTCCCGCTGATTTCGAAGGGCTTCCAGCATCAGTTCTGGCAGGCCGTGAAGTCGGGCGCGATGCAGGCCGCGAAGGACTACCACGTGAAGGTCACGTTCGAAGGGCCGGAAACCGAGGCGATGGTCGACAAGCAGATCGACATGCTGTCCGCCGCGATCGCGAAGAAGCCGGCCGCGATCGGCTTCGCCGCGCTCGACAGCAAGGCCGCGCTGCCGTTGCTGAAGAAGGCGCAGGCCGACAGGATTCCGGTGATCGCGTTCGACTCCGGCGTCGACAGCGACATTCCGGTGACGACGGCGACGACCAACAACAAGGCGGCCGCCGCGCTCGCCGCGGACAAGCTCGCCGCGCTGATCGGCGACGAAGGGCAGGTCGCGGTCGTCGCGCACGACCAGACGAGCCGCACCGGCATCGATCGCCGCGACGGTTTTCTCGAACGGATGAAGTCCGCGCATCCGAAGGTGCAGGTCGTGACGGTGCAGTACGGCGAAGGCGATCAGCTGAAGTCGACCGAAGTGACGAAGTCGATCCTGCAGGCGTATCCGAAGCTCAAGGGGCTGTTCGGTACGAACGAAGGATCGGCGATCGGCGTCGTGAACGGCGTGCGCGAGATGAAGCGCAAGGTCGTGATCGTCGGCTACGACTCCGGCAAGCAGCAGAAGGACGCGATCCGCAGCGGGCTGATGGCCGGCGCGATCACGCAGAACCCGATCGGCATCGGCTACAAGACCGTCGAGGCGGCCGTGAAGGCGATCAAGGGCGAGAAGCTGCCGAAGGTCATCGATACCGGCTTCTACTGGTACGACAAGACCAATATCGACGATCCGAAGATCGCGGCGGTGCTGTACGACTGAGCGTCGCGATTCGGCGCCGCGCGCCGCCGCCGCGCACGCGTGCGGCGGCGCGTGGCGACCGGATCTGCGGCGACGTATGACGACGGAATGCGAGGACACCATGCGTGCACTGCGTATCGATTCGCACCAGCACTTCTGGCGTTACCGTGCGGCCGACTATCCGTGGATCGGCGCCGGGATGGACGTGCTCGCGCGCGACTATCTGCCCGATGCGCTGCGGCCGCTGATGCATGCGCAGGCGCTTGGCGCGTCGATTGCCGTGCAGGCGCGCGCGGGCCGCGACGAGACCGCGTTCCTGCTCGAGCTCGCACGCGACGATGCGCGCATCGCCGCGGTGGTCGGCTGGGAGGACATCGGCGCGCCGGACCTCGCCGAACGCGTCGCCGAATGGCGCAGCCCGAAGCTGCGCGGCTTTCGGCATCAGCTGCAGGACGAAGCCGACGTGCGCGCGTTCGTCGCGGATCCCGGCTTCGAGCGCGGCGTCGCGTGGCTGCAGGCGAACGGCTACGTATACGACGTGCTCGTGTTCGAGCGGCAGTTGCCCGACGTGCGCGAATTCTGCGCGCGGCACGACGCGCACTGGCTCGTGCTCGATCATGCGGGCAAGCCGGCGCTCGCCGCGTTCGATCGCGACGACACCGCGCTTGCGCGCTGGCGCACGCAACTGCGCGAGCTCGGCGCGATGCCGCACGTCGCGTGCAAGCTGTCGGGGCTCGTGACCGAAGCCGACTGGCGGCGCGGATTGCGTGCGCAGGACGTTCGGCACGTCGAGCAATGCCTCGACGCGGCGCTCGATGCGTTCGGTCCGCAACGGCTGATGTTCGGCTCGGACTGGCCCGTGTGCCTGCTGGCCGCGTCGTACGACGAGGTCGCGTCAATCGTCGAGCGGTGGGCCGAATCGCGGCTGTCGGCGGCCGAGCGCGGCGCGCTGTGGGGCGGCACGGCCGCGCGCTGCTACGACGTGCCGGGAGACGCGCAAGCGCGCATATAAAATAGACGCCGGTCGTTTGCGCGATTTGTGTGCCAGTCGGACGCGATTGGTCGTTCGATTCGCGAGCGCGAGCAGCCCCGAACACAACCGATTCACCCGTATCGACGTATGTCCATCCAGCCGATTCAGAACCGCCGCCTCTATCAGCAGATCGCCGACAAGCTCGGCGAGATGATCGAGTCCGGCACCTTTCCGCCGGGCAGCTATTTGCCGCCCGAGCGCGAACTGGCCGAGCAGTTCGGCGTGTCGCGCACGTCGGTGCGCGAGGCGCTGATCGCGCTCGAGGTGCGCGGGCGCGTGAGCGTGCGGGTCGGCGACGGCGTGAAGGTGCGGTATCCGGAAGCGGCCGCTGCGCCGGCCGTCGATCGCGATCGGAAGGTCGCGCCGTTTACGATCGTCGAGATCGATCCGGAGCTCGGCATCGCGCTCGATCTCGACACCGAGATTCCGCCGTTCGCGCTGCTGCAGGCGCGCCGGCTGATCGAGCCGGAAGCCGCGTCGCTCGCCGCGAAGCACGGCTCGGATGCGCAGATCGAAGGGATTCACGACGCGTTCCTGCGCAACCAGGAGGACAACCGCAGCGGCTCGCTCACGCATCCGGGCGACCGGCTGTTCCATATCCGCATCGCGGAGGCGAGCGACAACCCCGCGTATGCGCTGATGATCAAGCAGTTGCTCGCGCACAAGTACGATCCGATGTTTCAGCGGCTGCAATCGCTGTACATGCCGAACGACATGCCGCATCGGTCCGAGCTTGAGCATCGCGCGATTCTCGACGCGATCCGCGCGCGCGATCCGGAAGCCGCGCGGCGCGCGATGGCCGGGCATCTCGATGAAGTGATCCGGATCTTCGGGCGCGCGCTCGACTGAGCGCGCGTTTTATCCGTGCGTCGATCCGTGTGCCGCTTGCAGGTTCAGAAGCGGTCGGCGCGATACGGCGTCGGGTCGGTGAACGGCGTGTCGCCCGTCATCATCTCGGCGAGCAGGCGGCCGGTCACCGGGCCGAGCGTCAAGCCGTGATGGTTGTGCCCGAACGCGAACCATAGCCCGCGATGCGCGGGTGCCGGGCCGATCACCGGACGCATGTCCGGCGTGCACGGCCGGAAGCCGAGCCACGGTTGCGGATCGAGTCTTTCCCCGAAGCCGAACACCGGACGCGCGACGCGTTCCGCGCGTTCGAGCTGTACGCCGGTCGGCGGCAAGCCGCGCCGCGCGATCTCGACGCCGGTCGTCAACCGCAGCCCGCGCCGCATCGGCGCGATCACGTAGCCGTACTCGCGATCGACGATCGGCGCCGACGGCGCGCCGCGTTCGGACGGCGCGTAGTGCATGTGATAGCCGCGTTTCTCGCGCAACGGAATCCTGTAGCCGAACTTGCCGAACACCGTGTCGGACCACGGACCGAGCGCGACGACGACGGCCGGCGCGGCCACGTTGCCGTTCCGTGTTTCGACCTGCCAGCCCGGCGACAGCGCGGCGAGGCTCGCGGCGTCGCCCGACAGCAGCGTGCCGCCGCCTTGCTCGAAGAGCCGCGCATACGCTTTGACGAGCGCGGACGGATCGACGACGCTTTTCGGGTCGAGCCAATGCAGCGCGCCGCAGAAGCCCGGCGCGAGGCTCGGTTCGTGTTCGAGCAGCGCGTTCGCGTCGAGCGGCGTGATGCCGAGCCCGCGGCGCCGCGCGGTGACGCCGGCTTCCGCGACGCTGCGCTCGAACGCGGCCGGCGTGCGGAACGCTTCGAGCCAGCCGCTCGCGCGCACGAGTTCGCCGGCGCCGGCGCGTGCGATCAGCGCGTCGTGCTCGACGATGCAGCGCTCGATCAGCGGCAGCATGTCGCGCGCCGCCGCCGCATGTCGTTGCGGCGCCGATTCCCACCAGAAACGCGCGAGCCACGGTGCGAACGCGGGCAGCGACGCGCTGTGCCAGTAGAGATCGGTCGAGCGGTTCAATGCGTAGCGCATCAGCGTGAACGGGCTGCGCGGGAACGGATACGGTTCGACCGACGAGCGCTCGATCAGCCCGGCGTTGCCGAAGCTCGTGCCTTCGCCGGGCGCGCCGCGGTCGACGAGGGCGACCTTGCGGCCGCGATCCTGCAGATGCAGCGCGACGGACACGCCGACGATGCCTGCGCCTAGAACGATGACGTCGAAGTCCATGGATGGTCGTGAAAGACGGTGGTGGGTCGTGGGGCGGTTGGTGTTCGGTACGGCGGTTGGGTTTAGAGCAAAGGATATACGACAAGTGCCGGATCGAGACGGCGGGTTCGAAGATCGTGGACACGCGTGGCGAGCATGTCGATGCGGGAGCGGGCGACCACGCGCTGACGGCCGTCATGATCGACAGCCCTTTTCATGCAACGCACACCGTGCCGATGACGGAGACTGCGCAAACGCCCGGTTTCGAAGATTTGCCGGTTCGCGATCGGCTGACGTAAATTCCGCAGACGACGAATCCGAGGAAGAATGGCGACGGCAATGATCGAACTATCCGCAACCGCTTACGCCGCCGAACTGCAGCGCTTCAAATTGCGCGGCCGCGTCTGGCTTGCTTCGAAGGACATTCCTGCCGACGTGCAAGTGCCGACCGCGTGGCGCGCGTTGCTCGATATGCGCGACGCCGCACTCGAGACGTCGCTCGCGAAGATGTGGGCGGGTGTCGTCGATCGCCTGCCAGCGGTCCGGCAGTTCTTCGACGAGAAACTGCGGCGCCCGGCCGTGCTGCAGAAGGAAAACGGCGATCTGTGCCTGCTCTATCCGTACACCGTCGACCACGACGATCTGAACTTTTTCATTGGCCATCCGCCGCTCGGCGATCTCGTATCGGACGACATGCCGCTATGGCGCGCGTTGCCCGACGATCTGCGCAGCTTTTATCAGCTCGCGCATAACGGGTGGACTTTCTTTCCCGCGAACTCGATGGGGCCGTTGCCGATCGGCGATCAAACGGCGCTGACGGCGAAGCTCGACCTGACGCCTGACGAGACGCGCGCGCTCGGCGTGAACCCGGATCTCGTGTGGACGGTGTTCCAGAACGGCGGCGGCGATTATCTGTGTCTCGATCTTCGCGACAGCGCGGGAGATGGCAGTGCGGCCGGGCGAATCTGGTGGCATGACAATCCTGCGGAACTCGAGCCGGTCGATTTCTGGGCCGTGATGAATGCGTGGTTCGAGATTTTCGTCGAGGATGCGGACCGGCGGTAATTTCTCCGAGGCTTTCGACCGCGTCACCCCATCGCCGGCGATGAACGAATCGACATGGGAAGGCCTTTCCGGGAGCCGTAACGGCCACCGCTTCCGCCCGGTTTCCCGCCCGGCTCATTACAGCTGCATGCGACCCGGTCCGTTCATCAGTTCGACCACCCAGTCGATGAACACACGCAGCTTCGGGCTGACGTGGCGGTTCGGCGGATAGCAGACATAAAGCGGCATCGGATCGAGTTGCCAGTCGTCGAACAACGCAACGAGTTCGCGCTGTTCGATCGCCGCTTTCGCCATGTAGTGCGGCAGCCACATGATGCCGAGACCCGCGACGCCGGCCGCGAGATATGCGTTTCCGTCGTCCACCGCGAGCGCGTAACGGCCTTGCACGTTGATCGTTTCGTCGCGGCGATGCATGACGAGCGGATACAGATTCCCCGCGCGTCCCCACGAGAATCCGACGATCCGGTGATGCGAATTCTCGAGTTCCGCGGGATGTGAAGGCGTGCCCGCCAGCGCGAGATATCGGGGCGATGCAAAGACGCCGAGCGAAAGCCCGGCCACGCGCCGGGCGACCATCGACCGATCCGCGGGCTCGCCGCCGCGCACGACGCAATCGACGTTCTCCCGGATGATGTCCACGGTACGGTCGCTCACGCCCATGTCGAGCTGAATGTCCGGATAGCGGGCGAGGAATGCCGGCAGCGCGGGAATCAGGATCAGGCGCGCGAACGGGCTCGGCACGTCCACGCGCAGGCGGCCGCGCGGCACCGCCGATGCGCTCGACAGACTCGTCTCGGCGTCGTCCATATCGGCGAGCAGCCGCACCACGCGCTCGTAGTACGCGATGCCGTCCGGCGTGACGTTGAGCCGGCGCGTCGTCCGGTTCAGAAGGCGCACACGCAGCCGCGCCTCGAGCTGCTGGACCAGATGCGTGACCGTGGTCTTGCTCATATGAAGCGTTTCGGCGGCCTTCGTGAAGCTGCCTGCCTCGACCACCCGGATGAATGCGCGCATCGCGTCGAAGCGATCCATGCGTTTTGCCTCGCTGCCTCGCAGTTGAATTGTTTGCATTCTACAAATAGTCATGGACAGGGTTGGCGGTTTATCGCGCGCACGTCGCTCGGTACAGTGGATCGCTCGAAACCAACGATCGTCAATGGAGGTGAAGGTGGGCAAGCGCGATGTCGTATTTCCACAGGCGCGTCGGGCGCTGTACGAGCGTAACCGGTACTCTCCCGCCGTACGGGCCGGCAATTTGCTGTTCGTGTCCGGGCAGGTCGGCAGTCGCGACGACGGCACGCCGGAACCCGACCTGCACGAGCAGGTGCGGCTCGCTTTTCGAAACCTGAATGCGATCCTGCACGAGGCAGGATGCACGTTCGACGACGTGGTCGACGTCACGGTGTTCATGGTCGATCCGCAATCGACGTTCGAGCGCATCTGGCAGGTCGTGCCCGAGTTCTGGGGCGACGCGCCGCATCCGGCGCTCACCGCGGTCGGCGTTACGTGGCTTTACGGCTTCGACTTCGAGATCAAGGTCGTTGCGAAGCTTCCGGCCGATCTGAACGGATGACGGGCCGGCAGGCCGCGAAACGTCGCGGTATCCGACGAATGCGGCCGATTGACAATGCGGGCTTTGTACCAAGCCGGATGCGGGTACGACGGCGAACGCGCGCGGCGGGCGGGCCGACCGTCACGGCGACGTGACGCGTGACGCCCGCCGCAATCGCGCGCATCGGCCGGCCTCGTCGAAGGGCTGTGCGCGGAAAAGACGGCAAATCCCGGGCTGGCGGCTGCGGAAAATTGTGGGCGCGGAGCGCGCCCGCGTGCCGCAGACGCGAATCACAACGAGGTCCGCTGGATGACGGAAACGAGCCCGTATCATTTCACGCATTCAACAAACAGCTTTCTTGAGTGCTCGACGTGTCAGGAAATGGAAGGAAAGCGCACCAATCCGCTGCGCGAAGCGATGCACGGGCATGGTGCCTCGAGCCGCTATTAATCAGATGTTTGGCCGTGGCCGATCAAAACCCGCCACGACCAAAAGCCCGAAGCGGAAGCACCGGCATCGCCGGAAACCTTACAGATCAAGGTTCTGCGCTGCGCCGCCGCATACCGTCGCAACCGGATTGCACTCCCGTCCGGCGCCGATACCCGGCCAGGGTTGCTCCCGATCGCCACCTTCGCGCCCCACAGGTTCTCCGTGTTTTCCCTCGGTTGGCAGGCATTTTTGACAGACCATTAAAAAACGCTCATATAATTTCGGCTGCCTTGCCAACGGCTGTCGGACCATCCCTCCGACGATGCGGTTCGGCAAGCGGGGCAGGCGAAAAGCTTGCGCAATGCAAGACGCATCACGTTGTCTTTCCGAACCAGACGTCCCCTTCGGGGACTGCAAGAGCCGGGCCCCGCTACGCATCATTCATCCGCAGGTCCGTCTTCATGTGTCTCGGGCGTGTCCCATGTTCTCGCCCCGGGTGCTGTTCGATTGCGCAAGTCATGCCGCCTTTGCCCGTATGACTAACAACATCGAGGAGCTCCTGATGACGCTGTCCCGTCTTACGTCCATTTCCGTCGCCGCCGTGCTGTTCGCCGCCGGCGCCGCCGCCGCGCAAGCGGAAACCGTGAAGATCGCCATCGCCGGCCCGATGAGCGGTTCGGTCGCGCAGTACGGCGACATGGTGAAGGCCGGCGCGCTGACCGCGATCGAGCAGATCAACGCGGCCGGCGGTGCGGGCGGCAACAAGTTCGAAGCCGTGCTGATGGACGACGCATGCGAACCGAAGCAGGCCGTCGCGGTCGCGAACAAGATCGTCAGCCAGAAGATCAAGTACGTGATCGGCCACGTGTGCTCGGGCTCGACGATCCCCGCATCGGACATCTACGAGAACGAAGGCATCGTGATGGTCACGCCGTCGGCCACCGCGCCGCAGCTGACCGAAGGCAAGAAGCGCCACTTCATCTTCCGCACGATCGGCCGCGACGACCAGCAAGGCCCGGCCGCTGCGCAGTACATCATCAATCACGTGAAGCCGAAGAAGGTCGCGGTGCTGCACGACAAGCAGTCGTACGGCCAGGGCATCGCGTCGTCGGTGAAGAAGGACCTCGAAGCCGCGAAGATCCCGGTCGTGCTGTTCGAAGGCATCAACGCCGGCGATTCCGACTACTCGGCGATCATCACGAAGCTGAAGTCGCAAGGCGTCGATTTCGTCTACTTCGGCGGCTATCACCCGGAAATGGGCCTGCTGATGCGCCAGGCGCGCGAGCAGGGCGTGAAGGCGACGTTCATGGGGCCCGAGGGCGTCGGCAACAAGGACGTGACGGCGATCGCCGGCCCGGCATCGGAAGGGATGCTCGTCACGCTGCCCGCCGACTTCTCGGCCGATCCGGCCAACGCGGCGCTCGTGAAGGCGTTCGCGGACAAGAAGCGCGATCCGAACGGTCCGTTCCAGATGCCGGCGTACGCAGCGGTGAAGATCATCGCCGACTCGATCGCCGGGGCGAAGACGACCGACCCGACGAAGGTCGCCGCGTACATGCACAAGACGACGTTCGACACGCCGATCGGCAAGGTGTCGTATGACGCGCAGGGCGACCTGAAGGCGTTCAAGTTCGTCGTCTATACGTGGCACAAGGACGCGACGAAGACCGCCGCGAAGTAAGACGGAGTACCCGCCCCGCGCACCGCCCCGCCCCGCCCGAGATCCGGACGGGGCGGTGCGCATTCGGCCGTTCGGCGGCCGAAGGGCGGCCGAGACGACACCGTGCGTCGCGCGCGGCCGCGCCGTGATCCGGCTGCGGCACGCGGCGCGGCGCCAACGGGAGCTTCCCGCACATGACTGACTTCTTTCCTCAATTCGCCCAGCAGCTGGTCAACGGCCTGACGCTGGGTGCGATCTATGCGCTGATCGCGATCGGCTATTCGATGGTCTACGGGATCATCGGCATGATCAACTTCGCGCACGGCGAGATCTACATGATCGGCGCGTACGTGGGCCTCGTCACGCTGACCGCGATCGGCGTGTCCGCCGGCTATCCGCTGCCGCTCGTGCTCGGCGCCGCGCTGATCGTGTCGGTGATCGTCACCGGCCTGTACGGCTTCGCGGTCGAGCGCATCGCGTATCGGCCGCTGCGCGGCGGCCCGCGGCTCGTGCCGCTGATCTCCGCGATCGGCATGTCGATCTTCCTGCAGAACTACGTGCAGATCGGGCAGGGCGCGCGCGACGTGTCGGTGCCGGTGCTGATCTCCGGCGCGTTCGACATCCATCTCGGCGGCGACTTCGACGTCACCGTTCCGTATGCGCGGCTGCTGATCGTGTGCGTGACGATCGCGCTGATGATCGCGCTCACGCTGTTCATCTCGCATTCGCGGATGGGCCGCGCGTGCCGCGCCTGCGCGGAAGACATGAAGATGGCGAACCTGCTCGGCATCGACACGAACCGCGTGATCTCGTTCACGTTCGTGCTCGGGGCGATGCTGGCCGCGGTCGGCGGCGTGCTGATCGGGCTGACGATCGGCAAGCTGAATCCGTACATCGGTTTCGTCGCGGGCATCAAGGCGTTCACCGCCGCGGTGCTCGGCGGGATCGGCAGCATTCCGGGCGCGATGCTCGGCGGCGTGCTGCTCGGCCTCGCCGAAACTTTCGCCGCGGGCTACATGCCGGCCGAGTACAAGGACGTCGTCGCGTTCGGCCTGCTCGTGCTGATCCTGCTCTTCCGCCCGACCGGCCTGCTCGGCAAGTCGGACATCGAAAAGGTTTGAGGCAGACGCAGATGAGTCAAGTGATTTCCGTTCGCCGCCCGGCCGCCGACGCTTCGTTCGGCCAGGCGCTGAAAAATGCCGTGGTCGCCGCGATCCTCACGGCGATTCTCACGATCCCCGTGCTCGGCCTGCAGCTGAAGCTCGACGGCTATCAGGTCGTGCTCACGCCGCACTGGCGGCCGGTGTGGATCGCGGTCGCGGCCGTGTTCCTGTTCCAGCTGTTCAAACCGTGGTTCGTCCGCGCGAAGTCGGCGGTGAAGCTGCCGGCGGCGCCCGCGATGAGCGCGCGGCAGCAGCGCACGATCGTATGGGCGCTGCTCGCGGTCGGGCTCGTGTGGCCGTTCTTCGGCTCGCGCGGCGCGGTCGACGTCGCGACGCTCGCGCTGATCTACGTGATCCTCGGCCTCGGGCTGAACATCGTCGTCGGTTTCGCGGGCCTGCTCGATCTCGGCTACGTCGGCTTCTACGCGGTCGGCGGCTATACGTACGCGATGCTGAACCAGTATTTCGGCTTCACGTTCTGGGAATGCCTGCCGCTCGCCGCGATCGCGTCGGCGACGTTCGGCTTCCTGCTCGGCTTTCCGGTGCTGCGGCTGCGCGGAGACTATCTCGCGATCGTCACGCTCGGCTTCGGCGAAATCATCCGCCTGCTCGCGAACAACCTGACGAGTCTCACCGGCGGCCCGGACGGCATCTCGGGCATTCCGAAGCCGACCGTGTTCGGCATCGAGATGGCGCGCTCGGCGAGCGTCGAAGGCGCGAAGACGTTCCACGAACTGATCGGCCTCGAATACAGCGGCGAGCACATGGTGATCTTCCTGTACCTGCTCGCGCTGCTGCTGGTCGGCTTCACGCTGTTCGTGACGAGCCGCCTGATCCGCATGCCGATGGGCCGCGCATGGGAAGCGCTGCGCGACGACGAGATCGCATGCCGCTCGCTCGGGCTGAATCCGACGCGCATCAAGCTGTCGGCGTTCACGCTCGGCGCGGCGTTCGCGGGCATCGGCGGCGCGTTCTTCGCCGCGCGTCAGGGCCTCGTGAATCCGGAGTCGTTCACGTTCATCGAGTCGGCGCTGATCCTCGCGATCGTCGTGCTCGGCGGCATGGGCTCGCAGCTCGGCGTGATTCTCGCGGCGATCCTGCTGACCGTGCTGCCGGAAGTCGCGCGCGGCTTCGCCGAATACCGGATGCTGATGTTCGGTCTCGTGATGGTGTTGATGATGATGTGGCGTCCGCAGGGCCTGCTGCCCGCGAGCCGTCCCCACGTGGAGCTGCCGCAATGAGCGCGAATGCAGAACTGTTGAAGGTCGCCGGGCTGCAGATGCGCTTCGGCGGGTTGCTCGCCGTCGACGGCATCGACTTCGACGTGCGCCGCGACGAGGTGTTCGCGATCATCGGGCCGAACGGCGCGGGCAAGACGACGGTGTTCAACTGCGTCGGCGGCTTCTACCGGCCGAGCGCCGGCGACGTCGTGCTCGACGGCCACCGGATCGCCGGGCTGCCGAGCCACAAGATCGCGTTGAAGGGCCTGGTCCGCACGTTTCAGAACATCCGGCTGTTCAGGTCGCTCACGGTCGTCGAGAACCTGATGGTCGCGCAGCACCGCAAGGTGAAGTCGGGCCTGCTGCACGGGCTGTTCGCGACGCCCGCGTATCGGCGTGCGGAAAAGGAGGCGCTCGAACGCGCGGCCGTGTGGCTCGACCGGATGGGCCTGAGGTCGGTCGCCAATCGGCCGGCGGGCACGCTGTCGTACGGGCACCAGCGGCGTCTCGAGATCGCGCGCTGCATGATTACCGAGCCGCGCCTGCTGATGCTCGACGAGCCGGCGGCCGGCCTGAACCCGCAGGAGAAGATCGAGCTTCAGCATCTGATCGACCGGCTGCGCCGCGAGTTCGGCGTGTCGGTGCTGCTGATCGAGCACGACATGAGCCTCGTGATGGGCGTGTCGGACCGCATCCTCGTGATGGAGCACGGCCGGCCGATCGTGATCGGCACGCCGGAAGCGGTGCGCAACGACCCGCGCGTGATCAACGCGTATCTGGGGGAAGAGTGATGCTGAAGCTGGAGCAGGTCCATACGCACTACGGCGCGGTCGAAGCGCTCGCGGGCGTGTCGATCGAAGTGAACAAGGGCGAGATCGTCACACTGATCGGCAGCAACGGCGCCGGCAAGACGACGCTGATGATGACCGTGTGCGGCACGCCGCGCGCGTCGTCGGGCCGCGTGCTGTTCGAGGGCAACGACATCACCGCGATGTCCACGCATCAGATCATGCGGCAGGGGATGGCGATTTCGCCGGAAGGGCGGCGCGTGTTTCCGAGCCTGACGGTGCTCGAGAACCTGAAGATGGGCGGGTTCTTCGCGAGCCGCCACGAAATCGACGACGGGATCGAGCACGTTTTCAAGCTGTTTCCGCGGCTGAAAGAGCGCGCGACGCAGCGAGCCGGCACGATGTCGGGCGGCGAGCAGCAGATGCTCGCGATCGGCCGCGCGCTGATGAGCAAGCCGCGTCTGCTGCTGCTCGACGAGCCGACGCTCGGCCTCGCGCCGCTCGTGATCGCGCAGATCTTCGACATCATCCGGACGATTCGCGACGAAGGCGTGACGGTGTTCCTCGTCGAGCAGAACGCGAACAAGGCGCTGCAGGTCGCCGATCGCGGCTACGTGCTCGAGACGGGACGCGTCGTGCTCGCGGACACGGGCGCGAACCTGCTCGCGAACGACCGGATCAAGCAGGCGTATCTCGGCGGTTGATGCAGGACGCCGCCGGCCTGCAACGGGCCGGCGGCGCACGGTTTCATCATGGCGGTACGACTCGCGGAGGCAGGCGATGAAGGTCAAACGGATCGTCGCGAACATCGACACCCCGTCGATCGACGACGCGAAACGCTTCTATGGGCAGATCTTCGGTCTCGACGTGCTGATGGATCACGGCTGGATCGCGACGTACGGCAACGCGGAGCGGATGACGGTGCAGATCGGCTTCGCGTCGCAGGGCGGATCGGGCACGCCGACGCCCGATCTGTCGATCGAGGTCGACGACGTCGACGAAGCGCTCGCGCGGATTCGTGCGGCCGGCATTCCGGTCGAATACGGGCCGGCCGACGAGCCGTGGGGCGTGCGGCGCTTCTTCGTTCGCGATCCGTTCGGCAAGCTCGTCAACGTGCTCGCTCACGCGTGACGCGTGACGCGCGGCGCGCGGCGCTCATGCGCCGCGACCGTGACGGCGCTCATCCGTGCAGCGCGAGCCCTTTCACCGCCTTGTCCACCGCCTTCTTCGGCCCGTGCAGCGCGAGGCCGACCAGATCCGGATTGTCCGCATCCTCCGCGCGAAATGCCGCGCGGTTGGCCGCATCGTGCCCGGTCGAGAACATCGCGCGCACGTACGGCACGATCGTCAGTTCGCGCGTCAGCGCCTGCCGGTGCGCGGCCTGCAGGCCGTTCAGGTCGGCCGCGAATACCAGCATCGGCTGGCCGAGCATGCGGCCGTAGCGGCGCCCGGCCGCGTCCTCGTAAGGCTCGCCGAGCGCGTCGGGTGCGCCGGCCGCGATGCCCGTCGCGAGAAACGCGACCACATTGAGCTTCTGCCACGCGGCGAGATCGTCGCGCACGATCAGCGCTACTTTGGTATCGAACATGATTGCTCCTCGTTGGGGCCGTCATGATCGGATACCGCGTGCGATCAGTCTGGAACGTTTGTGCACAGCCGCCGGTACGCGGCCGGTGTGATCCGGTACGCGCGGCGGAACCAGCGGCCGAGATGGCTCTGATCGGCGAAGCCGACGTCGGCCGCGGCCTGCGCGGGCGTGCGGCCCGCCGCGAGCAGCCGGCGCGCGGCACGCAGGCGCAAGCGCACCAGATACGCATGCGGCGACGTGCCGAACGCGCGCTGGAACAGCCGCGTCAGCCGGAAGCGGTCGATGCCGGCGAGTTCGGCGAGCTCGTCCAGACCGAGATTCGCATCGACGTGTGCATGCAGCAGGTCGCGCACGCGTGCGATCGCGGGCGGCACGATGGTGGCGCTCGATTGCGCCGGATCGCGCAGCTCGCCGCCGAGCCGCGTGAGCAGCCGGTCGAGCGTCTGGTCGCGCGCGAGCTTGCCTTCGTTGCCGTGGAGCGCGACGAACGCTTGCCGGATCGCGTCGACGAGGCTGCGGTCGTCGACGAGCGTATGGCCGAACGCCGCTTCGACGCCGGCCAGGCCCGGCAGATTCAGCCGGCGAGCCGCGCGGTCGACCCACGCTTGCGGCAGGTACAGCATCGCGTACGTGAAGCCGCCGGCTTCGGGCGCGTGGCCGTCGTGCAGCGCGCCGGGCTCGATCAGGATCGCGCGGCCCGGCACGCTCGTATGCAGCGACCGATGACACTGGAAACGCTGGACGCCTTGTTCCGTGTAGCCGATCAGCATGTCGTCGTGGTCGTGCGGATCGTACGCGTGGCCGCTGAAGTGCGCGCGCAGGCTTTCGATGCCCGTTTCCGGATCGCGTCGCGCGACGAGCCAGTGGTCGCGCGTGCCGGTGTCTGTCGCGGCTGTCGTCATCGGGTGCCTCGTACGTCGTCGTTGCGTGCCCGATAGTGTACGCATGTCGGGCGACGGCTGCCGCAACGGCGCCGGCGTTCGCGGCGCGGGCGCCGCTCGAATCGTTACAGCTGCCATGCACGCGCGGCGCGCGGCGCGAGAGGAACCCGTGCCGCGTGCCGCGTCGAATCGTGCTGCGTCATGTGGGCCGGCCTGTGGTTGCGTCGCCCGCCCTGTGAATCGGCTTACGGAATACGAACGGCTTGATCTTCCGGCCTGAAGTGAAAATCGTAGTCGTCGTTGATCGACTGCGGCGGCGTGATACGGACGATCGGGACGAAGCCGCCATTGGTGACGTTGTAATAGTCTCTCTGATCCTTTTGCGCATTCGCGAGCGCTTGCCCCCCGGACTCCGAACCGGCCGCCACATAGAAGAACGATTGGATCGGCAGCTGTGCGGGATTGAGGTTCACCGGCCACGCGTTGATCACGAGCTCGTTGTGATCGCTGAACTCGGCCTCGCCCAGCAATTGCATTGCCCTGATCAGCTGGTTGAATGCGCCGGTCGTATTACCGTAAGGCGAACCGTGTCGCACGTCGAACGCGCATTGATAAAGGTTCCTTGTGTTGTCGCCTCCGGGCATCGCGTTCCAGTGGTTCATCCATGCTTCCGCGGTGACGATTCCTTGCTGCTGGCAGAGAACACTCTGCGTAGGAAACCGCTGCGTCGGTCCGCACCCGTGATCCGTCGGTCGATGGTCGGTCCAGCCGTCCATCGGAAAAGCGCACAGTACCTCGAGCTTTATTTTGTCTTCCGGGCCCTTGTACGGGCCGAGAACCGGAAACAGCGTGAATCCGTTTGCGCCCCCGCTCTTGAACCCGCCGAATTTCGCGTCTTTACGAAGATAGGAAAACGACACGCGCCCGGTTTTCTCGTCTTCAGGAGAAGGTTGCCACGAGTAGTAGTTTGTGCCTGGTACGGTTTCGCGAATGATGATGCCGGTGCATAAAAATACGGGAGCGGTATCGCTGCCGCAGTCGCCGTGCGTATCCATGTACTGATGCCACATGTCGCGCGCGGTGTGCGCGGTTGTGGCGCTGAGCACCTCGGCGGCGTTGGCCGAAGCGGCCCAGACAAATGTTGCGACGAAGGCAAGCCGATAAAGCGTCTTTCTCATTTCTCTCCTCCATATGCCAAGCACTGACCGTTTATGCCCCTCGTATCCATCCGTCAGCATTTAATGGACGAATGGACGTTATTCCCAATCGCGAAGACGGGTAACTGTCATTTACGACAGTTGGGGCGTAATAGGCATCTGTGTTTCCGGAAGCGGTTTTATAGAACCGATTGACCCGGCGAAGGAAATTCCGGTAGATGGGCCGCAGCCGGGTTGGAGCAACGCACAATAAATGCCAGGACGGCATGTCGCGATCACGGTGTCTTCGGGAGGCGGATCAAAAATCCTGCCCGGCGCGCCGCTCAATACTAAAGGGATTGATAGGTAGGCGTCGCTATTGTTAAGCGATATCGTCGGTAGCAGCCGCATTAATGAGCCGGCCCTTCGCGCGGCGGAGCTATCGAGTCTGAGGAGACGCTGGCGACAGGCGGGCGATGAGGACCGAGAGTGCAGGACGATGGCGATTGCCTGATGGAATCCTCTCGATAAAAGCCGGTTACGCGATAACTACCGAAATCAGTGAGCGAATCTCGCATTTGTCGTGACACAACGAGCATCTCACATGAATTTCACAAGCGCCGATGATTGAACAATGAGCGCTATTGGTTATGGCAACATGAAGCGTCCGATGGTGACGGGCAATAAAGTTGTGCAGTACCCAGCCTGATTTTGCTTGAATTTCTCAGCTACAGCGCTTGTTGTCGGCGTAAGTTGTATAGTGGCACCCTCGATTTTCAACGGAAAAATGGCGAAACCCGATGTGAATTCTTGCAACTGGCGAAGGTCAGTTCGCTGCGGCGAGTGTTCATCTCGATGAGTCGTTCCAGTCCGTTGCAGGCGTCGACGATCACGGCAAGGCACGTCTGCGATAGCAAGCGGTCGTATTCGTTGACGACGCCATCACGTAGCCGACGAGGCGGTAGATCGCCGACATATTGATCGTTGTCAGCGCCGCTTCGCCGCCAAAGAGCAGGTCGGCCAGTGCCATGTGTCTTGCCCTTTTCCGTTGTCTGGTGCCCTGCAAGTTCGGGCGAGGGGACTGAGATAGGTTTCATCGTGGAGGGTATTAAATCTGAACGTCGCGCGTATCGGCAGGAGCACGCGCGCCAGTTACTCGATCAGCTTCACGCATGGCTCACCGCCACGCTGGAAACGCTGTCGAAGAAATCCGACACGAGCCGGGCAATTCTCCGCAATGCCCGCGGTTGCCACGATAGGAACAGAAAGGTCAACGTCAGCCGGATATTGCCGCCACTTTGCGTGTTCACGCGGTCGAGGGCGGCACATCGCGCTGTGCAGGCGGCGGCCGCACAATCGAGCCGCGACGCGCGCGACTCTCGATCAAGCCCCGTCGGGCGGCCTCGCGAAAAGCGGCGTTTATCGTGTTCAGATGAAAACCGAGGTCATCGGCAATAGCGCGCTGTGTCGGCAGACGCTCACCCGGGCGGAAAACCCCGGACCGGATAGCGTCCTCGATCTGGTCGGCGATGGCCACATAGACCTTGCCGCGAATCCGTGAAAAGTCGGGCCGCCAGGCGTCGAGCAATCGTTCGCGCCTTCGGCCGATGGTCCGAGCGGTCCTGTCGTAAAAGGCTGTCGAGTTCATCGAGTTCGACATTGCAGGTCAATTAGCGGCCGACGCGGCCGAATTCTTTCAAGGTTTCCTGTAATAGCAGTGCATAGGCACCGCCACGCGAGCGGATCAGATGTCCCGAGTGGAACACGTGTTGGCATCACGCGTTGCTGCCCGTTGTGACAATAGCGGCAATAGAACAGGGAGAGTCGATGCGCCGGCCCAGGTCCTTCGACCCGGGCCGGCGTATGCGCTACTGAACGTAGAGCTCGGAGCTGGTTTGAGCGTCGGTCGCGGCCGACGCCTGCCCGCCGCTGACCAGCACGTTGCCGTCGTTCAGCGTGGTCAGTTGCGTCATGTAACGAGGCGAGTTCATCGATCCGGTGGGCAGCAGTTGCCCGTTCGAAGGATTGAAAATCATCGCGCTCTTCGGCATCGTGCTGCCGGTGGTACCGCCGGCGATCAGCGCAGTGCCGTCGTCGAGCCGCGTGACCATCGGGTTCGCCACGGCCGCCGGGAGGTCGCCTACCTTCGTCCAGCGGTCGGAGGCGGCCGAATACTGCTCGATTCCAGTCAGCTTGGTGTCGTTTGCCGGCGGCACTACATTCACCCCAGCGACCGCCAACGCGGCATCAGACGACAGCGTCGCGGATCCAAACGCATACCGGCTCTGGGTCAGCGGTCCCGCACTTTGCGTCCAGGACGATATGGCCGGTCCGGAGCTGTTCACGTTTGCCCATTCCGACATGGTTAGCGTCTTGTCACCGGATATGATATTGGATTGATATCCGCCCGCAACGAGTACCCTGCTGTTGTTATCGAGCAAGTACATCTGTGCGGACTCCACCGGCGCTGACAGGTCCGGACCAACCGTCCAGGTGTTCGAGGCCGGATCGTAGATCTCCGTTTCCTTTGTATCGGTGTTGGCCGAAACGCTACCGCCGGCCACGATCACCTGCCCGGCCGCGCTGATCGCCGCACCGGCAAGACGGCCCAGCTGCATCGGGGCGATCGGCGACCACGTGCGGGTAGCGGGGTCGAACATTTCGGCCGACGTCAGGATCGTGCCAAAGTTGTCCTGGCCCGATGCGACGAGGACCTTTCCGTCGACCAGTGCCGCGACACCTTTGTAGTGCGGGCTCGACATCGGCGGCTCTGAACTCCACACGCCGGTATCGGGGTCATACAAGTCCACTGCCGTGGTCAACGCACCGGTCTGGTCCTTACCGCCCAGAACGAGCACCTGGCCGTTCGGCAAGAGGAACTGCCACCCGCCATTGTAATGACCGGTCTTCATCGAAGTCGGCACGGGAACCCACGTGCCGCGCGGCACGACCTGAAGCTGGATTTGCGTGTGGGTCTGTCCGGCCGCATTGCTACCGACGATCGTGTAAGTCGTTTCGGGGCTCAGTACGATCGGCTTGCCGCTAATTTCGCCCGTCGTGGTATCGAACGTCATCCCGGCCGGAAGCGGAGGTTCGATCGAGAACTGCGCGATGGGGCCGCCGCTGCTGGACGGCGTGTTCGGCAAGATCTGCTTGCCTTCTCCATAGACCGCCCAGGTACGCTTGTAAGCGAGCCCGGCCGGCGGTTGCACGGCGTTCACGACCGAGATGGTCAAATCTTCGCTGACGGAACCCGCGCTGTTTTGGGCGGTAACGGTGTAGGTGGCCGCAGCGGACACCGCAGTCGGCGTACCCGTGATGACACCCGTCGACGTATTCAGCGTCAAACCCGCCGGCAGTCCTGGCGACACGCTGTAGCTCGATACGGCGCCTCCCTCGGGATTCGGATCGTTTGGCGCGATGGGCGTATTGACCGTGTAGACCGGATCCTTTTCCGTGTAGTTCAGGCTGCCCGGCGGCTGCGCCGGCTGGACCACGGTGATTCGAAGCGACGTGGCGGTCGAGCCGCCCGCATTACTGCCGGTCACGGTGTAAGACGCGGCCGCACTGACTTCGGTCGGTGTGCCGCTGATTACACCGCTGCCGGGATCGAGCACCAGGCCGGCCGGCAATTGCGGATCGACGGTGTAATGCGTGATCGCGCCACCCTCGCTGTGAGGATGGTTTTCCGGAATGGCCTGGCCCTGGGCATAGGAGACTACGTTCTGGTCGTAAATCAGGTTTGCAGGGGGCGTTACGGACGGCGTCGGGGGAGCGCCTCCCCCACAACCAGCCAGTGTTGCGCTGACTGCAAGCAGCGCGGTCAAGAATAAGTTTCGAATCATCGTGCTCTCCTTGGAGAATCCGGGGAGTCAGCAAGGAAGGCACGGCACCGTGCGTCAACTGCAAAGATTCTCTTCTTGCCAACCCGATCAACAGGCCACTGCCATCACGCAGAATCGGCCGCGAAAGACGCACTGACGTCATGAGTACCCAACGCCCACAGAATGCAGGCCAGGTCGAATCAAACGCTGTCTACCTGGAATGCGCCGTCAAGCACCAGATCTTTTCATGACGCGTGCGCCGACCCAACGGGCGTCGGCTGCTTTTGCATTGGGCGAATGCCCAAAGGAGAAAAGAGAGGCCAGCGGTGGTCTTTCCGTTCCGGGTCCACGCGCATACGCCGGTTCATCGGTTCGCGCGCGTGTCGATCAAGCCGGCGGCTTCAGCACGTCAAGGTCCCGGGTCGGCAAACGGGAGCACCAGCAACTCTGAATATTGAGTACCGTTGACGACGTACTCGGCCCGGAACTTGCCATACGCGTTGCCCGGCGTGGAGCGGTAATAACCGACAAAGTTCGATTCATCGGCCACTACCGTGAAGCCGTTGTCGACGTCGCCATCGGCCACGTCGTGCTCCATCGTGACGAAACCGTATTTCTTCACGTTGGTGCCGCCCAGGTAGCCTTCCAGATAAATATTGATCGTCACCTTGTCGCCATCCGCAATTCCGGTGTAGGGAGGGATCGACAACTCGAGGCCACCCGCAACGGTGGACGCGTTGACGACGGTCCAGATCGGCGGGACGATCGATGGCTGATCGTAGGTCCGCGTTACGACGGGAGGTTGGGGCGCCGGGATGGTGCCGATGACCGGAAACACGCGCAGCTTCGAATCCTTGCCATTGCCCGCCGGTGAACTGATGATGTATCCGGCGGTGTTGTTCGCGCCATCGGTCTGGAAATACGACTTTTTAATATAGAGCGGTGTAACGGAATAGTCGTATTCCGGTGTGCCTCGCGCGACAATTTCTTCGTTCAGCCAGATCGCCACATAGTAGCCGCTCCCGATACTGGCGGGCAAATACGCCGCCACGCCTTTGTCGTCGTATTTGTCCAGATCGACACGACCATCGTTGTCAAAATCGAAAATAATCGGAGGCAAGTCGCCGTTTCCGTTCTCGATGTTGGTGAATACGGCTGGACGCGAATCCTGCGCAACGTTATTGACATTCAGGTTCAGTTGGCAAATTGTCGTGGCCGCGTTCGAAAACGATATCGTCGCCCTGCCTTGCGAATTGGTCTCGAAGGGGTAACCGTCCTTGTCAGGGACGAGCGGGACCAGCAAGCCACCGGCTATCGGCTCCCATGCACTGGTCGGCGGATTCGGCGAGCCACCCCAATGACAACGCAGGCCGCGCACGGGCCTGCTCGTTTCGTCCAGCAGTGTGGTCGTCACGCCGATCTGCTGAGCCTCTTTGGGGCGTTCGTTCGAGCCGCGCGGATAGAGTTGCCCAATACTGCTCTTCATGCTTACCCATGAGCGAAGCTTTACGCACTCGTAAAGTGTGGAGAAGTGCCGTGGATCGAGATCGCTCCAGACCGAAATCGTCAGCAAATCGGGAAGGCTACCCAGGATCTCGATACTGTTCGTACTGGTGCCGTCTTCCAGCGTCTGCGTCTGTTGGGCTGTGAGTTGCACGAGGGCAGAGTCTGCGACCGCCAGCCAATGGATAGTTTGCCCCTTTACCGGGATGCCATCGGGAACCTCCAGTCGTACTACCAACTGGTTGCTTCCTTCCGCGATGAGAAGCGGGGTAAAAGGCAGCGGATAGAGGAAATTCAGACTGGCAGTAGACATGCGATTCTCCACTTACCGCGACGAGGCGGCCTATGTCGGAATAGGGAAGCTTCCCGTCGCGGTTCTTATGCGACGATCCTGATTTCGGTCGGATCGGAAGCCAGCGCTGAAATCAGGATCCCGTTGGTGTCGTACGGCGTTATCTGCAACGTGTGAGTCACATTTTTTTTGACCGTGTACGGAAATCCGCATTGCAGCGTCTTGCCGTCCTGCAGATCGAAATTGGTCAATGGAATGCCGATTCCACCAACCCCCAGCGCCCATCCGGCAATCGTCGCGGGTGTGGCGGGCACCGTCCAGGTGGCCATGACATAGCCGGATATCGAGTATTCGGCTTGAGTAATCTTCACCCGGTCGTCCTTCGCATTGCTGCTCATTGGCGTAGCCTCGCGTTCTTGTTGACGAGCGTCCGTCGACGATATGCATCGCCGATCGGCGCTCGATGACGGTGATTCGCTGCAGTTGGTCAGATCTCTTTCGGACTCAGCGGGAATGGATCACTATCCGTATCCGGCAGAGCCATACTTCCGAACCACGCTGCGACTGTACAGTTCAGGGTCTGCCAGAAGCCGGGCTTCAGTTTGTCGTCGTATTCCCGGTAGTACGAGACTTGGTCGATACCGATGGGATCACTGCTCCATGTTTCAAATCCGGTTCCCGATACGGTAACGATCAGCGAATTGGCACCTTCGCCAGTCTCCTCGTAGGGCTCCCACATAATCATGAAATGCCCCTTGTCTCCGTTTCCGGAAGTGTTTGCGACCAGATTCGCAAACAGAATGCGCATTTTCGGGTTCGTTTTCAGGCTCATTACCGATCCCCTTATGAGTGTGCCGAGGCGCCAACCCGCTGCCGCCCGGCATTGGGCGATTGGGCTAGTGGTTTTCCAGCGCTTTTCTGCCGAGAACAGCCTGCATCTCGTTATCGCCGACCAGCACACCGGCGGCATAGAACACGCGGTCCTGCGGCATAGCGAGCGGCTTTCCGTCGGTCTGCTCGAGATCGAGGTTATAGACCTGGACGCCGGGCTTTCGTACCTCCGCCTTGGCCTCACGCACGGTGGTCGAGCCCGCGAGCGTGTAGATGGTGTCTCCGCGCCGCAGTTGCCGCGCCTCGAGCATCCCTCGAGCGGTCGGTATCGGATGCGCAGGGGTAACGAACAGTGAGCCGCCCCTCTGATCGACGATATGGACGAGCTCGCTATCGGTACCGATCACGGTATGCTTGACCCGGAGATTCTGCCCACCTTTGCTCCGCACAACGTCACCTGACCGCACCAACTCGATCTTTTTCCGACTTCCATCGGCCATGGTGATCAGCGTGCCTTTCAAAATGCATCCGTACTGAAATTGAAGCGGATAAATCTGCGCGACGCTGTTCGCAATGTTATTTCCCTGATTGTTGCTCGTGATAACCGCCTGGACGTTGTATGTGCTATTGCCGGATTTTGTCTTGACGAAGAACGTCATGATGAAATCCCATGTCGCATATGGGCCGACGAGCTGATAGCACAGCAATCCGAAATCAGCTTTATCCCATTTATAGGTGAGCGTCTTTCTATCTTGCGATACCTGGAAGTGACTCCAGAAGTCCGCATAATTGTTATTGTCAATGAGCGAAAGCTTGCACCCTCCGCCGATTCCGCGCGGTATTACATACAACGTTGGATAATCGGTTGTGTCACTGTCCTGCCAGGACGTTCCGTCGGCAAGCGGATCGTAATAGGTGACGCTTCCGCTGATTGGCGTAAGGACATGCGTGTCGGAATTTGCCACATGCGGGTCATACATCGGTCCGTAATCGCAGGTGCTGCCGGTTCCATCCGAATTTGAGCGATTCAAGCAGATGATCACGCCGCTTGCTGCCGTCTGCGGAGTATTGTTGACGTACTGCGGAGCTCCAGGGGCAATGGCTTTGGGCACACCGTGAATTTTCGCCAGATCGAACCCGCAGGGTCCCGTGCTCGCGCCATCCTTGATGTAAGTGAAGGTGCCGCCGACCCTGACTGGCTCCCCGCTCGGGTTATTGGGGGGGCCCACTTGTTCGGTCGTATGAAAAAGCCTGAATTTTCCGTCGTCGCCTTGGGGTTCCGCGGTGCCGGAGGCGATCGGATCCCCGTCGCTGTCATACACGTCGAGCGTATCGACATAAGAGTCGGCGCCCTTATAGATGCTATCAAGGCCATCGACGTTCACATTGGTAAAATCTCCGTTTGCGTCGACGCCGACGAGATCGTAGACATGCTGCAGCTGATTGACCACTGCCCCCGTGCAAGCGTTGTCATCCAGCGCTTTGCCTGCCGCGAGTGTGGCCGCCTGCTGACGTTTGGTACGTTGCAACGCTGCAAAAAACTGCGGCCGGTTCTGCGGTGTCAGTCCGTGCTGTTCGAGCAACCGGTAGTACGCACGCTCGTTCACGGGGTCGGCAAGGTTGATGAGCCCTTTTTTGCCGTGCAAACTGTCGAACATATGCCGGAGGTCGGATTTTTCTGCGGCCGTGAGTGGACGCCCGACGGAAGTCGATGCATACGCCCCGTAAGCACCAACAAAAAAAGCAACAAACGTTGCCAAAAGCATTTTGCGCAGCATTGGTCTCTCCGGCATCGGTAGTTGTGATTGTCGACTGGAAACGACCTTCAACTCCGGTGACCGGGAAGGTCACCGGATAAAGGCCGATTACGCGGTTTCCAGCGCCCACGGATTGCTTCTATATTTTGAGTAATGTTTCCCACTGGTGCCGGTGGCATAGAAGTCTATATACAGCGTGCTTCCTTTGGCGAAGCCGGTAAGTTGGAACTGGTCCATGTAGTAGACAAGGTTATTCTTGTTCGAGTTGGTAACCTTGAGTGCGGCGCTTGGTGGCGTCGTGATCGTGCGTTGCAAGGGGTCACCGTTGACATCCGTTCCGCTCGCGTACCCGGTGACGTAGATAGTGTCGCCGGCCTTGAGCAGATTTTGGTCATTAGGGATGGAAACCGGCAGGCCGTTGGCTATCTCCCCGACATTGACCACCTGAATCGAGGAATTCAGTACCGGCATTTGATAAGGTCGGTCGGTGATTGAAGGGTCGGGCTGGTTTTTGAACGTACCCGATGCAGTAAACGTCAGCACCTGGGACTCGTACTTTCCCGTAATGCCGGAGTCGTCCAGCACCATGTAATAAAGACGATTCTGATACGAGGCCGTGGTTGAAAGCAGCGACTTCGATACTTCCACTCCCGCGCGGAGATCTTTGACCGTGGGCAAACTGGCACTTACGATCGGGACGCCGTTCACCACGATGACAACTGGCGTGGTCGCGTCGTATGAAGCACCGTTTCCATTCGCATCGGCCGTTACGGTGAAGGTGGCACCGGCGTCGCCAAGGTCCAGGTTTCCGTTGTCGATGGTTGGCGAGGTGTTCGCAAGCGGCAGCGTTCCGTTGCCGTCCGGATCCGCGATCACCACCGTTACTTGCTGACCCTGGTTCCCCGAGCCTGTTCCGATGTTGAACCGATAGATTCCTGCGAACGTGGCCGCAACGTTTATGGTCACGGTGCCGAGGTCCGTTCCGCTGGCGGCGGTCGTAACCTTATTGCTAGTGAGCGGCGCAGAATGGTCGCTGTTATAAAACAGAACATTGCTTTCAGCAGACAATTCAAGCGTATATCCACCGACCAATGCTTTGCTGCCATTGACTACTGACAACTTCAACGTCAAGAATTGATCGTCGTCGGTGGTGTCTATTACGTGGGTGAACGGCGCAACCGCATATAATTTATTGCCGGTCGACTGCGGAAAGTTGACGAATCTATTAATGAAGTTGTAGGTTACATTCCCTCCAGTAATGTCAGTGCCATTATTCTGAAGGTTGAAGGTCATCGACAGATCGCTCTGTTCGGTTAAATGTTGCAGGGTGGCGACGACCTTTGTCGTATCGACGCCAACGATCATTTTCTTTGGATAAATAGATAGATCGTTATCAGTGCCCGTGTAAGTCCACGTAATGGCGTCGCTTGTGCTGAATCCGGTGAGATGGACAGTCACCTGATATGGGACATCAAACAGCAGATTGGAACCGGTGGGTGGATCGAACCCCGTGATTTGGCCAGCCATTTTTCGCTCCTGTCGTCGACAAAACCCCGTTCCAGCGCTGCAAAAATACTTGTGATATGGCTTGCATGCAGGCTGTTTAGCGGATACTGGCAGAAGGAAAATGCCGTCGATACCTCATAAGGTTGATAGTTGCAAAAAGATAGAAAAGGGTGTATGGGGCTGGCCGGTCGGGCATCATTGGAGACGAGGTCGCGCACATGTCAGATGAATCGAAATCAGTGGGCGCGTCCCGCATTTGTCGTGACACAACGAGCATCTCCCATGAATTTCACAAGCGTCGACGATTGAACAATGAGCGCTATTGGTTATGGCAACACGAAGCGGCCGATCGAACGATCGCGTTCGCGGAGCTTTACGAGGTTCGATAGCGAAGTCATGCCGATCGGTCGATGAAAGCCCCGGCGTCGGAACATAGGCCCCGGGGAACGGCATAAAGAAAACAAAAGAACGTTGTAAGAGGGCGGATGGGAAGACACTGTCCCGCGTCGCGCGCAAAGGCACGAACGGAACTCGTGTCTGCTTGTGCCGGCGCGACCCGTACGTCGACACTCGACATGCTTTCGGCGCACACCGAACAGGATTTTTGAAACTGCCGCCAAGAACGTTCGTCGCGTGAATCTCTTCAAGCTCGTCCGCGCGTCGACTCGAGCAAATCGGCAAGTCATATGTCGGCTTCATGATTCTGTACCGGGCGCGAGCACACCGCTGCTATCATCGCGCGACAAACGAACGAGGGTCCCGCTGCGTATCGTGCATTCGGCGCGCAATCGCGCCCTGCCCGACAGGCATCGTCGCTGCACTTGCATGGCTGCCGACAGCCACGTTCGAGATCAGACGATGAACGACGTTCGGTCCGACGGATGTCGAATTCATCGAGATTTGCCGACAGCAGCGAGACCAGATCGAATAAAGAATGAACGGCACATGCGACCCGGACGGGGAGAAACCGGAACACGCAACCGAACGATCGGAATGCGCGGTTCCAATATGGCCGCGTAACGGGCGCGCAAATCGCGACACGGCGATGCTCTGTCAACCGCTCACGAATGCAGCGTCCTGTTGCTGAAAACCTTTTACCGATGATCCGGAAACTGGAGACCAATCAATGAAGAAAGACCTTCGCTCGTTCCCGCTCGTTGCAGCCGTACTCGTCGCAACGGCACTTTCCGCTTGCGGTGGCGACGACGTGAATCCGTCGGGCGCGGCGGCATCCGTGCCCGCATCGTCCGCTACGCCGGCACCGTCGCCGTCGCAACCGTCGGCGCAGGCTGCCTGCCGGCCGAGCGGCAAGTTCACGTATTCGGGTTCCGCATCTCAGGTGGCGGCGAACAACGGGCAACTCGCGGTGATCGTCGTGCCGACCCTGCCGAGCGCGTACTCGAAGAACCGAAACATGACCGCGCCTAACGCGCCCGCATCGAGCCAGGTTCAGCAGGCAAGCGGTGCGTTCACGACGCTTGCGTCGTCGTCGGCGGCCACCGACTGTCTCGGGCTCGATCACGGTGCGGTAACGGAGATTCAGAGCGTCGGCAGCGACGTGGCGATCGGCCGCTGGAATCAGGCGATGGACACGGACGGCAACACGTACAGCAGCGACCAGGGCGTTCATTACGCGGTCGGCACGCCGCTGACGCTGTCCGCGACGACCGGCACGCTCGCGTGTACGCAGCTGATCGCGGACAACGTGGCGAACAGCGCCGGCACGCCGGGCGGGACGCTCGGAACGAGTTCGGCCACGCTCAATCTTGCTACGCGCACGCTCGACAATCTGAATCTGACGATCAACGGCGCAAACGGCACGTACACGCTGACGAGCGCGCAGACGCCGTTGAACGGTGCGGCGACGAGCGGCCAGTTGACGGTGCAGACGGCGGTCGTCGGCCATGATGCAACGCAGCCGCTGGTCGCCGTCGGCTATTCGACGTCGTCGGTCGGCGGTGTCGTCGTGCTGTCGTGCAAGTGACGAGCGCGACGAGCGCCGGGCCGCTCACGCGGAACGTCCGGGGCAACCGGAATTCGAACGATCGACCGGCCGCGCGCGTCGTGGCGTGAGCAACGATGCGTCGGCCCGCGAACGAGGCCGGCGCATCGCGCGATACGGACGCGGCGGGATCTGCGGTCGTGCGGCGGGGTTCGTCGGAGAGCGATACACGTACGAGCGTCGAAGTTTGCGCATCGCTCGACGTCGACGATCCGGTCTCGATCGACGCGTGCTGCAGCGGCTTGCGGCGCACGGATACGACATCGCGTTGCCGCCGCAACGAAGCCTGCGTCCGACGTCGGCCGACGGAGCGCTCCGGGCTGCCGTGCCCCACACCGCTGCGGACCTGCGGCGACTCGAGCGCGATACGGCTTTCGTCGCAGCTTCCGATAACACGTTCTTCCGTCGCAGCGCCGACGATCTCGCGCCGGCACCGCGCGGTGTCCGGACCTTACAGCGGTCGCAGCCCGAAGATGAAATCGGCTTCGACCGACGCGCCTTTCGGCAATTGCAGCACGCCGACCGACGAGCGCGTATGCACGCCTTCGTCGCCGAGCACCGCGTACAGCACGTCCGACGCGCCATCCGCGACTTCGCTTTGCATCGTGAAGTCCGGCGCGCTGCGCACATAGACGGTGATCCGCGGAACCGTTGCGATCGCATCCAGCGTGCCGCACCGTTTGCGGATCAGCGATAGCGCGCGCAGCGTCGAAATGCCGGCCGCGCGACGTGCATCGTCGAGCGTGACGGACTCGCCGACGATACCGACGAAATGCACGACGTTGCCGATTCGCGGAATCTGGCCGGCGACGTACGCCGTGCGACCGTCGGTCAAAACGGGTGTGTACTTGCCGCCGATTCTGATTTCTTCGTCCGGATCGAATCGGTAGTCGGCCGCAATCTGCCGCAACTTGTCGTCTCTCGTCATGGATGTTCTCGCTGGCGCCGTGGAATGTGATGACGGGCGATAGATTACCGCGAGGCGGCGTTGCAGCGGTTGCCGTGACGGCGCTACGTGAGGTCGCCGGCGTGCGGAAAACCGCCGGCGACCGGCGCCGAACGACGCATCGATGCATCGACGCGATGCGTCATTCGGCATGCATCGTCACGTCAGCGTGCGCGGCGATATCGCGACACGACCTTTTCCCACAGCACGTTGATCGTATCGACCGGCGTCCATGTCGGGATCGACGTGTGCGCCTGCAGGCATCGGTAGCGGACACCCTGGTAGCTCACTTCGTCCCCGACCGCGTACGCGACGCCGGCCGCCCATTCCGGTGTGCCGCCGTTTTCCGCTGCGGTCCGAACGATCAACACGTTGCTCGGCAGCGACAACCAGCCGCGCGTATCGACCGCGGCGACGAAGTAGCGATACTCGGTATCTGGCGACAGGCCCGTATCGACGAATTCGGTGCGGGACGGACCGGTTTCGTCGACCTGGATCCCGTTCCGATACACGCGATATGCGCTGATCGGATAGCTGCCGGTCGACTTGCCCCACATCAGATGCACGGAGTCGGCCGTCTCGCCCATCGAGTGCAGATGCTGCGGCGGTTTCGGCTGCGCGGGCTCGCCGTTGCCGAGCGTCCGGACGACGATCGTTGCGCTGCGCTCCGACTGGCCGCCCTCCGTGTCGGTCGCGCGTACGTAATACGCGTACTCCGTATCGGGTTCGAGCCCGCGGTCGACGTAGCGTGTGGACGCGGCATCCACCTTGACCAGCGGCAGATCATTGCGATAGACGGAGTAGAAGTCGATCGGCACTTCGGTCGGCGGCGCCTGCCAGCTCAGTTCGATCGACGACGTCGTCACGTCGACCGCCTGCAGCTCGCGCGGCGGCTGCGGACGATGTCCGCCGCTTTCGCCGAACTCCAGATCGACGACCTGGTAGAACGCGTTACCGGTATTCGCGACCTCCCATACGGCCAGTACCACGTGATAGCCGACACGCTCGGGCAGCACGATCTCGTGCGTGGTGGGCGCGGGCGGCCACAGGCCGTCTTCATGTTCCCAGTACGGCTGCAGAAGGCTCTCGACCTTATGGAACGGTTCCGCTTCGAATTGACTGCGGCTGAGCTTTTCGTGCGGATTCCAGTCGTGCTTCGTGATGAAGTAGTTGTAGCGACGCGATGCGTGGCGCGCCGAGTAGTTCCACGAGAACCGGATCGCGTCGCCGCCGCGCACTGTGTGCTTTTTCCAGTGCGTGCCCGGTTCGTCGAGGAACAATGCAGCCGGAAAACCGGCGCTTGCGATCTCCCCGTCGGCGGGCGGCGTCGCGTTCGGAATGTCGGTCGGCGCGGCATTGTCGGTCAGGCCGTTCGCCGTGGCCGGGAAGAACTTGCCGGCCTCGAGGCTGTTCGTGTCGTAGTAGCCGAGCTTGCCATCGAGGTAGGCAAACGTTGCGCGCGACTCCGGAGAAAACACGTGTCCGTGGCGGACATGCTTGTTTCGAAAGTTGGCCATTTTTGTTTACTCCATCGAATGTGAGAATGCGAACGACGCGTTGCGCCGTCACTGCCGGGCCGCGGCTAGCCCATTCCACAGCATGTCCGCGCGTGACGGCAGCCAGAACCGGTTCGACGTGTGTTCCTGGATGCACGTGTAGCGGTGTCCGTCGTACACGACGCCATCGCCGCGGTCGTACCAGGTGTCTTCGCGCCACGGCGGGAAATCGCCGGGGCCGGGCCCGGTCTCGGCTTCGGTCGACACGGTGAGCGGCGCGCTGCGATCGGACGTCGCGCCGGTGTCGTCGGTCGCGGTGACTTCGTACCGATACGCGGTGCCTGCCGTCAGCCTGGTGTCCTCGAAGCGAGTTGTGGCCGGCTCGCCGATCCGGCCGCCGTTTCGATAGACGGTGTAGCGGACGATGGGGCGCGGGCCGGAAGCCGCATTCCATTCGAGCGACACGCTTTGTCGCGTCTGGCTCGGCGAACGCAGGCCGGTCGGTGCCGCGGGACGCTCGCCGGGGCCTTCGCCGCCGGTCAGGAAGCCGTAGCGCCGGACGAATTCCCAATCGTACGGGCGGCCGTTCTTGTCCGATCCGTCGTCCCAGCTGACCGACCAGGTCATGAGCCCGCGAATCGCTTTGCCGGCGTTTTCCAGGCGCTCCAGTGCATGAATGGCGTCCTGCGCGTTGTTCACGTAGCCGCTGGCGGCCGCGTCCGGGTTGCTCGGCAGCCCGATTACGAACTTGTCGTTCGGGATTCGCATATAGTCGCGCGTGCCCGTGACGAGACTATCGGTAAGGTAATAGAGAAAATCCTGCTTTTTTTCGTCGTCGTCGGCCTTGAGCCAGCCAACTCCGTCTACCCATACGCCGTCTCCGCCCTGGTTGTAGTACTGCGGCGCGATGAAGTCGTAATATCCTTCGAGTGCTTTGATATACGGCACATATTTGCCGTTTTGCCGCAAATACGGGAATTCTGGCGCCATCGAGATAATGAAGTTCTTGCGCTCTTTCGCGTAATGGTCCTTGACCATACGCAATGCGGCCGGGATGACGGTCTGGTTGTCCGCGTAGTCGATGGCCGACTGCTCGAGATCGATATCCAGTCCGTCGAAGCCGTAGGTCTCGACCAGCCGGACGATCTCGTGAGCGAGGTCGTCTTCCTGCCCAGTGTGCAGCTCGATATGCGCGTCCGCGCCACCGAGCGAGATGAGCACCGCTCGTTGCCGCGCATTCAAGGCGCCGATCTGCCGGCGGAACTCGGCGTCGGACGTGTTGTACGGGCGAAACGTCGGAATGCCTTGCCCCTTCATGAAGGCGACGGCAACCACGTTGTACGCGTCGGGTATGTCGGTCAGCGGCATCTCCGCAAAGCGGCCGCCCCGATATCCCTGCCCGGCGTCGGACGGCCAGTTGTGCCAGAACCCCATCAGGATCTTCCGGCCGGAAACGTCGATCATCGCCGATGCGGCGTCCTCGTTCCTCGCGCGAAACGTGTCGATAATTTTTGGATTCAGCATGAGCATGTGCTCCGTGTCTTAAAGCCCAGGTTAGGGTGCGTTTCGACGCGAACGGGCAGAAACCGTTATCGCGGAAGTGTCTCGAAGCGCACGGCCGCGGCGACAAGCCGCCCGAAACCCGTCGTCAAAGAAAAACGGGAATCGGGAAACAAATCAAAAGGCCGGCTGGTCGACTTTTTTATTATGCATGCAAATATGCCGGGTCGGCTCGATTAATATTAAATTCACTGAGCCAAATAATTATGAGGGCGATAATTTTAAATCGGTAAATTCCGGATATCGGATTGTGGTGATAAAAGGGCATTTTATCGCCATGGTTCGTGTCATGAATTGCTTGTCGACTATATGAAATTTAATTTCCGATAATGGCGACCTTAAATGAAAAAAACAAAATTAATTCATCGATTGGTCAACGAGGAGTAACGACGCTGATGGATCGACCGCCGGTTGCTTCGGGCGCATGTGCAGCTGCGTGCCGGGCGGCAGCGCGCGTGCTTTGACCGCACGTCGTTGAAGTGCGAAAGGGCATCGTGGCTGCGCGTGCAACGGTAAGCCGACCGGGCAGGCCACCCGTGACCGCATAGGCCGGTAGAGGTTCGGCCGTTTGGAACCGAAGTGCCGATCGGACGGAACGTTCGGTCGAACCGGGTACGTATCGCTGCGGCGTACACGGCCGGCAGTGCGCGTCACGCAAACAAAAAACCCGCGACGCATTATGCTGTCGCGGGTTTCAGAAAACGGACGAAATACGTTGGAGCGGTGTGTGGTGCCCAGGTCGGGACTCGAACCCGAACGCCTCTCGGCGCTACCCCCTCAAGATAGTGCGTCTACCAATTCCGCCACCTGGGCAAGGGGCGTCATTCTAGCGTCGCGCGATGCGTTTGTGAAGCGTCCGTGACACGCGGCGCAGCGGCGCAGGATCGACCCGGTAAAATCCGCACGATCCCCGCCATCGCAACCGCTTTTCATCGTGACGACGACCCTCGAACGACTGAAGGCCGGACAGCTGTCCGGCGCACGGCAGCTCAAGCTCGCATGCGGGCTGACGGAATTCCCGCGCGAGATTTTCGATCTTGCCGATACGCTCGAAGTGCTCGATCTGTCCGGCAATGCGCTCGACGCGCTGCCCGACGATCTGCCGCGGTTGAGCCGTCTGCGCATCCTGTTCGCGTCCGGCAATCGCTTCACCGAATTCCCCGAAGTGCTCGGCGCGTGCGCGCAGCTCGACATGATCGGCTTCAAGGCGAACCGGATTCGCACGGTGCCGGCGCGATCGCTGCCGGCCGCACTGCGCTGGCTGATTCTGACCGACAACGAGATCGATGCGCTGCCGGCCGAGATCGGCGACTGCCCGCGACTGCAGAAGCTGATGCTGGCGGGCAACCGGTTGCGAACGCTCCCCGACCGGCTCGCGGCTTGCCGCGCGCTCGAACTGGTGCGGCTGTCCGCGAACCGGCTGCAGACGCTGCCCGACTGGCTGCTGCGTCTGCCGCGCCTCGCGTGGCTCGCCTATGCCGGCAATCCGTTCGGCGCGGCGATCGAAGCGACGGCGTCCGCCGAACCGGCCGTGCCGGACGTCGAGTGGTCGTCGCTCGCGTGCGAGCAGAAACTCGGCGAAGGCGCGTCGGGCGTCATTTACCGCGCGCAGTGGACGCGCGACGGCCTCGCGCCGCGGGCGGTCGCGGTGAAGCTGTTCAAGGGGGCGGTAACGAGCGACGGGCTGCCCGATTGCGAAATGGCCGCGTGCCTGCACGCAGGACGCCATCCGAACCTGATTCCGGTGATCGGCAAGGTAAGCGGTCATCCGGACGGCGCGCACGGCCTCGTGATGGAACTCGTCGATCCGTCGCTGACGAATCTCGCCGGGCCGCCGAGCTTCGCGTCCTGCACGCGCGACGTATATGCCGACGATACGCGCTTCGCGCCGGACGCCGCATCGCGGATCGCGCACGCGGTCGCGTCGGTCGCGCGTCACCTGCACGCGCGCGGCATCATGCACGGCGATCTGTATGCGCACAATCTGCTGCACGACCGCGCGGGCGGCGCACTGCTCGGCGATTTCGGCGCGGCGTCGTTCTACGATGCGGGCGACCGCGTGCGCGGCGCGCGGCTCGAGCGGATCGAAGTGAGGGCGTTCGGTTATCTGCTGGCCGAGTTGCTCGAACGATGCGAGCCGCGCACGTGCGCCGGTGAAGGCGCGCTTGGCGCGCTCGCCGCCGCTTGTCTGGCCGAGGACGTCGATGCGCGGCCGTCCTTCGACGAAGTCGTTGCTGCGTTGAACGCGTGCCGGGTGTGAAGGCGGCGGGCGCCACTGCGTTGCGCTTTGCCGCGCAGTCCGCGCAGTCGGCAGTTTGATTCCTCCGGGTCCGACGAACGGCAGGCCGGTCGTCGGGCTACGCATGCTACGCGGCCGGCCCTGATCGCAGCGCGCGCTATCGGCGGCAAAGCGCGCGAGCCGGCGCGTGCGGCTGCGTGCCCAAGCTAGTCCGCCACCGTGGCTTCCGGCACATCGAGCACGACGTCCGACGTCGCGATCGCGACGCACGGCAGCGTATAGCCGTCGGCTTTCTCTTCGCGGCTCAATCCCGGCCATTCGATCGTGTACCGAACGCTGCCGCTGACGATTCGGCACAGGCAACTGCGGCACGTACCGTTGCGGCACGAGCGCGGCAGCGAGACGCGCGCGAATGCGGCGGCCTCGAGCAGCGTCAGCGAGTCGGGTGCATCGAACGTCACGCCGAGCGGCTCGATGCGCACGCGCGGCGGGTGGTCGGGATCGGTCATCGGTCGAATCGGGCAGGCCGCGCGGCGGCAACGCGGCAAGCATACCGGAAGCGCCGCGCCGCCGGCGGCCCGGCGCCCGGCCCGCGCGTCAATGCCGACGCAGATATCGGTAGACGGTATTGCGCGCGAGCCCGAGTTCGCGTGCGGCCGCCGATACGTTGCCGCCATGCCGCGCGACGGCCGCATCGACGAGCGCCGCCTGATGATCGTGCAGCGTGGTCGCATCGCGCACGCGCGACGGTGCGCGCGTTGCGGCCGGCATCGCAGCCGCCGGCATCGCAGCGGGCGCATCGCCGCAGTCGAGCCAGAAATCGTCGGGCAGATGTGCGAGCGCGATCTCGGCTTCGTCCTCGGCGAGCATGCCGGCCGTGCGCAGCACGTTGGTCAGCTGCCGCAGGTTGCCGGGCCAGCGGTGGCGTCTGAACGCATCGAGCACGTCGGGCGCGATGCGCCGCGGCATCGGTTCGCGGCGCGCGAGCCGCGCGAGAATCCGCTCGACGAGCACCGGCAAATCGGTGCGCGCAGCCAGCGCCGGCAGCGTGACCGCGAGACCGTTGATCCGGTAGAACAGGTCCTCGCGGAACGTGCCGGCGGCGATCATCGCGCGCAGATCGCGGTGAGTCGCACAGACGATCCGCACGTCGACCGGCACCGCGCGGGCGCCGCCGAGCGGCACGACTGCGCGCTCCTGCAGCACGCGCATCAGCCTGACCTGCTGCGCGAGCGGCATGTCGCCGATCTCGTCGAGAAACAGCGTGCCGCCGTCGGCCTGGACGATCTTGCCGGGGCTGCCGCGCTTGCGCGCGCCGGTGAACGCGCCGTCCTCATAGCCGAACAGCTCGGCTTCGATCAGCGAGTCCGGCAGGGCCGCGCAGTTGACGGCGACGAACGGTCCGTCCGCGCGCGGCGACGCATGATGCAGCGCGCGGGCGAGCCACTCCTTGCCGGTGCCGGTCTGACCGAGGATCAGCAGCGGCAGGTCGCGCCCGCGAATCTTCGCGACACGCTCGAGCACGGCCGCCATTTGCGCGTCGCCGGTGTCGAGCGTCGCGAACGTAATGGCGTCCGGATCGGGCGCGCGTAGCTGCGCAGCCGCAGCGGGCGGCGTGACGGCGACGGTCGTCTTCAGCGTTTCCGCGAATTCGCAGCGTGCGAGCACGCGTACGCCGGTCGACAGCGTGACGCGCACCAGTGCGACGGGCGCGCGTGCCGCTCGTTGCGCGAGCTCGCCGAAGCGGATGCCGAACAGCGCGTCGCAGCCCTGACGATGCAACGCTTCGAACGGCGCGCCCAATTGAAACTGCGCGCTGCGGTTCGCGGCAATCAGCGCGCCGTCGGCGTCGAACGCGACGAGCCCGGCGAACAGCGAGTCGACGCACTCCTCGTGCGCATGAAAGCGCAGCCGCAGCGCTTCCGCGCATTGATTCGCGAACAGGTGATTCTCGATCAGTTGCGCGGACATCCGCACGAGCGCGAGCGTGTGCGGGCTGAAGCCTCGCGGGTCGCCGCTCACGTCGAGTGCGCCGAGCGTGCGGCCGAACGGATCGACGATCGGCGCGCACGAGCAGGTGAGGATGTGATTGGCGAGCAGGAAGTGTTCGTCGCCGTGCACCGCGATTGCCTGCCCGGACGCGAGCGCGGTGCCGATCGCATTCGTGCCGCGTGCGCCTTCGGCCCACGATACGCCCGTGCACAACGCGACACGGTTCGCTTTCTCGATGAAGTCGGCGTCGCCGATGCTGTGCAGGATCACGCCGTCCGCGTCTGTCAGCAGCACGAGGCTTTGCGTGTCGGCGATCTGCACATGGAGGTTTTCCATCACCGGGCGCGCGTGCGCGAACAGCGCGTGATTGGTGTCGAGCAGTTCGCGCAGTGCGAGCCGCGACAGCGGCGAGAAATCGGGGCGCTCGTTGGCGCGCAGCCCGACTGCGGCCGAACGCGCGTGTGCCTGCGCGAGCAGGTCGTTGCGGCCCACCGCGGCGGGCAGCACGAAGGATTGCGGCATCGTTTGTCTCCTGTCGGCCGAAAGGCAAGGGTTCCGGCCCGATCGGCGCCGGGCGGAGTGCGTTCTCCGCTCGCGGCGCAATGCCCGGCGCGTACGCGGGGCTTGCGGATACGCGCATCATACAAGCGCCGTCCGCGACGCGCGACCGCCGACAAAATCCCCTTGCTTTTAAGCGCCCGCCTGCAATGATGGAAATGGAGCACGCACGCGCCGTGTTCCGCAACGCAACATGCATGCGACGCGACATGCATCCGTTCGGGAGACGCATCATGGTTCGGACGGAACTGAGAGTCGTGCTGGCGGCCATCGCCACGTTCATCATGCTGGGCGGCATCGCCGTGGCGATCCACGGCCTGCTGTTCGATCTGGGCACCGCGGTGCGATACGGCGCCGCCGCGATCGCGATCGGCGCGACGACGGCGGCCATCGCGCTCAACGTGTGGCCGACCGATCCCCACTGACGCTCGCCGCGAAAACGGTGCCGGATGTTCGTGCTGGTCGGACGAAATGCGCGTCGGAACGACGCATGCGGAAAATTTGTGTCCTGCGTTAAACCGTCTAAAGTGGAATGCAACCGGCATGCGTCGTCCGCGCGATACTCCGCGGTTCGTGCCTCCGCCGGCGAGCCCGCGTACATCTCGTCCGGCCGGTGGCGGACGACGGACGCGGTCATTCGTTTACTACCGGACGATCGAGGCGGCTCCCATGCAGATCCATTTCACGAACGAGGCGCCCGAGTATTCGGGGCGTGACCTGATGCTCGGATTCACGGCACTGGTCAACGGCGAGCGCGTCCAGTGTCAGATCACCGCGGAGGCGCTGGAAGACCATTTCGGTGCGGCATCGCCGCGCTTCGAGGACATGGTCGGCGCATTCGACCTGCACCGCGAGCGGATCCAGGCGGCCGCGCGGCGCCTGCTGTCGGAGACGCGCGCGCAGTGTGTGACGCTACGCAGCGGCTATGTCCGTTTCTACGAGGCGAACGGGCGCTGAACGCGGCGCCGGATAGCGATCGAGCGGGCGCCGTATGCCGGCGCCCGTGTCGTATCTGCGCCGTGTTATGTGCGGCGTGGCTTCGCATCGAGCGATCGGCGCGTGCGAAGGGCTGCTGCGGACTTCGGGATCGATCGACGCTCTTCCGGATTTTCTCGGACGGCGGTCGCCTTGATCGGAACGGCCCGTCGCCTGCGCGCGCCGCCGTATGCGGCGGCTCCGTCATCGACGCCGCCAAGCAAAAACGCCACCCGAAGGTGGCGTTCAGACTGCTGACAAACCCCTGGTTTCGACCGGGGGTTTGTCGTTTAATGGGGCATGCTCAAGAAGCCAACACCCGCCCAAGAAGAACTCGAGATGGTGACGCTCGAGATGCTTGTGCCGAAGGACCATCTGCTGCGCAAGATCGAGGCGGCGGTGGATTTCGAATTTATCCGCGAGAAGGTCGCGCATCTGTACTGCGCGGACAACGGTCGCCCGGCGCTCGATCCGGTCGTGCTGTTCAAGCTGTTGTTGATCGGCTACTTGTTCGGGGTGCGCAGCGAGCGGCAGCTCATGCGCGAAGTGCAGGTCAATGTGGCGTATCGGTGGTTTGCCGGGTTTCGTCTGACCGATAAAGTGCCGGATGCCTCGACGTTCTCGCAGAACCGTCGGCGGCGCTTCACCGACACGACGGTGTATCAAGAGATCTTCGATGAGATCGTGCGCCAGGCAATCGGGCGCGGCATGGTCGATGGCCGAGTGCTGTACAGCGACAGCACGCATCTGAAGGCCAACGCCAACAAGAACAAGTTCGACGAAGTGCAGGTTGCGCAAACGCCGTCGGCATATCTGGCCGAGTTGAATGCGGCGATCGATGCGGACCGTGCCGCACAAGGCAAGAAGCCTTTGAAGCGCGATGACGACGACCAACCGCCGCCGAGCAAACAGATCAAGGTTAGCCGCACCGATGCCGAGAGCGGCTACATGGTGCGCGACGACAAGCCCAAGGGCTTCTTTTATCTGGATCACCGCACGGTAGACGCCAAGCACGCGATCATCACCGATACCCACGTGACGCCGGCCTCGGTGCACGACAGTCAGCCATATCTGGCGCGCTTAGACCGCCAACGCAAACGCTTCGGGTTTGAGGTGCAGGCGGTGGGACTTGATGCGGGCTACTTCACGCCCGCGATCTGCCAGGGGCTGGAGGATCGCGGTGTCACTGGCGTGATGGGCTATCGCTCGCCGAACCACAAGCCGGGTACGTTCTATAAGCGCGAGTACCGCTACGACGCCTATCGGGACGAGTACATGTGTCCGCAGGGCCAGACGCTGCGCTACAGCACCACCAACCGGGTGGGCTACCGCGAATACAAGTCCAACCCTGAGCTGTGCAAGCGCTGCGAGGCCCGTAGTCAATGCACGAGCAGTGCCAATGCGATCAAGGTGGTAGTGCGTCACGTTTGGGAGCGTGCCAAGGAGCGCGTGGACGCTCGGCGGCTGACCGAATGGGGCAAACGCATTTATGCCAGGCGCAAGGAAACCGTGGAGCGCAGCTTCGCGGACGCCAAGCAGCTGCACGGGCATCGCTACGCCAGAATGCGCGGGCTGCGCAAAGTGGCCGAACAGTGCTTGCTGGCGGCCGCGGCACAGAACATCAAGAAGATCGCGCTGCTGCTGACGCGCCTGCGGGCGCTTTTACCCGGCTTCTGGCGCTCTCGTGCGCCGTTGCAGCGGCTCATCGCCGATCTCACCGGCTTGCTTGACCCGGTCGCGGCTTGCCGCATCAACAGCGCAGCCGCCTAAAACGACAAAACCCCATGTTCCGAAAAACATGGGGTTTGTCAGCAGTCTGAACGCCACCCGAAGGTGGCGTTTCGTTTTTGCACCGCACCGCAGTGTGTCGCGCGTCACTCGCTGCCGAGATAGAAGAAGCGGAACAGGAACACGGCCGCGATGATCCACACGATCGGTTTCACCGTGCGGCCCTGGCCCGTCAGCAGCTTCAGGCCGCCATATGCGATGAAGCCGAATGCGACGCCGTTCGCGATCGAGTACGTGAACGGCATCAGCAACGCGGTGAGCGCGGCCGGCACGGCTTCGGTCGCGTCGTCCCACGGCACGTCGACCATGTCGCGCAGCATCAGGCACGACACGTACAGCAGCGCGGGTGCGGTCGCGTACGCCGGCACGACGCCCGCGAGCGGCGCGATGAACAGGCACGCGAGGAACAGCACCGCGACGGTGATCGCGGTCACGCCGGTGCGACCGCCGGCCTGCACGCCCGACGCGCTTTCGATGTACGCGGTGGTCGACGACGTGCCGAGCACCGAGCCCGCGACGATCGCGGTGCTGTCCGCGAGCAGCGCCTTGTTCAGCCGGTTCATCTTGCCTTCGACGAGCAGGCCTGCGCGATTCGCGACGCCCATCAGCGTGCCGGTCGCATCGAACAGCTCGACGAGGAAGAACACGAGGATCACGTTGATGACGCCGGTCGACAGCGCGGCGCCGATGTCGAGCTTGAACAGCGTCGCGTCGATCGACGGCGGCGTGGAGAACACGCCGTGGAACTGGTTGCCGCCGAAGAAGAACGACAGCACGGTGACGCCGAGAATGCCGATCAGGATCGCGCCGCGCACGCGAAGATGGTCGAGCGTGACGATCGTGAAGAAGCCGACGATCGCGAGGATCGTGTCGTGCTTGTGCAGGTCGCCGAGCGTGACGAGGGTGGCCGGGCTGCCGACGATCACGCCGGAGGTCTTCAGCGAGATGATGCCGAGGAACAGCCCGATGCCGGCGGTGATCGAGATCCGCAGCGAGCGCGGAATGCCGTTGACGATCGCCTCGCGCACGCGGAACAGCGTGACGATCAGGAACAGGCAGCCGGAGATGAACACCGCGCCGAGCGCGGCCTGCCACGTGAAGCCCATGCCCTTGACGACGGTGTACGCGAAGTACGCGTTCAGCCCCATGCCCGGCGCGCACGCGATCGGATAGTTCGCGTACAGGCCCATGATCACCGACGCGAGCGCCGCGACGAGGCAGGTCGCGACGAACACGGATTCCTTCGGCATGCCGGCGTCGCCGAGGATCGCGGGGTTGACGAAGATGATGTAGGCCATCGTCAGGAACGTGGTGACGCCCGCGAGTATTTCGGTGCGGAAGTCGGTGCCGGCTTCAGCGAAGCCGAAATACCGCTTGATGGATTCCATGAAGGCGTTTCTCCGGTCGGGTTGTCGTATTGCTTGTCGTGCCGAATTGTTGTAAAGGCAGCGCGCGGCGGGGGCTACTGTAACCAGCCACTATTGTTCGGCTATCGGCGGATTGTAATAGCGCGGATAGCTCCGACGATATAGTCGCGGGGCACGATCGGCCGGCTTCGTGCGCAAGATCCGGGCGCTCGGCGGCGCGACGGCGGCGGCGCGCATTTTACCGGTTCGGACACGGCGGGCGGCAGGAATGGCGGGAACGGAAGGAGATCGCGGGCAACGCAAGCCGATGCGCGCACAACGGCCGGCAGCCGCGCAATGTGCGATCGATCACATACGACGACATCCGACCGGCGGATATGCGCGTGCCGTTCGCGTGCGCGCACGACAACGAGACCGCGACGAACGCCGTGCAGGTCGATGTGCACGGGTCATTCGTCAGTCCACGCCGCGCCGGATATCGAGCTATCGTGCGCTGAAGCCGTCCCGTCCGCAACAGTCGTTTCGCGATGCGTATGCGACTGTGGTTTCTGTGTAGAACAGTGCAAGCCCTCATCGCGCAAATCGACAAGTGTTTCTAGGATAGAGAAACCGCGCGCACACGCCGGTCCGGTCATGGCCGACGCGGGGAGTCGCCATCCGTGCGGGCGGGGCGGTGAAGCGAGGTGACGGCCGTTGCGCGTTCGGGCAGCCGCGGCCGGTTGCGATTGCCCGATGCGGGTTCGTCCGTCATCACGGAGGTCAGCATGTTGAACTGGATCAGCCGTTGGGCGATGCGGCACGCCCCCACGCCGGAAAAAACCGCTGCGTCGATGCTCGTGACGGCGCGCATGGAACTGTTCGCAGCCGAGCAGCGCGTCATCGATGCGAAATTACAAGCGGATTACTGGCGCACGCGTGTGTCATTCCTCGAAGAGGTGCAGAAGCAGGGCATCGATCCGTGGGTGACGTCGCAGGCAACGCAGCGCGCCGACGCCGATTCCGCTCCACGAAGCACGGGCCCGCGTCTCGCCGCGACCACCTGATGCACGCGATGCACCGGTTCGCTGCATACGGCGCGCGATCGCTCGCGGCATGCGCACGCATGCCGCGTCATTCGACGCGCACCTGCGGCGCGCAATGCCGCACGCAGGTGCGTCGTTTTCTCGTCGCGGCCGCTGCGCGCGTGATGCGCATGACCGCGTGTCGATCATCCGCTTGTTCGCCGTTGTCCGGCCGGCAAGCCGATCAGCAAACGCTGCAGCCGCGCGAGCGTGCGTCTGAACCGCTCGCCGCGCTGCACGTACGCGGTCGTGATCGACGCCTCGACCGGCCGCTCGTGATCGTCGCTGCTCAGCCAGATGCGCTCGCCGCGCGCGATGCGCAGCACGTCGCCGGGCTGTACCCAGAAATCGTCGACGCTCGGTGGACGCGTGATCCACAGCGGTGCGTCGTGCGCGCGAATTTCCGCATCGGTGGGTGCGCGCCACGTGAGCGTCGTGCGCGGCGCAACCGCGAAACGGATCACGACCGTCGGTAATGCGATCGTGCCGGGGCGGCGCGAATCGGGACGGTCGAACAACGGGCTTGCCTGGTCCATCGTCTTCTCCATTCGTTGAACCGGACGGATGACGCGCACCAGAACAAAAAGGCCTCATCCGTTTCCGGTGAGGCCTTGTGTGACATGCGGTACTGCTCGGATGCTAACGCACAAGCGCCTCCCGTGATCCATTCTTTCGAATGTTCACCGGGCAATGATTCGCGATGGCGATGAGCTTGAACGTAGGCATGCGAACGAGTGTGTCGTCGCCGGGCGGCGTTGTCAACGACTATTTTCGAGATATGTGGCGATCACGCGTCGCGCTGCGCGAGCGCGTTCACGAGCAGTTCGGACAGCAGGCCCGTCATCCCGTTCGGATGCGTGGCGGCGCGCGCCTTCAGCTGTTCGACGAGTTCGGCGTTGAGCTTGCATGCGAACGGCACGAGCCCCTGTTCCTGGTCGAGCTTGCGCTGCGCGCGGCGGTCGAGCTTGGCCGCTTCCTCCGCGCCCTTGCCGAAGCGCGCGGAGCTCGACTGCTTCATCGCTTGCGTCAGCTTGAGCGCCTTGTTCTTTTCTAGATCGGTTTTCTTCATGGCCATCGCGGCACCTCCCGGAAATGAAGCCGCGATTGTACGCATTTCGGCGCGCGCATCCGGCCTGCGCGGTGCGGAGGCGGCGGCCGGCACGGTCGCGATGCGCAAGCAGGTGCCCGAGCGATGAGGTCGACGCGATCTATCCGCATCGCGAACGTTTGCCGATCCTGCCGACCGTGCATCGGCACGCAACGTCGATATCGGCCGCATGCCGAACGCGACGCACCGATCCGCGGCAGCCGCCGGCTGCCGTCACGCATCGCGCTTGCCGCCGAGCCGGTCCAGCAACGCGCCGAGCAGATCGACCGGCAACGGAAACACGATCGTCGAATTCTTGTCCGCCGCGATCGTCGTCAGCGTCTGCAGGTAGCGCAGCTGCATCGCCTGTGGCTGCTGCGCGAGCCGCTGCGCAGCCTGCAGCAGCTTCTCGGACGCCTGCAGCTCGCCTTCCGCGTGGATCACCTTCGCGCGCCGCTCGCGCTCGGCCTCCGCCTGCCGCGCGATCGCGCGCACCATCGTCTCGTTCAGGTCGACGTGCTTGATCTCGACCATCGACACCTTGATGCCCCACGCATCGGTCTGCGCGTCGAGCGTCTTCTGGATGTCCGCGTTCAGCTGCTCGCGTTCGGCGAGCAGCGCGTCGAGTTCGTGCTTGCCGAGCACCGCGCGCAGCGTCGTCTGCGCGAGCTGGCTCGTCGCTTCGAAGAAGCGCGCGACCTGGATCACGGCCTTCTCCGGATCGACGACGCGGAAATACACGACCGCGTTCACCTTCACCGACACGTTGTCGCGCGTGATCACGTCCTGCGGCGGCACGTCGAACACGACGGTGCGCAGGTCGATCCGCACCGCCTGCTGCACGATCGGGATGATCAGCACGAGCCCCGGCCCCTTCACCTTCCAGAAGCGGCCGAGCATGAACACGACGCCGCGCTCGTATTCGCGGAAGATGCGGATCGACGATGCGACGAGCGCGACGACGAAGACGATCAGGACGCTGCCCAAGCCGAACGTGTAACCGATCATGACGCTTCTCCCGCGTGCGGTTCGTGCGCCGGCACGTCGTACAGCGGCGCGACGGTGAGCATCAGTCCGTGCCGGCCCGTCACGCGCACGCGGCAGCCGGCCGCGAGCGGCACGCTGCTCGCGACGCGCCACCGCTCGCCGTGCACGAGCGCCCAGCCTGCCGCCGACGGCGCGGCGCCCGCGGCATCGTCAGGCTGGTCGGCGTGCAGCCCGTCGTCGAGCACCTCGCCGATGCTGCCGAGCATCGCTTCGGCGCCGGTGACGACCGGACGCCGCCGCGCACGCAGCGCGACGCTCGATACGCCGGCGACGAGCAGCGCGCCGCCGAGCGCGAGGCCCGCGATGACGGGCCACGGAATGCCGTAGCCGGGCACGTCGGTGTCGATCAGCATCAGCGCGCCGATCGTGAACGCGACGATGCCGCCGAAGCCCAGCACGCCGAACGTCGGCAGGAAGGCCTCGGCGACCAGACAGCCGAGCCCGAGCAGCACGAGGCCGAGCCCCGCATAGCTGACCGGCAGCAGCTGCATCGCGAACAGCCCGACCAGCAGGCAGATCGCGCCGACCACGCCCGGCAGCACGAAACCGGGATTCGCGAATTCGAAGAACATTCCGTAGATGCCGATCGTCAGCAGGATCAGCGCGACGTTCGGATCGGCGATGATCGACAGGAAGCGGCTGCGCCAGTCGGGCTCGACCACGACGAGCGGCGCATGCGCGGTGGCAAGCCGGAACGTGCCGGCCGCAGTCGTCACCGTGCGGCCGTCGAGCTGGCGCGCGAGATCGGCCGGGTTCTGCGCGATCGCGTCGACGACGTGCTGCGCGCGCGCTTCGTTCGCCGACAGGCTGACGGCTTCGCGCACTGCGCGCTCGGCCCATTCGGCGTTGCGGCCGCGCAGCTGGGCGAGCCCGCGGATATACGCGGCGGCGTCCTGCATCGCCTTGCGGATTTCGGTCGAGTGCGTGTCGGTCGGCAACGCGGCCGGTCCGGCCGACGCGCCGGATGAGCCCGAAGAGCCCGAAGAGCCCGAAGAGCCCGAAGCGCCGCCGCCCGCCGGCCCCGCCGGCGCCGCCGGCGCCGGCTGCGGCGCGCCGCCGATGCCGATCTGCACCGGCGACGCGGCGCCGAGATTGGTGCCCGGCGCCATCGCGGCGATGTGGCTTGCATAGACGATGTAGGTGCCGGCGCTCGCCGCGCGTGCACCGCCGGGCGCGACGAACGCCGCGACCGGCACCGGCGAACCGAGAATGGCCTTGATGATTTGCCGCATCGACGTGTCGAGTCCGCCGGGCGTGTCGAGCTGCAGGATCGCGAGCGCCGCGTGTTCGCGCGCCGCGCGTTCGAGCGAGCGGACGACGAAGTCGGCGCTCGCCGGTCCGATCGCGCCGCCGACGGGAATCACGACGACCGGCGCAGCGGCAGCCGACGCAGATGCCGGCGCAGATGCAGATGGCGACGCAGGCACGGACGCAGACGCGGCAGCCAGCGGCGCGGCCACCGCCGCGCACACGACGAGCAGCGCCGCAAACAGCGCAGCGCGCGCGATGCGCGCGGACAGCGGATGACGATGGCGCCCGCCGCGTGCGGCAGACGGCGGCGCCTGACGATGAAAGCGCATCGGGACGTCCGGACGGCGCGCGGCCGCGCGGTCCGGCTCGCGAAAAGGGCGTGGGCCCGATGCTTGAAGATTAGGCGGTTTCGGCCGAAAGCGCGAAGCCGCGGCACGAGCGGCATTCAGCGTGCGCGGCCCGCGCGCGCGAGCACTTCGTCGCGATATTCGGCCGGACTGCGGCCGCTCCATTTGCGAAACGCGCGGTAGAACGCGCTCGGCTCCGCGAAGCCGGCGGCCGCGGCCACGTCGGCGATCGTCCGCGCGGGATCGGCGAGCGCCTCGAACGCGAGGTCGCGCCGCAGCGCGTCCTTGATCGACTGGTACGCGTGGCCCTCCTGATGCAGCTTGCGGCGCAGCGTCGCTTCCGCGACGTGAAGCCGCGCGGCCATCCCGGCGGCGCCCGGCCACACGGCGGGCGGCATCCCGCGCAGCACCGCACGCACGCGCTGCGCGAGCGCGTTCGGGTTGCGGTACTTGACGATGAAGCTGGCCGGCGCGTCGCGCAGGAACGTCTTCAGCGTCTTCGCGTTCTGCACGACCGGCAGCGTCGCGAATTCGGGATCGAAATCGACATACGAATCGGGCTGGTTGAAGCGCATGTCGTCGCAGAACATCGACGGATACTCGTGATCGGCGGGCGGCGTGTCGCAGCGAAAGCTCGCGTGCAGCAGCGGGATGCGCCGCCCGATCAGCCAGCAGGTGAGCCCGTACACGATGATGAAGTAGGTCGCGTACGTGAACATTGCCGGCGGCGCGCCGTTGTTGCGGTGCACGAAGCGCAGCCGCACGCGCTGCGGGTTCGCGTCGAGCTCCGCATGCAGATCGTCGAGCACGCAGTGCATGAAGTTCACCGCACGCGCCATCGCGTGCAGCCCGTCGCGCGCGGACAGCGCGGCCTGGCTCATCGCAACGAAGCTGCCGCTGCGCATCGGGTGGCGATCCTGCCCGAAAAACTCGTCGTCGAGCGCGCGCGCGATCGCGTTCCACAGCGCGCCGTACTGCTGCGCGGATACGCGCGCATGCGGCGCGTCGAGCAGCGCCGGCGCGATGCCGGCCTGCGCGAGCAGCGGCTCGGCCGCGACGCCGCGCCGCGTCGCGAGCGCGACGCTGTACGCGACGAGGCTGATCGCGACGGTTCCCTTGTCTTCCTGCTTCATCGGCGTCGCCGGTATGGCAAAAACGCTCAGTGTAAATGAGCGGCGCGAGCATCGAACAGTCGCGCCCGCTTGCCTACACTGATTGCATCGAAACAGAACGACGGTCGCGCATGCGGCCGCAGGAGACGGCAGCGCCATGGACGAGCTTTACACCGAAGACCAGCGGATGATCCGCGACGCCGCGCGCGCTTTTGCCACCGACGTGCTCGCGCCGAACGCCGCGCAGTGGGACCGCGACGCGCACCTGCCCGACGCCGTCGTCGCGCAGCTCGGCGAACTCGGCCTGCTCGGGATGATCGTGCCGCAGGAGCTCGGCGGCTCGTACACCGACTACGTCGCTTACGCGCTCGCGATGGAGGAAGTCGCGGCCGGCGACGCCGCGTGCGCGACGATGATGAGCGTGCACAACTCGGTCGGCTGCGGGCCGATCCTCGGCTTCGGTACGCCGGCGCAGAAGGACCGCTGGCTCGCCGACATGGCCGCCGGCCGCGTGATCGGCGCGTTCTGCCTGACCGAGCCGCAGGCCGGATCCGAAGCGCACAACCTGCGTACGCGCGCGGAGCTGCGCGACGGCAAGTGGGTGCTGAACGGCGCGAAGCAGTTCGTGACGAACGGCCAGCGTGCGGGAATCGCGATCGTTTTTGCCATGACCGACCCGGAAGCCGGCAAGCGCGGCATTTCCGCGTTCATCGTGCCGACCGACACGCCGGGCTTCATCGTCGGCAAGCCGGAGAAGAAGATGGGGATCCGCGCGTCGGACACGTGTCCGATCACGCTCGAGAACTGCGCGATTCCGGAAGAGAACCTGCTCGGCAACCGCGGCGAAGGCTTGAAGATCGCGCTGTCGAACCTCGAAGGCGGGCGGATCGGCATCGCCGCGCAGGCGCTCGGCATCGCGCGCGCGGCATTCGACAAGGCGCGCCGCTATGCGGGCGAGCGCGTGCAGTTCGGCAAGCCGCTCGCCGAGCATCAGGCGATCCAGCAGAAGCTCGCGGACATGGCCACGCAGATCAACGCCGCGCGGCTGCTCGTGCATCACGCGGCGAAGCTGCGCACGGCCGGGCTGCCGTGTCTGTCGGAAGCGTCGCAGGCGAAGCTGTTCGCGTCGGAGATGGCCGAGCGCGTGTGCTCGGACGCGATCCAGATTCACGGCGGCTACGGCTATCTCGCCGATTACGAAGTCGAGCGCCATTACCGCGATGCGCGCATCACGCAGATTTACGAAGGCACCAGCGAAGTGCAACGGATGGTGATCGCGCGGCAGCTTTGAGCGGCGCGCGCCGTTGCGGCTGCAGTCACGAACAAGAACGAACGCACGAGGGCATGGCGGCGAACGCGGCACGCAACGACGTGACCGTGCACCGCGAAGGAGGAGGAGCCGGCGCATGCGCTGCAGCGCATGCACCGGTCGACCGCGACGCATGGAGACTGGAGAAGACACGATGACGGCACAGGCATTCCTGGACGCACGCGATTTTCTGCTGCGCCATCGCACCGACTACGAAACCGCATACCGCGATTTCCAGTGGCCGGCGCTCGACGCGTTCAACTGGGCGCTCGACTACTTCGATCCGATGGCGCGCGGCAACGATCGGCCCGCGCTGTGGATCGTCGATGCGGCGACCGGCAGCGGCGATCCGTATTCGTTCGCGCAGATGTCCGAGCGCTCGTCGCGGATCGCGAACTGGCTGCGTGCGATCGGCGTCGTGCGCGGCGACCGGATCCTGCTGATGCTGCCGAACCGCGTCGAGCTGTGGGACGCGATGCTGGCCGCGATGAAGCTCGGCGCGATCGTATTGCCCGCGACCACGCAGCTGTCGGCCGACGACGTGCGCGACCGCGTGCAGATCGGCGGCGCGAAATACGCGATCGTCGACGAGCACGAGACGGCGAAATTCGAACAGGACGGCCTCGGCCTCGCGCAGAAGATCGTCGCCGGCGCACCGCGCGCCGGCTGGCTCGCGATGAACGACGGCTACGCGGCGAGCGCCGCGTTCGAACCGGACGCCGTCACGCACGCGAGCGATCCGATGCTGCTGTATTTCACGTCGGGCACGACGTCGAAGCCGAAGCTCGTCGAGCATACGCACCGCACCTATCCGGTCGGTCACCTGTCGACGATGTACTGGATCGGCCTGCAGCCGGGCGACGTCCACTGGAACATCAGCTCGCCGGGCTGGGCGAAGCACGCGTGGAGCTGCTTCTTCGCGCCGTGGAATGCGCAGGCGTGCGTGTTCGCGTTCAACTACGCGCGCTTCGAGCCGAAGCTCGTGCTCGAGGCGCTCGTCCGATACCAGGTGACGACGCTGTGCGCGCCGCCGACCGTATGGCGGATGCTCGTTCAGCAGCCGCTCGCGTCGTTCGACGTGAAGCTGCGCGAGATCGTCGGCGCCGGCGAGCCGCTGAATCCCGAGATCATCGAGCGCGTGAAGAAGGCGTGGGGCATCACGATCCGCGACGGCTACGGCCAGACCGAGACGACGTGCATGATCGGCAACTCGCCGGGCCAGCCCGTCGTCGCCGGGTCGATGGGCCGGCCGCTGCCCGGCTACCGCGTGACGTTGCTGGATCCGGACGGCGCGCCGGTCGACGAAGGCGAGATCGCGCTGCCGATCGGCGCCGGCGCGGTGCGCCCGGTCGGTCTGATGAACGGCTATGCGAACAATCCGGACGCGACCGCGCATGCGATGCGCGACGGCCATTACCGCACATCCGACATCGCGATGCGCCGCGACGACGGCTACTACGTGTACATCGGCCGCGCGGACGATGTGTTCAAGTCGTCCGACTACCGGCTGAGCCCGTTCGAACTCGAAAGCGTGCTGATCGAGCATCCGGCGATCGCGGAGGCGGCCGTCGTGCCGAGCCCGGACCCGGTGCGGCTCGCGGTGCCGAAGACGTTCGTCACGCTGCGGCAGGGCTACGAGGAAAGCCCGGCGCTCGCGCTCGAGATCTTCCGCTTCTCGCGCGAGAAGCTCGCGCCGTACAAACGAATCCGCCGGCTGCAGTTCGCCGAGCTGCCGAAGACGATCTCCGGCAAGATCCGCCGCGTCGAACTGCGCCGCCGCGAGATCGAGCGCGGCGACGACCCGAGCGCGCGGATGCCCGGCGAATACTGGGAAGAAGATTTTGCTGCCGAACTGAAATGACGTCGGCGGCGGGCCGTGCGCGCCGTCCGGCGCAACCGGCCCGCGGCCCGCTCGAACCGAGCCGCGGCGATTCGACGCTTCGCGGCGCCATGCAAGGAGATACGATCGATGAACGCTAATCCGACGCCCCGCACGGGGCAACACGTGCCGACGGTCAAGTTGCTGATCGACGGCGCCTTCGTCGACTCGGCCACCGACGAGTGGCGCGACGTCGTGAACCCGGCGACGCAGCAGGTGCTCGCGCGTGTGCCGTTTTCGACGGTCGCGGAAGTCGACGCGGCCGTGCGCGCCGCGCATGCCGCGTATGCGACGTGGAAGAACACGCCGATCGCCGCACGCATGCGGATCATGCTGAAGTTCCAGGATCTCGTGCGCACGAACCTGCAGCGCATCGCGAAGACGCTGACCGCCGAGCAGGGCAAGACGATTCCGGACGCCGAGGGCGACATCTTCCGCGGGCTCGAGGTGGTCGAGCACGCGTGCTCGGTCGGCACGCTCCAGCTCGGCGAATTCGCGGAGAACGTCGCGGGCGGCGTCGATACGTACACGCTGCGGCAGCCGCTCGGCGTGTGCGCGGGCATCACGCCGTTCAACTTCCCCGCGATGATTCCGCTGTGGATGTTCCCGATGGCGATCGTGTGCGGCAACACGTTCGTGCTGAAGCCGTCCGAGCAGGATCCGATGACGACGATGGAGCTCGTCGAACTCGCGCTCGAAGCCGGCGTGCCGAAGGGCGTGCTGAACGTCGTGCACGGCGGCAAGGAAGTCGTCGATGCGATCTGCACGCATCCGCTCGTGAAGGCGATCTCGTTCGTCGGCTCGACCGCCGTCGGCACGCACGTGTACAACCTCGGCAGCCAGCACGGCAAGCGCGTGCAGTCGATGATGGGCGCGAAGAACCACGCGATCGTGCTGCCGGATGCGAACCGCGAGCAGGCGGTCAACGCGCTCGTCGGCGCCGCGTTTGGCGCGGCCGGCCAGCGCTGCATGGCGACGTCGGTGGCCGTGCTGGTCGGCGCCGCGCGCGACTGGCTGCCCGACATCGTCGAGAAGGCGAAGGCGCTGAAGGTCAACGCGGGCTCGGAAGCGGGCACCGACGTCGGGCCGGTCGTGTCGCGCGGCGCGAAGGCGCGCATCCTGTCGCTGATCGACGCGGGCGTGAAGGAGGGCGCGAAGCTCGTGCTCGACGGCCGCGACGTGAAGGTGCACGGCTATGAAGACGGCAACTTCATCGGGCCGACGATCTTCGCCGACGTGAAGACCGACATGTCGATCTATACGCACGAAATCTTCGGGCCGGTGCTCGTCGTGATGGAAGTCGACACGCTCGACGACGCGATCGCGCTCGTCAACGCGAACCCGTTCGGCAACGGCGTCGGCTTGTTCACGCAGAGCGGCGCGGCGGCGCGCAAGTTCCAGAGCGAGATTGACGTCGGCCAGGTCGGGATCAACATTCCGATTCCGGTGCCGGTGCCGTTCTTCAGCTTCACCGGCTCGCGCGGGTCGAAGCTCGGCGATCTCGGCCCGTACGGCAAGCAGGTCGTGCAGTTCTACACGCAGACGAAGACCGTCACGGCGCGCTGGTTCGACGACGACACGACGGCCGGCCCGGTGAACACGACGATCCGGCTGCATTGACCATGGAGCGCGGGGCGTACGCGCGCGAGCGCCGGCGCCTTCCGCTCGACAGGAGACACGCAATGAAGATCGGTTTTATCGGCCTCGGCCACATGGGCGCGCCGATGGCGCTGAACCTGCTGAAGGCCGGCCATGACGTGCGCGCATTCGATCTGAGCGCCGATGCGCTGCGCGCGCTGCAGGACGCCGGCGCGCAAGCGGCGACGTCGCCGCGCGATGCCGCATCGGGCGCCGCGTTCGTGATCACGATGCTGCCGGCCGCGCCGCACGTGCGCTCGGTGCTGGCCGGCGAGAACGGCGTGCTCGCCGGCCTCGCCGCGGGCGCGACCGTGATCGATTCGAGCACCGTCGATCCGGCGAGCGCGCAGGCGTTCGGCGCGCTGGTGCGCGAGCACGGCGGCGCGTTCGTCGATGCACCCGTGTCGGGCGGCACCGGCGGCGCGGCGGCCGGCACGCTGACGTTCATGGTCGGCGGCAGCGACGCCGATTTCGAGCGCGTGAAGCCGGTGCTCGCCGGGATGGGCAAGAACATCGTCCACTGCGGTGCGACCGGCATGGGGCAGGTCGCGAAGGTGTGCAACAACCTCGTGCTCGGCATTTCGATGGCGGCGGTCTCCGAAGCGATGTCGCTCGGCGTCGCGCTCGGCATCGATCCGAAGGTGCTGGCCGGCATCGTCAACACGTCGACGGGCCGCTGCTGGAGCTCCGATACGTACAACCCGTATCCGGGCGTGATCGACACCGCGCCGTCGTCGCGCGGCTACACGGGCGGCTTCGGCACCGATCTGATGCTGAAGGATCTCGGCCTCGCGAACGATGCCGCGCGGCAGGCGCGCCAGCCCGTCTATCTCGGCGCGCTCGCGCAGCAGCTGTACCAGACGATGAGCAGCCGCGGCGACGGGCAGCTCGATTTCTCGGCGGTGATCCGCCTGTACCAACCGGCAACGAAGAAGGACGCGTGATGATCGAACTCGACTACGTCGACGACGGCGCGATCGCCTGCGCGACGCTCAAGCGCCCGCCCGCGAACGCCTTTACCGCCGACGGGCTGCGGCAGCTGCAGCAGACCGTCGCCGAACTGAATGCGAACGCGCGGGTGCGCGCGCTCGTGATCACGGGCGACGGCCCGAAGTTCTTCAGCGCGGGCGCGGATCTGAACACGTTCGCGAGCGGCGACCGCGCGATCGCGCGCGAGATGGCCGCCCGCTTCGGCGCGGCGTTCGAGGCGCTCGCCGACGCGCGGATCGTGACGATCGCGGCGATCAACGGCTATGCGATGGGCGGCGGCCTCGAGTGCGCGCTCGCATGCGATCTGCGCGTGGCCGAGACGCACGCGCAGATGGCGCTGCCCGAGGCGTCGGTCGGCCTGCTGCCGTGCGGGCTCGGCACGCAGACGCTGCCCTGGCTCGTCGGCGAAGGCTGGGCGAAGAAGATCATCCTGACCGGCGCACGCGTGGATGCTGCGACGGCGCTGCGGATCGGTCTCGTCGAAGAAGTCGTCGAAAGCGGCGCGGCGCGCGATGCGGCGCTCGCGCTCGCGCGCAACGTCGCGCGGCAAAGCCCGCATGCGGTCGCGAGCAGCAAGGAGCTGATCGGCCTCGCGCGTCGCGGCGTGCCGCGCAGCGCGGCGCTCGCGGTCGAGCGCGAGCGCTTCGTCGATCTGTTCGACACGAACGATCCGCGCGAAGGCGTCGCCGCGTTCCTCGGCAAGCGCGCGCCGCAATGGGATGCGCAAGGACAAGGAGAATCGCAGCGATGAGCACGCCGGTGACGACTCACGATGCCGGCGCGGCGCCCGCGTCCGACGTGCTGTTCCGCGTGGTGAACCGCGTCGCGCTGATCACGCTGAACCGGCCTGCCGCGCTGAACGCGCTGTCGTACGCGATGATCGGCGAGCTCGCCGCGCTGTTCGCGCGCTGCCGCGACGACGACCGGATCGTCGCGGTCGTACTGCGCGGCGCGGGCGGCAAGGGATTCTGCGCGGGCGGCGACGTGCGCGAGCTGCACCGGATGGTCGCGCAGCGCGAAACCTGGCTGCCGTTCTTCGTCGACGAATACCGGCTCGACTACGCGATTCATACGTTCCCGAAGCCTGTCGTCGCGCTGATGGACGGCGTGACGATGGGCGGCGGCATGGGGCTCGCACAGGGTGCGGTGCTGCGCGTCGCGACCGAGCGCAGCCGCATCGCGATGCCGGAGACGCGCATCGGCCTCGTTCCCGACGTCGGCGCGACGCACTTCCTCGCGCGGATGCCGGTCGAGCTCGAGCTGTACGTCGGGCTGACCGGCGCGACGCTGTCGGGCGCCGACGCGCTGAGCGCGAAGCTGGCGGACCTGTGCGTGCCGTCCACGTGGCTCGACACGTTCGAGACGCGCATCGAGCGCGCGAACTGGGACGGCGACGTGCTCGCCGCGCTGCGCAAGGTGTTCGAGCCGCCGTGCAACGTCGTCCCGCATGCGGCGCTGGACAGTCAGCTGCCGTGGATCGTCCGCCACTTCGACAAGCGTTCCGGCGTCGAGCGGATCGTCGCGACGCTGAAGCAGGATCTCGCGCGCGACGAGCTGCCGCGCGAACAGCGCCAGTGGCTGCAGGCGACGCTCGACGCGCTCGCCGCGCATTCGCCGACGATGCTCAGCGTCACGCGCGAGGCGCTGCTGCGCGGCCGTCAGATGACGCTCGCCGAATCGTTCCGGATGGAGCTCGGTATCGTTGCGCGCGCAATCGAAGAGGGCGACTTCCGCGAGGGCGTGCGCGCGCACCTGATCGACAAGGATCGCAAGCCGCGCTGGGCGCCCGCGTCGCTCGTCGAGCTGCGCGCCGAACGCGTCCGGCATTTCCTCACGTCGCCGTGGAAGTTGTGCGCGCATCCGCTTGCCGATCTCGGGGCCGGCTGAGCGGCGCGCCGTCGAGGCTGCCGCGCGACGCGCACGCGTGATGCGCGGCGGCGGCGCGCGTGACGCGCTGCCGGCGCGCGCAGCGCTTAGCGCTCGATCATCGGCGGAATCGCGTGCGCGAGCGCGTCGATCACGCAGCGCGTCTTGCGCGGCAGATAGCGCGTCTTCGGCCAGACCGCGTGAATGTCGCCTTCGCAGACGAAGCAGCGGTCGAGCACGACCGCCAGCTCGCCGCGCTTCGCATGGTGCGCGAGCAGCCAGCTCGGCAGCCATGCGATCCCGAACCCGGACACGGCCGCCGCGGCGATCGCCTGCACGTCGTCGAAACTCAGCTGGTGCTGCATGTCGATGCGCACCGTCGAGCCGTCCGGCGCGAGCAGATCCCACGGCTGCGGCACGCCCGAGCGTGAATACGCGATCGTCCGGTGGTCCTTCAGCGCGTCGAGCGTCTTCGGCACCCCGTAGCGCGCAAGGTACGACGGTGCCGCGCCGAGGCTGCCGTACTGCGTGCCGAGCCGCCGCACCGCGAGGCTCGTGCTGTCCGCGAGCGTGCCGATCCGCACCGCGAGATCGATCCCTTCGTCGATCAGATCGACGAACCGGTCGGTGATCGACACGTCGATCCGCAGATGCGGATAGGTGCGCGCGAGGTCGAGCACGATCGGCGTCACGCAGTGGTGCCCGAACGCGAGCGGCACGCTCAGCCGCAGCTTGCCGCGCGGTTCGTTGCGACCGCAATCGAGATCGGCTTCCGCTGCGTCCAGCTCCGCGAGTGCGCGCACGCAGCGGTCGTAGTACGCCTGTCCGTCGTCGGTCAGGCTCTGGCTGCGCGTCGTGCGCTGCAGCAGCCGTGCGCCGAGCCGCGTTTCGAGCCGCGCAATCGCCTTGCCGACCGCTGAGCGCGTCATGCCGAGCCGCTGCGCGGCGAGCGCGAAGCTGCCCGATTCGACCACCTGCACGAAGGTCGTTACGCCGTCGAGTCTGTCGTTCATCGTCGTAGCGAGAATTGGTTCCCGGAGTTCCCCAGTTCGATGACGAGCGGTCGTCAATGGGGAGCGAAATTCTCACTATAGTACCGACTCCGCTCCGCGTGCGGCGTCGGCCGCGCGCGGTAAAACCGTCCAACCCGGAGGCGCGCGCCCGTCGCGGCCCGCGCAGACTTGCATGACGCTATCCGACTCCCGCAGGAATGCGGTCGCGCTCGCGGCCGTCTGTCTCACGTCGCTGATGTTCGGCCTCGAGATTTCGAGCGTGCCGGTGATCCTGCCGACGCTCGAACACGTACTGCATGGCGACTTCAACGGCATGCAGTGGATCATGAACGCGTACACGATCGCGTGCACGACCGTGCTGATGGCGGCCGGCACGCTCGCGGACCGCTTCGGCCGCAAGCGCGTGTACGTGATCGGCACTGCGCTGTTCGGTGCGACGTCGCTGCTGTGCGGGCTCGCGCCGAACGTGCCCGTGCTCGTCGCGGGCCGGCTGCTGCAGGGCGCGAGCGGCGGCGCGATGCTGATCTGCCAGATCGCCGTGCTGTCGCATCAGTTCCGCGAAGGCCGCGAGCGCGGCCGTGCGTTCGGGATCTGGGGAATCGTGTTCGGGATCGGGCTCGGCTTCGGGCCGATCGTCGGCGGCGCGATCGTCGCGCTCGCGAGCTGGCCGTGGGTATTTCTCGTGCATGCGCCGCTCGCGGCCGTCGCACTCGTGCTGATCGGCGGCGCGGTGCAGGAGTCGCGCGACCCGCACGCGGGCACGCTCGATGTCGCGGGCATCGTCACGCTGTCGCTCGCGGTGCTCGGCGTCGCGTTCTACATCACGCAGAGCGCGGAGCTCGGGCTGACCAGCGCGGCCGGTCTCGGCGTGCTCGGCGCAACCGTGCTTGCACTCGTCGGCTTCTTCGTCGCGGAGCGCGTGAGCGCGCGGCCGATGTTCGATTTCTCCGTATTCCGGATCCGCGCGTTTACCGGCGCGATCTTCGGCTCGATGGGGATGAACTTCAGCTTCTGGCCGTTCATGATCTATCTGCCGATCTGGTTCCAGGTCACGCTCGGCTACGACAGCGTGACGGCCGGCGTGGCGCTGCTCGCATACACGCTGCCGACGCTCGTCGCGCCGCCCGTCGGCGAACGGCTCGCGCTGCGCTACGGGCTGGGCGTCGTGATTCCGGGCGGGCTGTTCACGATCGCGGCCGGCTTCGCGCTGATGCGGGCCGGCAGCGCGGCCGGGCATGCGAGCTGGCTCACGATGCTGCCCGGCTGCGTGATCGCCGGCATCGGGCTTGGCCTCACGAACACGCCGGTCACCAATACGACGACGGCTGCCGTGCCCAGCGCGCGTGCCGGGATGGCGTCCGGCATCGATATGAGTGCGCGGATGATCTCGCTCGCGCTGAATATCGCGGCGATGGGTTTCGTGCTCGTTGCGGGGATCGTCGCGAGCCTGAAGCGCAGCGTCGCGGGGGCGGTCGATGCCGCCGCGTTGCGCACGCTCGCACAGGAAATCGCAGCGGGACGCTCGGAAGGGCTGCATGCCGTTGCGCCGGCGCTCGCGGCCGCCGACCCGACCGGCACCGCGCTGCATGCGGCGCTCGTGCACGGATTCGGCTGGGTGATGGTGTACGGCGCGGCCGGTGTCGCGTTGCTCGGCGCGGCGAGCGCCGTCGCGTTCGCGCCGGTGCGGCGGCGTGCGCCCGTGTGCGAATGATGCGCGCGCAACAAAACCGCGGGGCGTCGGCCGCCCGCGCTGACGCTGCGCGGCAACGATCGCGATCGTCGGGCGCGATCGCCGGATGTGCGGCGGCCGACGCCGCACGTTCGAGCATCCGTTCGGACGCGTCGACGCTCAGCACGCTCGCTGCGTGCTGCTCGGCGGCCCAGCGGCTGAACGAGCCGTAACCTCAGCCGAGATCGAGCACGTTCAGGCCGCACAGGTTCGGCGACAACGCGCGCAGCGCCGGCCATTCCGGCGCGCCGTCGAGGCCGTGAATCGAGCGGTTCAGGCCGCTGTAGCCTCGAAGAAAGCGGGATCGTCGTCGATGTTCTGCGTCATGCGGAACCCTTCGTGCAAGCGGTGTGCGCGCGTGCGTCGATTCTGCGTTGCGTGTCCGCATCGACGACCGCGCGGATCGCGATGAACAGCGGCGCCGCATCCGTGTAGCGCCGGCCATAGTCGAGATTGAACGCGTAATCGAAATCGGGCGGGTTGTCGCCCTGGTTGTGCTGCAGGATCGTCTCGAGCTTGTCGAGCGCCTTCGCGGCGCGGGCTTCCGGCGTCGCGACCGCTTCATATTCGTCCCACAGCGCGACGATCTCGTCGCGCAGCGGGCCGTCGAGCGCCGCCGTCAGCGTCAGCAGATCGTTGCGCTCGTGCGCGCTCTTGTCCGGATGCGCGGCTTGCTCGATCGCCGGAATGTCGCCGTGCAGCGCCTCGCCGAGATCGTGCACGACGCACAGCTTCAGCAGCTTCAGCGTGTCGACGCCGGGCAGCGCGTCGGCGAACGCCAGCGCCATCAGGCACAGCCGCCAGCTGTGCTCGGCCGTGCTTTCGGCGCGTCCGCTCGACGTGCGGCCGCTGCGCAGCACGTCCTTCAGGCGTTCGGCTTCGCGCAGAAAATCCAGTCGTGCGTGAATCGTGTCGGGAGTCATGGTTCGCGTCCTTGCGCAGAGCCGCCAAGCGTACGCGCGCCGCGCGCCATTCGTCCACGCATCAAATATGCGCGGCCGCCGCGCGAGCCGGCGCTACAGCGTTTCGACCAGACGCACCGCCGATCCGTCCGACAGCGTCATCCGCGTCCAGCGGCATCGGCTGCCGCGGATCGGCACGACGCGCGACGCGTTTGCGCCGGTGTCGAACTCGACGCTCGGCGGCCCCGCGCGGTCGTGCCAGCCGAGCGTGTCGAGCGCCGATTCCATGCGGACGATCTCCGGCGTCGCATAGCGCCACAGCGACGTGCCGAGCAGCAGCGGCAGCGGCTGCGAGAACTCGGCCGCACGCAGCGGCGAGCACGCGAGCAGACGATGCGTGAGGTCGCACACCAGATGCATGCGGCCCGCGCTGTCCGCGATCAGCCGCGCGAGTGCATGGTCGCCGGCGGAATCGAGATGCGCGGCGAGCAGACGTTCCGCCGTCGCGCGCTCGTCGGCGGACATCTGCTGGATGCCGGCTTCCCAGCGCGAGATCGTCGATTGCGCGACGCCGAACAGCTCGGCCGCGTGGCTCTGCTTTATCCGGTGCAGCACGCGCCAGCGCTTCAGTTGCGGGCCCAGCGGTGGCGTATGAAGTGCGGGCGCTGCCATGTCGGTCCTCCATTTGTCGTGTCCGTTAACTTGCGGTTCGCCGGCGGGCGCGAGCGGCTCGCGCTTCGCGGTTCGGGCCTCTGCGTCGCGCGCGGGTCGAACGGGAACACTGCCCGCGCCGGTAATCGTGGAGTGCGCAAGCATTTCTGCAGGCTTTCAACCGCCCGTCCCGTATCTTATTATTCGGCCAGTGCGGTGCCTACCGGTCGCCGTCGATCCGTCGATGCATCATTTGCCGGCATGCGTGACCGCATTCCGCCGCTTGCATCACGCAACGCGAGCGACCCAACGAGATGAAACGCGCGTCCGGCGCGTTTCTCAAAAAAAGAGGGAACGAGGGCGCGATGGTACGACTGATTCTGCTGCTGCTGGGCATCGAATATCTGCGAACCCGCTGGCGCGGACTCACCGTGCTCGGCTGGCTGTGGGTCGTCGCAGGCGTCGGCATCTTCATCGACGCGCTGGACGGCGCGCTGCACTTTCCGATCGAACTGTTCGCGTGGCTGTTCCTGATCGAGGGGCTCGCGACGCTCGCGGTGGCCGGCAGCGGCGTCGGTGGGCAACGCATCCTGCGCTACGTGAAGGGGATCGCGGTCGTCGTCGCGGCTGCGCTCGTGTTCGCCGGGCATCATCACGGCCATTTCCTGCTGTCGATGATCTTCGGCACGCTGTTCCTCGTCGACGGGCTGCTGCAATGCACGGCCGCCTGGATGGTGCGCTACCGGCGCTGGCACGTCGCATTCGCGTGGGGTGTCGTCGAGATCCTGCTCGCGATTTTCTTCTACCAGCCGTACCCGACTCATTACGTCGGCACCGTGCCTTACTGCCTCGGGCTGCTGCTGATGTTCGGCGGCATGCATCTGCTGAGCCTTGCCGCACGCGTGCGGCGGCTCACGCGCAATCCGGCGTTCGCGACGTCGCGCGCACCGTCGATCGCGCCCGACATCGACGACGCACGCGACACGCCGCGCTTTACCCAATCCGAATGGGACGGGCCGCCCACGGACGACGAGCGCGCGCTGACCGTGCACGTGTGGACGCCGACCGGCACGTCGAAGGCCGAAGCGCATCGCTATCCGGTGATCGACCGCTACATCGCGGCGGTGGACGTCAACGGCGTGATCTCGACCGGACACGCGGCGCTCGAGTCACCCGAGGGCATCTATATCAGCCTGTATCCGGCCGTCGAGATCGATCGCTCGCCGGAAGAATTCACGCGCATCCTGCGCGCGACGCGCGAGAACGACGTGCCCGGCCTGTTCCAGTCCGACTACGCGACCGAGTCGAAAGCGTGGTGCCCGTCGACCGTGCGCGTGCGCATTCGCAACTACGATCCGGCGAAGCTGGCTGCGTTCTGGGCGTCGTATCGGCAGAACACCACGTACAACCTCACGCATCGGAACTGCTCGAGCACCGTGTCGAATGCGCTCGAAGCGGCGCTCGACGGCGCCGTGTGGCGATTGAAGGGGCCGCAGGCCGGGTGGGGCGCGTTCGTCCGGCTGCTGCTGACGCCGGAGCTGTGGGTGGCCGCGCAGATCCGCAAGCGCGCGGTGACGATGGCGTGGACGCCCGGGCTCACGCTCGACTATGCGCGCGCGCTCAGCATGCTTGCCGATCCGCGCCCGTTCGCTTGGTGGAAGGTCGCGCGTTCGGCCGTGAAGGCGATCATCGCGTCGCGTCGTGCGTGGCGCGAGCAGGATAGTGCGGCGCTGTCGGCGGGCGGAACGGAGGCTGCGTCGGTGAAATGAGCGGGCCGGCGCCGGGGCTGTTGCGGCCCGCCACGCTCCGCGCTTCGGGCGCATGTCGGGAGCCTGTCCGATCTTTTGTGTGTGAGGCATAAACTGATGGCCAAGGAGCCACTTTATGCCACGCAAACGCAAGGAAGAAGTGACGATTGAACCGGGCAAGGGCTTGAATCTGGACCCGGAACTCATCAAGCAACTGGTGCCCGGCACGCTGGATCGGGCGACGATCAACGAGCAACTCGCGGCGCTCAAGAAGGCGATCTTCGAGCGTGCGCTGGGCGGCGAACTGACCCATCACCTCGGTTACGAGAAGGGTGAAGCCAAGCCGGCGAGTAGCACGAACCACCGCAACGGCACCAGCCGCAAGCGCATCGCGACCGACGACGACCTGCTCGACGTCGAGATTCCGCGCGACCGCGAAGGCACGTTCGATCCGGTGCTGATTGCCAAGGGCGAGCGACGCTTCACGGGCTTCGACGACAAGATCATCGCGATGTACGCCCGCGGCATGAGCGTGCGGGAGATTCAGGGCTTCCTGCTGGAGATGTACGGCATCGAGGTGTCGCCGGACTTCATCAGCACGGTGACCGATGCCGTGATCGACGAAGTGCGCGAGTGGCAGCAGCGACCGCTCGAGCCGATGTACCCGGTGGTGTTCTTCGACGCCTTGCGCGTCAAGATCCGCGACGAAGGCGTCGTGCGCAACAAGGCGATCTACCTGGCGCTGGGCGTGCGCCGCGACGGCACACGTGACGTGCTGGGCCTTTGGATCGAGCAGACGGAGGGGGCCAAGTTCTGGCTGCGGGTGGTCAACGACCTGAAGCTGCGCGGCGTGCAGGACATCCTGATCGCCGTGGTCGACGGCCTGAAGGGCTTCCCGGAAGCGATCAACACGGTGTTCCCGGAAACGACGGTCCAGACCTGCATCGTGCATCTGATCCGGAACTCGCTGGACTTTGCCAGCTGGAAAGACCGGAAATCGGTCGCGGCGGCGCTCAAGGAGGTCTATCGGGCACCGTCGGCCGAAGCGGCCGCCGTGGCGCTGGATACGTTCGACACGAGCCCGTGGGTACGAAATACCCACCGATTGCCGCGCTCTGGCGCCGGGCCTGGGATCAGGTGATTCCGTTCTACGCCTTCGCGCCCGATATCCGGAAAATCGTCTATACGACCAACGCGATCGAGTCGCTGCACATGCAGCTTCGGAAGATCATCAAGGCGCGCGGTCACTTCCCGTCGGACGAGGCCGCGCTCAAACTGATCTGGCTGGCGTTGCGCAACGTCGTGGCCAAGTGGACCGGTTCCCGGCACGATTGGAAGAGCGCCATGACTCAGTTCGCGCTGCTTTACCCGGAACGATTCAACATTGGAGTCTGAATCTCAACCCGCCTCACACACGGAATTCCGGATACCTCCGCGCAGCGTCAAGTACGAAGAGATTTACCTGCGAGCTTACGAGTCGGTCAGCCATGCCCGGCGCTCCATCGGCGACTACATCGAGCTGTACAACCGAAAACGGCCCCATTCGAGCCTGGCGGATCGGACGCTGGATGAGGCATACTTCGCGACGCTGCCTGCGATCAAATCGGCAGCATGATTGCCTCGGACGTTCCACTTAAAAATCTCAGTCAACTGTCCGAACGAGTGAGGCCACCCCTATTCGCCGCATCAGCAACTGATCCGCCTCGCTCACTGGCTGCGCCCGGTAATACGCGCTCGATCTCGCGATGCCAACCAGTCGCGTCTGTCGCGAACCCGGCAGCGCATGCGTACGGTCAATCATCGCTTTGCGCTCAGCAGTCCGGCTTTGCCGAGCGCTCCTGACAAAAAATCGTTCTCCAGCGTCAACTGTCCGATCTTCGCGTGCAGCGTTTTCACGTCCACCGGCGGCTCGTTCGACGGTGGAGCGGCCGCGCCGAACACATCCGCGCACGCTCCTGCAGTTGCCGCTTCCACTCCGTGATCTGGTTCGGGTGCACATCGAACTGCTGCGCCAGTTCGGCCAGCGTGCGCTCGCCGTTGACCGCCGCCAGGGCCACTTTCGCTTTGAACGCCGCTGAGTGCGTCCGTCGGGTTCTCTTCGTCATCTTTCCGGTTCCTTTGCCTGCATTATCGCTGGCTCAGGCCCCGGGCATTCCACTTACCCGACGGTCCGAATTTGCGCGGCCACCTCTCTTCTTTGGGCACGGCTAGCATTGATTGCGAAGTCCTACAGCAACAGACATGAGCCCCGAGACGTTGGCCGTCGTGCCCTTCTGCAATCTCCTTATGGAAACTCCTTGTATTGCGCACGGAACTGGATGAGCGATTTTTTATAGCGCAGCACCCATTCTTGGGCCAATCTGTGCTGACGATTTGAACTCAGAGGGATTTATATATGATCAGCTTTTCCACTATTTTTCGATCGAGCGCAGGACCTGCATTGAGTGCGGCAAGTCGAGAAAAAGCCACTCAAACCGCCAGCTCATTAATATCGGCAGTAGCGCAAGTTAGAAGTTCCGGTAATGTTGTGGCAACTCCTGCGCGAGTTGCTCTTGAGTCGCTTGAGCGAAATGCAGACAAGCTAATGAGTCGCGCTAAAAAAAATGATTTCAGCTTTAAGGTAGCGATGCGTAATGTAGGGAAGCTTGAGAGCCATGCCTCAAAGCTACACCGTAATATGCATGGTCTCTTTAAAGGGCCGATTCCTCAAGCATTGAAGGATATTCGGGCTCTAGAAAGCGAAATTCGCTCCGACGTTAACCGTAACCAACTTACGCAGCGGGATTTAGATATTTTTAAGGCGCCAAACAAGCAGGCGGCTGCGAGGACGCGAATGGAGCACGCCATACTTGATCGGATGGAAAAGGTGGCAGCCAAAAGAAATGCAAAATAATTCGAACTATTGCTGGTAAATAATTTAATGCACTCATTTATGGGTGCATTTGTTTTTATGTAAAAGAAAATTCTGACCTGCCCCCGGTTTTAGAGTCGCTAACACAAGTCATCAACGAAGCGAGAAGAGATGATGGCAGCGGCAAGGGAAAGCAACGCAACATGAATGTCGAGACGACGCTCGAATCGAATGCGCGGTTTGCCGAAACCGGGAAACCAGGCGTGCGTGCGCTCGACTACCCAGCGATGCCGTCCGAGCCGCTCTTTGCTTTCCACACCACGACGAGCGATACGGGCCGTGATGCCACGCTGCTTCAGGTAACGCCGACAGCGAGCAAAGTCATAGCCCCTGTCCGCATGCAGTTTGCCCGGGCGTTTGCGGGGCTGGCCATTCAGTCCCGACACTGCGGGAATGGCATCGAGCGTGGACTCGAATGCCATCGAATCGTGCCGGTTGGCCCCCGTGACCGTGACGGCCAGCGGAATGCCTCGCGCATCTACGACGATGTGTCGTTTCGACCCGAGCTTGCCCCGGTCCGTCGGGTTGGGGCCGGTTTCCTGGCCCCCCGGGGGCTGGAGACACTGGCGCCATCAATGCTTGCCCGTTCCCAATCAATCTGGTCGTGCTCACGCAACCGGCGCAGCATCGCCAGATGCAGCTTGGCCCACACACCTGCGGCCTGCCAATCCCGCAGTCTTCGCCAGCACGTCATGCCGCTGCCGAAGCCCAGCTCCTGCGGCAGGTCTTCCCAGGGAATACCGGTTTGCAGAACGTACAGAATTCCGTTCAATGCGGCGCGGTCGTCTACCGTGCGACGCCGGCCGCCCTTGGGCGAGGGCGTGAATACGGGAACCAAAGGTCCCAGCGCCGCCCATAACTCGTTGCTGATTTTGCGTCTTGCCATGCCGCAAGCATATGGTCTTGAGTCCCCGGCGTCCAGGTTGTGTTAGCGACTCTTAACTGAAGACGAAGGCGCGCATCCATCACGTCGCCCGATGCGAACTGGCTAAGGTGCGGCATAATCGGTTTCCGAAATATGTCTGCTGTGCTTTGAGAAGCGCCGTTGTTGTTTTTAGGCACCGACGGTCCGCTTCGGCTCGGAAATCACCGGTCGAGCGGCGTCGGCGGCTGGCTTCCGCCCATCGAGAGACATTCGATACTGATCACGCGGAAAACAAGGAACGAACGTCGTCAGCGATGCGATCCAAGCTGCCGGCTTCAAGCTTTAAGGTTGCCGTAGCCGTGTCCGTGTAATCGCCCGAAGCAGCTCGCATTTCTACGATCAACGTCACTTTCCCGAGCGAAGTGGTTGTCGCCGTCAAGGGCAATTCGCCATCTATTGCGTGCCAGCATTTGGGGCCGCTCCAACCGGTCCAGGATGCAGCCATAGCATCGAAGAGTGCAGTGGGCGGACCGCTAACATACGTGGATGCAAGGATTTCGCCCGTAAATGGTGCGCCTGAGATTGTTGCCAAAAAGCGGACCTCATCTTCGTCTCCGCTGTACAAGGATAAGCTGAGTGTCGTCTGAGATTCGCAGGATTTGATTTCGACAACATTCATTTAGCTCAACTCTGCAGTGAAGTTGCAACAGCCTAGCACGCCACCGACCGCTTTCGGCAGGATCGAAGGGCGGCTTCGGATCGGTTACTGCCGATAACCGAAACTCCCCTTTAGCACGCCGACACCTGCCGATATAAATCAGCCACCCTCAAAAAATCGACCTCCCCGAATACGTAGTCAACCACTCCAACGCCAACGTCCCCGCCAGCGAATTCCCGTTCGCATCGAGCCCCGGCGCCCACACGCACACGGCCATTTCCCCCGGCAGCACCGCGACGATCCCGCCGCCAACTCCGCTCTTCGCCGGCAGCCCGACGCGATAGACGAAGTCGCCGGCCGCATCGTACGTCCCGCAGGTCAGCATCAGCGCGGACAGACGCTTCGCCGAACTCGCGTCGACGATCCGCTCGCCGGTCACCGGCGCGACGCCGCCGTTCGCGAGAAACAACGCGGCGCGTGCGAGCTCGACGCAGTTCATCGAGATCGCGCACTGCCGGCAATACGCGTCGACCACGGTCTCGGGCGGCATCTGCATGTTGCCGAAGCTCGCCATGAAATGCGCCATCGCGCGGTTGCGCTCCGCGTGCTGCAGCTCCGACAGCGCGACGCGCGAGTCGTAGTCGACGTCCGTCGCGCCGATCAGCCGCCGCACGAATTCGACGAGCGCCGTCTCGGCCTTCACGAAGCGGCGGCACAGCACGTCGGTGACGACCAGCGCGCCCGCATTGATGAACGGATTGCGCGGCTTGCCGCGCTCGCTTTCGAGCTGCACCAGCGAATTGAACGCGGTGCCCGACGGTTCGCGGCCGACGCGTTCCCACAGCGCGTCGCCGAGCAGCTGAAACGCGAGCGTGCACGCGAACAGCTTGGAAATGCTCTGGATCGAGAAGCGCTCGTACGCGTCGCCGACGGTGTAAACGTTCCCGTCGAGCGTCACGACGGCCATTCCGAACTTGTCGGCGGGCACTTTCGCGAGTTCGGGGATGTAGTCGGCGACGCGTCCCTGGCCGATCCAGGGAGCGAGTTCGGTATGGATGCGTTCGAGGATCGGTTGATAGTTCATCACGTCGGGCGGGGTAGGGCGCGGCCGGATTCCGGCGAGCCCGTATGGAACCGTTTCGGCACGCTTTCGTCAAGCACGGCCGCCATGGCACCCTTATTTTCGAGATTGGCAAACGGGCGATCGGCCGGCGCAGTATCATGCGGTACGTTTCGGCCGGCGGCCGGCGACGGATGCCTGCCGTCGCGGCTGCCGACTTCCCGTTTGATTCGACCGTTGCCCATGTCTTTTCGCATCCTGCTCGTCGAGGACGACACTCGCCTTTCCACGCTGATCGCCGGCTACCTGCGCAAGAACGACTACGAAGTCGACACTGTGCTGCATGGTGACGCCGCGGTGCCGGCGATCCTGTCCATTCGTCCGGATCTCGTGATCCTGGACGTGAACCTGCCGGGCAAGGACGGCTTCGAGATCTGCCGCGAAGCGCGCAAGCAATACGACGGCGTGATCATCATGGTGACGGCGCGCGACGAGCCGTTCGACGAACTGCTCGGCCTCGAATTCGGCGCGGACGACTACGTGCACAAGCCGGTCGAGCCGCGCATCCTGCTCGCGCGGATCAAGGCGCAGCTGCGCCGCGCGCCCGCGCGCGTCGCGGATGCGACCGCCGTGCAGCCGGAGCGCTACACGTTCGGCAAGTTCTCGATCGATCGCACCGACCGCACGGTCGTGCTGCCCGACGGCAGCGCGCCCGATCTCACGTCGGCGGAATTCGACCTGTTGTGGGCGCTGGTGTGCCGCGCGGGCGAAGTCGTGAGCCGCGACGACCTGATGCTGCAGTTGCGCGGAATGGAATTCGACGGGCTCGACCGCACGATCGACGGACGCATCTCGAAGCTGCGCCGCAAGCTGCGCGACGATGCGAGCAACCCGCAGCGGATCAAGACGATTCGCAGCAAGGGTTACCAGTTCAGCAAGCATGCGTGGGAATGACGCGGGCCGTGTGCGGAGGCGCCCACCCGCGCGCACGCGCGTGGCCGGACGTTCGCCGCGCTAGCCGGGAGCCGCGATGATCCTGAAAACCCGTTCCCGTCCCGATGCGCCGCCGCTGTCCGCGCTGCGCTACGTCAAGTGGCGCTGGCTGCATTTCCGCCGCGCATGGACGGACACACGCGCCGATCGCATTCCGAGCTGGTCGCGGCTGTACGTACGCACCTATCTGCACCTGCTCGGCCTCGTGCTGCTGACCGCGCTCGTGCCGGCGCTCGCGCTGTGCGTCGTATTGTCGCCGCAGGTCGTATGGCATTCGTTCGACGCGCTGCCCGGCGACATCTACATCGTGCTCGCGTTCGTATTCGCCGCGCCGGCGCTCGCCGCGTATCGATGGATGCGGCCGGTCTGGTCCGATCTGGTGATGGTGCGCGAGCGCGCGATCGACTTCACCGGCGGCCGCTTCAACACGCGCGCACGCGAATCGCACAGCGTGATCATCGGGCCGCTCGCGCGCACGCTGAATGCGCTCGCGATGCGGATGGAGCGTCTGATCGCCGCGCAGCGCGACCTCACGAACGGCATCTCGCACGAGCTGCGCACGCCGCTCGCGCGCGTACGCTTCGCGCTCGAAATGCTGCGCGAACCGGCGTCCGCGGCCGAATACCACGGCGCGCTCGACAGCATCGCGCAGGACGTGACGGAGCTCGACGAGCTGATCGACATGAGCCTCACGTATGCGCGCCTCGAATACAGCTCGCTGCAGTCGAGTCTCGAGATGACGGCACTCGCCGCGTGGTTCGAGCATCAGGTGAGCGACGCGCAATTGCTGTATCCGGAGCGCGCGATCGAGTCGCGTATCGCAATCGAATCGGACCTGCGCGTGAAGATGGACCGGCGGCTGATGTCGTACGCGATGCGCAACCTGCTGCGCAACGCGAGCAAGTACGCGAAGTCGCGGATCGTCGTGGGGATCGCGATCCGGCACGGCAACGCCGGCATCTTCGTCGAGGACGACGGTCCGGGCGTGCCGGAGCACGAACGCGAGCGGATCTTCGACGCGTTCGTGCGGCTCGATCGTCGCACCGGCGGTTACGGGCTCGGCCTTGCGATCACGCGGCAGGTGCTGCACGCGCACAACGGCCGGATCGCGGTCGTCGATCCGGTCGAGCTCGGCGGCGCGCGCTTCGAGATCAGCTGGCCGATCTAGCGCGGCGGCAGCCGCGCGTTCAGGCTCAATACGTGCGGCCGAGCTGCAGATAGATGTTGCGCCGGCCGCCCGGCGCGAGCGCGACGCCCATGTACACCGGGCCGAACGCGGTCGACAGGCTCGTGAAGAACGTATAGCTCTGCTTCAGCGAGCCGCCGCCGATCTGCTCGCCGCTTGACCACACGTTGCCGACTTCCGCACTGGCGCCCACCGACAGCGCCTTGATCGGCGACGCGCTGAACGTCATCAACTGGTTCATGTACGTGATCTGCCCGTACGCGAGTTCGTTGCCGTTCAGCTGGTCGGCCGCGTAGGCGGCGAGGTGCTGGAAGCCGCCGAGCGTGAAGTCGAACGCGTTGATCAGATTGGTGGCGCCGATGCTCCTGCCGCCTTCGATCGTCGCGCTGATGCTGTGTCGGCCGAACTGCTGGGCGATCATGGCCTTGCCGTACAGCTCGGTGTAGGGCGTATTGTCCAACGAGCCGCCGAAGAGCGCTGCCGACTGGCTGTTGTGCGACAGCAGCGAGCGCTCGACGCGGAGTTCGGTGTAGTAGCCCTTGCGCGGGAACATCGGATCGTCGAGTTGATCGATCACGAGCTGTCCGCGGGCCGTCAGCGCCTCCGACGTGAAGCTCGGCCACATCAGCGATGGACTATCGCCGTCGAACAGGCGCGGCAGGTTATACATCGGCGATCCATGCCCGCTCGTATAGCCGAGGCCGATGCGGAAATTGCCGAGCCGCCCGATCGGCAGCCCGAAATCGATGCCGGCCCGCGCGGTTTGTATCAGGTACTGCGTAATCTTCAGGTCGCCGCTGTCGTCGTACAGGTTCGCATAGCGGCGCCGATACTCGGCGTACGGCGCGATGTAGTAGCCGTAGGCAGTGGACAGCGGCTGGCGCAGCTCGACGCGCGCGGACTGCAGGTCGCTGCCGATCGTCGTATCGGCGCGGAATTCGAGGCCCGATTCGGTTAGCCACGGCCGCCGGTAGCCGATGTGCAGCCGGAAGCCGCCTTCGTCGGTCGAACTGCTCGACATGCCGACGCCGAACAGCAGGAAGTTGGGTCCCCAGTATTTTTCTCTTGCATCGATCTCGAGCACGTTGTCGTTGCCGCGGCTGACGATCTGCTGCGTGACGCTCTCGAAGTTGCCGCCGGTCGTCAGCGCGAGCAGATCCTGGCTGACGGTCTTCGGATCGTAGATGTCGCCGGGCTTCACGTGCAGCGCGTCGCTGACGACGCGCTTCGGCACGCCGCCGGTCGTGCGGATGTCGATGCGCGTGATCCGGATCGGCGGCGGCAGCGGCTGCGCGTGTGCGGCGCGGTACGCGGCGTACTGTTCCGGCGTGAGCGCGTAGCGCTTCAACTTCGGCAGCGCGGCGATCGCGGCGGCCGCGCCGGCCGAAATCGCCTGGCTCGCGTTCTGGAAATCGGTAAATGCAAGCGAGCCGAGGTCGGGCGCGAGCAGCACGTCGCGCGCGTCGAGCTGCTTGCGCTGCGACGCCACGTTCTGGCGGATCAGGATGCCGACCATCTGCTGCATCACGTCGGCGGGCGACGCGAGCGCGTCGAGCGGCCGCAGCGGCGAGCCGATGTCGACGGCGATGACCACCTGGGCGCCCATCTGCCGCGCGGTATCGACCGGCAGGTTGCTGACGAGGCCGCCGTCCACCAGCGCGCGGCCGTTGATCTCGGCCGGCGCGAAAAGCCCCGGCATCGCCATGCTCGCGCGGATCGCGAGCGGCAGCGACCCGTGGTCGAGCACGACCATCTGTCCGGTCTGCAGGTCGGTCGCGACCGCGCGATACGGAATCGGCAGCCGGTCGAACGGCTGGTTGGTCGGCACGGCGGCCGTCCAGTCCGCGAGCAGCGCCTGCAGCCGGTTGCCCTGCACGAGGCCGACCGGCGCCTTCAGCCCTTTTTTGTCGAAGCCGAGCGTGAGTCCGTTGATGTACAGGCGCTCGTCTTCGCGGCTGCTTTGCGGCAGATCGGCGCGCTCGGTCACGTCGAACGCGATGTCGGTGAGATTCACTTCCGACAGCCGCTTTTGCATGTCGTCGGCCGCCATCCCGCTCGCGTACAGCCCGCCGACCACCGCGCCCATGCTGGTGCCCGCGATGCAGTCGATCGGAATGCGGTTGTCCTCGAGCACCTTCAGCACGCCGAGATGCGCGTAGCCGCGGGCGCCGCCGCCGGACAGCACGAGGCCGATCGACGGCCGGCCGGCCGGGCCGCCGTCGGCCGTGCACGCATGGATGGTTGCGGCCGCAGCGGTCGGGGCGGCGGCCGGCGTGGCGGGCG
>NZ_CABVPR010000003.1 GCF_902499135.1 Burkholderia dolosa
GGCACCGCTGCGCGTCGTCAGCGAACGGCGACACGGGCGCTGGGCCGACGACAGCGGCGTGGTCGTCGAGATGACGCTCGACGACGTCGCGCTGCACACCGGCGACGAGCCGCCGCGCCGGTGTGTCGAGCTGCGTCTCGCGGCGCCCGACTGGGACGCGGCCGACGCCCGCGCGGCCGCATTGCGCGCGCTGTTCGCGGCCGCGCGCGAACTGAGCGGCGCGTGGCCCGCGTTCATCCAGCTGACGAGCATGATCGACCGCGCATGCGCGGGCGAGCCGGCGGTCGCCGCGCCGATCAAGGCGCAACCGGTCGATCTGTCCGGCCTGCGCACGCAGCGCGCGGCGCTGTTCGCGCTGTCGCGCGACATCGCCGCTCAATGGCTCGGCAACGAGGCCGGCGTGCTCGAGTGCGACGATCCCGAATACGTGCATCAGATGCGCGTCGCGCTGCGTCGGCTGCGCACGCTGATGCGATTTTTCCCGCGCTTTGCGGACCGGCGCTGGAAGGATACGTTCGGCGCCGATCTGCGCTGGCTCGCTGCGCTGCTCGGCACCGTGCGCGACTGGGATGTGTTCTCGACCGAAAGCCTGCCTGCGCTGATTGACGCCGACGGCGGCGGCACCGACTGGAACGGCACGCTCGATGCCGCTCGCGCGCAGGCGCGCGCCGCGCGCGTCGAGTTGCGGCAGGGGCTGCATTCGGCGCGCTATGCGCGGCTGACGCGCGGCTGGCTCGAATGGCTGAGCGCGCTCGCGCTGCCGCCCGCGGCCGACGACGGCGCGCCGTCGCTGCGCCGCCACGCGACGAAGCGCGTGCGGCGGCTGTTCGGTCATCTGTACGCGTCGCCGTCGCTCACGTCGCTCGATACGGCCGCGCGGCACCGCGTGCGGATCGACGCGAAGCGGCTGCGCTATGCGCTCGAATTCTTCGCGTCGCTTGCGTCGCGCCGCACGCGCAACGAGACCGTCAAGACGCTTGCGCGCGTGCAGAGCGTGCTCGGCGACGCGAACGACGCGATGGTCGCGCTGCAGCATCTCGAGCAGCTCGGCGCACCCGCATACCAGATCGGCTTCGTGCGCGGCTACGGCGCGGCGCTCGAGCAGCGCGCGGCGCGCGACGCGGAGGCGCTGCTCGCGAGCCTGCGTCCGCCGAAGCTCGACGGCAAGGCCGGCCGCGCGGCGCGCTGACTATAATGGCCGCCCGTTTCCTTCGAGCCGACTCATGAGCGACGCATCGTCTTCTTCCCGTTCCGCCGAACCGCTCGAACTCGGCGGCGAGCTGTGGCTGCGCGCGGGCGAACGGACCCTCGGCGGCGCGACGCGCATCGCGCTGCTCGCCGCGATCGCCGACACAGGGTCGATCACGCGCGCGGCGAAGGCGGTCGGGCTCAGCTACAAGGCTGCGTGGGACGCGATCGACACGATGAACAATCTCGCCGGCGAACCGCTCGTCGTGCGCGCGACCGGCGGCAAGGGCGGCGGCGGCACGACGTTGACGCCGCGTGCGACGTCGCTGATCGCCGCGTTCCGCACGATCGAGCGCGAGCATCGCCGTTTCATCGACGCGGCGAGCCGGGCGGTGTCGGGATTCGACGTCGACTGGGCGCTGATCGGCCGGATCGGGATGCGGACCAGCGCGCGCAACCAGCTGTTCGGCAAGGTCGCGTCGATCGTGCGCGGCACCGTGAACGACGAGGTCGCGCTGACGCTGCCAGGCGGACAGACGATCGTCGCAGTGCTCACGCATGAAAGTGCGGATGCGCTCGGGCTGCAGGTCGGCGCGCACGCGTGCGCGCTCCTGAAGGCGTCGTGGATCGTGCTCGCCGTCGACGACGGCGACGGCGCATTGAAGGTGTCCGCGCGCAATCAGTTGCGGGGAACGGTCCAATCGGTGTCGACGGGCGCAGTGAACAGCGAGGTCACGCTTGCGCTCGACGGCGGCGGCACGCTGACGGCCGTCGTCACGAACGACAGCGTCGACGCGCTGCCGCTTCGCGTCGGCACGTGCGCGGTGGCGCTGTTCAAGGCGTCGAGCGTGATTCTCGCAGTGACGGGCTGAGCTGGCCGCGCACGCGCATGCGCATGCGCACGCATCGACGATCGCGCATCGTGAGGAAGGCGGCCGCCGCATGTCGTCCGCGCGACGGCGCCGGCTTCGATCCCGTTTTCAGCATAGGCCGCGGATGCGGGCTTCTCTCAGGTTCCAGCGCGACTGCGGGGCCGTCGCGGCGTCAGGAGACGCGCGTCGGCCATTGCGTGTGCGGCGTCGCGGCCTGCACGCGTCCTTCGCTCAATTGCACGACCTGATCGCCGAAGGCGGCGACGTCGTCGGGATCGTGCGAGATCAGCACCATCGGAATGTCGAGCCGCGCCTGCAGTTCGGCGAGTTCGTGCCGCATGCGCGCACGCATCGCACCGTCGAGCGCGGCGAACGGCTCGTCGAGCAGCAGGATGCGCGGCTGCGCGACCAGCGCGCGCGCGAGCGCGACGCGTTGCTTCTGCCCGCCCGACAGCTGCGACGGATACTGTCCGGCCAGCGCGTCGAGTTCGAACGCGCGCAGCCAGTACGCGACTTCGGGCGGCACCGTCTTCGCGCGCGGATTGCGCAGGCCCGCCGTGAGCCCGAACGCGATGTTCTGCCGCACGTTCAGATGCGGGAACAGCGCGTAGTCCTGGAACAGATACGCGACGCGGCGCGCGCGGGTCGGCACGTCGATGCCGCGCGCCGCGTCGAACAGCGGTTCGCCGTTCAGCGCGATCGTACCGGCGTCGGGCGACAGCAGACCGGCGATCGCCTGCAGCGTCATGCTCTTGCCCGCGCCCGAAGGTCCGAACAGCACGACGCGCTGCGTCGTCGCCGTGAACGACACGTCGAGCGTGAAGCGGCGCTCCGCATTCGCATAGGTCTTGCGGATGTCGACGGCGAGCGTCATACGAGCCTCCGCTGTGCTGCCGTGCATGCGCGCGCCGCCGGTCGGCAAGCACGCACGATCGCCGTCGCGCGACGCGAACAGGGCGGCCGCTTCATGTCAACTGACTCCGTCGGGCTCGCGACGGCACGAGCCAGCCGGTTGCGAGCAGCACGAGCACGCAGGTGATCGACGTCACGAGCACGAGGAAGTTGGCGGTCGCGTCGTCGCCGGCCTGCACGGCCGCGTAGATCGCGACCGACAGCGTCTGCGTGCGTCCGGGCAAATTGCCCGCGATCATCAGCGTCGCGCCGAATTCGCCGAGCGCGCGCGCAAACGCGAGCAGCGCGCCGGCCAGAATCCCACGTGTCGCGAGCGGCAGCGTCACGCGGAAGAACACCGCCGCTTCGCCGAGCCCGAGCGTGCGCGCGGCGCGCTCGAGATGCGGATCGACGCCTTCGAACGCCGCGCGCGCCGATTTCAGGATCAGCGGGAACGCGACGACCATCGACGCGATCACCGCGCCCTGCCACGTGAACACCAGTTCGATGCCGAGCGTGTCGAGCCACGCGCCGAACACGCCGCGCCGGCCGAGCAGCACGAGCAGGTAATAGCCGAGCACCGTCGGCGGCAGCACGAGCGGCAGCGTCAGCAGCGAATCGACGACGTTGCGCATCGGCGAGCGCCAGCGCGCGAGCGCGAACGCAGCCGCGACGCCGAGCACGACGTCGAGCGCGGTCGCCCAGCCGGCGACCTTCAGCGACAGCAGCAGCGGTACCCAGGCGTCCTGCATCGCGACACGCTCACTTGGCCACGGATTTGAAGCCGAACGTCGACAGCACGGCCTGGCCCTGCGGCGACGCGACGAAGTCGATGAACGACTGCGCCTGCGCGGCGTGGCGGCTGTCCTTCACGACGGCGATCGGATACGTGATCGCGGTTTGCGTCGGCACCGTCAGCGCGACTTTCACGCGGCCGGGCATGATCGCGGCATCGGTGCCGAACACGAAGCCGGCATCGACTTCGCCGCGCGCGACGTAATCGAGGCTTTGACGTACGTTGGCCGCGAGCACGCCCTTCGCGCTGACGGCATCCCACACGCCGGCCGCGCGCAGCGCGCCTTCGGTGTAGCGGCCGACCGGCACCGACGCCGGGTCGCCATACGCGATGCGCTTCACCGCGGGTGCGGTCAGATCGTTCAACGACGCCGGCGCGGGCGAACGGCTGTCCGCCGGCACGATCAGCACCAGCGAGTTCGCGGCGAAATCGCGCCGCGTGCCCGGCACGATCACCTTTTCGCCGACTGCGCGATCCATCGCCTTCTGGTCGGCCGACGCGAATACGTCGGCCGGCGCGCCCTTCGCGATCTGCTGCATCAGTACGTCGGACGCGCCGAAGTTGAACAGCACCTTGGTGCCCGGATGCTGCTTCTCGTACGCGTCGCCAACCGCCTTGAACGCGTTCGTCAGGCTCGCGGCCGCCGACACCACGAGCTCGTCGGCAGCGCGCGCGGGGGCGCTGAGCGCGATCGCGCCGGTCAGCGCGGCAAGCGGAAGCAGACGGAGCAGCAGGTGGCGAAGCGGGCGGGCGGTCGGGCGCATGATCGATTCGTTCGAATGGATGGAAACCGTAATCGTAATATAGGGCGGGTTATAACGCTCGGCATACCGCTCATGTCGCGGCGGGCATAAGTGGCTCAGCAAGCAGAGAGGCAGGGAAGGCGACCGGCGCGCCGTCACGCATGCAGCGTGTGCGGCGTCGAGTCGGTACGCTGCAGCGACGACGGTTGCGATGCCGGCCGGTAGTTCGGATTGGCCTTCCATCGCGCGCGGACGAACGGCCGCTCGTGCCCGGACAGATGCAGCGCGACCTTCGTGACCCAGCGATGCGACGGCACTGTGATGCCGTGCAGCGCGACGGTCACGAGCGCGAGGCTCGCGACGACCGCCGGCGCCGACCAGCGATGTGGTACCGCGCGCCACGAGCCGGCGATGAACGCGAGCGCGGCAAGCGCGCCGACGATGCAGCCGGTGATCGATTCGGACGGCGAATGCGCGTCGAGCGCGACGCGCGACACGCCGACCGCGACGCCGGCCGCAAGCCCGAGTGCGATGCCGGCCACGCGGATCGGCGTGCGCGTGCGGATCAGCATCAGGAATATCGCGACCGGATAGACCGACGTTGACAGCATCGCGTGGCCGCTGAAGCCGGTGAAGTCCCACGCGCGGATGCCGATGCCCCAGCCGAGAAACGCGATCTTCGTCAGCGCGACCACGCCGATCGCCGCCGCCAGCACGCCGAGCCAGGCGGCCGCGCGTTGCCACGAGTAGCCGAGCGCGAGCCACACCGCGATCGTCACGGCGAGCGGCAAAGTGAGCCCGGCGCCACCGAATGCGGTGATCGTGATCCACAGGTGAGGCGGGAGGTCGAACATCGGGAAGGCAACGGGCAGAGGGCGGACGGATGCTTAAATCAACGCGCGAGCCGGAAAAACGACTACAACGGAGACAAGCGGCGAACGCCGAGTATAGCGCCGCGTAAGCGGGGACCCGTATTTTGCGATACCGGAGCCGTCCGGCGCGCGCAGGAAAAATCCCGGAAACAGTGCTATGGTGCATTGCACAAAGACAAATCGCGCACCCCACAGGGTGTCCCCAATTTTTCCTGATTGCGAGCCGGATCGATGACCAAAAGTCTGACGAAAGTGTGGCTGGGCGGGATGAAGCGCATGCTGACTCCGGCCGCCAAGCGCGCGACGCGCGATGCGCAGCGTGTCGAGCGCGACGTGCTCGACGCGGCAGCGGCTCCCGCGGCCCATGATGCATCGCCGCCGCGCGAGTCGCGCGTGCGTCCGCGCGCGGCCGCATGGGCGGCCGGCGACTGGACGCGCGGCGAGCATCCGATGGCGCCCGCGCTCGGCCGCCTCGTGCAGCAGCTCGCCTACGCGCTGTACGTGCCGCCCGGCCGTCGGCGCGGTTCGATGCCGCTCGTCGTGATGCTGCACGGCTGCCGGCAGACCGCCGACGAGTTCGCACAGGGCACGCGAATGAACCTGTTGGCTGACCAGCATGGCTTCGCGGTGCTGTATCCCGAACAGTCGTTGCGCGCGCACGCGCACGGCTGCTGGCACTGGTACGACGACACCGATCGGGCGGGGCGCGGCGAGGCCGATGCGGTTGCGTCGCTCGTCGATACGCTCGTCGACGAGCACGGATTCGATGCGTCGCGCGTGTACGTCGCCGGCCTGTCGGCCGGCGCGGGCCTCGCGGGGCTGCTCGCGCTTCACCATCCCGATCGTTTCGCGGCCGTCGCGCTGCATTCCGGTCCGGCGCTCGGCGAAGCGAATTCCGGCATCACGGCGATGGACGTCATGCGGCGCGGTCTGCGCCAGAACCCGGTCGCAGCCGTCGAGGCGGCGCTCGATTCCGGCTCGTATCCGGGCATGCCGGCGCTGATCGTGCAGGGCGACGGCGACCGCGTCGTCGCACCGAAGAACGCCGATCAGCTGGCCGTTCAGTTCCTGCGTCTGAACGGTCTGGCCGACAGTCGCGGCGCACTGCGCGGCGCCGAGCGCGTGGAGACGCGCGACGCGGGTGCGCGCATCGTCGACATACGCCGCGACGGCGAATCGATCGTGCGGGTCTGTCATGTCCGAGGGCTCGACCACGCATGGGCCGGCGGCGACGACGCAGTGCCGTTTCACGCGGCGGTCGGCCCCGATGCGAGCGCGATGATCTGGTCCTTTTTCGAGCAAAATCGACGCACTGTAGCGACGGAACGACGCACCGGTTGATCGACGCTGGCCAAGAACTAGGGTTTTCCCTATAATCCGGGAAAACCCTAGTCAACGAATCCCTGCGAGATCGACCATGTACCTGCTGAGCCATCTGTTCCTGATGCTGACCAAGAGCGCTGAAAAGGCTGCGAAAGAGCGCGCCGACGCGTACCTGTCCGAAGCAACCGACATCTACGACCTCGAATTCCGCATGCGGAAGATCGACCGCGAAGCTGCGATGAACCGTCCGTTCTCGTTCGGCGCGCGTTAAGCGAGCCGCGCGGGCAGCACCGCCCGCCGACTCGGCGAATCAAAAAAGGGCGTGTGCGGCTGGTTGCCGCACGCGCCCTTCTTGCATGCGTCGTCGGCGTTGCGCGTCAGACGAGCGTCAGCCGTACCGGTACGTTGTTGCGCGTGGCGTTCGAATACGGACACACGTGATGGGCTTTTTCCATCAACGCCTGCGCGTCGGCCTTGTCCAGACCCGGCAACGACACGCGCAGCTCGATGTCGAGCGCGAAGCCGCCGGCATCGTTCGGGCCGATCCCGACTTCCGCGGTGACTTGCGTGTCCGCCGGTAGCGTCTGCTTGTTCTGGCCCGCAACGAACTTCATCGCGCTCAGAAAGCAGGCCGAGTAACCTGCGGCAAACAGCTGTTCAGGATTCGTGCCTTCGGCGCCCGTGCCGCCGAGTTCGCGCGGCGCGGCCAGCTTCACTTCGAGCTTGTGGTCTGCCGATACCGCGCGGCCGTCACGGCCGCCGGTGCTGGTGGCGCTGGTCTTGTACAGAACGTTCATCGTGCAGCTCCTGTCGGAAAAGGGAGGGCGGTCCGGGCGACGAAGATCGCCGGCCACGGATGGAATATAGAGTACAAATCATTAGCGTGCAAATTAAATTTCAATGAAAAAGCCCGGCGTGCCGGGCTCGGACAAGTCGTCGCGTCGTTTCGTCAGTCTTCGGTTGCCGACGACAAAGCATCGCGCAACTGCTGGAGGTCCGCACGGAGTCTGATCAGAAACTCCGGCGTTTGCCGCATCGCGCAAAAGAGGTCGGCGGGTACCGAGCGCGCGTCGTCCTTCAGCGCACGGCCTGCGGCAGTCACGCGCACGTTCACGACGCGTTCGTCCGTCGTGCTGCGCACGCGTTCGACGTAGCCGAGCGCTTCCAGCCGCTTGAGCAGCGGCGTGACGGTTGCCGGATCGAGATCCAGGCGCGCGGCGATGTCCTTCACCGCGATGTCGTCGCGTTCCCACAGCACCAGCATCGCGAGATATTGCGGGTAGGTCAGCGACAGCTTGTCGAGCAGCGGCTTGTACGCTTTCGTCATCGCATGCGACGTCGAATAGAGCGCGAAGCACAGCTGTTCGTCGAGCGTTTGAGGCAGCGGGGGCAGGCGATCCATGATCCGATTGGCGCGATGAACGCGCTAACGATTTGCACGCAAATTATTTTGCGCGCAAATCGTCACGTTGAACAGCGCGGCCGGCCATGTGCGCCGGCCGACGGCGGCGTCAGCGGCCGGACGCAGTCGGCGTTGCGCTCGGCTCCTGCACGCCGAAGCAGCCGCGATAGGTTGCATAGAACGAGCAGTACATCATCGCGACGATGACGATCGTGACCGGCATCAGGATCGTCAGCGCGTATGCGCCGGCGCCGAGCGCCTGCAGCAGCAGCGACAGGCCGAGCGACGTCCCCAGCGCGACGGCGAACCACAGCGCGCCGTATACGACGAACGCGCCGCGATTGCGCCAGCAGCTGACGACGCTGAAAAACAGTGCCTTCGCGGGCGGCACGTCATGCCATGCGGTGAGCACCGGCGCGAACCAGAACAGCATCGCGACCGGCACGTACAGCAGCGTCGCGACGAACAATGCGCCGATGGTGCCTTGCGCGACGAGCGCTTCCGGCGTCGTGTTCGTGTCGCCCGTTACGCCGAGCATCATGTGGAACAGCCCGCCGCCGTCCACGAGCGCCGATGCGGCGAACACCAGCATCATCGATACGACGTACACCGCGCCGAGCACCAGCAGGCGCTGAGTCGTGACCGACCCGTACGAGCGGAACCCGTCGACGAGGATCGTCGGCAGCACCGTCTTGCCGGCGATCGTGTCGCGGCATGCGGCCATGAACCCGACCGCGACGCCCGGAATGAACAGCAGCGGCAGCGCCGCACCGACCACGGGCACCATCGACACCAGCGTGATCGCGAGCAGGTACGTGAAGAACAGCGTGATGAACGCGAGCGGATTCCGGCGGAACAGCCAGATGCCTTGACGGAACCAGACGTAACCGGTTTTCGCGGGGACTTCGATCAGTTGCATGCGGTTTGGATCTCGGGAAGCACGGGCGTATGCGCGATACGCTCACGCAGGATGCGTTCGAAATGACCGGGGTCGTGCGGCTTCAGCATCTCGGCCGCGCGCGGCAGATAGAAGTCGTACAGGCGCGACACCCAGAAGCGGTACGCGCCCGCGCGCAGCATGTCGCTCCAGTGGCGGCGCTCCTCGGCCGTGAACGGCCGCACCGTCTGATATGCGCGCAGCAGCGCGTCGGCGCGCGCGACGTCGAGCGCGCCGGTCGCGAGATCGACGCACCAGTCGTTGACGGTCACGGCGACGTCGAACAGCCACTTGTCGCAGCCGGCGAAATAGAAATCGAAGAAGCCGCCGAGCCGCACGTCGTGCCCGGTGCCGGGCGCGGCATGCGCGAACAGCACGTTGTCGCGGAACAGATCGCAATGACACGGCCCGGCCGGCAGCGCCGCGTAGTCGTCCGACGCGAAGAAGTTCGCCTGGTGCGCGAGTTCGCGCTCGAGCAGCGCGCGTTGTGCGTCGGACACGAACGGGACGATCGCGGGCACGTTCTCTTGCCACCACGGCAAGCTGCGCAGGTTCGGCTGGTTGCGCGGGAAGTCGCGCCCGGCGAGATGCATTCGCGCGAGCATCTGGCCGACTTCGATGCAGTGTTCGACCCCCGGCGCGAGTTCGGCCGCGCCGTCGAGCTTCGTGACGATCGCGGCCGGCTTGCCGTGCAGCTCGCCGAACAGCGCGCCGTCGTCGCGCGGGACCGGATCCGGCACCGGCACGCGATGGCCGGCCAGATGGCGCATCAGATCCAGATAGAACGGCAGCTGCTCGGCCGTCAGCTTTTCGAAAATCGTGAGGACGTACTCGCCGCGCGTCGTCGTCAGGAAGAAATTGCTGTTTTCGATACCGGACGGAATGCCGCGGAACGCGAGCACGTCGCCCAGTTCGTAGTGGCGCATCCATTGCGCGAGATCGGAGTCGGAAACAGCGGTGAAAACGGCCATGCGAGATGCGTCTGGTCAGGGTGTCGGCACGCGAACGGCGTGCATCGCGACAGCAGGTATGGAGGAGGCGGTGCGCCGCGATCGCGATCGACGCGGCGCGGCACGGAATCAGTAGCGCAGGTTCACCGACGGCAGCCGCGTGATCGGGATGCCCGCATCGTGCGGTTTCGGCGACGTGTCGGGCGTCGAGCTCATCTGGTAGCGCGTGCCGAAATTCGACTTCACGTCGATCTCGACCGGCTTGCCGCGGTCGCGATACTCGGTGACCTCGGTGCCGTTCTTGCTCTTCTCGTGGAAGCTCGGCGTGCGCCGAATGTCGCTGAAGTCGACCTTCGACGTGATCTCGGCAGCGGGGCGGTTGATCTGGCGGAGATCGGGCAGACCCGCGGCTTCGTTGGCCTCGGCCTGGGCCTGTGCGTCGGCGCTCGGCGTGCCGCCGGCGGCGTGAGCGATGCTGGCGGCGGCAAACGCGGCGGCAGCGGCGACGAGAATGAGCGGCTTCATGATGAGTCTCCAGTGAACCCGGCGATTTTAGCAAATACTGCGCATCGTCCGGCCCCTGCTTGCGCGGCGCGGCCATGAGGGGCGACCGGGTTCCGTGGTAATGTCGTCCGATCAGACGAGGTGATGAAAATGAAGAACGACATGAGCCGCCGGCACCGCGTGCTGTCGCCCGAAAATCCGCCGGTCGAAGCTTTCGACGATCCGATCGCCGCCGTCGCGCGGCTGTCGGCCATTTACGATACCAACACCGGTTTCCTGCGCGACGCATTCGCGCGCTATCGCCGCCACGAACCGATCACCGAGCACGTGCGCGCCTGCTATCCGTTCGTGCGGATCCGCACCGACGTCAACACGCACGTCGACTCGCGCCGCTCGTACGGCTTCGTCGCGGGTCCCGGCGTATTCGAGACGACCGTCACGCGCCCCGATCTGTTCGCGAACTACTATCGCGAGCAACTGCGGCTGCTGGCGAAGAACCATCACGTGAAGATCGAGATCGGCGTATCGCCGCAGCCGATTCCGATTCACTTCGCGTTTCCGGAAGGCATCCATCTCGAAGGCGAGCTCGATCGCGACCGTCTGCTCGCGATGCGCGACATCTTCGATACGCCCGACCTGTCGTATCTCGACGACCGCATCGTCAACGGCACGTTCGAGCCGGCGCCGGGCGAGCCGCATCCGCTCGCGCTGTTCACCGCCGCGCGCGTCGACTTTTCGCTGCATCGGCTGCGTCACTACACGGCGACGTCGCCCACGCATTTCCAGAACTACGTGCTCTACACGAACTATCAGTTCTACATCGACGAGTTCGTGAAGCTCGGCCGCACGATGATGACCGAAAGCGGCGATCCGGACGTGCGTGCGTACCGCAGTCAGTACAGCGCGTTCGTCGAGCCGGGCGACGTCGTCACGTACAACGCGAACCTCGGCAGCGAGCCGGCCGAGGGCGCCGCGCCGCCGCGTCTGCCGCAGATGCCTGCGTATCACCTGAAGCGCGCGGACGGCAGCGGGATCACGATGGTCAACATCGGCGTCGGCCCGTCGAACGCGAAGACGATCACCGATCACATTGCGGTGCTGCGTCCGCACGCGTGGGTGATGCTCGGACACTGCGCGGGGCTGCGCAACACGCAGCGCCTCGGCGACTACGTGCTGGCGCACGGCTACGTGCGCGAGGATCACGTGCTCGACGCCGATCTGCCGCTGTGGGTGCCGATTCCGGCGCTCGCCGAAGTGCAGCTCGCGCTCGAGCGCGCGGTGGCCGACGTCACGCAGCTCGAAGGCGCGGAGCTGAAGCGCGTGATGCGCACGGGCACGGTCGCGAGCGTCGACAACCGCAACTGGGAGCTGCGCGATCATCGCGAGCCGGTGCAGCGGCTGTCGCAGAGCCGCGCGATCGCGCTCGACATGGAAAGCGCGACGATCGCCGCGAACGGCTTCCGTTTCCGCGTGCCGTACGGCACGCTGCTGTGCGTGTCGGACAAGCCGCTGCACGGCGAGTTGAAGCTGCCGGGAATGGCCGACCAGTTCTATCGTGCACAGGTCGATCAGCATCTGCAGATCGGCGTGCGCGCGATGGAGATCCTGCGCACGAACGGGCTCGACAAGCTGCATAGCCGCAAGCTGCGGAGCTTTGCCGAAGTGGCGTTTCAGTAAGCGGAGCAGGCGGCGGCGCGTCGCACCGCTGCGCCCGCAACGAGCAAGGCCGCACGCGAACCATCGTTCGCGTGCGGCCTTTCGTTTGCCGATTCACGTCCGGGCCGAACGACAGCCCGTCGATCGCGTGCTCAGCACTCGCCCTTCTTCGCGTGCCCGGGCGGGCAGTGATAGCCGCCGCGGCCGCGATGACGTTGATGTTCTTCCCATTCGCGGCGCTCCCAGTAGCGATGACCGTCCCAGTAGCGGTCGCCGTGCCAGCCGACGACGACGACAGGTGCCGGCGCAACGACCACCGGCGCGGGCGTGCCGATATTGACGTCGACGTTGACGGCGTGGGCGAGACCGGACAGCGAAAGACCGAGGCCGGCGAAGGCGAGGGCGATCAGCGAGCGTTGCATGTTCTTTTCCGTGATGTCGTGGTGAATGGGCCGGCGCGACGCGATGGACCGATCGGGGACCGCTCCATCGGGGGATCTCCGCACCGACGGTACGCAGTGTGCCCGCGCGCGGCGAAAAACGCGATCCGCGTTTATTACGACGGATTGGATGCTGCGATGCGATCGTGCGAGTCGCAGTGCAACGCGATTTGACAATGATGAACGGCGGATGCGGACGGATGCCGCGCATTGCGCGGGCGCCGCAGCACGGATTTGACATTCGGCGACGCGGGGTCGCGAACTGCAATTAACGAGAGGTTACAAACTGACGCGCGGCAGCCGCCGAGATCGCTATGCCTGTCGCGCCTGAAGCGCGAAGCCCGAAGCGATGTGCCGGCCGTTCGGCCGGCAGCCTGCGATCGATTACAGATAGAACATGCGATCTTCTTCGGGGCGCGGCGGATGGCCGTCGCCGTCGTCCGGGCCTTCTTCTTCGCCGCTGTCCTCGTAGAACGCGAGCACCGCGTCGAGCACCTGATCCGGATCGTCGATCACCTGCATCAGGTTCATGTCTTCCGGATTGATCAGGCCCATCGGGATCAGCTGATCGCGGAACCATTGCAGCAGTCCCTGCCAGAACTCGCTGCCGACGAGGATGATCGGCACGAGGCGCGACTTCTTCGTCTGGATCAGCGTGAGCACTTCGGACAGCTCGTCGAGCGTGCCGAAGCCGCCCGGCATCACGATCACCGCATCGGAATTCTTCACGAACGTGACCTTGCGCGTGAAGAAATGACGGAAGCGCAGCGAGATGTCCTGATAGTGGTTACCGGCCTGCTCGTGCGGCAGCTCGATGTTCAGGCCGACCGACGGCGCCTTGCCGGCGTGCGCGCCCTTGTTCGCCGCTTCCATGATGCCGGGACCGCCGCCGGAGATCACCGCGAAGCCGGCGTCGGACAGCTTGCGCGCAATTTGTACCGCGAGTTTGTAGTGCGGCGTGTCCGGTTTGAGGCGCGCGGAGCCGTAGATGCTGACGGCCGGGCGGATCTCCGACAGGTACTCGGTCGCCTCGATAAACTCTGCCATAATCGTGAACATCTGCCACGATGCGCGCGCCTTCTTGGCCGTCGCGCGTTCTTGATCTGCGAGCGAACGCAGACTCGGAATCACTTTTCTCTTGTTCATAATGCCTGAAGAACGAAATCTGGAAGGTAAGACCCTGCTATTGGTTGACGGTTCGAGCTATCTGTATCGGGCTTACCATGCGATGCCTGATTTGCGGGGCCCTGGCGGGGAGCCGACTGGAGCGCTCTACGGAATCATCAACATGCTGCGCCGCATGCGCAAGGAAGTCAGTGCAGAGTATAGCGCTTGCGTGTTCGATGCGAAGGGCAAGACGTTTCGCGACGAGCTTTATGCGGACTATAAGGCAAACCGTCCGTCGATGCCGCCGGATCTCGCATTGCAGGTCGAGCCGATCCACGGCGCGGTGCGCGCGCTCGGCTGGCCGCTGCTGATGGTCGACGGCGTCGAGGCCGACGACGTGATCGGCACGCTCGCGCGCGAAGCGGAACGGCGCGGGATGAACGTGATCGTGTCGACGGGCGACAAGGACCTCGCGCAGCTCGTCACCGAGCACGTCACGCTCGTCAACACGATGACCAACGAAACGCTCGACCGCGACGGCGTGATCGCGAAATTCGGCGTGCCGCCGGAACGGATCATCGATTATCTGGCGCTGATCGGCGACACGGTCGACAACGTGCCGGGCGTCGAGAAGTGCGGGCCGAAGACGGCCGTGAAGTGGCTGTCGCAGTACGGCACGCTCGACGGCGTGATCGAGCATGCGGCGGAGATCAAGGGCGTGGTCGGCGACAACCTGCGTCGCGCGCTCGACTTCCTGCCGCTCGGCCGCAAGCTCGTCACGGTCGATACCGCATGCGATCTCGCGCCGCATCTCGAATCGATCGACGCGTCGCTGAAGACCGACGGCGAAGCGCGCGACCTGCTGCGCGACATCTTCGCGCGCTACGGCTTCAAGACCTGGCTGCGCGAAATCGACAGCGCGCCCGCCGAAGGCAGCGACACCGATGCGCCGGACGGCGAGCCCGCGCCGGTGATCGCATCCGGTGTCGCGCGCGAATACGACACGATCCAGACATGGGCGCAGTTCGACGCGTGGCTCGCGAAGCTCGACGCGGCGGAACTCACCGCATTCGACACCGAGACGACCGCGCTCGATCCGATGGTTGCGCGGCTCGTCGGCCTGTCGTTCTCGGTCGAGCCCGGCAAGGCCGCGTATCTGCCGGTCGCGCACCGCGGGCCCGACATGCCCGAGCAGCTGCCGCTCGACGAAGTGCTCGCGCGCCTGAAGCCGTGGCTCGAGTCGGCCGATCGCAGGAAGGTCGGCCAACATCTGAAGTACGACGCGCAGGTGCTCGCGAACTACGGGATCGAGCTGAACGGCATCGAGCACGACACGCTGCTCGAATCGTACGTGCTCGAATCGCACCGCACGCACGACATGGACAGCCTCGCGCTTCGTCATCTGGGCATCAAGACGATCAAGTACGAAGACGTCGCGGGCAAGGGCGCGAAGCAGATCGGCTTCGACGAAGTGGCGCTCGCGCAGGCCGCCGAATACGCGGCGGAAGACGCGGACATCACGTTGCAGCTGCATCGCGCGCTGTATCCGCAGATCGCGCGCGAGCCGGGCCTCGAACGCGTGTATCGCGAGATCGAGATGCCGGTGTCGCACGTGCTGCGCAAGATGGAGCGCACCGGCGTGCTGATCGACGATGCGCTGCTGCACGCGCAGAGCACCGAAATCGCGACGCGGCTGATCGAACTCGAAGCGCAGGCGTACGAACTGGCGGGCGGCGAATTCAATCTCGGCTCGCCGAAGCAGATCGGCCAGATCTTCTTCGAGAAGCTGCAGCTGCCGGTCGTGAAGAAGACGCCGAGCGGCGCACCGTCGACCGACGAGGAAGTGCTGCAAAAGCTGGCGGAGGATTACCCGCTGCCGAAGCTGCTGCTCGAGCATCGCGGGTTGTCGAAGCTGAAGTCGACCTACACCGACAAGCTGCCGCGCATGGTGAATCCGGCGACGGGCCGCGTGCATACGAACTACGCGCAGGCCGTCGCGGTCACGGGCCGCCTCGCATCGAACGATCCGAATCTTCAGAACATTCCGGTGCGAACCGCGGAAGGCCGGCGGATCCGCGAGGCGTTCATTGCGGCGCCCGGCCACCGGATCGTGTCGGCCGACTATTCGCAGATCGAGCTGCGGATCATGGCGCACATCTCGGGCGACGCGTCGCTGCTGCGCGCGTTCTCGCAGGGCGAGGACATCCACCGCGCAACGGCGGCGGAGGTGTTCGGCGTGACGCCGCTGGAGGTGAACGCCGACCAGCGCCGGATCGCGAAGGTCATCAACTTCGGGCTGATCTACGGGATGAGCGCGTTCGGGCTGGCATCGAACCTCGGGATCACGCGCGACGCGGCGAAGCTTTATATCGACCGCTATTTCACCCGTTATCCGGGCGTCGCGCAGTACATGGAAAACACGCGCGCGTCCGCGAAGGAGAAGGGCTACGTCGAAACGGTGTTCGGCCGGCGCCTGTGGCTGCCGGAGATCAACGGCGGCAACGGTCCGCGTCGGCAGGCGGCCGAGCGCGCGGCGATCAATGCGCCGATGCAGGGCACCGCGGCCGACCTGATCAAGCTGTCGATGATCGCGGTCGACCAGTGGCTCACGCGCGACAAGCTCGCGTCGCGGATGATCATGCAGGTGCACGACGAACTGGTGCTCGAGGTGCCGGACGACGAACTGCCGCTCGTGCGCGAGAAGCTGCCCGAAATGATGTGCGGCGTCGCGAAGCTGAAGGTGCCGCTGGTCGCCGAAGTCGGTGCCGGCGCGAACTGGGAAGAGGCGCACTGACGCGCGCGGTGCGGCTCCCGCGCGCTGCGGCATAGTGTTGCAGGGATGCCGAATATCGAGATGGTTGGCTTGTGGTCAATGCGCAAGCTCCCGGACAATGCATGTCGGTCATGTCATTGACGCGGGGCGGCGCGCCCCGCGTTCCGGGATCGAACACATCGAAGTGTTTCGAACCACGCATCGATGATGTTCGAACCGGTTAATCCGTCGGACGACTGTCGGGCGACGCGAATGCATCGCGTTCCGGGTTCGTCCGCGGCAGCAGTTTCGAATCGCAAAGGGGGAATCGATGCATCGGATCATCATCGTAGGCGGAGGCGCGGGCGGCCTGGAACTGGCGACGCGGCTCGGCGACCGTTACGGCGCGCGCGGCAATCGTCCCGCACGCGCGCTCGTCACGCTCGTCGACCGCAATCCGACGCACATCTGGAAACCGCTGCTGCACGAGGTCGCGGCCGGCAGCATGGATCCGTTCACGCAGGAACTCGAATATGCGGCGCAGGCGCGCTGGCACGGCTTCGAGTTTCAGCAGGGCGAGCTCACCGCGCTCGACCGCGCGGCGAAGCGCATCACGCTGTCGCCGGTCAACGACAGCGACGGCGCGGAACTGCTGCCCGCGCGCGAGCTGGACTACGACACGCTCGTGATCGCGATCGGCAGCACCACGCATTTCTTCGGCGTACAGGGCGCCGCGGAAAATGCGATCGCGCTCGACACGGTGGCCGAAGCCGAGCGGTTCCGCAAGCGATTGATCGCCGCGTGCATGCGCGCCGAGCATCAGGCGGTGGCGCCGACCGTGCCCGGCGACGCGACGGAGCCGCGCATCCAGATCGTGATCGTCGGCGGCGGCGCGACCGGCGTCGAACTGTCCGCGGAGCTGCGCAACACCGCGCAGGTGCTGTCCGTATACGGGCTGCACAAGCTCGATCCGCAGCACGACGTCGGCATCGTGCTGATCGAATCGGGGCCGCGGATTCTTCCTGCGCTGCAGGAGCGCGTGTCGGCCGCGACAGCCGAACTGCTTGAAAAGCTCGGCGTGCGGCTGATGCTCGGCGAACGCGTGACCGAGGTCGCTGCGGGGCTCGTGCACACGGCGAGCGGCAAGGCGGTGCGCGCGGACCTCACCGTGTGGGCGGCCGGCATCAAGGCGCCGTCCGTGCTGTCGCAGCTCGACGGGCTGCAGGTCAACAAGCTCGGCCAGCTCGACGTGCGGCGCACGCTGCAGACGGTCACCGACGACGACGTGTTCGCGCTCGGCGATTGCGCCGCGTGTGCGTGGCCGGGCAACGAACGCAACGTGCCGCCGCGCGCGCAGGCCGCGCACCAGCAGGCGAGCTTCCTGCTGAAGGCGATCGCGTGCCGGCTCGAAGGGCGGCCGCTGCCCGAATTCACCTATCGCGATTTCGGCTCGCTCGTGTCGCTCGGCCATTTCAGCGCGGTGGGTAATCTGATGGGCGGGCTGATCGGCGGCAACATGCTGATCGAAGGTCTGTTCGCGCGCTTCATGTACATGTCGCTGTATCGGCTGCACATCGCGGCGCTGCACGGTTATCCGCGGATGGTCCTCGACACGGTCGCGCACTGGCTGCGGCGCACGACGTTGCCGCGCGTCAAGCTGCACTGAGCTCGCGCGCGAAGCGGGCGGCGCGTGCGTGTTGCGCGCGGTGCCCGTCGTCTCGACGGGCACGATCGTCGCCGCCCGTGTGTTGCGCCGGTGCCGCTGCGTGCCGGTTGTTCTTTGCATCGTGCAAGTCGTTCGACGCACGGCGACGCGCTCGTGCCCGTCGGCGGCTGCGGATGCGCGCGGATAACGGGCAGAATGCCGTGCCGCGGTTCGGGTGGCGGTACCGATCGCCGTCATCCGGTCTTACACATCCGACAGTTGACGCGACAACGGAATATTGGGCATCTTGTCCGGGTTTTTCGCTTGCGGCGGGGTGCCACCGTCGCGACATCCGCGCCGCGTGCCGGCGCGTCGCCCCGTCCGGCCGAATCCGGCGCGTCGACGGCGGCGTCCCATCGAGGAGTGCATTCATGTTGAAACCCGAAGTCGACAGCCTGGTTCCCCACGTTCCGTTCTCGCGCCGCAAGTTCATGCAGGCCGCGCTCGGCGGCACCTTCGCGGCCGCCGTGCTGCCTGTGTCGGCGCAGACGATCACGACCGACAGCGCCGGGCTGGACGTCGACACCGTCGAGATCCGCTCGGGCGACGCGAGCGTGCCGGCGTACCGCGCGCAGCCGATCGACAAGACGAATCTACCGGTCGTCATCGTGATCCACGAAATCTTCGGCGTGCACGCGCATATCGCCGACGTGTGCCGCCGCTTCGCGAAGCTCGGCTACCTCGCGATCGCGCCCGACCTGTTCGCGCGGCAGGGCAACGCGTCGAAGTATCCGACGATCCAGGCGCTCGTCGAGAACATCGTCAGCAAGGTGCCGGACCGGCAGGTGACCGAGGATCTCGATGCGACGGTCGCGTGGGCCGGCAGGAACGGCGGCGATCCGACGCGCATCGGCGTGACGGGCTTTTGCTGGGGCGGCCGCCAGACGTGGCTGTACGCGGAGCACAATCCGCACGTGCGGGCGGCCGTTGCGTGGTATGGATTCGTCGAAGGCAAGACCGACGAGATGACGCCGTTCAACCCGGTCGATCGCGCGACGTCGCTGAAGGTGCCGGTGCTCGGGCTGTACGGCGAGAAGGACGCGAACATCACGCAGGCGTCGCTTGCCGACATGCGCCGAGCGATCCAGACGAGCGACTCGAAGCTCGCGCGCGAATCGGAGATCGTCGTGTATCCGGATGCCGGCCACGCTTTTTTCGCCGACTATCGGCCGAGCTACGTGAAGGGCGATGCGGAGGACGGCTGGAAGCGCGCGATCGCGTGGTTCCACAAGTACGGCGTGATGTAAACGGCAAGCGGCGGCCAAGGCCGCCGCCGTGTCGTTGCATCGGCGCGTTCGTGCGCGCTTACGGTGTCGGGCCGGTGGCGACCGGTCGCGACGGATCGGCGCTCCATTCGCTCCACGAGCCCGGATACAGCGATGCGCCGTGCAGCCCCGCGATCTCGAGCGCGAGCGCGTTGTGGCACGCGGTCACGCCGGACCCGCATTGCAGGATCACGCGATTCGGCTCGGTGCCGGCCAGCAGCGCGGTGAATGTTTCGCGCAGCTCATGGCCGGTCTTGAAGCGGCCGTCGGCAGCCAGATTGTCCTTGAAGAAACGGTTGCGCGCGCCGGGGATGTGTCCGCCGACCGGATCGATCGTTTCGTTCTCGCCGCGATAGCGGTCCGGCGCGCGCGCATCGATCACGACGCGCGTGGGCGACTTCACGTTCGCGAGCACCGTCGCCGCGTCGACGGTCGATTCGAGCGGCGCCGATGCGCGGAAGTCGCCAGCGGCCGGCTGCGGCACGTCGGTCGTCAACGGCTGGCCGGCGGCTTCCCACGCTTGCAGCCCGCCGTCGAGCACCGCGACGGAGTCGTGCCCGAGCCAGCGCATCAGCCACCACAGCCGCGCCGCGTACGCGCCGCCTTGCGCGTCGTACGCGACGACCTGCTGGCCTTGCCTGACGCCGCGGCTCGCGAGCAGCATTGAGAACGCATCGCGGGTCGGCAGCGGGTGGCGGCCGTTGGTGCCCGTCTTGCGACCCGACAGGTCGCGATCGAGATGCAGATATTGCGCGCCGCGGATATGGCCGGCCGCATACGCGGCTTCACCGGCGGCCGGATCGGCGAGATCGAAGCGGCAATCGAACACCGCGACGCTGCCGGGCGCCGCGGCCAGCCGCTCGGCGAGATTGGCCGCCGAGATGAGCGTGGTGTAGTGAGTGTGTGACATGACGGCTCCCTGGAGTGCGAACGGCCCGATACCGGAAGTCTAAACAAAAAAAGACGGGCCGAAACCCGTCTTTTTCTCGATACCGAACGCCGTGAGCGTCGATGCTCGCGCAGCCGTCAGATATGCCCGAGCTGGCGGCGCAGGAACTCGTGGAAGTGCTGCATGCCATCTTCCATCGGGCTCTGATACGGGCCGACCTGCGACTCGCCGCGCTCCATCAGCGCGCGGCGGCCCGCGTCCATCCGCATTGCGATCTCGTCGTCCTCGACCGCCGTTTCCATATACGCGGCGCGCTCGGCCTCGACGAATTCGCGCTCGAACAGCGCGATTTCCTCGGGGTAATAGAACTCGACGATGTTGGTCGTCTTCTGCGGGCCGCGCGGAATCAGCCACGACACGACCAGCACGTGCGGATACCACTCGATCATGAGGCCCGGGTAGTAGACCATCCAGATCGCGCCGAACTCCGGCGGCACGCCGTTGCGGAACTTCAGCACCTGCTCGTGCCATTTCCGGTAGGTCGCGCTGCCCGGTTTCGCGAGCGCGTTGTGGACGCCGACCGTCTGCACGCTGTACCAGTCGCCGAACTCCCACTTGAGGTCGTCGCACGACACGAAGCTGCCGAGGCCCGGATGGAACGGGACGACGTGGTAATCCTCGAGGTAGACCTCGATGAACGTCTTCCAGTTGTAGTCGCACTCGTGCACTTCGACGTGATCGAACTGGTAGTCGGAGAAGTCGAAGTGATGTTTCGTGCCGAGGTTCGCGAGATCGCGCGCGACGTTCCGGCCCTCGGCCTCGAACAGCAGCCCCTGCCAGTTCTGCAGCGGAGTCTTGCCGAGATTCAGGCACGGCTTGTCGGGGAAGTGCGGCGCGCCGAGCAGCTGGCCCTCCAGGTCGTACGTCCAGCGGTGCAGCGGACACACGATGTTCGGTGCGTGACCGCGCCCGTTGAGCATGATCGCCTGCCGATGACGGCACACGTTCGACAGCAGCTCGATCTGGTTCGCCTGATTGCGGACCAGCACGCGGCCCTCCTTCTCGGACGGCAACGCAAAATAGTCCCCCGCCTCGGGCACCATCAACTCGTGCCCGACGTAACGAGGACCTTTCTTGAAGAGGGTTTCGATCTCGCGCTCAAGCAGCGCCTCATCGAAGTATGCAGTGACTGGAAGCTGGCTGTGAGCCGACTTCAACTGAAGCGCATCGCTCAGATTGGACATTCCCACTCCCGGTGATAGCGTGAAAGCAGTGAACAACCCAACCATCGAAAAATCGATTTAGGGAAACGGAGAATTATACCCGGTTCGCCCCATAAGGCCAGCATTAAGTGCCTGATTTGTGTCAATTTTTTGTCGAGCTACGATGGGCGCACGCATCCCGCGCGGCGAAGATGGGGCCGGAATGCAGGCCCGCGCGCCAACTCGGCCGGTCGGAAAATTGTCTTTTGCCGTAGAATGTCCGACTTGTTTTGAAATTTGACACCCTCGTCCATGGCGAAAACCGCATCCCCCGGCGCCACGCCGCCCGACAATGGCGCCGAGCCGTTGCCGGACAATTATGAGACGGCGCTCGCGGAGCTCGAGACGCTGGTCGGCCGGATGGAAGGCGGCGCGCTGAGTCTCGAGGATTCGCTTGCGGCGTATCGTCGCGGTGCGGCCCTCGTTGCATTTTGCCAACAGCAGCTCGAGAAGGTGGAGCAGCAGGTCCGCGTGCTCGACGGCGCGACGCTGAAGCCGCTTTCGTCCGCAACGGCCGCCACGGACGGCGAAGACGACGATCTATGACATTCGAACAATGGATGCGGTCTGTGCTCGACCGTGTCGAGGACGCACTCGGCCACTATTTGCCGGCTGAAAGCGCGGTGCCCACGCGGCTCCACGAAGCGATGCGCTATGCAGTCCTCGGAGGCGGCAAACGCGTTCGTCCGCTGCTGTGCCACGCGGCAGGCGAACTGACCGGTGCGACCGAAGCGGCGCGCAATGCGGCCGCCGCGGCGCTGGAGATGATTCACGTGTACTCGCTCGTGCACGACGACATGCCGTGCATGGACGACGACGCGCTGCGGCGCGGCAAGCCCACCGTGCACGTGCAGTACGACGAGCCGACCGCGCTGCTCGTCGGCGATGCGCTGCAGTCGCAGGCATTCGTCGCGCTGACCGACGCCGATGCGCTGTCGCCGGTGCAGCAGGCAGCGCTCGTGCGCGAGCTGGCGCTCGCGAGCGGCTCGCTCGGAATGGCCGGCGGTCAGGCGATCGATCTGGCGAGCGTCGGCATCAAGCTCACGCGCGAGCAACTGGAGACGATGCACCGGATGAAGACCGGCGCGCTGCTGCGCGCGGCCGTCCGGATGGGTGCGCTGGCCGGTGAGACGCCGTCGGCGGACACGATGGCGGCGCTCGACGTATACGCAGGGGCCGTGGGTCTGGCGTTCCAGGTCGTCGACGACATCCTCGACGTGACGACCGATTCGGCGACGCTCGGCAAGACGGCCGGCAAGGACGCGGCGAACGACAAGCCGACCTACGTTTCGATCCTCGGCCTCGACGCGTCGCGCGAGCTCGCAGCGCAGCTGCGCGCCGAAGCGCACGATGCGCTGAAACCGTTCGGCGCGCGCGCACAGCGTCTTGCCGAACTTGCCGACCTGGTGGTGAACCGGGTCAGCTGACGCGAAAGCCCGCCGCCGCGCACACGCTACGGTGCGTGCAATAGAATGCGGGCGCGTTTGATTTCCTACAATGGAACGACGATGTACGACTTGCTGAAAACCATCGACGACCCGGCAGACCTGCGCCGCCTCGATCGTCGCCAACTGCAACCGCTCGCGGACGAGCTGCGCGCGTTCGTGCTCGACAGCGTGTCGAAGACGGGCGGCCATTTGTCGTCCAACCTCGGCACGGTCGAGCTGACGATCGCGTTGCACTACGTGTTCAACACGCCGAACGATCGCATCGTCTGGGATGTGGGTCACCAGACCTATCCGCACAAGATTCTGACGGGCCGCCGCGACCAGATGCATACGCTGCGCCAGTTCGGCGGCATTTCCGGCTTCCCGCGTCGCAGCGAATCCGAATACGACACGTTCGGCACCGCGCACTCGAGCACGTCGATTTCGGCTGCGCTCGGCATGGCGATCGGCAGCCAGCTGAACGGCGACGACCGCTTCTCGATCGCGGTGATCGGCGACGGTGCGATGACCGCCGGCATGGCGTTCGAAGCGATGAACAACGCGGGCGTGTCCGAAGATGCGAAGCTGCTCGTGATCCTCAACGACAACGACATGTCGATTTCGCCGCCGGTCGGTGCGCTGAATCGCCATCTCGCGCGTCTGATGTCGGGCCGCTTCTACGCGGCCGCGCGTGCCGGCGTGGAGCGCGTGCTGAGCGTCGCGCCGCCGGTGCTCGAGCTCGCGCGCAAGCTCGAGGAGCACGCGAAGGGCATGGTCGTGCCGGCCACGCTGTTCGAGGAATTCGGCTTCAACTACATCGGTCCGATCGACGGTCACGATCTCGATTCGCTGATCCCGACGCTGCAGAACATCCGCGAGCTGCGCGGCCCGCAGTTCCTGCACGTGGTCACGAAGAAAGGCCAGGGCTACAAGCTCGCCGAAGCCGATCCCGTGCTTTACCACGGCCCCGGCAAGTTCAATCCGGCCGAAGGCATCAAGCCGTCGGCGACGCCCGCGAAGAAAACCTACACGCAGGTGTTCGGCGAGTGGCTGTGCGACGAAGCCGAGCGCGACTCGCGCGTCGTCGGCATCACGCCCGCGATGCGCGAAGGCTCGGGCATGGTCGAGTTCGAGAAGCGCTTCAAGGATCGCTACTACGACGTCGGCATCGCCGAGCAGCATGCGGTGACGTTCGCGGGCGGCCTCGCGACCGAAGGGCTGAAGCCGGTCGTCGCGATCTATTCGACGTTCCTGCAACGTGCGTACGACCAGCTGATTCATGACGTCGCACTGCAGAACCTGCCGGTCGTGTTCGCGATCGACCGCGCGGGCCTCGTCGGCGCCGACGGCGCGACGCATGCGGGCGCGTACGACCTCGCGTTCATGCGCTGCATCCCGAACATGACGATCATGGCCGCGTCCGACGAGAACGAATGCCGCCAGATGCTGCATACGGCGCTGCAGCAGCCGAACCCGACCGCGGTTCGCTATCCGCGCGGTGCCGGCACCGGCGTGGCGACCGTGAAGGAGTTCACCGAGATTCCGCTCGGCAAGGGCGAAGTGCGTCGCCGCACGTCGCAGCCCGAAGGCAAGCGCGTCGCGATTCTCGCATTCGGCACGATGGTCGCGCCGTCGCTGGCCGCGGCCGAGGAGCTCGATGCGACCGTCGCGAACATGCGCTTCGTGAAGCCGCTCGATGCGGCGCTCGTGCGCGAGCTCGCGCAGACGCACGACTACCTCGTCACGGCCGAGGAAGGCTGCGTGATGGGTGGCGCGGGCTCCGCGTGCGTCGAAGCCCTGATGGAGAGTGGGGTTATCCGGCCCGTACTACAATTGGGCCTCCCTGACCAGTTCATCGATCACGGCGACCCCGCGACGCTGCTGTCGCAGTGCGGTCTCGACGCAGCGGGCATCGCGAAGTCGATTCGCGAGCGCTTCCTGAATCCGGCGGCCGATGTCGCCGGTCAGGCGAAGCGCGTCGCGTAGGTCGACGCCGCCCGCGGGCGGTGCCGATGCGACTGGCGCAACCGGTCTTCATTGATACGGAAAACATGGGCCTGCGGGCCCATGTTGCTTTTCCGGCTGCCGCATCGCGCGGCGTGCGCGTCGTCGGACGCGCGGCTTACAAGGATTGAACAAGATGAACCAGATGAATCCCGCCTTCGTGATGCCTGACGTGCAGAGCACGGTGGATACCCGTCAGATCCCGATTCAGCGCGTGGGCGTGAAGGCGGTCCGGCATCCGTTGACGGTGTGCACCGAAAGCGGCGACGTGCAGCCGACGGTCGGCGTCTGGAATCTCGATGTTCGTCTGCCGGCCGACCAGAAGGGCACGCACATGTCGCGTTTCGTCGCGCTGCTCGAAGAGAACCGCGCGCCGCTGACCGTCGAGCGCTTCCGCGCGATGCTCGCGTCGATGCTCGCGAAGCTGGAAGCGGAAGCGGGCCGCATCGAGGTCACGTTTCCGTACTTCGTGAACAAGACGGCGCCGGTGTCCGGCGTGCAGAGCCTGCTCGACTATGAAGTGACGCTCGCGGGCGAAAGCCGCAACGGCGACACGCGTGTGTTCCTGAAGGTGCTCGTGCCGGTGACGAGCCTGTGTCCGTGTTCGAAGAAGATCTCGCAGTACGGTGCGCACAATCAGCGCTCGCACGTGACGATCGACGCCGAGCTTGCGGCCGATCTGCCGGTCGAAGCGCTGATCCGGATCGCGGAAGAGGAGGCGTCGTGCGAGCTGTGGGGGCTGCTGAAGCGGCCGGACGAGAAGTTCGTCACCGAGCGCGCATACGAGAATCCGAAGTTCGTCGAGGATCTCGTGCGCGACGTCGCGCAGCGTCTCGATGCGGACGAACGCATCGTCGCGTATGTGCTCGAGGCCGAGAACTTCGAGTCGATCCACAATCACAGCGCGTACGCGCTGATCGAGCGCGACAAGCGGCAGGCCGGGTAACGGCTGCGTCGATTGCGCCATGCGATGCAAAAAGGCCGCTCGATTCGAGCGGCCTTTTTGCGTTGTGCGTGCTGCGCGGCGGAGCGTGCCGCTGTGCGGCGCGCTTCAGCGTGCGAGCGACGCCAGATCCCAGCGCGGCTTCACGGTGAACGCGTAATCGGTGTTCGCCTGTTCGGGCCAGCGGCCGAGCCGCAGCGCGCCGGCAAGCGCGATCATTGCGCCGTTGTCGGTGCAAAGCGCAAGGTCGGGATAGTGCACGTCGTAGCCGCGCTTCGCAGCCGCGGCCGACAGCGCGGCGCGCAACTGGCGGTTCGCGCCGACGCCGCCCGCGACCACGAGACGCTTGAGCTTCGTCTTCTTCAGCGCGGCGAGCGATTTCGCGACGAGCACGTCGACGGCTGCGTCGACGAAGCCGCGCGCAAGATCGGCCTTTGCGCGCTGCAGTGCGTCGCCGGACAACTGCGCCGCATCGAACTTCTTCATCTGCGTGAGCACGGCCGTTTTCAGGCCGCTGAAGCTGAAGTCGAGATCGCCCGAATGCAGCATCGGGCGTGGCAGCACGACCGCGCCCGGCGTGCCCGATTCCGCGAGCTTCGACACTTCCGGGCCGCCCGGATAGCCGAGGCCGAGCAGCTTCGCGGTCTTGTCGAACGCTTCGCCGGCTGCGTCGTCGAGCGTTTCGCCGAGCGTCTCGTAGACGCCGACCTCCGTCACGCGCATCAGCTGCGTGTGACCGCCCGATACCAGCAGCGCGACGAACGGGAACGGCGGCGGCTCGTCGACGAGCAGCGGCGACAGCAGATGGCCTTCGAGGTGATGGATGCCGACGGTCGGCTTGTTCCATGCGAGCGCGAGTGCGTTCGCGATACTGGCGCCCACCAGCAGCGCGCCGGCAAGGCCGGGGCCCTGCGTGAACGCGATCGCGTCGATGTCGTCGCGGCGCGTGCCGCTCTTGTCCATCACTTCCTCGAGCAGCGGCAGCGCGCGGCGGATGTGATCGCGCGACGCGAGTTCGGGCACGACGCCGCCGTAGTCGCGATGCATCGCGATCTGCGAATGGAGCGCGTGCGCGAGCAGGCCGCGCTGCGTGTCGTAGAGCGCGAGGCCGGTTTCGTCGCAGGAGCTTTCGATGCCGAGAACGAGCATGGGTGCGGGCCGGCACGCTGCGTCGAGCGTGCCGCGGGAAGGTCAACGTAACCGGAAAGTATAGCAGGCGACGGTCGGTAGCCGCCCGCGGCGGGCCGGCTGCGGTGTTGGGCAGGTACAATCCGCGCCATGGAAACTTACGACATCGCCGTGATCGGCGCGGGCGCCGCGGGCATGATGAGCGCCGCCGTCGCCGGGCAACTCGGCCGTCGCGTGGTGCTGATCGACCACGCGCCGCGGCTCGCCGAGAAAATCCGCATCTCGGGCGGCGGCCGCTGCAACTTCACGAATCTCTACGCCGGTCCGGACAACTACCTGTCGGCGAATCCGCATTTCGCGCGCTCGGCGCTCGCGCGCTATACACCGCGCGACTTCCTCGCGCTGCTCAAGCGCCATCGCGTGACCTGGCACGAGAAGCACAAGGGGCAGCTGTTCTGCGACCACGGCAGCGACGCGATCATCGATGTGCTGAAGCACGAGTGCGACGCGGGCGGTATCGCGTGGCGCCGGCCGGTGGTCGTCGATGCGGTCCGCCACGCGCCGGCCGACGGCTTCATGCTCGATACGCAGCAGGCGGGGACGATCGCCGCCCGCGCGCTGATCGTCGCGACCGGCGGCCTGTCGATCCCGAAGATCGGCGCGACGGATTTCGGCTACCGGCTCGCGAAGCAGTTCGGCCACAAGCTGGTCGACACGCGGCCCGCGCTCGTGCCGCTCACGTTCGCGCAGCAGGACTGGGAACCGTTCGCGGCGCTGTCCGGCGTGTCGCTCGAGGTGCGCGTATCGACCGGCGACAAGAAGCGCGGCGGCGAATTCGTCGAGGATCTGCTGCTGACTCACCGCGGACTGTCCGGGCCCGGCATCTTGCAGATCTCGAGCTACTGGCAGCCCGGCGACCCGATTCGCGTCGATCTGCTGCCGCAGCGCGACGCGGTGGCCGACCTGCTCGACGCGAAGCGCACGTCGAAGCGCCAGATCGGCTCGCTGCTCGCCGATTGGGTGCCGTCGCGTCTCGCGCACGTGTGGCTCGACACGCACGGCGTCGCGGCCGACGCGCGGCTCGCCGACTTGCCGGACAAGACGCTGCGCCGGATCGGCGACGCGCTGTCCGGCTGGACGCTGACGCCGAACGGCACCGAGGGCTACAAGAAGGCCGAAGTGACGAAGGGCGGCGTCGATACGCGCGAGCTGTCGTCGGCGACGATGATGAGCGCGCGCGTGCCGGGGCTGTTCTTCATCGGCGAGGCGGTCGACGTGACGGGCTGGCTCGGCGGCTACAACTTCCAGTGGGCATGGGCGTCCGGCACGGCCGCCGGGCAGGCGGCCGCCGAATTCGCGCGCGGGGCTTGACGCGATAGTGCGTTTGTGCAGCGGCTCTGCTATACTCGCTAATCTTTCCCTGCAAACCTTTATTCGTGTCGGATCATGACGATCATTCGCGTTAAAGAAAACGAGCCGTTCGAAGTTGCCATGCGTCGCTTCAAGCGCACGATCGAGAAGAACGGTCTGCTGACCGAGCTTCGTGCGCGAGAGTTCTACGAGAAGCCGACCGCGGAGCGCAAGCGCAAGAAGGCTGCTGCGGTGAAGCGTCACTACAAGCGTATCCGCAGCCAGATGCTGCCGAAGAAGCTGTACTGAACGATCGAGCGCCGCACGGTTGGCCGGCGGCGCACCGGCGGCTTGCACGACCAGCCACGCTCGGGCACGAGCCGCCGATGCCGGATTCGAGCAACCCGCTTGAGACATGGTCCAAGCGGGTTTTTGTGTTGACGTCCGCTCGCGGGCGTCGAAGTCACGTTTCCATCCCGGGTGCAAGATGAGTTTGAAAGAGCAGATCAGCGAAGACATGAAGGCCGCGATGCGCGCGAAGGAAAGCGAGCGTCTCGCGACGATTCGCCTGCTGATGGCCGCGATCAAGCAACGCGAGGTCGACGACCAGGTCACGCTCGACGACGCCGGCATCACCGCCGTGATCGACAAGATGATCAAGCAGCGCAAGGATTCGATCAGCCAGTTCCAGGCCGCGGGCCGCGACGATCTCGTCGCGAAGGAGCAGGCCGAGCTGACCGTGCTCGCCGCATACATGCCCGCTCAGCTGTCGGACGACGAGGTGGCCGCCGAAGTGCAGGCCGCGATCGCGCAGACGGGCGCGGCCGGTCCGCAGGACATGGGCAAGGTGATGGGCGTGCTGAAGGGCAAGCTCGCCGGCCGTGCCGACATGACGGCGGTTTCCGCGCAGGTCAAGGCCGCGCTCTCGAAGTAAAACCGGGTTCCCGGCGTGCGCAAATCGCGCGTGCGCTGCGGGCGTCGCGTCGTCCTCTTTCGTTCGATCCCACGGTGATTCCGCATTCGTTCCTGCAGGATTTGCTGAACCGCGTCGATATCGTCGACGTGGTGGGCCGGTACGTGCAGCTCAAGAAGGGCGGCGCCAACTTCATGGGGCTGTGCCCGTTCCACAACGAGAAGAGTCCGTCGTTCACGGTCAGTCCGACCAAGCAGTTCTATCACTGCTTCGGCTGCGGCGCGCACGGCACGGCGATCGGCTTCCTGATGGAGCACGCCGGGCTCACGTTTCCCGAGGCCGTGCAGGAACTCGCGCAGTCGGTCGGGCTCACCGTGCCGCACGAGCCTTCGATGCGCGGCGGCGGTGGAGGCGGCGGTGGCGGCGATTATCCGGCGCCGGTGTCGAAATCGGTGGCGACCGCGTTGTCGGACGTGATGTCCGTCGCTTGCGACTATTACCGCAAGCAGCTGCGCGGCGCGACCGTCGCGATCCAGTACCTGAAGAGCCGCGGGCTGACCGGCGAGATCGCGGCGCGCTTCGGGCTCGGCTACGCGCCGGACGGCTGGCAGAACCTCGAAGCCGCGTTCCCCGACTATCGGGACGAGTCGCTCGTGGAGTCGGGGCTCGTGATCGTCAGCGAGAAGACCGATGCGCAGGGCGTCGCGCGCCGTTACGACCGGTTCCGCGAGCGGATCATGTTTCCGATCCGCAACGTGAAGGGGCAGGTGATCGGCTTCGGCGGCCGCGTGCTTGGCAGCGGCGAACCGAAGTACCTGAACTCGCCGGAAACGCCGCTGTTCAACAAGGGCAGCGAACTGTACGGGCTGTTCGAAGCGCGGCTCGCGATCCGCGAGCGCAAGTACGTGCTGGTCGTCGAAGGCTACATGGACGTCGTCGCGCTCGCGCAGCTCGGCTTTCCGAACGCGGTGGCGACGCTCGGCACGGCATGCACGCCGATCCACGTGCAGAAGCTGCTGCGGCAGACCGACACCGTGATTTTCAGCTTCGACGGCGATTCGGCCGGGCGGCGCGCGGCACGGCGCGCACTCGATGCGTGTCTGCCGCATGCGGCGGACAACCGCACGATCCGGTTCCTTTTTTTGCCGCCCGAGCACGATCCGGACAGCTATGTGCGCGAATTCGGCGCGGACGCGTTCTCCGAGCAGGTCGAACGCGCGATGCCGCTGTCGCAATTTCTGCTGAACGAGGCGATTTCCGGCAAGGCGCTCGACCAGCCGGAAGGGCGGGCGAAGGCGCTGTTCGACGCGAAGCCGCTATTGCAGGCGCTGCCCGCGAACGCGTTGCGTGCGCAGATCATGCACATGTTCGCGGACCGTCTCGACATTCCGTTCGAGGAGGTCGCGGCGCTGTGCGACGTCGATTCGCGTATCGCGGCACCGCTGCGTCACGCTCCCGCGCGCAGCGAGCGGCGTCGCGTGACGGACAGCGAAAAGCGCGCGTTGCGCACGCTCGTGATGTATCCGCGGATCGCGTTGCAGCTCGACGACGAACAGATTGCGACCCTGCGCGTGCTGCCGCGCATCGGCGAATTGTTCGCGGAAGTCGTCGATCATGCGCGCGCGCTGGGCGATGGCGCCGAGTTCCGGCTGCTGTCCGACGTGTTGAGGACCTCCTCGAACGCGGCGACTTACGAGGAAATCTTCCGCGAAATTCTGGACTATGATGAAAACGTCCGCGATCTGCTGTTACAGAATCCGGACGACGACGCGGCGGCCGAGCGGCAGCGCGAGCAGGAACGGATCGCCGGCGAGGAACTGCAGGCGGCCGTGCTGAAGATGCGCTACGACGCATGCTGCGACCGGCTCGACCGGCTGGCGCGCCAGTCCGCGTTGACGTCCGAGGAGTTGGCTGAATTGACGGAATTGAATCAGCAGCGAACCGACATGAAGCGTCGGCTCGGGCTATAGGCGGCCGGGGGCCCGGAGAGGGGTTCCCCAGCGTGCTATAATATAAGGTTTCCAGCGGTTTGTTTTCCAGGCAGAGGCGAGAATCGCGATGGCAAAGACGACAGGCGGAAAGAAAGCAACGGGCAAGGGCTCGACGGAGCCGACCAAGAAGGTCACAGCGGCCAAGTCTGCTTCTTCCGCCAGGACGACGTCTTCGGCTACGTCAGCCACTGCAAGAAAGAAAACCGCGGCCGGCACTGCTCAGGCTGCGCCGGCGCCGGCAGCCAGAACACGGGCTGCCGCCAGACCCGACTCCGGGCCGGCCAAGCCGGCGGCGAAGCGGGCAAGTGCGAAAAGCGCAAGGGACGCGGCTGCCGAGCCGGACGAAACGGCAGTACGTACTACTCATGCATCCACGGTTCAACCGGCTGTCGTCCAGCAGCCGCGAGTCGATATAGCCGGTACGGCGAACTCCATGACGAAAAAGCTGAACGAAGTATCCGTCGATGACGACGCAAATCAGAGCGACGAGCAGCCCGCAGCCGCGGCTGCGCCGGGCAAATCCAAGGTGCGCGATCGCCGCGCCAAGGAAAAGGCGCTGCTGAAGGAAGCGTTCGCGACGAGCACGCCCGGCACGGCCGAGGAGCTCGAAGAACGCCGCGTGAAGCTGCGCGCGCTGATCAAGCTCGGCAAGGAGCGCGGCTTCCTCACGTACGCCGAAATCAACGATCACCTGCCGGACAACTTCACCGAGACCGAAGCGCTCGAAGGCATCATCGGCACGTTCAACGACATGGGCGTGGCGGTTTACGAGCAGGCGCCGGACGCGGAGACGCTGCTCCTGAACGACAACGCGCCGGCCGCATCGTCGGACGACGAAGTCGAAGAGGAAGCGGAAGTCGCGCTGTCCACCGTCGATTCGGAATTCGGCCGCACGACCGATCCGGTCCGGATGTACATGCGCGAGATGGGCACGGTCGAGCTGCTCACGCGCGAAGGTGAAATCGAGATCGCGAAGCGGATCGAGGACGGTCTGCGTCACATGGTGATGGCGATTTCCGCGTGCCCGACGACGATTGCCGACATCCTCGCGATGGCCGAGCGCGTCGCGAACGAGGAGATCCGCGTCGACGAGCTCGTCGACGGCCTGCTCGATCCGAACGCGGCCGATACCGACACCGACGGTTTCTCCGCGAAGGAAGCGGAAGCGATCGAGAACGAGGACGAGGACGCCGAAGAGGAAGAGGAAGAAGAGGAAGAAGAGGACGATGACGGCGCCGCGCAGGCGACCGCCAACGCCGCTCAGCTCGAAGCGCTGAAGCGCGCGTCGCTCGAGAAGTTCGCGCTGATCAGCGAGTGGTTCGACAAGATGCGCCGCGCGTTCGAGAAGGAAGGCTACAAGTCGAAGGCGTACCTGAAGGCGCAGGAAACGATCCAGAGCGAGCTGATGACGATCCGCTTCACCGCGCGCACCGTCGAGCGCCTGTGCGACACGCTGCGTGCGCAGGTGGACGAAGTGCGTCAGGTCGAGCGTCAGATCCTGCACATCGTCGTCGACAAGTGCGGGATGCCGCGTTCGGAATTCATCGCGCGCTTTCCGGGCAACGAGACGGATCTCGACTGGGCCGAGAAGATTGCCGCCGAAGGTCATCCGTACAGCGCGGTCCTGTCGCGCAACATCCCGGCGATCCGCGAACAGCAGCAGCGTCTGCTCGACCTGCAGGCGCGTGTCGTGCTGCCGCTGAAGGATCTGAAGGAAACCAACCGCCAGATGGCGGCCGGCGAACTGAAGGCGCGTCAGGCGAAGCGCGAAATGACCGAGGCGAACCTGCGTCTCGTGATCTCGATCGCGAAGAAGTACACGAACCGCGGGCTGCAGTTCCTCGACCTGATCCAGGAAGGCAACATCGGCCTGATGAAGGCGGTGGACAAGTTCGAATACCGTCGCGGCTACAAGTTCTCGACTTACGCGACGTGGTGGATCCGTCAGGCCATCACGCGTTCGATCGCGGATCAGGCGCGTACGATCCGTATTCCGGTTCACATGATCGAGACGATCAACAAGATGAACCGCATCTCGCGGCAGATCCTGCAGGAAACCGGTCTCGAGCCGGATCCGGCAACGCTCGCCGAGAAGATGGAGATGCCGGAAGACAAGATCCGCAAGATCATGAAGATCGCGAAGGAGCCGATCTCGATGGAAACGCCGATCGGCGACGACGACGATTCCCATCTCGGCGACTTCATCGAGGACACCAACACGGTCGCGCCGGCGGACGCCGCGCTGCATGCAAGCATGCGCGACGTCGTGAAGGACGTGCTCGATTCGCTGACGCCGCGCGAGGCGAAGGTGCTGCGGATGCGTTTCGGCATCGAGATGAGCACCGATCACACGCTCGAGGAAGTCGGCAAGCAGTTCGACGTGACGCGTGAGCGGATCCGTCAAATCGAAGCCAAGGCGCTGCGCAAGCTGCGTCATCCGAGCCGTTCCGACAAGCTGAAGTCGTTCCTCGAAGGGAACTGATTCCCAGCGTCTCTCCGAACGCCGCCGGTATCTGCACGATGCCGGTGGCGTTTTCCTTCTTTGTTGTTACAATGCCGGCCCGACGTTGCTGCGGGTTGCGCGTAGCACGCTTCGCTTGTCATCAGGGCCTGTAGCTCAGCGGTTAGAGCAGTCGACTCATAATCGATTGGTCGCGGGTTCGAACCCCGCCGGGCCCACCACTCTCTTGTTTTTCCAATCAATGGCTTATTGGCTCCCGGCCTCCGTCTGGGGATGTTTCCGGGCGGTAATGGCACGTTCGAGCGTCGCCATTTCGACGTTGTTCTGATTCCCGTCGGAAGAGGCTGACCGTAAGGCAGCCAGGAAACGCGCAGAACAGGCTGACGTGTGCGTCGATAATCGCTGCCCGGTTTGGGGCGCGCCGCTCGCGACTGGAAGACGGTTATGAGCATGAGCGAGCTCGCGATCCTTTACGAGGATCGATTGGTTCAACCGTCTGTGTGAACTTCAGCCGCTTGACCACTGAAATCCTGCCTCCCCAAAAAAAGCATCAGCACGCAGTCCGTCGAAACCGGCTCATCGCGACAAGAAATGCGTCGCCATTCCAGACGCTCACGCCTTGAAGTCAAGAATCCGCGCCCAACACTGCCATGCATGTGGAGCCCAGTCGTACAATTTCGGCTCGCCGCGAGGCGTAAAGCCGAGTTGCTGAAAGTGTTTGGCGATATGTTCACCACGTTCGATGAGCGGAACGATCTCGGTGATCTCCCGAGCATTCGGTAGAGACGTGCGAATTGTCTGCAGCACTTGCTCGAACGCCAGACGCGAGAACCCATGTCCGCGCGCGCGAGGCACGATGCCATGCCAACGTAAGCCCAACTGTTCAGCGCGATCGTCCAGGGTGTAGTAGCCGCTGATCCCAACTACGCGTTCGTAGCCGGCTGCGTCGATATCGAGTATTAGAAAGATAGGGCCACGATCCGGTGTTCCCGGTACCGTTTGTGCGTCAAGAGTCTCAATGGTGGCTTGCTCGGCAAGCGCTTGCAAATGCGGTTCCGGCCAGATTGTTCGTAGTTCGGGGAAACAGTCGAACGGGTTGTCTTGTTTGCAGCGATGCAATTGAATCATGATCTATGCTCCGTCCAGCAAAACGCACATGAAGTGGTCGGCATGACCGATGCTCGGCAGATAGATATATGGCTGAGTCAACCCGCTTGGCGGCGCGGGTCTGCGGGTTGTCGACCGATCTTGCATACAGTGGAATCGGCCTTCAAATCCGGTTGGGATTCAGACGCTCGCTCGGAAGAAAACGCCCCGTGCGCGTTCTGGGGAATCAATCCTCCGGGATAACGAACAGGCTGAGCCGGCCACCGTATAGGCCATACGTCTCAGGGAGGAATCCGGAGAGGAATAGGGGAATTCAGCGGGCATACAGCACACGCGGCGCGCATATCAATCAACCACTTGGCCCGTTGCGCTTCGCGTAAATCCCCTCGTCTACGGGTTCGAACCGGCCGGGCCCGCCGGATCTGCTTTCCACGTAGTTCGAGAAAGTCTCGAGACCCGCGCTGCCGCCAGGCTTCGCGGGTTTCTTGTACGTGACGATGTTGGTCGACAATCATCGAGGGCCGGGGAGCAGTAGTGGGGCGACCGGTCTTTGCGTCGTAGCTGTCTTGTCTCGAATCACGAGGTGCGCGCCCGGCCGCCGCCACGGTGCCGGCCGACGGTTCAACGCTCGCATCGCTACGCAAGCGTTCGCGATCGACTGCATCCGCGCTGCCGGCGACGCCGTACGCAGCCGGCGACATCTCCCGTGGTCAGTTGCGCGGCGACACGACTGCGTGACCAGTACTTGTCTTTCGCGCGCCGGCCGCCAGCAATGCACTTCACCGACGACCGGTGTTCTTGCGCCGCTACTTTGCCCGCGGGTAGGGGTATGGCCCGGGATACACATCGATTCCGACCGGCTTCGACTGATCGCCCGTGTCGTCGTAGATCACGGTGACGTAGCATTTGACCGGATCGTCGTTTTGTCCGTCGTTGGTGTAGATATTGACAATGGTCAAATCGAAGCTGCCTGCGTAGACATTTTCGGTAAACGGCGACGTTTGCTGCAGATAGCCGTCCGGGTCGAAATGGAGATGCACGCTACCTCCAATCTGGCTTTGGTCCATACCTTCGCGCGTGATCGTGCCACTGACACTCCCGGACGTTTGTACTTCGTGATCCAGAAAATCAGTGTGATTCGTGATCGTTACGACAGCGTTCGGCGTCACTGAGGGTGTCGGCGTCGGCGTCGGCGTCGGCGTTGGCGTTGGCGTTGGCGTCGGAGTCGGAGTCGGAGTCGGAGTCGGAGTCGGAGTCGGAGTCGGAGTCGGAGTCGGAGTCGGTGTCGGTGTCGGCGTAGGCGTAGGCGTAGGCGTTGGAGTCGGAGTCGGTGTTGGCGTCGGCCCAGGCCCCCCCTGCACGAACGCCAACGTCTGCGGCTGTGCCTGCACGTTGCTATCGTCCGCCAGCCACGCGTTCAGTGTGACGCTTCCCCCGTGCGTGCTGCCGACCGACACGTCGCAATAGCCGAGCAGGTTCGTTGTCGCCGTCGTACTTTGCGGGGCGTGCGGGTCATACGGCAAAAAGTACGCACCGTCGTTGCCTGTCAGGGAAAGCGCGACATCCAGTCCGTATTGCAATTCTTCGGGATTCGTGTCGGTAAATGCCGTGACGCGCGCGATGTCCGCGCTGGTGTCGTCGCCGGCGTCCGCGTTGGTCGGCGCGTCGTCGCGGCGGACGGCGATAACCAATTGCAAATCGTTGTTCATAGATTCCCCAAGGGTTTTCAAGGCGAGCAACGCCACGGTGAATGGCGTGGCGGACGAGGTCTTCGCGTATATCGGTTCGGCGCCACGGCATTTCGAACGAAATGGGCGTAATCCATTTCGCATATAGAAAGGAAACGTGTTTCCGTAACGCAGCCATGCCGAATAAATCGGTGATTGCGTTTCTGCGCGTTCACGGGTTTTGTGATCGTAAGCGTCGAATACTCGCGACTACCACTATAGGAACGAATAGGTTAATGGTCGGCGCGAAATCGACGCTGAAAAGCCGAGCCATATGACGAACGACGTTGTCGCGATGCCGATCGATGAGGCCTAACGCAGTTCATGGTGCCGGCGGAGGGGATTGTGAAGTACCGGTGCCTTCTAGCGCGGACAGCGGCTCCGATGTACCGACGGCGGCAAGCGAGCGTTTGCGATCGACTGATGCGGCGGTGCCGGCGAAGCCGTACGGGCGGATGACGTCTTTGGCCGTCGGTCGCGCGGCGGCTCGACCGCGTGACCGGGCCCTTGTCCTTTGCACGCCGGCCGCCAGCGAAGCAGTTCGCTGGCGGCCGGTGTCCGTGCGCTGCTACTTTTTCGGCGGGATGCGCCCAGGGTACACCTTGATTTCGACCGGCTTCGATTGGTCGCCCGTGTCGTCGTAGATCACCGTTACCTTGCATGTAACCGGATCGCCGTTTTGGCCGTCGTCGGTGTAGGAGTTGGCGATACGGAAGTTGAAGTTGCCTTCGTTGACATTGTCAGTAAACGGCGGCAACTGCTGCAGATAACCGTCTGGGTCGAACGCGAGACGCGCGCTGCCTCCAATCTGGCTTTGGTCCATACCTCCACGCGTGATCGTGCCACTGACATTCCCGATCGGTTGCGCCTCGTGATCCAAATAGCTGGTGTAGTCGGTGATCGTTACGACAGCGTTCGGTGCCACTGATGGCGTCGGTGTTGGCGTCGGTGTTGGCGTCGGAGTCGGAGTCGGTGTCGGTGTCGGTGTCGGTGTCGGTGTCGGTGTCGGAGTCGGAGTCGGAGTCGGAGTCGGAGTCGGAGTCGGAGTCGGAGTCGGAGTCGGAGTCGGCGTCGGCGTCGGCGTCGGCGTCGGCGTCGGAGTCGGCGTCGGCGTCGGCGTCGGCGTCGGAGTCGGCGTCGGTGTCGGTGTCGGCGTAGGTCCCCCGCGTACGAACCCCAACGTCTGCGGCTGCGCCTGCACGTTGCTATTGCCGACCAGCGACGCGTTCAGCGTGACGCTGCCCCTCTGCGTGCTGCCGACCGACACGTCGCAATAGCCGAGCAGATTCGTTTTGACTGTCGTGTTTTGCGGCGCGTGCGGATCGTACGGCAAAAAGTACGCACCGTCGTTGTCTGTCAGGGAAAGCGCGATAGCCATCCCGTACTGCAATTCCTCGGGGTTCGTGTCGGTGAATGCCGTGACGCGCGCGACGTCGGCGCTGGCGTCGTCGCCGGCGTCCGCGTTGGTCGGCGCGTCGTCGCGGCGAACGGTGATAACCAATTGCAAATCGTTGTTCATAGATTCCCCAAGGGTTTTCAAGGCGAGCAACGCCACGGCGAAGGCGCAGCTGGAGACGGCTTCGCGTATACCCGCTCCGCACCGCGACATTTCGAAGGAAATGCGCGAAATCGAATTCGTATATAGGAAGAAAACCTGTTTCCGCAACGCAGCGATGCCGAATAAATCGATGAAATAGGCGACTGCATTGCGGCCGCGTTCGCGGCTTTCGTGATCGTAAGCGTCGAATACTCGCGGCTACCACTATAGGAACAGATAGGTTTTTGGGCTGCGCGAAATCGATATTGTGAAGCCGAGCCATATGACGAACAAACGGCAGCGAGACGAAGAGGCGAGCGGGGAAGCCTAGCCCTCCATACGGAAACAGATTTTCGAGTCGACATCCGTGACCGACGAGCCTCGGGTCCGCTCGATCGTCGTGCAGCTCCATATCCGAATACGGGTAATTCGCATTCCCGCCTCGATGGAACGGAACGCCGAGTTGGTCCTTTGGCGCTTGCCGCGCTTGATGCCGGATCGGCGTTTGCCATGCGCGAATCGCCGACTGAGCCGGCGAGAAACACGATTCAGGGAATGCGTTTGATTCTGGAATGTCGATTAAATGTTCAAATGGATTCCAATGCGATTTCGCACGAGGCACGCAATAGGGGGACGGGGGCGCACGAGCCGGTGCGGTGTCGCATCGCGCGTGTTCGTCATGTTGCTGGCGATCGTTGCGATCGGGGCTTCGCAGGCAAGCGCGAAGGAATCGGGAAGCACGATCGTCACGTCATCGGCATCCGCGCCGGTCGAAAGCGCCGGCAACGCTCCGTGCGGATCGCGCGACGGCTCGGCTTGCTGTGCATCGGCGCCATCGAGCGGCGCTGACCGGCCGGCGGTTGCCGCATCCGGTCCGGATGGCGCAACCGGAAACGGCAGCGCGCACACGAACTGCACGTCGGCGCTGAGCACGATCAATCGCCCCGATCGATACAACCTGCCCGATCTCGGCGCCGGCAAAACGGCTGTCACGTCGAAGGACGACGCGACACGACGTTCCGTGCTGACGCCCGTCCTCCAGCAATTGACGCAGTTCGGTTCGTCCGCGGCCTATGGCCAAAGCATGACCGACATCGGGCTCGGCTACCTGACCGGCCGTGCGAACCAGTACATGTTCGGCGGCCTGCAACGGTGGCTGTCGCAGTTCGGCACCGCGAACGTATCGATGAGCGTAGACAATCACGGTCGGTTGACCGACGGCTCGACGAATTTCCTGCTGCCGCTCTATGACGACAAAGGCAGCTGGCTCGTCTTTACCCAGCTCGGTTATCTGCGATGGGACGGTCGGAACACGATCAACGTCGGCCTTGGCGCGCGTCACTTCGACAACGACTGGATGAACGGCGTCAACGCGTTCTTCGACGACGATCTGACCGGCCACAACCAGCGTGTCGGCGCAGGCGTCGAACTGGCCGCGAACTACCTGAAATTTTCGGCGAACGGCTATCTGGGGCTGACCAACTGGCATCGGTCGCTCGATTACATCGACTACGACGAGCGTCCCGCGAACGGCTTCGACGTGGCTTCGCAGATGTATCTGCCCTCGTTGCCGCAATTGGGCGTCAAGCTGAAGTACGAGCAATATTTCGGCAGCGGCGTCGACCTGCTCGGCAGCGGCGATCGGCAGAAGAACCCTTTTGCGGTCACGGCCGGCCTCGAGTACACGCCGGTGCCTGCGGTCACGGTCGGTGCCGCTTACCGGCGCGGCACGGGCAGCATCAGCGACGTGTTGTTCAACGTCCAGCTCAACTATCGGCTCGGCGTGCCGCTCGCGCAGCAGTTCGATCCGCGCGCGGTCGGGTCGATGCGCACGCTTGCCGGCAGCCGCTACGACCTGGTTCAACGCAACAACCGTATCGTTCTCGACTATCGCAAGCACGTCGAGATTCGGCTGTCGCTCGGCGGCGCGCTGAGCGGCTACGCGGGTCAGGTGATCGCCGTTCCCGTCGCCGTCACGGCAACCTACGGACTGCAGTCGATCCAGTGGAGCGCGCCGGAGCTGTTTGCCCGGGGCGGAACGGTCAGCGGTACCAACGGCAGCTACTTTGTGACGCTGCCGTCGTATCAGCCCGGCGGCAACAACACCTATACGATCCGCGGCGTGGCCGTCGATCAGCGAGGCAACGCTTCGTCGCCGGCCGAGATGCAGGTCACGGTGATCGGCGAGTCGGCCGCCATCAGCGCGGATCAATCGAGCGCGGCGTTCTCCCCGGACCGCATCTATGCGGACGGTCGCAGCACGTCGACGTTGACGATCACCGTGGTCGACACCAACGGCAACGGCGTGGCGGGGCTCGCGCAAGACATCGATCTGCAGGCGGCCTTCAATGGCGGCAGCACGACGCAGGCGCAGGCCGGCGGATCGGCGATCACGGGCGGGCTGTCGCAGCAGCCGAGGATCGGCAGCATTACCGACCTGCGCAACGGCATCTATGTCGCGACGGTGACGGCCGGCACATCGACCGGCACGCTGACCGTCACGCCGTTGCTGCGCAACGAGAAGATCAAGCTGAAGGCCGCGCCGCTGATGCTGGTCGCGCCGGCGCAGCACAGCGTCAAGATCACCAACGTGTCGGTGACGCCGCAAGGGAACGTCGCAGCGGACGGCAACGCGTACTACACGTTCACCGCGCAGGTGGTGGACGCGACGACGGGCCTGCCGGTCAAGAACGATCCGCTCGTGGGCCTCAACTGGCAAGTCAGTCCGAAGCCTTCGACGATCGGGAATGCCGGATGGCTCGTATTGACGCCCGGCAGCAGCACGACGGACGACAGCGGCCGGATTACGGCGACGCTGAAGAGCAAGATCGACGACACGGCATTTACGGTGAGCGCTCAGCTCGGTGCAGCCGCGCCCGTGTCCGCGCCGCCGGTCACGTTCACGGTGGCCGCGCGAGTCGCGGCCGTGCGAATCGTCGTGCCGTCGAGCGGCAATTACCAGATAGCCACGCTGAACAACGATCTCAACATTCCCGTGTACGTGCATGCGCCGCTCGCCGGTAGCGGCGACCAGGGCTTCCAGTACGTCGCGACGGTGGTCGATGCGCGGAATCTGCCTGTGGCGAACCGCTCGCTTACCTCGCTCGGCGTGCAATGGCTGCCGAGCCGTTCACCGTCGGGCAGTAGCGAGAGCTGGACCGTGCAGCCGACCACCAACGGGGCGGGCGAGGCGATCGCGGTCTATCGCTCATGGCGGGTGCTCGGCAGCGACGGGCCGTTGAGCGTGTCGGTTCAGGCCGGCAATCAGGCTGCGATGCGCGCCACGGGCGGTTCGTTCGACGTCGTCGCATTCTCCGACCTGCCCCGTGAGGACCATCAGGTGCAGTACGTGAACAGTGCGGGCCAAACCGGCTCGGTGCTGCCTGCGATGCTGGACACGCAGGCGACGATTTACGTGACGGGCGTCACGTTCGTGGAGCTGGCTCAAATGGCCCAACTCGGAAACACGGATACGGTGCTGCGGGCGACGAGTTCCAATCCGTCGGTGTTCCAGATCACGCCGAGCAACCTGATCAATGCGCTGAAGCCGGGATCCGCGACGGTCAACGTGCTGTACGTCCACAACGGTTTCAGATTCACGCAAAACCTGTCGTTGACGGCGACCTTCGTCGCGAAAGTGATCGGCACGCCGCAGGAGCAGCCGCTGCTGGGCGACACGCCGTGTCGTACGTCCGCCGGCAGCCAGTATGACGATATCAATGGTGCCGATGCGGCGAATTTCTTCCAGTTCTTTTCGCAGGACAGCACGTCGCCCGGATATGCGCTGGACGATATCGCGAAGTTCTGGGGCGGCCTGTCGCTCAATCAAACACAGAAACATTTCTGGCTGAATTACTACGGCGTCGCGTGGTACGGCGGTGAGGTTTACAACGGCCCGGATGCGCAGGGTTCGATCAACAGGACCGAGACCGGTCAAGGTGTGATGGTTTGCAAGGTCGTCAGCTGATTGGACGACCAAGCGACGGAGCAGCAGGCGGCCGGCGTCATTGCCGGCATTCATTGGGACCACAGAAAGGAGATGGTGATGGCTGGTGGTGTAACAGGTGCAGTTATTCAGCCGTCTAGCGGCGACGCGCTAGTGGACGGCAAGGCTCTCGTAACGAACCCGCACGGGATTCTCGAATTTTCGGTTCAGCTCCAATTCTCGGGCACGCCGGTGGACGGTGCCGTGCTTCTCACGGTAACCGAGCCGAACGGCGTAAAACTTTTGAACCCTAGTCCGGGTCTGCCGAACGAAATCGTTTTTACTTCGGGTGAGCCGGTGGTTTCCCCACTGTTTTCGATTCCGTATGGCGCGACGGCGAGCGGGTTGACGTTCAGCGCCACGCCGATCTGGAACGACGTGACCGGCACAGCGGTGCCGATGACGCAACCGCTGCGGTGGATCGATCCCGGCTTTCTGAGCCCGTCCGTGGCCGTGTCGAACTATGCGGAAGGCGATATCCCGACCGTCAACGCATATCAGGCGGACGCATCCGGCATGGTGACGGCGCTCGTGAAAGACATGAGCGGCTTGGTGGTCTCCGGCGCGACGGTTTTGATGGGTGCGCCGGATGATGCCTATCTCGGTTCGTTCGTGCTCAAGGACGTCAACGGGCAGTCGCTCACGGCGAGCGGCAAACTGCAGGACGGCAGCCCCGCCGTGAGCGTGACGACGGGCAGCAATGGCGTTGCCGCGTTCGCTATCTGCCCGAACGGCGAAAGTGCCCATGCTTTTGCCGGGTTCGACGCGCAAGTGTCGGGCCGATTCATCAGCCCCGGACAGAGCCAAGCCGGTTTCGTCGTTGCGGACCTCAAGTCCGCGCAGGACGATTCGGTCATCGCGTTCGCGACGATTCCTGCACCGTCGATTGAGGGCGCCGAAGGGAAGAATTACACGCCTCAGCCGGGGCAGCAGCATTGCCGGATCTCGATCAAGACGACATGGGAAAAGGCGGCCCTCGACGACAAGATTTTGATCGTCGTGCAGGACCGGCCGCGCGCCGTCGTGTCGGTGGCGGATTGCGTCGGCGACGAAAAATTTACGCCGGGAATGGAGATCACGTACACGATGCAGGTTCAGCAGCTGATCACCGGCAACAACATTTCGCTGCGGTTCCTCGTGTTGCGGAACGACGCCGACGATCCGTACTACTCGTACTACACGACGTGGAACATCGGTACGCTTCCGCAGCCCGAACCCGTATTGAATTCGGCGGTGTGCCCTGCGCCGCGCCTGTTCGTCAAGACCATCGATGCAAGCGGCAATGCGGCACTCGGCGCCGAGCTCCTGAGCGATATCGACTATATCGTCGGGTGGAACGACATCCGGGAAGGCGGCATTTACGCGTTCATTCCGTACCACGCCACCGATATTTCGCAGGGTGTGCACGGCGCCGTGACGATGACGGCTTATCTGAACGGCGAGCGCCCGGGCGGCAACGTCGTGGTGCACCAGCCTAAGCAGTACAGCGTGACGGTCGGCGACAACGCCGTTTCGCCGAGCGGCGCCAATCTTCCGCACGGTGCGCTGGTGCTGATGACCACCGATGTGTTGAGGGGCTGGGAGCGCGACGGAAACGGTTATGCGCAGCCGTTCCAGGTTCAGTATGTCGACGCCAGCACGGATTACTCGAAGGTCTGGAACGGGCGGATCGATACCGTTCCGGACGACGGTCAGTAAGCAGCGGCCGATCGACAACCGGGGAAAAACAACGTTGATGTCCGGGTGGCGGGCTTTGCGGCCCGCCACCTGCTGGAGAAAGGTAACCATGATGTTGGCAAGCGACGAATGCGTGAGCACGGACGACAAGCGTCGGCCCGATCACCGAGAGGGTCCGCAACCGGTACGAATGTTGCCGGCGAGCGGGCTGACGCGCAGGGGCAACATCCTGTTTCAGTACAACCTGATTTCAGGCTGCAGCTATCACAGAGTGCTGCTGCCGCTCGGCAACATGCCGGACTTCGATACGCGCGTGCCGGTGCTGTATTTCAACAGGGACGGGTTCGAGCCGGCGGCGCTCGAAGACTTTCGGCGGCGCGGCGGACGCGTGGTCATCGATCTCGACGACGACATCGTGCTCGGCGACGACCACGTCCTCTACGACGCGTTCAAGGATCTCGGCTGCGCAGCGCGCATCGTGACTTGCGTGAAGCTCGCCGATGCCGTTCTCGTGACCAACGAACAGCTGGCGAGCCGAGTCGCGCAGTTCAACCGGAACGTCGTCGTGGTTCCCAACGCGTTGCCGTTCGACGAAGGACAGTTCGGGCTGACCGCTCCGGACGGCGGACGCAAGATTGTCTACGCGGGCGGCTACACGCACGAAGCCGATCTGCGTCTGGTTCGCGACGCGTTGCCGCGCGACGAGTTCGTGCTGGCCGGCGATCCGGGCACGCGAGGCGAAGACGTCGCGTCGCAGGCGTGGACGCGGATCCGCGCGATGCTCGACTTTGCCGAAGTCCGGCCGGCGCTCGGCGTGAAAGAGTACATGCGGCACTACGTGGGGCGAAGCATTTCGATCGCACCGCTCGTCGATACGCCGTTCAATCGGTGCAAGTCGAACCTGAAGGCGCTCGAGGCGGGCGCGAAGGGGCTCGCGTTCGTCGCTTCGCGCGTGCTGCCGTACGACAATGCCGTCGACAAGGACGTCGTTCTCTACGCATCGAGCGAGGCCGAATGGAAAGCGGTGCTGGGCAAGCTCGTCGACGACCCGGTCTATTGCGCGGAGCGCGGCCAGGCGTTGGCCGAACATGTGCGGCGCCACTATCACATTCGCGACGCCAACGCGATCAGAAGGCAGGTATTCGAATCGTTCCGGTGAGCCGCGCGCGGCGAGCGCGCGTGCACGGCGCGACGCTCGAGCGCGGCGGCTTCGGCCAAATGCGATCACCGCCGACCGTGCGTCCGCGAAAGCGTCGGCGCAGTCGGTCGGCGGCGACAGTCAGGCAGGGGAATCGGACAGCTTTCTCCACGAAGGGAATGCCGCGAATTCGATCGGAAAGTGTATCGCCGGGTATCCTGCGACGCCGATCGAAACCTGCACCGTTTCGACGAAGCTGTCGATTACGTCGACGGCAACCGTTCCGTCGTCATCGATCGGAACGGAGGCTGTCTGCTGGCCGGGGAACGCGAACAGACGCGCGCGGCCGCCGACGGTTACTTCGAGCGTATTGATTCCGGATGGCAGCACGCTGCGATCGACCTTCGCATAGATCGAGCACACGCTGACGTCCTGAAACATCGGACTGTTCGCGGCCGCACCCGTCGTGTACGTGTATGCGGTGATCGCGCTGTCGTTCGAATCCGACTGAGCGCCGGAAAACTGCACGGGCAACGGCGGCGACGTGAACGTGTCGTCCGCGAGCGTGACGGTCGTGCCGTACTGGTCGTTCGGGACGACATGAAACAGCCCGATACCGTATTCGTCGAGCGTCAGCGAATGATCGCGCTTGTCGCTCTGCGTCGCCTCGAGGATCGTGCACCGGCTGTCGCCGGGAAGCGACGCATCGACTTGCTTGCCGGGCGAGCCGAATACGCGTACCGCGGCGCGTCCGCAGAAACTGGTGCCGAGGATATGCGCGGGTGCGCCTTGCGCGACGTTGGCTTCGAGCGTCACGATGTTCTCGAACGAGATCCCGAGCGTGGCCGTCGCCGAGTCGGTCGGATCGCCGTTCGGCGGCTGGCGCTCGACGTGGTAATAGGCGCTCGCGTTGCTGTCGGGGCCCAGACACAGCACATGGCGCGCCGGTATCGTCGCGTAAGCCGTTCCGCCCGCGATCGTGCCGGGAATCATGCACTTCGATTGCGGAACGATGTCGCCGTTCATGTCGTAGCCGACCCAGCAAAACGTCACTTTGTCGCCCGGATCGACGTTGTAGGTCGCCTCGATCGCGACGCCGCCGTCCGCCATGATGTCCGCGAAATACTCGACGCGCTGCTGGCCGTTCCCGGGATCGGGGCGGCTCTTCGGAAAGGTGGGCGCCGGCAGGCCGCCGACCGCTTTCGAGCCCGTGATCGTCAGCGGGTAGGTTTTCGATATCCGTTTCGGGTTTGACTGCACCTGGTCCCACAACGTGTAGTAGACGTTGTAGCTACCGTTCGGTACTTCCCACACGTGAAACGGAACCCGATACGGATTCCATTGCGCCTGCTCTTCGTCGGCGACTTCTTCCTGCGTGAAGATGTAGTCGTTGAAGTACACCGTGTAGAGATCGCCGGGGCGAGGGCCGCCCAGCCCCTCGTTCCACGCCGGCACTTCGATGACGAACGTGTCGACAATCAGGCTGACGTCGAGCGTATAGCCGTTGCCGCTTTTGACCGCAATGTCGCACCAGGGCGCCGGAGGGATCGTGTCGTCTTCTTCCATGCGGTTCTCCTGCTTCGATCAGCGGTGCGGGGTTGCAGGCGGCTCGACGAATTTGACGGTCACGTGAGCGGAATCGAACGGCGCCTGTGTCGATATTTCGACCGTCCACGCCTTCTGTGCGGTGTTCGACAGTATGTCGACGGACGTCGACGACGTCCCTTGCGCAAGCGGCGAATCGATCCACGTCGGCTTTTGTCCCGATCCGTCGTCGATCCACACTTTGCCTTGCTCGGCATTCGTGATCGCAAAGCGCACGCTCGTCACGTTCTTGTACATGGCCGTATCCACGCACACGTACACGGTGCACGGCGTAGGCATCGTCGAATCGCCGTTGGCCGGGGCTTCGCTCGTGTTCGCGAACCCGAGAATCACGGTGTTCGTCGATTCCCGCTGATATGGCGAAAATACGGGCTGCAGCGGCTTCGTCTGATCGCCGAGGTCGTTGCTGTAGCCGACCGTTACGGTGGCCGAGTCGAGATTCGCGATTCGGCGGGAGTGGCCATCGGTGTAGTCGAAGTACAGATGAAGATCGGCTCGTCCGTTCTCGTCCAGCTGATAGTTGCCGACGTGAGTCGGATCGGACGGATTGCCTTCCAGGAACTTGGCGCCGCCCTGCGCGTTCGCATCGATCGCGCGGCCACGCTCGCCATAGACCGAAATAACGTTGTACGGCTTGACTTCGGGGAAGGCCTTGCCCTCGATGGGCGCGTCGCGAAGCGGTGCGCCGGTCGTAAAGACTGCGTCGATATCGGCCACGATGAGTGCTCCTGGAAATGGGATGGCCACCAACGATACGTGGCGCGGCCGGCGAGCGAACCTAGACGTTCTTATAGTTTGGCGAGCGGCGGTGAAGTGCTTGCATCGGATCGATCGAACCGTGCGGGTTGATTCGGTCGTGACAGACGATTTGCCCGATCGCGCGGCCGTTGAATGCGCTCGGCCCGCACTCACGGGCGCGATCGTCGCCAGCGGCCGCCGTATCGAGCATCGGCATTACTGGTAGTCGATGTTCATGGTCGCGAGGGACGACACGGAGCCGGCTGTCGGGCGTCCGGTCGTGCCGATGTACTCGGCATGCAGCCTGACGGACGCGGCATCGTTCGTCACCGGCTCGACGATCGAACTCGCGGTGCCGTTCGCGGCAATCGTGCCGTCGTCGCCGGCTTTCGCGAGCCGCACGGCGACGCCTTTTGCCGTACCGGTATTCCGGAAGGCGACGGGCATATTGTCATCGGGTGCGCCGGAGAATGAAAACTTGACCTGTTTTACGCCAACGCAGTTCTGCACCGCGACGGACAGCGCCGTTCGACCGGACGTCGCGCCGACTGTCGACAGACTGACGTTCGCGACCGCGGGCAGCACCACGACCTTGCGATCGTCGCCGGCCCGGATATCGCACGTTCCCGGCACGAATTTGACGGTACCGGTGAGTAGCTGCGTAAAGAGCCGTGTCGGGTTCACGACGAGCCCGCTCTGCGAGTCGAGCTGAAAGGCCGGATAGTTCGCAATCGTCGCCTGACCGGAACCGGGGGAAGCGCTCGTTTTGATCAGCGCGACGGAGTAGCTCACGTCAAAGTACTTCCACCAAACCGCTAGTCCCCATCCATCGATTACAGCGCCGGTCGGTATCGCGCCGTCGGCCTGCCGATACAATTTCCCCTTGTAGCGGATCGCCACCTCGAGGCCTTCACCGACAGATTCTTTTCTGGGATTTACCCAAAATGCCACAGGCTCTTTTTCACTCGATTCGCAATAAAACGTTTTTGCGATGACGGGCGATTCCCAAACCACCGCGCCGACCGGCGCCGCGGCCGATACGCTGACATTGGACGGCAGCATCGACACGCCGGAGAGTGGCCCGCGCTTCCTGTCCTGCCAGCAGTCGATTGCGTGGGCCGTTATTGGAGCAAGCAAAGGGATCGCAATAATTGCGGTTCTGACGATGACCGCGATAGGTATCGGTGACTTCATTGCGCACATTATTTGGAGGCTTGGGACCTGTTGGCTGTGGCTGCGTGGAGTGGCGCGATGTATTCGCAAATCTGAAGGATCGCGGGAGCGCTGATTCTATGTTTCGATATTTTTGAGCGGCAATGGGACGGGTGCCCGAAAGCATCGCGAGATTTGAGATTTGTCTGATAGGTTGGCGGGTGGTGTCGAGACGCAACGTTGGTTACCGGCCGCTGTCCCGGCCGGTTAACCGGCGGTCCGGCGAAGCCGGCTTGGCAGCAACGGTTCGAGCGCGCGCTCGTCGGCGTGTCGGGCTGCGGGAGAAGCGTGACGCACCGATGTCGATAACGACCGTTCGGTGCTCGATGCGCGCAGCGGAAAGAGGAATCGCGGGAACCCATGTCGTCGGCGCTCGACGCGAGTCGGAACGACCCGGCGATCGGCAGTATCGCGGCGGCTGCGCTCGCCGCCGCGTCAACCGACGCTCTGCCAACCGAGCCCGAGGCTCTTCTGCAGCGACACGTAGTCCTTGATCAGCTCCGCTTGTCCCGCGATGACGTTCTGCTGCGCCGCGAGCGCTTCGCGTTGCGTATCGAGCAGGTCGATCATCGACGCGACGCCCGCGCGATAGCGCTGATCCATCAGCGCGGCCGAATGCGTGGCCGACGTCCGTACCTTCGTCAGCGCGACGACGTGTTCGCGCTGATGGCCGTAGCGCTGCAGCGCCGTGTTCGCATCCTGCAGCGCGCCGAGCACCGCTTTCCGGTAGTTCGCCTCCGCTTCGTCGCGCGACGCCTGCGCGGCGCGTACCGCACCGCGCGTGCGGCCGAAGTCGAGAATGTTCCATTGCAGATACGGCGCGCCGATCCACGTGAAGTTCTGCTTGCGCAGCAGATGGCCGGGATCGCTCGCGCTGAAGCCGAGATCGCCGAGCAGCGTCACCTTCGGGAAATAGTCGGCGACATGCTCGCCGATCTGCGCGTTGCTCGACGCGAGCCGGCGTTCGGCCGCGCGGATGTCCGGGCGCTGCTTCAGCAGCGCGGCCGGATCGCCGATCGGCACGCTGCCGGGCAGCGTCGGCAGCGGCGCGTCCGGCGCCGACAGCTCGGCATCGAGCGCGCCCGGCGCACGACCGGTCAGGATCGCGAGGCGATCGAGCGATTCCGTCACCTGCGCGTCGAGCGGGATCAGCGACGCGCGCGTGTTCTCGACCTGCGTCGTCAGGCGCTCGATGTCGGCGTCGGCGGCCGCGCCGCGCGCGCGACGCTGCTGCGTCAGTTCGAGCATCCGGCGCTGCAGTTCGGCCGTGCGCTGCGACAGCGCGAGCCGCTGCTGCCGGTCGCGCAGATCGACGTATGCGGTCGCGACTTCGGCGGCGAGCGACACCTGCGTATCGGCGAGATCGGCGTCGACCGCTTCGGCCTGCGCGGACGCGGCCTCGACCGCGCGACGCGTGCCGCCGAACAGGTCGATTTCCCACGTGGCATCGAAGCCGGCCGAATACAGCTGCAGCGGGCCGCTCGCGCCGGCGGACGGCGACGTGCGGGACGACTGATCGGAATTCGACGGCAGCAGCGAGCCGAGCCCGCTGACGTCCGGTTCGCGCATCCGGATTGCCGCGACGGTCGCCGACGATTTCGGCAACTGCGCCGCGCGCTGCTGCGTGAGCTGCGCGCGCGCTTCGCGCAGCCGCGCCTGCGCCGCGTGCACGTCGGGGTTGTGCGCGAGCGCGGCGGCGATCAACGCGTCCAGTTGACGATCGTTCAGCGCGTGCCACCACGCGCTCGGCGCGGGCGTGCCGGCGTCGACGCCGGACGCCGGTGCGCGCACGAAAATCGGCGTGTCGGGCGCGGCCGGCGCGCCGCGATAATCGGGGCCGACGGTACAGCCGGCGAGCAGGCACGCGGCTGCGCCGAGCGTCAGCGCAGCGTGTCGGGGCAGGGGAAAAGGCTTCATCGCGTAGAGACGGTTCAATGGCCGGACGACGTCGGTTGCGGGCCGCGCGGCGTTCTCAGCAGCATCGCGAGCGGCACGCACGCGAGCAGCGCGAGGCCGAGCAGATAGAAGGTTTCGGAATAGGTCATCACGGTCGCCTGGATCTGGATCTGCCGCGCGAACTGGCCGAGCGCGCGCAGGTTCGAATACGCAGCGTCGCCCGTATGCGCGAACCAGTTCGCCGCGTACGTGGACAGCCGGTCCTGACCGATCGGCGAGTTCGCGCTCACCGATTCGCGCAGCACGGCCGTGTGGTAGGTCGTGCGCCGGTCGATCACGGTGCCGATGACCGCGAGCCCGATCGAGCCGCCGAGGTTGCGCGCCATGTTGTAGAGCCCGGCCGCGTCGCCGGATTCCTCGCGCGCGACGGCGGCCATCGACGCCTGGTTGAGCGGCATCATCGCGAGCATCTGCGCGACGCCGCGAATCAGTTGCGACCACACGAAATCGTGGCCGACGCTTTGCGCGGTCAGATCGATGTCGAGCATGCAGCTCAGGCAGAACAGCAGCAGCCCGGCGATCACGAGGATGCGGAAATCGACCTTGCCGAGCAGCCGCGGCAGGATCGGCATCACGAGAAACGCGGGCAGCCCCGACAGCAGCATGATCGCGCCCGCCTGCTCCGCGTTGTAGCCGGCGACGATCGCGAGAAACTGCGGCAGCAGGTACGACACGCCGTACAAGCCGGCACCGACCGCCGACACGATCACGATCACGCTCGCGTAGCGCGGATTGCGCATCAGCGACAGGCGCATGATCGGCCGCTTCGCGAAACGCTGCGACAGCGCGATCAGGATCATCCCGGCGAGCGACACGTAGCTCAGCGTGACGATCATCTGCGACTCGAACCAGCGCTCGCGCTGACCCTCCTCGAGCACGACGGTCAGCGAGCTGAGCCCGATCGCGAGGCCGGCGATGCCGAGCCAGTCCGCGTTGCGGAACGTCGCCCACTGCGGGCGGTCGGACGGCAGCCCGAACACCAGCAGCGCCATCAGCAGCAGACACACGGGCAGGTTCAGGAAGAAGCACCAGCTCCAGCTCACGTTCTCCGCGAGCCAGCCGCCGAGCACGGGACCGAACAGCGGGCCGAGCAGCACGATCAGGCCGAACAGCGTCATCCCGACCGGCAGCTGCGACAGCGGCAGCCGCGTGCGGATGATGGTCTGCGCGGTCGGAATCAGCGCGCCGCCCGTGAAGCCCTGTCCGATGCGGCCGACGATCATCATCGCGAGCGAATTCGACCAGCCGCACATCATCGAGAACGCGATGAACAACGCCGCGTTGGTCAGCAGGAAATTGCGCAGCCCGAACACGCGCGTGAGCCACGCGGCGAGCGGAATCATCACGATCTCCGACATCAGATAGCCGGTCGAGATCCACGTGCCTTCGGTGCCGGTCGCGCCGATTTCACCCTGGATCTGCGGCAGCGCCGAGTTCGTGATCGAGATGTCGAGCGTGGCCATCAGCGCGCCGAGCGCGCCGGCCGCGACCGCGATCCAGTCGGTCACGCTGGCGCGGCCTTCGTGCGGCGGAGCGGGCATCGTCGCGGGCGTATCAGCCATGACGCTTCTCGTCGCCGTGCGAACGCGTATCGACGTCGACGGTCACCGACAGTCCGGGCAGCAGCATGCGCTGCGCGCGCGCATCCGCGGCGAGGCGAATGCGCACCGGTACGCGCTGGACGATCTTCGTGAAGTTGCCGGTCGCGTTCTCCGGCGGCAGCAGCGCGAACTGCGCGCCGGTGCCGGGCGCGAAACTGTCGACGGTGCCGGTCAGCTCGGCGTCCGGCAGCGCGTCGACGTGCAGTTCGACCGGCTGACCGATGCGCATCCGGCCGATCTGCGTTTCCTTGAAGTTCGCGACGAGGTAGATCGAGTCGACCGGCACGACCGTCAGCAGGCGCGTGCCGGGCTGCACGTACTGGCCGACGCGCACGGTGCGGTCGCCCACGCGGCCGTCGAGCGTGCTGCGCACGATCGTGTTGTCGAGATCGAGCCGCGCCTGCGCGGCGCTCGCCTCGGCGGCTTCGAGCTGCGCGCGCGTCTGCTGGAGCTGCGCGGTGAACGAAGCGATCTGCGTGCGTGCAGCGGCAATCGACGCGTTGTTCGCGGCGAGCGTCGCGAGCGCCTGATCGCGCGTGCTCTTCAGCTCGGCGACGCGTTCGTGCGTTTCGGCGCCGGTCGCCGCGAGCGGCGCATAGCGCGCGTATTCGTCGCTCGCGTGCCGCGCGTTGATCTGCGACACCTTCGCCTGCGCTTCGGCCTGCTCGAGATTCGCGCGCTGCTGCGCGATGTCGGCTTCCGCGCGCGCGATGTCGGCGCGGCGCGCATCGACGGTCGCGAGCGCCTGATCGAGCGCCACCCGATACTGGCGCACGTCGAGCCGCACGAGCGGATCGCCGGCCTTGACCGCCTGGTTGTCGCGCACGTACACGTCGGTCACGTAGCCGGCGACCTTCGGCGCGGCCGTCATGCTGTCGGCCTGCAGATACGCGTCGTTGGTGCTCTCGATGAAGCGGCCGACCGTCCACCAGCGCGCGAGCCATATCGCGCCGCCGAGCGCCGCGACCGCGACGACGACGAGGAGAATGCGCCGCTTCGATCCGCCGTTGCGCGGCGCTGTTCCGGGTTCCTGACGATCTGCTTTCTGTGGCGGGTCTTGCGGCGTCGACATGAGGTCATCCAATTTATTCCAGGCGGACGAATTATTCCAGTCGATAAAATTCTGTCAAGTAAAATGTCGAGCGATCGAAAGACGAGGAAGGCATGAACGAAGCGAAGAAGCTGCGTCGCACGGCGACGGGCGGCTACGCGCGCGGCGACGAGACGCGTCAGCGGATCATCGATGCGGCGATCGAACTGTTCGGCGAGCACGGGTTCGCAGGCGCGTCGACGCGCGACATCGCCGCGAAGGCCGGCGTGAACGCGCCCGCGCTGCAGTACTACTTCGAAAACAAGGAAGGCGTTTATCGCGCGTGCGCCGACGCGATGGCCGAGCTCGGCTGGAGCGTGCTCGGCCCCGCGGTCGAGCATGCGCGCTCGGCGCTCGACGCCGATGCCGACGTCGACGCGCTGATCGACGCGTTCATCGGCATCCTGCGCACGCTGGCCGACCGGATCATGACGGTCCCGAAGACGAGAGGGCAGCGCATGTTCTTCGCGCGCGAGCAGCTCGGCCAGGAGCCGGAGAGCGCGAGCGAGATCCTGATGAAGCGCGTGCGCAAGCCGCTGAACGACGTCAGCGCCGAACTGGTCGGCCGCATCTGCGGGCGGCCGGCCGACGACCCGGTCATCCGGCTGCGCACGATGAGCCTGTTCGGGCAGCTGACGGTATTTCAGCTCGTGCAGCGTTCGGCGCTGCAGCTGCTCGACTGGGAGACGTTCGAGGGCGAAGGCGCCGCGCTGCTGATCGCGACGATCGGCGACCAGACGCGCGTGCTGCTCGAGCATTGGCATGCGCAACGCGGCGAGTTCGCCGGCGACGGTGCGCAAGCAGGCGCCAAGCGTCGTGCACGCACGGGTGCCGACGCGCCGGCCAAACGCGCGGCGAAGCCGGCGCAGCCGACGCGCGCGGCGAATCGCGCGAATCCGGCCCGGCAGGTAAAAAAGCCTGCGTCGCGCTGAGCGCGTATCAGTCCGTCGCCGGCTTGCGTTTCGTGTCGTCCGCAGGTGAAGGCGGCGGCGCGGCCGCGGTATCGCGCGCGTCGCCGTTGCCGTTTCCGCCGTCGTTGCCGCGCGACGGCGGCCGCTCGTCATACTCGACGAGGCTGCGCTGCGGATTCGCAATGCGGATGCCGCGTTCGCGGAACGTCTGCGCGATGCGCCGGTTGAATTCGCGCTGCACGCCCCAGCGTGCGGAATCGGTGCACTGGATCTGTCCGGCCAGCGCGAGCGCCGCGCCGTCGACCTGATCGACGCCCCAGTAGCTGAAATCCGACAGGATCCCGTCGCGGTACGCCGGATCGTCGCGCAGCGCGGCGCCGATTTCCTTCAGCGTCGCGACCGCGCGATCGATGTCCTCGCCGTACGCGATGCTGACCTTCACGGCCGCGTTGCCGAGCCCGCGGTTCGCGTTGTTGACGGTCGTCACCGAGCTGAACGGGATCGTGTACAGCGATCCGTCGCCCGCGCGCAGCCGCACGGTGCGGATCGACAGATACTCGACCGTGCCCGACACGCCGGCGAGCGTGACCCAGTCGCCGACCTGCATCGCATTCTCCATCAGCAGGAAGATGCCGGTGATGAAGTCCTGCACGAGCTTTTGCGAGCCGATCCCGAGCGCGACGCCGAAGATGCTCGCGCCGGCGACCAGCGGCCCGACGTTCACGCCGATCTCGCCGAGGCCGGTCAGCACGACGACGAGCGCGATCATGATGAACAGCAGCGAGCGCAGCATCGGCAGCAGCGTGCGCAGCCGCGCGGCGCGCACGAAGTTGCCTTCGCCGGTCCACCGCTGCAGGCGGCGCTCGATCGCGATGTTCGCGGCCTCCCACACGACGAGCGCAACGATCGCCGCGATCGCGATCGTGATCAGCGCCGATACCAGCCGATGGCCGATCGTGCCGGCCGCGAATGCGCTGAAGATCGGCACGCCCCACGTGTGCAGCAGCAGCACGACGGTCACGATCCCGATCGCGATCGACACGATCTGCCGCAGCAGCGGGTAGTAGCGGTACGCATGGACGTGGACGAGCGTGCGGTCGTCGTCGCGGCGCTGGAACAGCCGCGCGAGTGCGCCGAGCACGACGATCGCGACCATCCGCATGCCGATCATCACGACGATCGAGCGGCCGCCGAGCGCGATCAGCACGCGGTGGCCGTTCTGCACGTCGAGCGCCCACACGAACCACAGCGCCATCACGACGAACACCGATACGGGCGCCCACGCGTCGGCAAGCGCGTGGGCGATCATCGCGAAGGCCGGCCGGTCGGAGCCGGCCGCGCGCAGCCGCGCGGCGACGGGCTCGCGGCACCGCAGGATCACCGCGGCGACCATCACATGCGCGACGAGCGCGACGGCTTTCACGAGTGCGGCGTGACCTTCGTCGCTCAGGCCGAAGTTCGCGGCGATCTCGACCGCCGCCGAGCATGCGCCGACGACGATCGCGATCCGCGAGATCGCGCGTTGCGCGAATGCCGCCCACGCGTCGCCGATATGCAGCAGCCGCAGTTGCCGTGCGTCGGGCTGGAAGAACAGCCGACTCACGATCGTGACGAGGCGGCAGATCACGTAGATGTCGATCAGCGATTCGAGCGCGGTTTCGGTCGGCGTGCCGGCATCGTCGACGAGCGACGTCGCGAGGCTCGCGACGCCGACGAACACGAGCAGCGGCACCGCGCGCAGCACCAGGCTGACGAGCGCGCGCGGCATCCGGTGCAGCAGCGTCGTATGGCGGCGCGCGTGGCCGCGGCCTTGCGACGACGTTTGTGCGGCGTCGGGTGCGGGCGCCGAGGCGGGCGCAGGCGGCGCCGGTTGCGCAGCGTTGATCGTGCGGTCGGGAGCGGGCGGCTCGGCGTCGGCATCGTGCGATGCGCCGGCCCGTCGCGCGGCGAGCGTCGTCAATGCGCGCCGCAACAGCCGCCGCGCGAGCCATTCGGCCAGGAACGCAGGCGCGAGCACCGCGATCAGGATCCACAGCGAGCGGGCGAGAGCGGCCCGCGCGTCGGCGCGCGCGAGCGTGTCGCGCCACCAGTCGTCGACGGAGTCGATGTCGAGCAACGAATGAAGCGATTGCCTGAGCGCGCCGCCGATGTCGGCTACCCAGCGCGATCCCTGTCGAACCAGCGTCGACGCGAGCCCGTTGGTCGTCAGCGCGGCGGCCGCACCCGATGCGGCGCTGGCCGGCGCCGCCGCGCTCGCGGCGACGGCCGGCGTGCTCAATGCGCCGACCGCGGCGATCGCGCGCAGCGTCGTCTCGACCTGTTCGCGCTCGCGCGGGTTCTCGAGCACGGACAGTGCCTGCCGCGCCTGCTGCGGCGTCAGCGTAGGCGCGGCACCGGACGCGGCCGATGCGGCGGCGGGGGAGGCGGCCGCATGAGCGGCCGACACGACGGCGGCGAGCAGCCAGCCGAGGAGGATATGGCGCATGGATAGGCATGCGGGCGCGCATCGACACGCGGCCCGTCGGGCTGGACGATGGACGGAAGTTAACATGATTGCGGCGCGAGCCGCATCGTTCGTGCGGCGCTCGTTCGGAGCGGGCGTGCGACGCGGCGGTATCGCCGACGATGCGCGCGGACCGCACGGATCGGCGACGAAGGTTGCGTGCGCTTCGGCATCGCGGCGTGCCGTTCTTACCGTTCCTGCCGTCGCTGCCGGATTGCGAGGTGTCCGTGGCATCAGCTTTCCAGTCGGCGCGGCGCCCGTCACGCAGGCTCCGCGTGGTCCGCAAACGAATCGAACGCTACGACGAACCGTCATGCGCGCCATCCGTATGAGCAACGCGCCGGACGTCGATGCGTCGCATGCGCGGCGCAGCAAGCCGCGTGCGCGGCCGCTCCGCCGTCGTCATGCGTCATGCGCGCGCGTCGTCGTGAAACATCGGCAGCACGTGCTCGGCAATTTCTTCGATGACGTCGCGCACCGGCCGGTCCGAGCCCAGGTTCAGCGTCACGTGGTGCGTGCCGGCCGCGCGCATCGCATGCAGGATTCCGATCAGCGCGTGCCGGCCCGTCGCGTAGCCGAGCGGCAGCGCGACGGCCGGCGCATCGGGATCGCGGTCGAGGTCGAGCCGCATCGCGACGCCGAATGCGCGGAACGGCCGCGACGACAGCCGGTCGACGGCCGCGCGCCACATCGAATAGCGCGCGCGTTGCGTGTCCGGATCGCGGTGATACGTGATCCAGCCGATCGAACGGCGTGCGATCCAGTCGACGCTCTGGCCGCCCGAGCCGACGGCGAGCAGCGGCACCGCTTCGCCGCCGTGCGGCAGCAGCGCGAATTCGGGCGCATCGGGCGGCGCGGCGTCGGGCAGCACGCGCGACGGCACGCCGAGCGCTGCGGCGACGACGTCCCAGTGATGCCGATACCGGTCGCGGCGCGTGTCCGCATCGACGCCGAACGCCGCGTATTCGGCCGGCCGGTCGCCCGAGCCGAGCCCGAGAATGAAGCGGCCGCGCGACAGCGTCGCGACCGACAGCGCGCCTTTCGCGATATGCAGCGGATGACGCAGCGGCAGCACGATCGCGCCGCTCGCGAGCGCGATCCGCTGCGTGCGCGCGGCCAGCGCGCCGAGCAGCACCCACGGATCGAGATGGCCGACCGGGTCCGGATAGTCGGCGCTGTTCAGCGGCACGTCGCGTGCCCACAGCGCGCGAAAGCCGAGCGCGTCGGCTCGTGCGGCGAGGTCGAGCTGCTCGTTGAAGTCCGCGACGACGTGGCCGGTGCGAAGCAGCGGGAGCGTCAGGCCGATCGACAACCGGTCGGGAGAAAAGACACGTTGCGCGATATCGGGGAAGGCGGGTTCGGGCGTGATCATTTCCGGTCCTGATGGCGAGACGAGCGTGCGGCGCGTGACCGCGGCGCGACGGGATTCGCGTCGTCGTGCCGCGCAGCGCGGTGCGATTCTGCTTCTGTCGCTCGGCATCGAGCGGGTTCGCTCGCGTGTTCGATTCGGCGATCTGCGTACAAGCGGCGCGACGTGGCCGTCGATTCGAATCTGCGTTGCGCGGCGTGCACGCGCCGCATGGAGATCGCAGCCGCGCATCGCGCCGTCGCAAGCTCGTCGCGCGGCAGCGCAACGCGGTCGTGCAATAGCGGCGGGCGATGAACCCGGCTGTACGCGGCCGCGTGCAGCGGTGCGGCGATTGTAAGCGGTTCGGCGCACGCGTGCCGTCGCAACGTCGCGATGCGGGCGCGAGCGGGGCAACGTCGCGGCAAACCGGCCCACCGTCCGCTCGTCCTTCCCTGTTTCAGTTGCGAAACATTCGCGGCGATCGTCGCTGCGCGCGCGGCTTCGGGGTCGTTCCACTTTCCCGCCACGGCTTGAGCGGCGAAGCATGGTGCGTTCCTTGCATGTCAATGCGTGCCGCGAGCGCGGTCGCCGGCCTGGCCCGGCGCGGCGATCGCTTCAATGGGTCGGACGCATCCAATACGGGGACAACAGAATGACAAGAGACCGAATCGCAACGTGCGATGTTGCAAGCCTGAATCGCCGACCTGCCTGCGTTGTCGCGTCGCCGCCCGTCGCGGCGGTGTGAGCGCGGCATCGCGTTTCGTCCGCGGCAGTCGTGCGTGACCCGACGCGGCGTGCGCAGCGTCGCGCGCGCCGCATACGCGCGGCGTACGCACGCGCACAGGTACAGGAATTCCGGACGCCGTTTCCGGCGCGCGACGCAGCTGTCCGTGCGTCGCAGCCCGTGCGCCGCAGCGATCCCGCGCGTACGACGACGCGATAAGGCCGGAACGCCGCTCGCGCAGCGATGCGCGGCGGCGACGACGAAGTGCCGATCAGGGGAAGCGCGAGCCGGCCGACGGACGGCGAGCGCTGAAATTTCGTGCTGTCAATTGATCCACTCCCCGATGGATCAATTGTTGGAGCGCCCATCGCCTAGCGGCTGATGGGCGTCTTTTTTTGACCGGCTTTGACCGGCCCGGCGCCGGCCGAACGACCCGGCGTTCGGTATCATGTGCTGGCGCGCAGGCCGCCGCGGCGATCGCCGGGTTGCCCGCGCGCTCACATGCCCGCCCACATGAACGACACCGCCTCCCACGCCCCGCCATCCGCTACCGTCGATCCGGCCGCGCTCGATGCGCTGCACGCGTTCGTCGAGCGACACCCGCGCCTGCTCGTGCTGACCGGCGCGGGCATCAGCACGGATTCCGGCATTCCCGGCTATCGCGATCGCGACGGCCGATGGATGCGCTCGCCACCGATTCAGCTCCAGGAATTCCTCGGTTCCGATGCCGCGCGTCGGCGCTACTGGGCGCGCAGCATGATCGGCTGGCCGGTAGTCGGCCGCGCGCGGCCGAACCGGTCGCATGTCGCGCTCGCGCGGCTCGGCGACGCCGGCCGGATCGAGCGTCTCGTCACGCAGAACGTGGACGGGCTGCATCAGCGCGCGGGCAGCGCCGACGTGATCGAACTGCACGGCGGAATCGATCGCGTGACGTGCATCGATTGCGGCGCGCAGCATCCGCGCGCGGCGATCCAGACGATGCTCGAAGCGGACAACCCGGCGTTGCTCGGCGCGCAAGCCGAGCCGGCCGCCGACGGCGACGCGCATCTCGAGTGGGCCGCGCTCGACACGTTCCGCATCCCCGCGTGCCCTGCGTGCGGCGGGCTGCTGAAGCCGGCGGTCGTGTTCTTCGGCGAGAACGTGCCGCGCGAGCGTGTCGCGCTCGCTTCGCAGGCGCTCGACGCGGCCGATGCGCTGCTCGTCGTCGGCTCGTCGCTGATGGTGTATTCCGGCTATCGCTTCTGCGTCTGGGCGCAGGCGCGGCACAAGCCGATCGCCGCGCTCAATCTCGGCCGCACGCGCGCCGATCCGATGCTGACGCTGAAGGTCGAAGCGCCGTGCGCGTCCGCGCTCGATGCGCTGAACGCGCGGCTCGGCGTCGCGGGCGCGCAATCGGAGTCGGAGCCGGCATCGTGACCGACGCGACGCATTCGCCCGATCCGTCCGATCGGCTGTCGGCGCCGGCGGCCGAGCGCAATCGCGGGCCGATCCTCGACGTATTGCGCCGCGTGCTGCCCGCGCGCGGCACGGTGCTCGAAATCGCGAGCGGCACGGGCCAGCACGTCGTCCATTTCGCGCACGCGTTGCCCGCGCTGCGCTGGCAGCCGAGCGACCCGGACGCGCACGCGCGCCGCTCGATCGCCGCGTGGGTCGCGCATGCCGGCGTCGCGAACGTCGCGCCGCCGCTCGCGTTCGACGTGCGCGACGCGCAGTGGCCGGCCGACGGCTTCGACGCGATCGTCTGCATCAACATGATTCACATTGCGCCGTGGGCCTGCGCGGAAGCGCTGTTCGCCGGCGCGTCGCGCGTGCTGTGGCCGGGCGGCGTGCTGTTCCTGTACGGCCCGTATCGGCGCGAAGGCCGTCATACGGCGCCGTCGAACGACGCATTCGACCGGCAGTTGCGCAGCCGCGATCCGTCGTGGGGCGTGCGCGACCTCGAGACCGTCGTCGCGCTCGGGCTCGATCGCGGGATCGACTGCATCGAGATCGTCGAGATGCCGGCCAACAATCTGAGCGTCGTGTTCCGGCGTCTGCCGCACGCCGAGCAGTGACGCGCCCGCGCGCATCGCAGCCAGGTTTCCACTATCCTTTCGCCTGTGCGCGCAACCCGGCTTGGGTTGCGCCCCGTTTTTTCCGGAGAATCGACTAATGGGCAAGCAAGCAATCGGTGTGATCGGGCTCGCGGTGATGGGCCGCAATCTCGCACTCAATATCGAGAGCCGCGGTTACGCGGTGTCCGTATACAACCGCAGCCGCGAGAAAACCGACGAACTGATCGCCGAATTCCCCGGCCGTAACCTCATGCCGACCTATACGCTCGAAGAGTTCGTCGCGTCGCTCGAAACGCCGCGCCGGATTCTGATGATGGTGAAGGCCGGCGAAGCGACCGACGCGACGATCGCGTCGCTCAAGCCGCTGCTCGAGAAGGGCGACGTGCTGATCGACGGCGGCAATACGCACTTCACCGACACGATCCGCCGCAACCAGGAGCTCGCGCAGTCGGGCCTGCATTTCATCGGCACGGGCGTGTCGGGCGGCGAAGAGGGCGCGCTGCGCGGCCCGTCGATCATGCCCGGCGGTCAGCGCGACGCGTATGACCTGGTCGAGCCGATCCTCAAGCAGATCGCCGCGAAGGCGCCGTCGGACGGCGAGCCGTGCGTCGCGTACATGGGTCCGGACGGTGCGGGCCACTACGTGAAGATGGTTCACAACGGGATCGAATACGGCGACATGCAGCTGATCGCCGAGAGCTATGCGGTGCTCAAGGACGTCGCGGGCCTGAGCAACGACGAGCTCGGCGCGGTGTACACCGAATGGAACCAGGGCGAACTCGACAGCTATCTGATCGAGATCACGTCGAAGATCTTCGGCAAGAAGGATGAAGAAACCGGCAAGCACCTCGTCGACGTGATCCTCGATCGCGCCGCGCAGAAAGGCACCGGCAAGTGGACGAGCCAGAACGCGCTGGATCTGGGCGTGCCGCTGCCGCTGATCACCGAGTCGGTGTTCGCGCGCGTGCTGTCGTCGCTGAAGACCGAGCGCGTCGCGGCCAGCAAGATCCTGTCGGGCCCGGCTGCCGCGCCGCTGCAAGGCGATCGCGCGGCGTTCATCGAAGCGGTGCGCCGCGCGCTGTACCTGAGCAAGGTGATCTCGTACGCGCAGGGCTTCGCGCAACTGCGCACGGCATCCGAAGAATACGGATGGAACCTCGATCTCGGGACGATCGCGAAGATCTTCCGCGCGGGCTGCATCATCCGCGCGCGTTTCCTGCAGAAGATCACGGACGCGTACGCGAAGGACCCGGCGCTCGCGAACCTGCTGCTCGATCCGTACTTCCAGGACATCGCCGCGCAGTACCAGGCGTCGCTGCGCGACGTCGTGGTCGCCGCGGTGAAGGCCGGCGTGCCGGTGCCCGCGTTCGCGTCGGCGGTCGCGTATTTCGACAGCTACCGCTCGGAACGGCTGCCGGCGAACCTTGTGCAGGCGCAGCGAGACTTCTTCGGCGCGCATACGTTCGAGCGTACCGACAAGCCGGGCAGCTTCCACGCGAACTGGTCGTAACCGCCGCGCGAGGGCGGCATTGTTGCGAAATTCTATTCCTCGAATAGGGGTTTCCGTTCCCGGATCCCGAAATTGTTGGTTTCGAGGAAACAGTGTTTTCGTTCTTTCATGGTTTTCCCTAGGTGATCACGGGACTAGACTGTGTTCATCGCTGCAGACATGGTGTGTGCGGCGGAGCAAAAAAATCCCGGAGGTAATCATGAAATCGCTGATCGCAACGTTCGCTGCAGCTGCTGTCCTCGCCGTTCCCGCCGTCTCGTTCGCCCAACAAAACGCGCCGGTCACCCGCGCACAGGTGAAGGCCGAACTGGCCGAGCTCCAACAAGCCGGCTACAAGCTGGGCAGCGACCGTACGGACTACCCGGCGAGCATCCAGGCAGCTGAAGCGCGTCTGAACCCGCAACAAAACGTCGCCGCTGCCGATACGAGCGGCTACGGCGCCCAACCGGCCGCCACGCAAGAGTCGGGCGCGCCGGCTACGCCGAAGACCGGCTGGCAAGTCAACCGGATCTCGAACGGCGCTCCGGTCTACAAGGGCCGCTGATCGCCGGGCTGCTTCGGCAGCCGTGTCGAGCCGTTGAAGTACGAACAGCCCGTCGTTCCGTCATGCGGAACGACGGGCTGTTTTCATCTGTGCGTTTGGGACGCGGTGCAGCGGTTGCCCGGCTTGCCGCGGCTGCGGCGGTTGTCGTGACAGGTGTGCGGACCACTCCCGGAATTGTCGGCGCCGCGTTGTCTGTCATTGCGGGGCCGGTCTGTGCTCCTTCAAGTGCGAACCATTGGCGGCCGGTCCGTGACGGACGCCCACGATTGCGGCCGGCGACGCTGTTCCAGGGCCGGCCGCCGCGATGCCGGCCCGACACGGCCGGATGGGCGCCGATGCCGGTATGCTGCGCCGCACGATCGTCGCGGCGCAGGCCGTTGTCGCGGCCGTGACCGCGACAGATGGTATCTTTGCCGATCGGGACGGTGCGAAATAGGGGCCGGCGAGTCCATTCGCGCAAACGTTCCGCCGTGGAAACTGACGGCCGCGACCGCGGTCGGATACTGGTTGGTCCGGCCGTCCGGCCGGACATCGTGCGTCGCGCGCCGGAGGGCGGTGGGCGGCGCGACGACGCAAATCCGGGAGGTACCTTGAGAAAAAATATTCCCATCCACCATTCGATCAGACGCCGGTTGCCGCACGCCGCATTCGCTGCCGCGGTCGTGGCACTGGCGGGTTGCACGATGACGCCGTGGACCGACAGCTGGCAGCCGGCGCAGCGGTCGGCACCGACGTCGGCGGCCACGCCGGGCGTGCTTCCCGGCTACTACCGCGTGAATCCGGGCGATACGCTTGCCGGTATCGCGAGCGCGTACGGGCAGCGCGTGCAGGATGTCGCGAGCTGGAACCGCATGGCGCCGACCGATGCCGTGACGCCTGGCCAAGTGCTGCGCGTCGCACCGCCGCCTGCCGCGACGTCGCTCGCGCAACCAGCGCCGGCTGCGCCTCAGCCCGGCGCGCTCGCGTGGCCGGCCACCGGCGTCGTCACGACGCCGTTTGCGGCCGGCAAGACGCGCGGCATCGTGATCGCGGCGTCGGGCCCCGACCATTCGGTGCGCGCGGCCGCGAACGGGCGTGTGGTGTATGCCGGATCCGGCGTGAAGGCGTACGGACCGCTCGTGATCCTGAAGCACGACAACGGGCTGATCACCGCGTACGGACACAACGGCAAGCTGCTCGTCAACGAAGGCGATGCGGTGCGCGCAGGGCAGCCGGTCGCCGAAATGGGCACCGACGCGAGCGGCCGCGCGACGTTCGAGTTCGAAGTCCGTCAGAACGGCAAGGTCGTCGATCCGATGAACTTCCTGCCGCGCAACGGCGGCTGATCGGCCGCATCGCGCCGTGTGCGCCGAACGGTGCACACGGCGTTCGACCGTGACGCGTGCCGCGTCGGTTTTTCTTCTTGCACGCGCGAGCGACACGCCGCGTTGCGCAGCGCAAGCAACCGCAACCCGCTATCCGGCCGAACGCGTGCCGGGCGACGTCTTCCTCTTCATCCTTCGTTCAGCGCCGCCGTGCCGTTCCGTCGCGCGTGATTGCCGACCCAGCGAATGCCGAGTGCGAGCCCCGCCGCGCCGAGCGCGATCAGCGAGCACTGGATCGCGACCGGCAGATAGCCTTGCGGCCGCGGATCGACGAACGGATACGGATACCAGTTCTCCACCGCGCCGCGCACGAGCGTATAGCCGAGATAGACCACCGGAAAGCCGAGCCACGCGAACGCACTGCGCCGCGGGATCGGCGAACGCGGTTCGACGTACAGCCAGTCGCACAGCATCACGAACGGCACGATCCGGTGCAGGACCCAGTTGTTGAATGCCGGCGTCACGTGCCGGGCCGCGTCGAGCCGCGCGAGCAGCAGTTCATAGACGATCGCGGTGATCAACACGTACAGTACCGCGGCGCCGCGCATCGACTCGTAGCGCGGCGAGCCGGCGCGCGTCGCGTGCGATAGTCCCACGGCCAGGATGGCGGCCGCATACAGGCTGCTCAGTTGCGTGAAGTAGCTGAGGTAGTTGCCGAGATGAAAGCTCGGCATGTGCCAGTAGTCGGCGACGCTGTGCAGCGTGGTGGACACCGCGAGCAACGCGGCGATCAGCCGGTAGGCGGCAACGAAGAAGACTTTGCTCATGATGCCCGCACGACGTCGCACCAAAGCTCCATCGTGCCACAGCAGCCTGCGCGCGCGATGCGGATTTTCCATAGATGGTCGCGTGTCCGTCGGACGCGACCGATCTTGCCGATATTTGATTTCGCCGTGTAAAACCGGACGCGCGTGCGGCTACAATCGTGCCGATTGCCGCCACAGCCGGCCGCGCGACATTCGCCGATCCCCGCCTACGATACGAGACGACGCATGAGAAACATCCTCGCGAAACAGACGCGCTACAGCTCGCCCGCGATCTTCTTCCACTGGGCCATCTTCGTGCTGGTGGCGCTCGCTTATCTCGCGATCGAGATTCGCGGGCCGAAGGGCACGGACAGCCGCGCGTTCTGGATGAACGTCCATTACATGGCCGGCACGTTCGTGCTCGTGCTGTCGGTGCTGCGCGTGCTGTGGCGCGTGGCCGGCCGCGCACCGGAAGCGATCGAGCAGGCGGCGCTGCTGCGATGGCTGTCGAAGCTCGCGCATTTCGCGCTGTACGTGTTCATCGTCGCGCAGCCGCTGCTCGGCATCATGACGATCAACCTCGGCGGCAAGCCGGTGTCGCTGCCGTGGCTCGGCGTGTCGTTCACGCTGTTCGGTCCCGACGCCGCGCTGCGGCCGACGATCAAGGAAGTGCACGAGCTGCTCGGCAATGCGTTCTACTTCGTGATCGGGCTGCATGCGCTGGCCGCGCTCTACCACCATTTCGTACGACGCGACGACGTGATGCGGCGCATGATGCCGTGATCGCCGCGTACTGAGAGAAAGATGAAGCGCCGCGGCGCGCATGGTTGTGTCGGCAACCATGCGCGCCGCGGCGTTTACCGGCTCGCACGGCTGGCCAGCGCGGCGAACATTCTGTAACATCGCGGCTGTTTTTACATTCCGCTTACGCGTCGCCGCGCCTATGCTGCATCGACATCGTCACCTGACTGCCTGGCTGGGCGTGCTCGCGATCTGGTTCGCGATCGCGGCGCCGCTGGTGTCGCAGTGGCGTGTCGCGCAGGCTGCCGTTCCTGAAGCCGTCGTCTGCAGCACCGAGCATCGCGCGAATTCGTCCGCCGGCGCCGGCCGCACGCACGATCACGCATTGCATCTGGACGCGTGCGGCTATTGCGGCTTCTTCGCACACAGTCCGGCGATCGGCGGCGCGGCCGCCGCCGCGTTCGCTGCCGTTCCCGTCGCTTTCGTCAACGTCGCAGCGCCGCGTGCCGGCGTTGCGCGTGCCGACCGCTATCCGCGCGCGTATCCGCGTGCGCCGCCCGAGCGCGCCTGACGCGCTTTCTTCCGTTTCTGCTGTTTGTTTGCCGATATCCATGCAGCCCGTCCGGGCGCGTGGAGGGCGTCACTCGGGCTTTCGATCATGATCATTTTCCAGTTGCGCGCGTCGCGGACGTCGCGCGATGCCTGCGCGCGGCACGTGCCGCGCATGCTGAAACTCACCGTTCCCGCGCTGGCCGCCAGCGCAATGGCCGCGAGCGTTGCCGCGGCGGAGACCGCGCGCGCGGCCGGCACGTCGGCAGACGACGCAGCCGGATGGCTGCCGCCGGTCGAGGTCGTCGCGTCGCCGCTGACGACGCCGCTCGTCGTCGTCACCGATCCGAAGACGCCGCGCCAGCCGCTGCCGGCGAGCGACGGCGCCGATTACCTGAAAACGATTCCAGGCTTCACGTCGATCCGCAGCGGCGGAACGAACGGCGACCCGGTGCTGCGCGGGATGTTCGGCTCGCGGCTGAACATTCTCGCCAACGGGCTGCCGACGCTCGGCGCGTGCCCGAACCGGATGGACGCGCCGACTTCGTACATCGCGCCGGAAAGCTACGACAAGGTCACCGTGATCAAAGGGCCGCAGACGGTGCTGTACGGTCCCGGCGCGTCGGCCGGCACCGTGCTGTTCGAGCGCGTGACGCCGCGCTTCGAGCGCGCCGGCATGCGGTTCGACGGCAGCGTCGTCGCCGGATCGTTCGGACGCAACGATCAGAACGTCGACGTGACGGCCGGCACGCCGGACGTCTACGGGCGCGTGATCGCGAATCACGCGCATGCGCAGGACTACCGCGACGGCAACGGCAACACCGTGCCGTCGCAGTGGGACAAGTGGAACGCCGACGCCGCGCTCGGCTGGACGCCCGATGCGCACACGCGCGTCGAGCTCACCGCCGGCACCGGCGACGGCTACGCGCGCTACGCCGGCCGCGGAATGGACGGCGCACACTTCCGGCGCGACACGTTCGGCCTGTCGTTCGATCGCCGGCACATCGGCGACGTGCTCGACCGGATCGACGCGCGCGTGTACTACAACGAAGCCGATCACGTGATGGACAACACGACGCTGCGCCAGCCTGACCCGACGAGCAGCATGCCGATGCCGATGGCGTCCGACGTACGGCGGCGCACGTTCGGCGCGCGCGCGGCGGCGACGTTCCGTTTCGGCGACGACTTCAAGCTCGTGACGGGCGTCGATGCGCAATCGAACCGGCTCGATTCGCGCTCCGCGATGGGACGGCAGAACTACGGCGACCAGCCGTGGAACGCGCAGGCGACGATGTGGAACGCGGGCGCGTTCGGCGAGCTGACGTGGTATGCGGCGGACACGGCGCGCGTGATCGGCGGCGCGCGTGTCGACTATGCGAGCGCGCGCGACCGGCGCGCGACGACGGGCGGGATGATGAGCCGGCCGAATCCGACGTTCGACGACGATCGCGCGCGCGTGCTGCCGAGCGGCTTCGTGCGCTACGAGCGCGATCTGCGCTCGCTGCCCGTCACGTGGTATGCGGGCATCGGTCATGCGGAGCGCTATCCCGACTACTGGGAGCTGTTCTCCGCGACGCGTGGCCCGGCCGGCGCGGTCAACGCGTTTTCCGCGGTGCAGCCGGAGAAAACCACGCAGCTCGACGTCGGTGCGCAATACAAGAGCGACCGCTTCGATGCGTGGGTGTCCGCGTATGCGGGCTACGTGCAGGACTTCATCCTGTTCGACTACGCGGCCGGCATGATGGGCGCGACCACGCAGGCGACCAACGTGAACGCGCAGATCATGGGCGGTGAAGCGGGCGCGTCGTGGCGGCCGCTCGCGTCGCTGCGCATCGACACGTCGCTCGCGTACGCGTGGGGGCGCAATGCGACGAGCGGCGATCCGCTGCCGCAGATACCGCCGCTCGAAGCGCGCGTCGGGCTCGAATACACGCGCGGCGCATGGTCGGTCGGCGGGCTGTGGCGCGTCGTTGCACCGCAGCGCCGCTACGCGCTCGACGAGGGCAACGTGGTCGGCAAGGACTTCGGCCCGAGTGCCGGTTTCGGCGTGCTGTCGCTGCACGCGCAATACAACGTCAGCAAGACCGTGCAGATCTCCGTCGGCGTCGACAACGTGTTCGACAAAGCGTATGCCGAGCATCTGAACCTCGCCGGCAACGCGGGTTTCGGCTATCCGGCGAACGTGCCGGTGATGGAGCCGGGCCGTACCGCGTGGGTGCGCGTGAGCGCGAAGCTGTAGCGCTTCAGGGCTGTGTGCGATGCAGCATGTCTGCGCACGCACGCAGCCCCGCCCGCCTCGACGGAGCGCGTCAACCGATTAGAGAACCGTATCTAGTCGGCACGCAAACGTATGCGACTCGTGATTCACTCCGGCATTCGACGCATGCGGGCCTGTCGACGTACGCGACGGCATCGTATGCGTCGATCCGATCTCATTCGCACCGGCAGCACGATAATCAGGAGAACATGCATGGTCAGATCGATGCGTTCCAGGGTGGTGGCAGGCGCGGTGGCGTGCGCGATGAGCGTCGCGCCGTTCGCGGGTACGACCGCGATGATGACGTTGGCGACGACGCGCGCGGCGACGGCCGCGACCGCATCCGCCGACGATTACGCGGCGACGCGTTATCCGATCGTTCTCGTGCACGGCCTGACCGGCACCGACCGGTACGCGGGCGTGCTCGACTACTGGTACGGAATCCGGCAGGACCTCGAGCAGCACGGCGCGACCGTGTACGTCGCGAACCTGTCGGGCTTCCAGAGCGACGACGGTCCGAACGGGCGCGGCGAGCAGCTGCTCGCGTACGTGAAGCAGGTGCTCGCCGCGACCGGCGCGACGAAGGTCAACCTCGTCGGTCACAGCCAGGGCGGACTCACGTCGCGCTATGTCGCTGCGGTCGCACCCGAGCTCGTCGCATCGGTGACGACGATCGGCACGCCGCATCGCGGCTCTGAATTTGCGGACTTCGTGCAGAGCGTGCTGGCCTACGATCCGACCGGCTTGTCGTCGTCGGTGATCGCGGCGTTCGTCAATGTATTCGGGATCCTGACGAGCAGCAGTCACAACACGAACCAGGACGCGCTCGCCGCGCTGAAGACGCTGACGACCGAGCAGGCCGCCGCGTACAACCGCAACTATCCGAGCGCGGGCCTCGGCGCGCCCGGCAGCTGCCAGACCGGTGCGCCGACCGAAACGGTCGGCGGCAACACGCACCTGCTGTATTCGTGGGCCGGCACGGCGATCCAGCCGACGGTGTCCGCGTTCGGCGTGACCGGCGCGACGGACACGAGCACGATTCCGGTCGTCGATCCGGCGAACGCGCTCGATTTGTCGACGCTCGCGCTGCTCGGCACGGGCACGGCGATGATCAACCGCAATTCCGGCACGAACGACGGGCTCGTGTCGAAGTGCAGCGCGCTGTACGGAAAGGTGCTGAGCACGAACTACAAGTGGAACCATCTCGACGAGATCAACCAACTGCTCGGCGTGCGCGGCGCGTATGCGGAAGATCCGGTCGCGGTGATCCGCACGCATGCGAACCGGCTGAAGCTCGCGGGCGTGTGATGACGGCTCGTGAACGGCGTGCGCCGCGCGTGCGGCATGCGATGGTGTACGGCGTCGCGGGGCTTGCGGCGGCGGCCGCCGTCGCGTTGTGGAGCGTCGCGGCATCGGAGCGCGATACCGGCACCGCGCGCGCTTCGGCCGACGCGACGGCGATCGGCCGTGCGGGTGCGCCTCCCGCTTCACCCGTGCCGTCTGCGTGGCCGGCGAGCGCTGACTTGCCGTCGCCGCTCGCCGGTTCGAGCGCGCCGCGGCTGCCGGTCGACGCGGGCGGTCGTCTCGCGAAGTCGCGCGCGGTGCGCGATTTCTTCGACTACTGCCTGACCGCGCGGAGCGCCTTGAGTGCGACCGCGCTCGATGCGCTCGTCGTACGCGAGATCGCCGCGCAGCTCGACGGCACCGTCGCGCAGGCCGACGCGCTCGACGTGTGGCACCGTTACCGCGCGTATCTCGACGCGCTCGCGACATTGCCCGACGCCGGCGCGGTCGACAAATCCGATCTCGGCACGCTGCAGCTGGCGCTCGACCGGCGCGCGTCGCTTGCGCACCGGACGCTCGGCGACTGGAGCGAGCCGTTCTTCGGCGCCGAGCAGTGGCGGCAGCGCTACGACCTCGCGCGGCTGACGATCGCGCAGGACCGCACGCTGACGGACGCGCAGAAGGCCGACCGTCTCGCGGCGCTCGCGCAGCAGATGCCGGCCGACGAACGCGCGGCGCAGCAGCGCGCCGACCGGCAGCGCGCAGCGATCGACCAGATCGCGCAGCTGCAGAAGAGCGGCGCGACGCCGGACGCGATGCGCGCGCAGCTGACGCAGACCCTCGGCCCGGACGTCGCCGCGCGCGTCGCGCAGATGCAGCAGGACGATGCAGCGTGGCAGAGCCGTTACGCCGACTATTCTGCGCAGCGTGCGCAGATCGACGCGGCCGGCCTGTCGCCGCAGGAACGCGACGCGCAGATTGCCGCATTGCGTCAGCGGATGTTCACGAAGCCGGGCGAAGCGGTGCGCGCGGCATCGCTCGATCGCGGCGCGGGCGTCGCGCGATGACGTCGGCGGATGAACGGCGGACGAAACGGCAGACGAAGGGCGGACGAACAGCGGACAACCGGCAGACAACCGGCAGACGAACAACCCGACCGGCAAACACGCCCGATCAACACCACCCGCCGCTACGCCGCCCGCGTCGCCCGCTCCGGCAGATGCCGCTCGATCGTCGCCGCGAGCGTGTCGAACGCGGGGCCGATCACGTCGTGCGGGACGCACGCATAGCCGAGCAGCAGCCCGCGCCGCGCCGTGTCCGCGCGGCTGTAGTAGCTGGTGAGCGGGCGCACGATCACGCCCGCGTCGAACGCGCTTTGCGTGACCGCGCGATCGTCGCACGCGTCGGGCAGGCCGAGCACCAGATGCAGGCCGGCCTCGTCGCCCATCACCGGCAGCGCGTCGCCGAAGCGCGCATGGATCGCGTCGATCAGCAGCTGGCGGCGCTCGCCGTACAGCGTGCGCATCCGCCGGACGTGCGAAGTCAGGTGGCCGTCCATGATGAATTCGGCGAGCACGGCCTGCTGCATCAGCTGCCCCTCGCGGTACAGCTCGGACAGCCCGGTGCGGAACGTGTCGACGAGATGCTCGGGCACGACCATGTAGCCCATCCGCAGCCCCGGAAACAGCATCTTGCCGAGACTGCCGACGTAGATCACGCGGCCGCCGTCGTCGAGCCCCTGCAGCGACGCGAGCGGGCGACTGCCGTAACGGAATTCGCTGTCGTAGTCGTCCTCGATGATCCAGCAGCGGTGCTGACGCGCATATTCGAGCAGCATCCGGCGCCGCGCGAGGCTCATCACCATCCCGAGCGGATACTGATGCGACGGCGTGACGAGCACGAGCCGCGGCGGGTGCTGCATGTCGTCCACGCGCGGGTCGAGTCCTTCCTGATCGACCGGTACCGGCACGAGCGTGAGGCCGGTCGCCTGCAGCACGCTGCGCACGCCCCAGTAGCACGGCTCCTCGACCCACGCGCGATCGCCGATGTCGGACAGCAGCCGCACCGCGAGGTCGATCGACTGATGAATGCCGGTCGTGATGATCACCTGGTCCGGCGAGCATTTGACCGAACGCGCGACGCGCAGGTAGTCGGCGAGCGCACGCCGCAGCGGCCGATAGCCGCCGCCCGGCGCATAGGTCAGCAGCTCGGGGTTCGCTTCCTTCCATAGCCGCGCCTGCAGCCGACTCCACGTACGGCTCGGGAACTCCGACACGTCCGGCACGCCCGGCATGAACGCACCCCACTGGCGCCGCGACACGCCCGCGTGCTCGATCAGCTGCCGGCCGCGCCGCGACAGCCCGCCCTGGGCGTCCGGCGCCGGATGCGTGCCCGTGCCGGAGGCCGGCGTCGCGCCCGGCGCGTGAATTGCCGCCGCGTCCGGCCGCGTATCGGCGACGTACGTGCCGCTGCCGGTCGTCGTCAGCACGTAGCCTTCGGCCGTCAGCTGGTCGTACACGTGCAGCACCGTATTGCGCGCGATCGACAGGTCGGCCGCGAGTGTCCGCGAACTCGGCAGCTTCGTCCCCGGCCCCAATTCCCCGGTCAGGATGGCCTGCTGCATGCACTGCAGCAATTGCCGGTACATCGGCTCGGACGAGCCGCGGTCGAGACGCGCGGAGAGCCAGTCGGCGAGGATCACGGTATCCAAAGTGGTCCTACTAGGAATATTGAAATGGTTCCCTATTGTAGAACCGTGCGGGTCGTATAGTGGTCCGCATCTCAAAAACGATTGTCGCGCAGCAAGGGGACAGCCACGATGAAGTCCGATGATGTGATCGTCAGCTTTCGCGGCGTGCGAAAGACCTACGACGGCGAGACGCTGGTCGTCAAATCGCTCGACCTCGACATCCACCGAGGGGAATTCCTGACGCTGCTCGGGCCGTCGGGCTCGGGCAAGACCACCTGCCTGATGATGCTGGCCGGGTTCGAATTCCCGACCGGCGGCGAGATTCGCGTCGACGGCGAGCTGCTGAACAACGTGCCGCCGCACAAGCGCAACATCGGGATGGTGTTCCAGAACTACGCGCTGTTTCCGCATCTGACCGTCGAGCAGAACGTCGGCTATCCGCTGACGGTGCGTCGGCTGCCGGCTGCCGAACGCGCGGAGCGCGTCGCGCATGCGCTGAAGATGGTGCAGATGGAGCGCTTCGCGAAGCGCTATCCGGCGCAGCTGTCGGGCGGCCAGCAGCAGCGGATCGCGCTTGCCCGCGCGCTGGTGTTCGAGCCGAAGCTGGTGTTGATGGACGAGCCGCTCGGCGCGCTCGACAAGCAGCTTCGCGAGCACATGCAGTACGAGCTGAAGGCGCTGCACGAGAAGCTCGGCGTGACGTTCGTCTACGTGACGCACGACCAGGGCGAGGCGCTGACGATGTCCGATCGTGTCGCCGTGTTCGACAAGGGCGTCGTGCAGCAGCTCGACACCGTCGATCGGCTGTACGAATCGCCGTGCAACGAGTTCGTCGCGAATTTCATCGGCGACAGCAACCGGCTGCGCGGCACCATCGCGCGCGTCGACGGCGAGTTCTGCGAGTTCCGGCTCGACGACGGCACGACGCTCGTCGGCCGCCGCATCGGCGACGCGGCCGAAGGTGCGCCGGCCGTCGCATGCATCCGACCGGAGCGGATGAGCATCGCCGCGAACGGCGTGAACGGGCACGCCGGCGGCGCGGCACATGGCGCCGCGAACGGCTCGGCAAACGGCTCGACAAACGGCGCGGCCGCGAACCGGCTGACCGGCGAGGCGCGCAGCCTGATCTATTTCGGCGATCACGTCCGCATGCGCTGCGCGCTGCCCGGCCAGGACGAATGTTTCGTGAAGATGCCGCTCGGCACCGGGTCGCTGGACGCGTTCGCGCCCGGCGCGCCGGTGTCGCTGGCGTTCGCCGCCGAGCACTTGCGCGTGTTCGCGTAAGCGCCGTTTCGATTTCCCGCAGCACGTCGTCAACAACAACCGCACACTTCCACCACGAGAGGAACCATCATGAACGGAGCAAGCTTTACCGCGCGTCGCACCGCGCTCGCACTGGCGCTCGCCGTCTTCGGCGCGTCGGTATCGGCGGCCGAACTCACGGTCGTCAACTTCGGCGGCGCGAACGGCGACGCGCAGAAGGTCGCGTTCAACCAGCCGTTCGAGAAGGCGACCGGCAACAAGGTCACCGCCGTCGAGTACAACGGCGAGCAGGCCAAGGTGAAGGCGATGGTCGAGGCGAAGCACGTGAACTGGGATGTCGTCGAAGTCGAGTCGGGCGACCTGAACCGCGGCTGCGACGAAGGGCTGTACGAGAAGCTCGACTGGTCGAAGATCGCGAAGAAGTCCGACCTGATTCCGGAAGCGCCGCAGGTGTGCGGCGTCGGCTTCTTCGTGTGGTCGACCGCGCTCGCGTACAACGCGGACAAGCTGAAGACCGCGCCGGCCGGCTGGGCCGATTTCTGGAACGTGAAGAAATTCCCCGGCAAGCGCGGGATGCGCAAGGGCGCGCGCTACAACCTCGAGTTCGCGCTGATGGCGGACGGCGTCGCGCCGAAGGACGTGTACAAGGTGCTCGGCACGAAGGCCGGTCAGGACCGCGCGTTCAAGAAGCTCGACGAGCTGAAGCCGTACATCCAGTGGTGGGAAGCGGGCGCGCAGCCGCCGCAGTTCCTGGTGGCCGGCGACGTCGTGATGTCGACCGCGTACAACGGCCGCATCGACGCCGCGCAGAAGGAAGGCAAGAACCTGAAGGTCGTGTGGAACGGCAGCATCTACGACCTCGACTACTGGGCGATTCCGAAGGGCTCGCCGAACAAGGCGCTCGCCGAGCAGTACATCGCGTACACGCTGACGCCGAAGCCGCAGCAGGCGTATGCGCAGCACATCGCGTACGGCCCGGCGAACGTCGCGGCGATCAAGTCGCTCGACGCGAAGACGCTCGCGAACCTGCCGAATTCGCCGGCCAACGGCAAGAACGCCGTGCTGCAGGACATCGGCTTCTGGACCGACCACAGCGACGAGCTCGAGCAGCGCTTCGCCGCGTGGGCGACCAAGTAACCGCCCGCGTGCTTTGACGTAACCGGCCGCGCGGCGCGTCGATCGCGTCGCGCGGCATTCCGCCGGATCGCGCTCCGGCCGGAGAGAACCGTTGAATACGATGACGATCGCTCCTTCCTCGCCGTCGACGGCCGCGCTCAAGCGCGAGCTGAAGGCGGCCGAGGCCCGCAAGCGCACGATGGCGCTGCTGCTGGTCGCGCCGCTCGCGATCTTCCTGCTGCTCGTGTTCGTCGTGCCGATCGGCACGCTGCTCACGCGTGCGGTCGAGAACCCGGAGATCGCGACCGCGCTGCCGAACACCGTCGCCGCGCTGTCGGGCTGGGACCGCAAGAGCCGGCCGGCCGACGCCGCCTACGTCGCGCTCGCGGCCGACATGACGAAAGTCGCGGACAGCGAGGCGATGGGCGCGCTCGCGCGGCGGCTGAACACCGAGATTCCCGGCTATCGGTCGCTGGTCGCGAAGACGGCGCGCGCGATGCCGCTGAAAGGCGACAACGACGCGCCGCTGACGCCCGCGCAGACGCGCGACAAGTTCGTCGAGCTCGATGCGCGCTGGGCCGACGTCGCGTACTGGCAGGCGATCGCGAAGAACGGCAGCCGCGTGTCGCCGTTCTATCTGCTCGCCGCGCTCGACCACAAGCAGGACGGCCTCGGCAGCATCGTGCACGCCGATCCCGATCAATCGATCTATCTGGCGATCTTCGGGCGCACGTTCGTGATCGGCGTCGCGGTCACGTTCTTCGCGCTGCTGCTCGGCTATCCGCTCGCATACTGGATCTCGACGCTGTCCGCGCGGCGCGCGAACCTCGTGATGATCCTCGTGCTGATTCCGTTCTGGACGTCGGTGCTCGTGCGCGTCGCCGCGTGGATCGTGCTGCTGCAAAGCGAAGGGCTCGTGAACAAGGCGCTGATCGGCAGCGGGCTGATCTCGCATCCGCTGACGCTGCTGTTCAACCGCGTCGGCGTGTATATCTCGATGACGCACATCCTGCTGCCGTTCATGATCCTGCCGCTCTACAGCGTGATGAAGTCGATTCCGCCGACCTATCAGCGCGCGGCCGTGTCGCTCGGCAGCCACCCGTTCGCGGCGTTCTGGCGCGTGTACGTGCCGCAGACCTATCCGGGCGTCGGCGCCGGCGCGCTGCTCGTGTTCATCCTCGCGATCGGCTACTACATCACGCCCGCGCTGCTCGGCGGGCCGAACGACCAGATGGTCAGCTACTACGTCGCGTATTTCACGAACGTCACGATCAACTGGGGGATGGCGTGCGCGCTCGGCGGGCTGCTGCTCGCGGCGACGCTCGTGCTGTATGCGGTCTACGGGCGCTTCACGCGCTCGAACGTGAGCCTCGGCTGAGCGCCGGGCACGAAACGGGAAGGGGAAACCGACCATGAAACTCGCCAGGCCGCTGTTCGCGCCGCACATGTCGTTCGTCGAGCGCGCATGGTACGTCGCGCTGCGCGTGCTCGTCGTGCTGACGCTGCTGTATCTGATCCTGCCGGTGCTCGCGATCGTGCCGCTGTCGTTCTCGTCGAGCACGTTCCTCGTGTATCCGATTCCGGGCTTCTCGACGCGCTGGTACGAGAACCTGATCGCGTCCGACGAGTGGCGGACGGCCGCGAAGAACAGCTTCATCGTCGCGCCGTCGGCGACCGTCGTCGCGACCGTGCTCGGCACGCTCGCCGCGATCGGCCTCACGAAGGCGGACTTCCGCGGCAAGGGGCTGCTGATGGCCGTGCTGCTGTCGCCGATGATCGTGCCGGTCGTCGTGGTCGGCGTCGGCATGTACCTGTTCTTCGCGCCGCTCGGACTCGCGAACACCTATACGGGGCTGATCGCCGCGCACGCGGCGCTCGGCGTGCCGTTCGTCGTGACGACCGTCGCCGCGACGTTGCAGGGCTTCAACCAGAATCTCGTGCGCGCGAGCCTGTCGCTCGGCGCGAGCCCGGTGTCGACGTTCTTTCGCGTGACGCTGCCGGTGATCGCGCCGGGCGTGATGTCGGGCGCGCTGTTCGCGTTCGCGACGTCGTTCGACGAAGTCGTCGTCACGCTGTTTCTCGCCGGCGCCGATCAGACGACGCTGCCGCGCCAGATGTTTACGGGGATCCGCGAGAACATCAGCCCGACGATCGCTGCGCTCGCAACGATCCTGATCCTGTTCTCGACGAGCCTGCTGCTCGCGCTCGAATGGCTGCGCGGCCGCAACGCGCGGCGCGCGGTGACCTGACGCGGCCGGATGCCGCCTGGCGCGGCGCGACACGGCGGCATGCGCGCGCATTCGTCGTCGCGGTCGCATTCGCGCCGCCGTTCGCCGCGCGTGCCGTGCAACCGCCGACGGTCGGCGCTGCCCGGTGCAAGCCGGGCCGAACGCACGATAAACGCAACCGTCGATCCGCCCGCGAGCCGGCACGCGGCAAACCGCAGCCGCGCGCCGGCTTCGCGCCGCTCGCTCAGAAACCGCCGGAGCGGATCAGCTGGTTGAGGTTCGAGATGTTCAGGCTGCCGAACCCGGTCGGGTAATCCCAGCCCGTGCCCGCGTTGTAGCCGTATCCCTGATATCCGTTGTTGCCGGACACGACGTCATAGCGCACGAGCGAAGGATGCGACGGAATCGCGCGATACAGGTTGCCGGCCGGGAAGCCGAGCGCGGTGCCGTTTGCGGCGAGCAGCCGCGCCCAGAAGCCGGTGAAGATCGGCGCCGCGAGGCTCGTGCCGCCGATCTGCTGCAGCTGGCCGTAGTTGTAGATGTACGCGCCCGTGCGCTGCGCGGCGTCGAACGACACGTCGGGCAGCCGGCGGTTGCTGCCCGACTGCCACGACGGCGCGGGCAGGATCGTGCTGACGCCGCCGCCGGTCGCCCACAGCTTGCCGTTGCCGTCGAGTCCTTCGTTCCACACCGTCTCGTTCGAGAATGCGCCCGCCGACGTCGTATAGAGCGTCGTGCCGCCGATCGCGAGCACGTGCGGCGACGATGCGGGCCACGACACCGTGTAGTTCGCGCCGTCCGGATAGCCGCGGTTGTTGCACTCGTACACGCCTTCGTCGCCGGACGACACCGAGAACGTCTGGCCTTGCGCGGCGGCCGTCGTGAAGATCTGCTCCTCGGCGTCGAGCGTGCCGTCCGCGTACGCGTCCGTTTCGCACCAGCCGAGCGACACGTTGATCACCTTCGCGGTGTTGTCGGACACCGCGCGGTTGAACGCCTGCGTGAGGCCCGTGTTGCCGGGCGCGTTCAGGTCGGCCATATAGAACACGAGCCGGCCGACCTGGCCGCCGGCCGAGCCGACGATCGACTGGCTGTCGAGATCCCATTCGCCCTGGCCGTCCGGATCGTCGCTGTAGCTGCCGCTCGTGCCCGTGCCGTTGGTCTTGACCGTCTGCGTCGACACCGCGGCGTAGCCGTTGCTCGACGTGAACTGCTTCAGATCCTGCAGCGTCTGCGACACGCCGCCGATCGTGATGATGCCGACCGTCACGCCGGCGGCGGTCGGCACGCCGGTCGCGTTGTAGAGACCGGGGAATTCCTTCGGATAGTGGCCGGTTGCCGTGCCGGCCGCGAGGGCCTGCGGCTTCGACACGTTGCCGATGCGCAGCAGCGGCCGTGCGCGTGCGACGTTCTGCAGCCCGAGCACCGAGCCGACCACGTCGCCGAGCGCGCGCGGCACCTGCGCGGTCGACGCGTTCGCGAAGCCCGAACGTCCCGCGTACTGGAAGTGCACGAGCGACGTGTTGAACGCCGTCTTGATCGTGCCGGCCGTGCCGCGCGCGGAGATCAGCAGCCGGTTCGGCGCGACTTCGATGTTCACGAAGCCGCTCTTGCGCAGATAGTCGACGACCGATTTCACCTGCGCGTCGGTCGGCGCATAGTCGGCGAGGAACTGCGCGGGCGTCAGGTACTGGCGGTAATGCGCGCTGCCGGGCCGGTTCACGTCGTGCGCGAGCTGCTTCAGCTGCGCCGCGTTGCGCAGCTTCAGGCTGACGACGATGTCGGTCGTCTCGCCGGCCGCGAGCTCGAGCGACGACGCAGCGCTGCGCGCCATCAGCTGCGGGCCGGTCAGAAAGGCCTTCGTGTGGGTGTCGACCCAGTCCGTCGCCGCATGCGCGGCGCCGGCGGCGAGCACGAGCGGCCACGCGCACGCGAGGCGGCGGGGCGACGGAAGGGGACGGGCAAACCAGGCGTTCCTTTTCATCGGGTGTCCTTTTGAGGAGAGACGACGTTGCGGGAACCCCGGCCCTCGTGGGGCCGCGAGCGGTGACGAGCGTAGGGCGTCGCCGCCGTTCGGGTAGCTGCCAGTTTCCACAGCTGTCAGTTCTGACATCGGCGTGCCGCTGCGCATCCGCGCCCGCACGTATGCCAGCGCAGCGCCGGCACGCGGAAGGAACCGGTTTGCGATACGGCGCGGCGATCGACGCGACGTTCGCGCGCACGAGTTGGTCGTTGTGGCGTCGAAACGTGCGCGGCGGCGGGCTCGCGTTGCGCTCGCACCGGTGAGTTGCGATGGGCCGGCGCCGCGCCGCGCGTCGCACTATGTGGCGATTCGGCGCGACGCAGCGTGCGCGGCGGCCGATGCGCACGCACCGATGTGCGGAAGAACGGCGCGCGCGCCGCGCAGCTTTCCCGAACTGTGGAACGGCGCGCCGCACAGTCTTGCAGCCGGCTTTCGGTTTGCGTGCCGCGCTCCGCGATTAGAGCGATCGCTCGAACCGGACGCCGGTTCGTGCAGCACGGACACGCCGCTCGCGCGATGCCGCGCGTCGTGTGCCGGCATCGGCGAAATTCCTCCTTGACTCTCGCCGCGCAGCGGATATGCTTCGATCCATAACCATCGAGTTATGAATTGAAATCCATGCAAAACGCCGAAGACGTGCTTTTCCGCACGCTCGCCGATCCGACGCGCCGCGCGCTTTTCGAGCGGCTGTGCGCGGAAGGCGAGCTGACCGTCGCCGCGCTGACGGCCCGCGCGGGCGTGTCGCAGCCGGCCGTGTCGAAGCATCTCGGCGTATTGAAGCAGGCCGGCCTCGTCAGCGACCGTCATGAAGGCCGGCAGACGCATTACCGCGCGCAGCCGCATGCGCTCGCCCCGTTGGTCGACTGGACGGCCCAGATGTCCGGCTTCTGGCACGACCGGTTCGACGCTCTCGAAGACCTGCTCAAAAGGATGGACCAGTGATGAACCCAGACACGACCGAAACGCGCTCCGTCATCGTCGAACGGGAGCTGCATCATCCGCCGGAGAGGATCTGGCGTGCGCTCACGCAGCCGCATCTGCTCGACGCGTGGCTGATGAAGACCGACTTCGAACCGGTCGCCGGCCGCGCGTTCAGCTTTCGCGCGGACTGGGGCGCGGTCGGCTGCAAGGTGCTGACGATCGAGCCGCAGCGCACGCTGTCGTACACGTGGTCCGCGTACGGCCTCGACAGCGTCGTCACGTGGACGCTCACGCCGACGCCGGCCGGCACGCTGCTGCGGATGGAGCAGACCGGTTTCCGCACCGATCAGGAGCAGGCATACCGCGGCGCGCAGGTCGGCTGGAAGCGGTTCGTCGACGCGCTCGAGCAGTTGCTCGCGCGTGACGACGGCGGTACGGAGGCGCGCGCATGACGGCATCGGACCTCACGCCGTCGGCGCGTATCGACGCGCTGATCGCAGGCATCGCCGACTGGCGCGGCAAGACGTTCGAGCAGTTGCGCCGGACGATCCTCGACGCCGACGACGGCATCGTCGAGGAATGGAAATGGATGGGAAGTCCGGTGTGGTCGTGCGACGGAATGATCGCGGTCGCGAACGCGCACAAGGGCAAGGTGAAGCTGACGTTCATGCACGGCGCGCAGCTGCCCGATCCGGACCGGCTGTTCAACGCAGGTTTCGAAGGCAACGCGCGGCGCGCGATCGACTTTCTCGAAGGCGACCGTATCGATGCGCGCGCGCTGAAAAAGCTCGTGCGCGCGGCGATCGAATACAACCGTACGCATCTGAAGAAGAACGCGCGGGCAGCCGCCGGTGCGAAGGCGCGACGCGGCAGCGCGGCGTGACGTGACGTCGCGCGACGTCACGCGATAGCCGTTCAGCGTGACGCGGGCCGCCGAACGGCGAAAAAAAAGCGCCGACACGAGGTCGGCGCATCCAAATCGGCCGCAGCCGCCCGCGAGGCGGCTACGGCACCTGCAACGGCACGCGCTTACGCTGCGAGCAGCGAGCGCAGCACGAACGGCAGGATACCGCCGTGCTTGTAGTAGTCGACTTCGATCGGCGTGTCGATACGCAGCAGCACCGGCACGCGCTGCGTTTCGCCGTTCTTGCGATGGATCACGAGCGTGACGTCCTGCTGCGGCTTGAAGTCGTCGCCGAGGCCTTCGATGTCGTACGTTTCCTCGCCGGTGATGCCGAGCGACTGCACGCTGTCCGAGCCCTTGAACTGCAGCGGCAGCACGCCCATGCCGACGAGGTTCGAGCGGTGGATCCGTTCGAAGCTGCGTGCGATCACGGCCTTCACGCCGAGCAGTTGCGTGCCCTTCGCGGCCCAGTCGCGCGACGAGCCTGTGCCGTACTCTTCGCCCGCGAACACGACGGTCGGCGTGCCGGCGTCGATGTACTTCATCGCTGCGTCGTAGATCGACAGCTGTTCGCCGCTCGGCTGATGGATCGTCAGCCCGCCTTCGACGCGCGTGCCGTCCGCCTTCGGCGGGATCATCAGGTTCTTGATCCGCACGTTCGCGAACGTGCCGCGCATCATCACGTCGTGGTTGCCGCGGCGCGAGCCGTAGCTGTTGAAGTCGGCCTTCTGCACGCCGTTCTCCTTCAGCCACTTGCCGGCCGGCGAATCTTCCTTGATCGAGCCTGCCGGGCTGATGTGGTCGGTCGTCACCGAGTCGCCGAAGATGCCGAGCGCACGCGCACCCTTGACCGCGGCGATCGACGACGCCGGCTCCATCGAGAAGTCGTTGCCGAAGAACGGCGGCTCCGCGATGTACGTCGACTTCGGCCAGTCGTAGACCTGACCGGTTTCGCCTTCGATCTTGCTCCAGAGGTCGCCCTTCTTCGTGAGCTTCGAATAGTTGTCTTCGAACTTCTTCGGATCGAGCGCGTACTTCAGCAGCGCGTGGATTTCCTCGCTCGACGGCCAGATGTCGCCGAGGTAGATGTCGCGGCCGCCCTTGCCCTTGCCGACGGGCTCGGTCATCAGGTCGCGCGTGATGGTGCCGGCGATCGCGTACGCGACGACGAGCGGCGGCGACGCGAGGAAGTTCGCGCGGATGTTCGGGTGAATGCGCGCCTCGAAGTTGCGGTTGCCGGACAGCACCGCTGCCGCGACGATGTCGTTCTTCGTGATCGCTTCGTTCAGCTCCGGCGTCAGGTCGCCCGCGTTGCCGATACAGGTCGTGCAGCCGTAGGCGGCGACTTCGAAGCCGAGCTTCGCGAGATACGGCAGCAGGCCGGTCTTCGTCAGGTACTCGGTGACGATCCGCGATCCCGGCGCGAGCGACGTCTTGATGTGCGGCGCGACGGTCAGGCCGGCTTCGACGGCCTTCTTCGCGAGCAGGCCGGCGGCGAGCAGCACGCTCGGGTTCGACGTGTTCGTGCACGACGTGATCGCCGCGATCAGCACGTCGCCGTTCTTCACCGCGATGCCGTCGGCCGTCTTGTACTCGGCGTTCAGGTCTTCCGGCTTCTTCGCGAAGCCGTTTTCGGCGACCGGCTTCGAGAACAGGTCGGCGAACGTCGACTTCACGTGGCCGATCTCGATGCGGTCCTGCGGACGCTTCGGGCCGGCGAGCGACGGCGCGACCGTCGCGAGGTCGAGCGTCAGCGTCTTCGTGTAGTCGATGTCGCCGGCCTTCGGAATGCCGAACAGGTTCTGCGCCTTGAAGTAGTTCTCGAACGCGGCGATCTCGGCCTTCGTGCGGCCCGTGCCTTCGAAGTATTCGATCGTCTTTTCGTCGACCGGGAAGAAGCCCATCGTTGCGCCGTACTCGGGCGCCATGTTGCCGATCGTCGCGCGGTCCGGCAGCGACAGCGACTGCGTGCCTTCGCCGAAGAACTCGACGAACTTGCCGACGACCTTCTCCTTGCGCAGCATCTCGGTGATCGTCAGCACGAGGTCGGTCGCCGTCACGCCTTCGCGCAGCCGGCCCTTCAGCTCGACGCCGACGACGTCCGGCGTCAGGAAATACACGGGCTGGCCGAGCATCCCGGCTTCGGCCTCGATGCCGCCGACGCCCCAGCCGACCACGCCGATCCCGTTGATCATCGTCGTGTGGCTGTCGGTGCCGACGAGCGTGTCCGGGTAGTAGACGGTATCGTCGCCGTCGACCTTCTTGTGCACGCCGCGTGCAAGATATTCGAGGTTCACCTGGTGGACGATGCCGACGCCCGGCGGCACGACCTTGAACGTGTCGAACGCCTGCATGCCCCACTTCATGAACTGGTAGCGCTCGTTGTTGCGCTGGAATTCCAGCTTCATGTTCAGGTCGAGCGCGTCCTTCTGGCGGAAGTAGTCGATCTGCACCGAGTGATCGACGACGAGGTCGACCGGCACCAGCGGCTCGATCTTCTTCGGATCCTTGCCCGTGCGCTGCGCGACGCCGCGCATGGCCGCGATGTCGGCGAGCAGCGGCACGCCCGTGAAGTCCTGCAGCACGACGCGCGACACCACGAACGGAATCTCGTCGACGCGCTTCGCGTTCGGCTGCCATTTCGCGAGCTGCTCGATGTGCTCCTCGGTGATCTTCTTGCCGTCGTAGTTGCGCAGCACCGACTCGAGCACGATGCGGATCGACACCGGCAGGCGTTCGATCTTCGTCTTCAGTTCCTTGCCGAGCTGCGGCAGCGAATAGAACTTGCCTTTGCCGGAACCGCTGTCGAATTCCTTGAGGGTCTTGTGGAGATTGTGGGCCATGGTGATTTTCCTGGGTTTGAGGCGAGGAAAGAAGAGCTCCTGTTTCTGTACCTGACGGCTAGATCACATACAGATCGACGTATTCATTGACCGGCATCGCTTCGAGCTTTGCCTGATCCAGCGACACGTCGAGAATCGCTTGTTGCTGCTTTGCCGGGAAGCGGCGTGCGAGATGGGTCCTGAACTTCTCGAGCAGAAGCGGGATGCCGTCCGCACGGCGGCGTCGATGGCCGATCGGGTATTCGACCGCTACTTCGGCAAGCTTCGATCCGTCCGCGAACGCGATCGTCAGCGCATTCGTGATCGACCGCTTGTCCGGATCGTGATAATCGTTCGTGAACTGCGGATCCTCGACGCACGCGATCTTCGCGCGCAGTGCGTCGATGCGCGGGTCCGCGGCGACCGCGTCTTCGTAGTCGGCCGCGGTCAGCCGGCCGAACAGCAGCGGCACGGCGACCATGTACTGGATGCAGTGGTCGCGGTCGGCCGGATTCGCGAGCGGACCCTGCTTGTCGATGATGCGCAGCGCAGCCGCATGCGTGCGGATCGTGACGCGCGCGATGTCGTCGGCCGTGCGGCCCGCGGCCGCGAGCTGCGCATGCAGCTGCAGCGCGGCCTCGACGGCCGTCTGCGCATGGAATTCGGCGGGGAACGCGATCTTGAACAGCACGTTCTCCATCACATAGGTGCCGTACGGGCGCTGGAAGCGGAACGGCCGGCCGCCGAACAGCACGTCGTAGAAGCCCCACGTCTTCGCGGTCAGCGCGGACGGATAGCCCATTTCTCCGGTCTTCGCGATCAGCGCGAGGCGCACCGCGCGCGACGTCGCGTCGCCGGCCGCCCACGATTTGCGCGAACCGGTATTCGGCGCGTGGCGGTACGTGCGCAGCGGATGGCCGTCGACGAACGCATTCGACACCGCGTTGATCAGCTCGTCGCGCGTGAGCCCGAGCAGCCGGCCGACGACCGCCGTCGACGCGACCTTCACGAGCAGCACGTGGTCGAGCCCGACCGCGTTGAACGAATTCTCGAGCGCGAGGCAGCCTTGGATTTCGTGCGCCTGGATCATCGCGACGAGCACGTCGCGCATGACCAGCGGCTTGCGCGCGGCCGCGACGGCCGTGCGGGACAGCCAGTCGGCCGTCGCGAGGATGCCGCCCAGGTTGTCGGACGGATGTCCCCATTCGGCGGCGAGCCAGGTGTCGTTGAAGTCGAGCCAGCGGATCGCCGCGCCGATGTCGAAGGCGGCCTTGACGGGATCGAGCTGGAACGACGTGCCGGGCACCTTCGCGCCGTTCGGCACGATCGTGCCCGGCACGACGGGGCCGAGCAGCTTGGTGCAAGCGGGGTAGGACAGCGCCTCGAGTCCGCAGCCGAGCGTGTCGATCAGGCAATGACGCGCCGTCTCCAGCGCGAGCGCGCTGTCGATGCCGGCATCCAGCACGTAGTCGACGATATCGACCAGTACCGAATCCGGAGCGGGGCGGACGCTGGAGACCGGGGCGGACATCGAGGGGCCTGGGAGCGCGCGCTTAGTTGGCTGCCGGCTTCAGCTCGTTCGCCTGCGTCGGTGCTGCCGAGCCTTGCGCCATCGCCGGCGTCACGCATTCGTCGGCCAGACGTTCGCCGCCGTTCGCGTCGCTGAACAGCATCGCCTTGCTCGGGATCACGACCAGCTTGAAGCCGGCTGCCGGGTCGTAGAACGTGTCGGCGCCCGTCGTCGTTGCCTGGCGCGGCAGCTTGTAGTTCTTCTGCGCCCAGTGAACCGTGACGACCTGGTCGCGCTTCATGTCGCCGGCGAGATCGAACGACAGGCCGTCCTTGCATGCCCACTTGACTGCGCCTTCCGGCACCGGATCGACCTTCGCTGCGGCACGCGCCTGTGCCTTCTTGCTGCGCGGAATGATCCGCTTGGCCGGCGCCGGCCGCTTCGCCTTCTTCGCGGTCGTCGTGGACGTACCCTGGGCGAACGCGCTCGGAGCCGAGACCAGCATCGTGGCGGACAGGGCGCCGATGGCGGTAGCGATCAGGAGTTTCTTCATGGAGTCAGGACCTTTCGATTATCAGTTGACAAGGGCCGGCAGCCGCCGGCCGGTTTGAAACTGCACGCGCCCCGGAAGCGCGCAGCGGCCGCTATTTTCACCTATTTGGCCGCGCATATTTCAGGTTTTCGGGCTCCGTTACGTTTTTTGTCGTTTCGTTGGCAGGCGGCGGCCCGGCGGCCGCTCGCACGCGGGAAATCCGCGCGTGCGGACGCGCGCGGCGCGCTGTCACTGCGCGCCTCCGTCGGGCCGGCCGAACAGCGGCGCGGCCTCGCGCGGCACCGGCTGACCGGTCGCCTTCGCGCGGCGCAGCACCGACCAGTAATAGCGATAGCTCGCGCGATCGTGCAGCGTGTCGCCGTGGCGCGTCGGGCCCCAGTCGGCCGCCTGCGCGGCGAGCAGGATCTCGGCCGCGAGCGCGACCTCGTCCGTGCGCGGCGCGAATGCGTCGACGATCGGCCGGATCTGCGCGGGATGGATGCTCCACATCCGCGTGAACGCGAATTCGTCGCGCGCGCGGCGCGCATCGCCGGCGACGACGCTCATGTCGCGCACCTCGGTCGTCACGTTGTGCGACGGCGTCTTGCCGTGCGCGTGGCACGCGGCGGCGATTTCCAGCTTCGCGCGGCGCACGAGCGGGTGCTCGAACTGGCCGGGCGAGCGCATCGCCGAATCGGGAATCGCGCCGTGGTGGGCGGACACGAAATCCATCAGCCCGAAGCTCAGCGTGCCGACCGTCGGCAGCGCGGCGAGCGCGGCCGCCTGTGCGAGCGCGCCGTGCGTCTCGATCAGCACGTCGACCGGAATCGGCTGCGCGATGCCGAGCTCGCGGCGCGTGCCTTCGATGAACGCGGCCATCTCGGCCGCATCGGCGGCGTTCGCGATCTTCGGCAGCGTGACGTAGGCCGGCGCGCGCGCCGCGCGCAGCACGATGCGCACGTCGTCGCGCCAATGCGGATGGGAAAAGTCGTGAATGCGGACGCCGACCCGGCCGAAGCGGTTGTCGGCGCTGCCGAGAAGCTCGGCGACGAGTTCCGCGTGCGCGGCTTCCTGACCGACGGCCGCGCCGTCCTCGCAATCGAGCGTGATGTCGAACACCGGGCCCAGCTCGGCCTGCAGCGCGAGCGACTTGCGCATCAGTTTTTCGCTGCCCGCGTAGTGATCGCAGCATGGCAGGACCGCGGGCGGGGACGCACCGTCGTACAACACTTGAGCAGGAGTGAGCACGGACATCTCTTCTACGTCAGTGAACCGGGGCAGCGTGGAGAAAATCGGATTCGCGCACGTTCTGTCCGGCGGCGCGGTGCGCGACGCGGCAAAACGGGCGCGGATCGGATCGGGACGGCGGCGGCCGGCCGCATGCCGGCTGCCGCGGCGGCCGGACCGCCCGCGGGCAGCCCGGCCGCGCACTTCGTGCTTAGTTCTTCAGCAGGTGGGCGACGCCGTCGCGCTCTTCGAGCAGCTCGGCCAGCGTGGCGTCCATCTTCTCGCGCGAGAACGCGTCGATCTCGAGCCCTTCGACGCGCTTGTATTCGCCGTTCTCGCAGGTGACCGGCACGCCGTAGATGATGTCTTCGGGGATGCCGTACGAGCCGTCCGACGGAATGCCCATCGTGACCCACTTGCCGTTCGTGCCGAGCACCCAGTCACGCACGTGGTCGATCGCCGCGTTGGCCGCCGACGCTGCCGACGACAGGCCGCGCGCTTCGATGATCGCGGCGCCGCGCTTGCCGACGGTCGGGATGAACGTGTCGCGGTTCCATGCGTCGTCGTTGATCAGCTTCAGCAGCGATTCGCCTTCGGCGGTCGCGAAGCGGAAGTCGGGGTACATCGTCGGCGAGTGGTTGCCCCACACCGCGAGCTTCTCGATCGATGCGACCGGCTTGCCCGACTTGGCCGCGAGCTGCGACAGCGCGCGGTTGTGGTCGAGGCGCAGCATCGCCGTGAAGTTCTTCTTCGGCAGATCCGGCGCCGACTTCATCGCGATGTACGCGTTCGTGTTCGCCGGGTTGCCGACGACCAGCACCTTCACGTCGCGGCTCGCGACTTCGTTCAGCGCCGCGCCCTGCACCGTGAAGATTTCGGCGTTCGCCGACAGCAGATCCTTGCGCTCCATGCCCTTCGAGCGCGGACGTGCACCGACCAGCAGCGCGACGTCGGCGTCCTTGAACGCGACCTTCGGATCGTCGGTGATCACGACGCCCGCGAGCAGCGGGAACGCGCAATCGTCGAGTTCCATCACGACGCCTTTGACGGCGGCTTGGGCTTGCGGGAGGTCGAGCAGTTGCAGGATGACCGGCTGGTCCTTGCCGAGCAGGTCGCCGTTGGCGATGCGGAACAGCAGGGAGTAAGCGATTTGACCTGCGGCGCCGGTGACGGCAACGCGCTTTGCGGGCTTAGCCATTGAAAATCTCCAGGACGGGTGAAGCGGTGGACGCTAGGCAAAACGCCATTCTATGCGCGTTACGCGTAGCGTTGCATTGAAGCAGGGCGGAGGACTCGCGAAGGCGGACGCGGTGAACCTGGAGACGGCCGTGGCACGTAGCCGGGGACGCGTAATTGCACCCGCGAACCCTTGCTCGCCCCGGAGTGTAGGAGCCGAAGCGGCCAAAGTCAAACGGTATCATATGTCTTATATAAGACAGATGTTTTGCGGAATTTGAGTGGACGGAAAAGTGCGGTTTGTGATGAAATGCGCGCCATGACATCGAACCAGGCGAACACCGCGAATCCGACCGGCGCAGGCAGCCCAGGGCAGCCGGGCGCGGCCGATTCCGCGCCGGCATCGGCGGTGCCGCCGTCGCCGACGTTCAGCCCTTTATACCAGCAGATCAAGTCGTTGATCACGCAGAGCCTCGAAAGCGGCGAATGGAAGCCGGGCGAGATCATTCCAAGCGAAGTGGAACTCGCGGCCCGCTACAAGGTGAGCCAGGGCACGGTGCGCAAGGCGATCGACGAACTGGCCGCCGAAAACCTCGTCGTGCGGCGTCAGGGCAAGGGTACGTTTGTTGCAACGCACAATGAAGATCGCGCGCAGTTCCGCTTTCTCCGTCTGCTGGCCGACGACGGTGCCGAGCACGCGCACGTGAGCCGCCTGCTGGAATGCCGGCGTCTGCGCGCGCCGGCCGAGATCGCGCGGCAGCTCGAGCTGAAGCCCGCGGATCCCGTCGTGCAAGTGCGCCGCTTGCTGGAGTTCGAGGGCGACGCGACGGTGCTCGACGAGATCTGGCTGCCGGGCGCGATGTTCCGCGGGCTCACGTTCGAGCGGCTCAGCGAGTACAAGGGGCCGCTCTACGCGATGTTCGAGGCGGAGTTCGGCACGCGGATGATCCGCGCGACGGAGAAGATCCGCGCGGTCGCCGCGGAGCCTTCGGTGGCCGATCTGCTGCACGTGCCGGCCGGCTTTCCGCTGCTGTCGGTCGATCGCGTGTCCTACACGTACGGCGATCGGCCGGTCGAAGTGCGGCGCGGCTGGTACGTGACGACCGGGTACTACTATCACAACGATTTGAGCTGACGATGTATCGGCACAAGCATCGTGCGTTCGCGTTCCCCCACGTCCGCGAAGCACGTTTCGGGCCGCCTTTGTTCTCGTTCGCGTAACGATCCAGAGCAGTCTTTCGCTGCAGCGCGATATGAAAAGGCGCTAAAATCGCGGATTAGTGTGACAACATAAGTAGGGGTCTAGCATGACTGACGCAGTAAGAAAGCCGAGGCCGGAATTCCGGAACATCGGATTCGGCGACATCACGATGAAATATCGCCTGCCGCTGGCGGCGAAGTTATCGATCCTCCATCGAGTCAGCGGCGCGCTGCTGTTCCTGTTCCTCCCGTTCCTGCTATTCCTCTTCGATCAGAGCCTCACGTCCGAGCTCAGCTTCGAAGTCTTCAAGGCCTTCCTCTCCAACATCGTCGTCAAGCTGATCGTCCTCGTGTTGTCCTGGGCGTTCTTCCACCATTTCTGCGCCGGCATTCGCCACCTGCTGATGGACGTCAATCACGACGCCGTCACGAAGGAAGGCGGCAAGCGGACGGCAATCGTCGTCTTCGTCGTCTCGATCGCGCTGACGATCGCCATGGCACTCAAACTGTTCGGAGCATTCTAAGAAAATGGCAGCCAACAACCGAATCGGCTCGAAGCGCCTCGTCGTCGGCGCGCACTACGGCCTGCGCGACTGGCTCGCGCAGCGCGTCACCGCCACGATCATGGCGGTCTACACGGTCATTCTGCTCGTCCTGTTCTTCGGCGCGCACGACTTCTCGTACGAAGGCTGGGCGTCGATCTTCTCCGCGCAATGGATGAAGCTCGCGACCTTCGTGACGCTGCTTTCCCTCTTCTATCACGCGTGGGTCGGCGTGCGCGACATCTGGATGGACTACGTGAAGCCCGTCGGTGTGCGCCTGCTGCTGCAATCGCTGACCATCGTCTGGCTGCTCGCATGTGCGGGCTACGCCGCGCAGATTCTCTGGAGAGTGTAAAGAATGGCTGCAATCAAAACTTCCCTCCCGCGTCGCAAGTTCGACGTCGTGATCGTCGGCGCGGGCGGCTCCGGCTTGCGCGCGGCGCTGCAACTGTCGCGTGCGGGCCTGTCGGTCGGCGTGCTGTCGAAGGTGTTTCCGACCCGCTCGCACACGGTGGCCGCGCAGGGCGGCATCGGCGCGTCGCTCGGCAACATGAGCGAAGACAACTGGCACTTCCACTTCTACGACACGATCAAGGGCTCCGACTGGCTCGGCGACCAGGACGCAATCGAATTCATGTGCCGTGAAGCGCCGAACGTCGTGTACGAGCTCGAGCACTTCGGGATGCCGTTCGACCGCAACGCGGACGGCACGATCTATCAGCGTCCGTTCGGCGGCCACACCGCGAACTACGGCGAGAAGCCGGTCCAGCGCGCGTGCGCGGCGGCCGACCGTACCGGCCACGCGCTGCTGCACACGCTGTACCAGCAGAACGTCGAAGCGAAGACGCAGTTCTTCGTCGAATGGATGGCGCTCGACCTGATCCGCGACGCGGACGGCGACGTGCTCGGCGTGACGGCGCTCGAAATGGAAACCGGCGACGTCTACATCATGGAAGGCAAGACGACGCTGTTCGCGACGGGCGGCGCGGGCCGGATCTTCGCGGCGTCGACGAACGCGTTCATCAACACCGGCGACGGTCTCGGGATGGCCGCGCGTGCGGGCATCGCGCTGCAGGACATGGAGTTCTGGCAGTTCCACCCGACCGGCGTGGCCGGCGCGGGCGTGCTGATCACCGAAGGCGTGCGCGGCGAAGGCGGCATTCTGCGCAACGCGAACGGCGAGCGCTTCATGGAGCGCTATGCGCCGACGCTGAAGGATCTGGCGCCGCGCGATTTCGTGTCGCGTTCGATGGACCAGGAAATCAAGGAAGGCCGCGGCGTCGGTCCGAACAAGGACCACGTGCTGCTCGACCTGTCGCACATCGGCGCCGAGACGATCATGAAGCGTCTGCCGTCGATCCGCGAAATCGCGCTGAAGTTCGCGAACGTCGACTGCATCAAGGAGCCGATTCCGGTCGTCCCGACGATCCACTACCAGATGGGCGGCATCCCGACCAACATCCACGGTCAGGTCGTCGGCACGTCGCGCGATCACAAGGAGCCGGTCAACGGCTTCTACGCGGTCGGCGAATGCTCGTGCGTGTCGGTGCACGGCGCGAACCGTCTCGGCACGAACTCGCTGCTCGACCTCGTGGTGTTCGGCCGTGCGGCCGGCAACCACATCGTCGAGCACGTGAAGAAGCAGAAGGAGCACAAGCCGCTGCCGGCCGACGCAGGCGAGTTCTCGCTGGCGCGCCTGAACAAGCTCGACAAGTCGAGCTCGGGCGAATACACGCAGGACGTCGCGAACGACATCCGCGCGACGATGCAGAAGCACGCGGGCGTGTTCCGCACGTCGGCGCTGCTGAAGGAAGGCGTCGAACTGATGGACGGCCTGAAGCAGCGTGTCGAGCACATCCACCTGAAGGACAAGTCGAAGGTGTTCAACACCGCGCGCGTCGAAGCGCTCGAGCTGGAGAACCTGATCGAGGTCGCACGCGCGACGATGGTGTCGGCCGAAGCGCGCAAGGAAAGCCGCGGCGCGCACGCGCACAGCGACTACGAGCACCGCGACGACGAAAACTGGCTGCGTCACACGCTGTGGTACAGCGAAGGCGACCGCCTCGACTACAAGCCCGTTCAAATGAAGCCGCTGACGGTCGAATCCGTGCCGCCGAAGCCGCGCACGTTCTAAGCCGAGTCAAAGGAATCCGAAATGGCAAAACGCATTTTTGAAGTCTACCGCTACGATCCGGACAAGGACGCGGCACCGCGCATGCAGACGTACGAGCTCGAGATCCAGCATGAACGCATGCTGCTCGACGCACTGGTCAAGCTGAAGGCACTGGACGAGACGCTGTCGTTCCGCCGTTCGTGCCGCGAAGGCGTGTGCGGTTCGGACGCGATGAACATCAACGGCAAGAACGGTCTCGCGTGCCTGACGAACCTGAACGACCTGCCGCAGAAGATCGTGCTGCGCCCGCTGCCGGGCCTGCCCGTCGTGCGCGACCTGATCGTCGACATGACGCACTTCTTCAACCAGTATCACTCGATCAAGCCGTACCTGATCAACGACGCGCCGCCGCCGGAGAAGGAGCGTCTGCAGTCGCCGGAAGAGCGCGACGAGCTCGACGGCGTGTACGAGTGCATTCTGTGCGCGAGCTGCTCGACGTCGTGCCCGAGCTTCTGGTGGAACCCGGACAAGTTCGTCGGCCCGGCCGGCCTGCTGCAGGCTTACCGCTTCATCGCGGACAGCCGCGATACGGCGACCGGCGAGCGTCTCGACAATCTGGAAGACCCGTACCGTCTGTTCCGTTGCCATACGATCATGAACTGCGTCGACGTGTGCCCGAAGGGCCTGAACCCGACGAAGGCGATCGGCAAGATCAAGGAACTGATGGTCCGCCGCGCGGTTTAAGGTCGTGATGAGCGACGACTCGCATCAATCCGACCCGCACCGCCGCGCGCGCCTTCGCTGGCGCGCGCGGCGCGGTCTGCTGGAGAACGATCTCGTCTTCGAGCGTTTCTTCAGCCGACACGAGCATGACCTCACCGATGCAGACGTGGGCGCGTTGTCGCGCCTGCTCGATCTGAGCGACAACGACCTGATGGACTTGCTCCTCGCGCGCAAGGAACCAGAGGGCGACCTTGACAGCCCGGACGTTCACCGGCTGTTGGAGATGCTGCGCAACGTTTGACGCGGATGCGTAATACGTTGTGCCCGTTATCGAATCCCGTTTCTTTATTTCGATTGAGGATGTGCCATGACTCCGTCTGATGTTAAAGCCACGCTATCGTTCAGCGACAATTCGCCGAGCGTCGAACTGCCGATCTACAAGGGCACGATGGGCCCGGACGTGATCGACATCCGCAAGCTGTACGGCCAGACCGGCAAGTTCACGTACGACCCGGGCTTCATGTCGACGGCGTCGTGCAATTCGGCGATCACGTACATCGACGGCGACAAGGGCGAGCTGCTGTATCGCGGCTACCCGATCGACAACCTCGCGCAGAACGCCGACTTCCTCGAGACCTGCTACCTGCTGCTGAAGGGCGAATTGCCGAACGCCGCGCAGAAGAAGGAATTCGTCGATACCGTCACGAAGCACACGATGGTGCACGAGCAGATGCACTTCTTCTTCCGCGGGTTCCGCCGCGACGCGCACCCGATGGCGATCCTGGTCGCCGCGGTCGGCGCGCTGTCCGCGTTCTACCACGACTCGCTCGACATCAACGATCCGCGTCACCGTGAAGTGTCGGCGATCCGCATGATCGCGAAGCTGCCGACGCTCGTCGCGATGGCGTACAAGTACAGCATCGGCCAGCCGTTCGTCTATCCGAAGAACGACCTGTCGTACAGCGCGAACTTCATGCGGATGATGTTCTCGAATCCGTGCGAAGAGTATCAAGTCAACGACGTGCTCGTCCGCGCGCTCGACCGCATCCTGATCCTGCACGCCGACCACGAGCAGAACGCGTCGACGTCCACCGTCCGTCTGGCCGGTTCGTCGGGCGCGAATCCGTTCGCGTGTATCGCGGCCGGTATCGCGTGTCTGTGGGGCCCGGCGCACGGCGGCGCGAACGAAGCGGCGCTGAACATGCTCGAGCAAATCGGCACGCCGGACAACATCCCCGAATTCATCAAGCAGGTGAAGGACAAGAATTCGGGCGTGAAGCTGATGGGCTTCGGCCACCGCGTGTACAAGAACTACGATCCGCGCGCGAAGCTGATGCGCGAAACGTGCTACGAGGTGCTGAACGAACTCGGCCTGCACGACGATCCGCTGTTCAAGCTCGCGATGCAGCTCGAGAAGATCGCGCTGGAAGACGAATACTTCGTGTCGCGCAAGCTATACCCGAACGTCGACTTCTACTCGGGCATCGTGCAGCGCGCGCTCGGCATCCCGACGTCGATGTTCACGTGTATCTTCGCGATGGCACGTACGGTCGGCTGGATCGCACAGTGGAACGAAATGATCGCCGATCCCGAGCAGAAGATCGGCCGTCCGCGTCAGCTGTTCATCGGCGACACGCCGCGCGAAGCAAAGCCGATCGACGCACGTTGAGTCGTGTGCGGCGCGATCGGCCGGCAGGCCGATCGTGTCCGGCAATCGCAGCGCGACGACACCCCGGCGGGTTATCCCGCCGGGGTGTTTTCATTTGCGCGATCGCCCGGCGCGATGCTCGAGCGACGGCGGCCGCGTGTCGAGCGCCGGCGCCGGTGCGTCCGGTGCGCGGCCGTGCTGTACGAAGAACTGCCGGTACGCGCCCGGCGTCATCCCGCGCGCGGCGAGAAACTGGCGGTTGAAGTTCGCGGAATTCGGAATCCCGCAGCGCGCGGCCACGGTCGCGATCGGCCAGTCGGTGCCGACCAGATGGCGGCACGCGTGCGCGAGCCTGAGCCGCTGCACGTAGCGGCCGACGCTTTCGCCGAGATGCCGGACGAACAGCCGCTGCAGCGTGCGCTCCGACATGTGCGCGATCGCGGCGAGTGCGCCGATGCGCAGCGGCTCGTGAAAGTGCCGGTCGATCGCGTCGAGCACGCGATCGAGGCGCTCGGCGTCGGGCGCGGTCGCGTCGGCGTGCGATCGCGTTTCGTCGGATCCGAGCGAGCCGTATGCATGCGCGGTCGCGAGCGGTACGCCGCCGGCTTCGGCGAGATCGGCGAGCGTGTCGAGCGCGGCGGCGAGGCGTACGCGCGGCGCCGGATCGAGCAGTCGCGGCAGCCGCGCGCGCATCGCGCGCGCCGTGTCGGCATCGAAGTGCAGGCCGGACGCCGAGCGTCGCAGCAGCGAGCGCAGCGACGCGTATTCGGGGCAGCAATCGGCAACGCGCCGCGCCCAGTCGCCGTCGAACCAGACGACCACCGCGACTTCGGGCGAGCGACGGTCGATGCGCGCGTTCGACGACCACGTATGCGGCAGGTTCGGCGGCACGAGCACGAGATCTTCGTCCGCATAGCGCGCGACGTGATCGCCGATGAAGCGCCGGCCGCGGCTGTTCAGCGTGAGCGTCAGCTCGTATTCGGGATGGCGATGCCATTCGAACGGGATGCGCGCGAGCTGCCGGTGGTACACGCGGATCGAACAGCCGGGTGCAAACGTCACGTGCTCGTACTGCGGTTTCATCGCAGGCTCCGGAGAAGGGCGGCTCCGTACGCGGCACGATCGTTTTCGATCGTCACGACGGCGCGAAGCCAGGTTTTCATACGATTGCGCGGCGTCGACGACACGGCGCCCGCGTACGACTTCCATGTGCCGCTTTGCGCGAAACCCGGATGGCGGCTCGGGCGTCGCGAAGCGGACGGCGGGCGCGGCTGGAGGCGCGCCGACATTGACCGGCCGCTGTTTTTCTTCGGCAGACCGCTCGACGGCCGCGCGCCTGAACCGGCCAACGGTGTCTCGATCGCGTTCGACGTACCGACGTACCGACGTACCGACGTGCCGACGTGCCGACGTGCCGACGTATCGACGTGCCGACGTATCGACGTGCCGACGTATCGACGTATCGATGTATCGATGTATCGATGTATCGATGTATCGATGTATCGACACACCGACACACCGACACACCGACACACCGACACCCGCGCACGTCGCCAGCCATCCCGGGCTCGCGCTACCGCCCGGCGATACACGCAAACGGCCGCCAAGCCAGCACCCGCACATCACCGCGAATGACTACGGCCCGTATTTCCGCGATCCAGACGGCAACAAGCAGTGCGCGGTCCGCCATCGCCCCACGTGACGCACAGTTGTCAGGATTGTATCGATTGTTGGCCGAATAGCGGTGAAACCGCCACCACAGCGCCCGTACGCTGACAACCGTCACGACACGAATCAACGAGGAGACGACGATGCGCCTGACGATTGACGATCTGCCCGCCGCGATCCGCATGGCGAAAGCGACGCTGCGCGCGAGCCTGCCGGGCTACGCGCATACGTTCCGCGAACTGGAGGGCGACATCGCGCGGCAGGTCGACGCGATCCGCCGCGCGCACGCGCAACGCCGCGACGTGATTCCGGTGCTGCGCTACGCGGATATCGCGAACGCGAGCGTCGATCCGCACGCGATCGCCGCGATCCGCACGCACGGCGCGGTCGTGATTCGCGGCGTGTTCGACACGCACCAGGCGCGCGACTGGAACGACGAGATCGGCGCCTATCTCGACGCGAACCGTTTCGTTGACCGGCTCGATGCGCGCGCCGAAGACCGCTATTTCGGCAATCTCGCGTCGAGCAAGCCGCAGATCTACGGCGTCTACTGGTCGAAGCCGCAGGTCGCCGCGCGGCAATCGCCGGCGCTCACGCACGCGCGCGTGTTCCTGAACCGTCTGTGGCGGCATGCGGACGGCGCGCGCGTGCATTTCGATCCCGACCGCGTGCCGACCTATGCGGACCGCATCCGCCGCCGGCCGCCCGGTTCGACGTCGCTCGGGCTGTCGCCGCACGTCGACGGCGGCTCGGTCGAACGCTGGCTCGGCGCGAATTTCCGGCAGGTCTACCGCCATGTGCTGGCCGGCCGCTGGCGCGACTACGATCCGTTCGATGCGGCGTTCCGTCCGGACGTCGAGGAGATTCCGTCGCCGGCCGTGTGCTCGATGTTCCGCACGTTCCAGGGCTGGACCGCGCTGACGCCGCAGGGTCCTGGCGACGGCACGCTGCAGCTGATTCCGGTCGCGAACGCGATGGCGTACGTCGTGCTGCGCGCGCTGCAGGACGACGTCGCCGACGACGATCTGTGCGGCGCACGCCCCGGCCGCGCGCTGTCGATCCTGCCCGAATGGCATGCGCTGCTGCTCGACGCGCTGGTGCCGATTCCGCACATGGAGCCCGGCGATGCGGTGTTCTGGCACGGCGACGTCGTGCATGCGGTCGAGGACGCGCATCGCGGCAGCGGCGACAGCAACGTGATGTACATCGCCGCCGCGCCCGGCTGTGCGAAGAACGACGCTTATCTGCGACGACAGTGGCCGGCGTTCGTGCGGGGCGAGAGCCCGCCCGATTTCCCGGCCGACCATTTCGAAGTCGAATTCGACGGCCGCGCGGGCGAGCGCGACCTGACCGCGCTCGGGCGTTCGCAGATGGGCGCTGTCGAATGACGGCGCGCGCGCGAACGCGCGTGTTCGCCCGCGAGCGAACGGACCTCTGCCGAATCCGCCGTGCCGCGGCGCCGATTCGACGCAATCGGCTGTGCGTGCCGCAGAAATCGACGCCAACGGCCCGTTTCGGCTTCCGATAATGGTCCGCATGCAACGCCGTCGCGCATATCGCGCACGGCGCCGCGACGACCAGGAGAAGCCGATGCAATTCACTCGAGCGATCGTTCGCCGCCCCGCGCCGTCGTGCGGCGCGGGCCTCACCACCGCGACACTCGGCGCGCCCGACTACCGGAAGACGCTCGCGCAGTTCGACGCATACTGCGACGCGCTGACGGCGCTCGGCGTCGAGGTGACCGAACTGCCGCCGCTGCACGATTTTCCCGATGCGCATTTCGTCGAGGACGTGGCCGTCGTGACGCCGGAGTTCGCGGTGATCACGCGGCCCGGCGCGCCCGCGCGGCGCGGCGAGACGGTACACGTCGAAGCGGCGCTCGCCGCGCATCGCGACCTGCTGCCGATGCGCGCGGGCCGGCTCGACGGCGGCGACGTGATGCTGACCGGCAAGCGTTTCCATGTCGGCCTGTCGACTCGCACCGATGCCGACGGCATTGCCGCGTTCGAATCGCTCGTGTCGCGCTACGGCTATTCGGTGGTCGCCGTGCCGATCGCGGCGGGCCTGCACCTGAAGTCCGCGGTCAACGCGCTGGACGACGACACGCTGCTCGTCGCCGACGCGCTCGCCGCGCATCCGGCGTTCGCCGGCTTCCGGCGCATCGCCGTCGCGCAGGAAGACGAATACGCGGCCAACACGCTGCGCGTGAACGGCGCGCTGATCGCGCCGGCCGGCTATCCGCGCGTGCACGATGCGCTTGCGTCGCTCGGGCTGCCGCTGCACGTGATCGACATCGGCGAATTCCGCAAGATGGACGGCGCTCTCACTTGCCTGTCGCTGCGGTTCTAGCCGATTGGCGCGGGGCCCGGGCGGCCGGATAATGGAGCGCCCGCGCGCTGATTCCCATCATTCGTGCACGAGCCACGACCGACGGAGCGAACGCGGATGACCGACAAGAAGATGCAGCTCGACCGGATCGATCTCCGGATTCTCGACATCCTGCGCACCGACGGACGGATTTCGTACCGGAAGCTGTCCGAGCGCGTGAATCTGACGTCCCGCCCGTGTCAGGCGCGCGTCGAACGGCTCGAAGCGCTCGGGATCATCGCCGGCTATCGCGCGGTGATCAACGCGCCGCGTTCGACCAAGCCGATCGTCGTGATCGCGCAGATCGCGCTGGCCGATCACGGGCGTTCGCAGGCGCCGTTCGAAGACGAGATGCGTACGAATCCGGCCGTGCTCGACTGCTGGCTCGTCAGCGGCACGTTCGATTTTTTCGTGCGGCTCGCGTGCGACGATCTCGACGAGTACCGGCGGATCGCGAATGCGTGCCTCGAGAGCCCGCGATTCCGGATCGAGAAGATCGTGACGACGGCCGAACTGCAGGCGATCAAGCGCAGCGTCGTGTGACGCTGCGGCGCGTGCACGCGGTGCCGAACGGCCGAGCTGCTGCGTCGAGTCGTTGCGCAACGCGCAACGCCCGATTTCGCGCCGAACGACCGCAGCGGCCGAGTCGGCTGCAACCGCTGCGCTCGATTCGCAGCGACGGCGCTACGCGTCCAGTTCCGGATAGTGACGGAAGATCCCCATGTCGTTGAACGGAATCCGCCGTTCGGACGCCAGATAGCGCGCGATGGGCGGATGCTGCGCGACACGGTCGTGCAGGCCGACGAGCGCCGGGATTTTCCGCTCCGCGCGCTTCATCGCGTTCGGGAATGCATAGCGCAGCCCTTCGATCAGCTGGAACATCGACAGGTCCGCGTAGGTGAGTGCGCTGCCCGCGATGAAGCCGCCGTCGTGCGGATTCTGTTCGAGCACGCGTTCGAAATAGCCGAGGAATTTCGGCAGCCGGTTCGCGAGGAAGTCGGCCGAGCGTTCGGCGGCTTCCGCCTTCTGCTCTTCGTAGTACAGCCCGCTGCCGATCGGATGATGCGTATCGTGGATCTCGGTGACGAAGTCCGCGACGGTCAACTGCAGCTGATGCACCCACAGCCGGCCGGCTTCGTCGTCGGGCGCGAGCCCGAGCCGCGCGCCGAGAAACAGCAGGATGTTCGCGGTCTGCCCGACGACGACGTCGCCGGCTTTCAGGAACGGCGGCGCGAACGGCACGCATTCGGCCTTCGTGCTGTCCATCATCCGCATCATCGCGGCCACGCCCATCCCGCGTCCCGATTCGCGTGCGACGTCGACGTAGCCGGCCTCGGCCGCTTCGAGCGCGAGCCGCACGTATTCGCCTCGGCCCTGGATCTCGGGCCAGTAATAGAGTTCGTACCGCATGCCGTTCTCCCGTTCGTTCCCGTTCGCAGACGATGCCGCGGAAAATCGTGATGGCCGGGCGGCAGTGTGCTGCCGCCCGGCGCGAACAGACAGTCTAGGAGATCGTCGGAAAAGCGCCGCACGCCGACTTCGGCGCATGTGTGCGGCGCGCCGATCGTGTGTGCCCCCATTTGCCGGGTAATGCCGATACAGGTATTGGCACTACCAGCCAAGCCACTGTTTTTTATGGGTTTTTTCGTGTCGTGCGTGCGCCGCCGCGCGTTCTGCGTGGCATAATCGACCGCATCCGCAAGGCTTGACGTCACAACGACCCCGCATACCCATGGCACAGACTCTCTACGACAAATTGTGGAATTCCCACGTCGTCCACACCGAGGAAGACGGCACGGCATTGCTGTATATCGACCGTCAATTGCTGCATGAAGTCACGAGCCCGCAGGCGTTCGAAGGGCTGAAGATCGCGCAGCGTCCGGTGTGGCGCATCAGCGCGAACCTCGCCGTGTCCGACCACAACGTGCCGACCACGGATCGCAGCCACGGCATCGCCGATCCGGTGTCGAAGCTGCAGGTCGACACGCTCGACGCGAACTGCGACGCGTTCGGCATCACGCAGTTCAAGATGAACGACATGCGTCAGGGGATCGTGCACATCATCGGGCCGGAGCAGGGGGCGACGCTGCCGGGCATGACGATCGTCTGCGGCGATTCGCATACGTCGACGCACGGCGCGTTCGGCGCGCTCGCGCACGGCATCGGCACGTCGGAAGTCGAGCACGTGCTCGCGACGCAAACGCTGCTGCAGAAAAAGAGCAAGAACATGCTCGTGAAGGTCGAAGGCGCACTGCCGCGCGGCTGTACCGCGAAGGACATCGTGCTCGCGATCATCGGCAAGATCGGCACCGCGGGCGGCACCGGCTATGCGATCGAATTCGGCGGCTCGACGATCCGCGCGCTGACGATGGAAGGCCGGATGACGGTGTGCAACATGGCGATCGAAGCCGGCGCGCGCGCGGGGATGGTCGCCGTCGACGACACCACGATCGACTATCTGAAAGGCCGTCCGTTCGTGCCGACCGGCGCCGAATGGGATCAGGCGGTCGAATACTGGCGGCAGTTCAAGTCGGACGAAGGCGCGCACTTCGACCGCGTCGTCGAGCTGAACGCGGCCGACATCGTCCCGCAGGTCACGTGGGGCACGTCGCCCGAAATGGTCACGTCGATCGACGGCCGCGTGCCCGATCCCGAGCGCGAGAAGGATCCGGTCAAGCGCGACGCGATGGAGCGCGCGCTCGCATACATGGCGCTCGAACCGAACACGCCGATCGAATCGATCAAGGTCGACAAGATCTTCATCGGCTCCTGCACGAACGCGCGGATCGAGGACATCCGCGCGGCCGCGTACGTCGTGAAGAAGCTGAACCGCCGCGTCGCGCCGAACGTGCGGCTCGCGATGGTCGTGCCGGGCTCGGGCCTCGTGAAGGCGCAGGCCGAGCGCGAAGGGCTCGACAAGGTGTTCACCGACGCCGGTTTCGAATGGCGCGAGCCGGGCTGCTCGATGTGCCTCGCGATGAACGCCGACCGGCTCGAGCCGGGCGAGCGCTGCGCGTCGACGTCGAACCGCAACTTCGAAGGCCGGCAGGGCGCGGGCGGCCGCACGCACCTCGTGAGCCCTGCGATGGCGGCGGCCGCGGCGATCGAAGGTCACTTCGTCGACATTCGGAAGCTGGGGTAACCGTGACGGCATCGAAGATCATCGCGCGGCTCGTCGCCGCGCTGGCGCTCGCGGGGCTCGGCTTCGGCGTCGCGGGCTGCAATACCGTCCGAGGCTTCGGCGAGGACGTCAACGCCGCCGGCCACGCGCTTCAGCGCGCCGCGGAGTGACGCCGACCACCGAGAATTTGTCGATGTGCGCCGGCTGAACGCCGGCCCTTCAACCGGATAGACGGATCATGGAAAAATTCATTGTGCATACCGGCGTCGTGGCGCCGCTCGATCGCGAGAACGTCGACACCGACGCGATCATCCCGAAGCAGTTCCTGAAGTCGATCAAGCGCACGGGCTTCGGCCCGAACGCGTTCGACGAGTGGCGTTACCTCGATCACGGCGAGCCCGGTCAGGACAACTCGAAGCGCCCGCTGAATCCCGACTTCGTGCTGAACCAGCCGCGCTACCAGGGCGCATCGGTGCTGCTCACGCGCAAGAACTTCGGCTGCGGCAGCTCGCGCGAGCATGCGCCGTGGGCGCTGCAGCAGTACGGGTTCCGCGCGATCATCGCGCCGAGCTTCGCCGACATCTTCTTCAACAACTGCTACAAGAACGGGCTGCTGCCGATCGTGCTGACCGAACAGCAGGTCGACCAGCTGTTCAACGACACGTATGCGTTCAACGGCTACCAGCTGACGATCGATCTCGACGCGCAGGTCGTGCGTACGCCGGATGGCCGCGCGTATCCGTTCGAGATCGCCGCGTTCCGCAAGTACTGCCTGCTGAACGGCTTCGACGACATCGGCCTCACGCTGCGCCACGCGGACAAGATTCGCCAGTTCGAAGCCGAGCGGCTCGCGAAGCAGCCGTGGCTCAACAACAAGCTGGTCGGCTGAGATCGTCCTTCGGGCGGGCGCGCACGCCGCGCGTTCGCCGCCCGCCTTCACCACTTACCCAGTCAGGAACAACGCATGAAGATTGCAGTGCTGCCCGGCGACGGCATCGGTCCGGAAATCGTCAATGAAGCAGTGAAGGTGCTGAACGCGCTCGACGAGAAGTTCGAGCTCGAGCACGCGCCGGTCGGCGGCGCGGGCTACGAGGCGAGCGGCCATCCGCTGCCCGACGCGACGCTGAAGCTCGCGAAGGAAGCCGACGCGATCCTGTTCGGCGCGGTCGGCGACTGGAAGTACGACTCGCTCGAGCGCGCGCTGCGCCCCGAGCAGGCGATTCTCGGGCTGCGCAAGCATCTCGAGCTGTTCGCGAACTTCCGTCCGGCGATCTGCTATCCGCAGCTAGTCGACGCTTCGCCGCTGAAGCCCGAGCTCGTCGCGGGCCTCGACATCCTGATCGTGCGCGAACTGAACGGCGACATCTATTTCGGCCAGCCGCGCGGCGTGCGCGCAGCGCCGGACGGCCCGTTCGCGGGCGAACGCGAAGGCTTCGACACGATGCGCTATTCGGAGCCGGAAGTGCGCCGCATCGCGCACGTCGCGTTCCAGGCCGCGCAAAAGCGTGCGAAGAAGCTGCTGTCGGTCGACAAGTCGAACGTGCTCGAGACGTCGCAGTTCTGGCGCGACGTGATGATCGACGTGTCGAAGGAATACGCGGACGTCGAGCTGTCGCACATGTACGTCGACAACGCGGCGATGCAGCTCGCGAAGGCGCCGAAGCAGTTCGACGTGATCGTGACGGGCAACATGTTCGGCGACATCCTGTCGGACGAAGCGTCGATGCTGACCGGCTCGATCGGCATGCTGCCGTCGGCATCGCTCGACAAGAACAACAAGGGTCTGTACGAGCCGTCGCACGGTTCGGCTCCGGACATCGCTGGCAAGGGCATCGCGAACCCGCTCGCGACGATCCTGTCGGCCGCGATGCTGCTGCGCTACTCGCTGAATCGCGCGGAGCAGGCCGATCGCATCGAGCGCGCGGTGAAAACGGTGCTCGAACAGGGCTACCGGACCGGCGACATCGCGACGCCGGGCTGCAAGCAGGTCGGCACCGCAGCGATGGGCGACGCGGTCGTCGCGGCGCTGTAACGAAAGTCGCGGTATTGACGTAGAAAGGGCGCGAACCGGCCGCGAAATCGGCCGATTCGCGCGCGGTTGGCCGTTGTGCGGGCAACCGGCTTTGTGTAGACTCGAACGATGGCGCTGATTTCCCTGATCTCCCCGGTCCTGAAACTCCACGGCAACACTGCCCGTGCGGGTGCGCGCGCCATCGTCATCACGAAAACCATTACCACGAAAACGATCATTAAACGCTGATCGTCCGTCGTGCCCGCCTGTTTCCCCGCGCGGTCACGCGGGGGCGGAAATGGCGGGGAAGCTCCATTCAAAGGGTTAGTCATGAACGTAGGTCTCGTAGGTTGGCGCGGCATGGTCGGCAGCGTGCTGATGCAGCGCATGCAGGAAGAGGGCGACTTCGACCTGATCGAACCGGTGTTTTTCAGCACCAGCAACTCGGGCGGCAAGGCACCGTCGTTCGCGAAAAACGAGACTACGCTGAAGGACGCGACCGACGTCGACGCGCTGAAGAAGTGCGACGTGATCATCACGTGCCAGGGCGGCGACTACACGAACGACGTGTTCCCGAAGCTGCGTGCGGCCGGCTGGAACGGCTACTGGATCGACGCGGCATCGTCGCTGCGGATGAAGGACGACGCGGTGATCATCCTCGATCCGGTGAACCTCGACGTGATCAAGGACGCGCTCGTCAACGGCACGAAGAACTTCATCGGCGGCAACTGCACGGTCAGCCTGATGCTGATGGCGCTCGGCGGCCTGTTCCGCGAGAACCTCGTCGACTGGATGACCGCGATGACGTACCAGGCCGCATCGGGCGCGGGTGCGCAGAACATGCGCGAACTGCTGTCGCAGATGGGCACGCTCAACGGCGCGGTGAAGGAGCAGCTTGCCGATCCGGCGTCGGCGATCCTCGACATCGACCGCCGCGTGCTGGCCGCGATGAACAGCGATGCGATGCCGACGAGCCACTTCGGCGTGCCGCTCGCCGGCTCGCTGATCCCGTGGATCGACAAGGATCTCGGCAACGGGATGTCGAAGGAAGAGTGGAAGGGCGGCGCGGAAACCAACAAGATCCTCGGCAAGCCGGCAATGGGCGAGCCGGGTTCGATCCCGGTCGACGGCCTGTGCGTGCGAATCGGCGCGATGCGTTGCCACTCGCAGGCGCTGACGATCAAGCTGAAGAAGGACGTGCCGCTCGACGAGATCAACGGGATCCTCGCGTCGGCGAACGACTGGGTGAAGGTCGTGCCGAACGAGCGTGAAGCGTCGATGCGCGACCTGTCGCCGGCGAAGGTCACTGGCACGCTGACGGTGCCGGTCGGCCGGCTGCGCAAGCTCGCGATGGGCGGCGAGTATCTGTCGGCGTTCACGGTCGGCGACCAACTGCTGTGGGGCGCGGCCGAGCCGCTGCGCCGCATGCTGCGCATCCTGCTCGACAAGTAAGCGCCAAGCCGCGCTGCGCGACACGCCTGCCTGCCCTTCGCGGGGTGGCAGGCGTTGTCTTTTGCGGCGCACGGGCCGGCGTCGGCGGTTTGCTTGCAGGTCCGTTGCCGTGCGCCGGATCGAGCGGTCAGCCGAATCATGCGCGCGTCGTGCCGCGCAAGCGTGCAACGAGCACGCTTCGCGTGTCCGCTGCTTGCCACGATGCGCGGAAATGACGGTCGTATCCGCTCGCGACGAATTCGGCCCGAACGCGATCGCGTGAAGTAAACTACGCGGTTACGACGCGCAGGCCCGCCGAAAGCGTCGCGTTCCGCGCGGCGCTTTTGCATTTCTGCGGCGACTTTATTGACGCTTCCACCCGCGAATCCGAGCCGCGCCCGCGCGCGGCGATAGAGCCAACGATGTCCCGAATTTCCTTTTTTCCGCGTCAGTCCCGTCTGGCGCGCGCCGTGCGCAGCGCGCTCGCGATGCTGGCGCTCGGCGCCGCCGCGTCGGTCTGGGCGGCCGGCGCGACCGAACCGGCGTCGTCCGCTGCGGGCGGCCCCGCGCCGCTCACCGTGACGGTTCAGCCTGGGCAGTCGCTCAACGATATCGCGATCGCCGCCACGCAATCGCGCGATCCCGGCGTGCTCGCCCGTGCGGGGCGCGCGCTGTTCGACGCGAATCCGCAGGCGTTCATGAAGCGCGACCCGAGCCGTCTGAAGGTCGGCGCGACGCTGACGGTGCCGGCGCTCGACGCGAACGGTTCGGCGCTTGCGCCGGCGTCGGCGGGCGTTGCTGCGTCCGGCGGTGCGGCGCTTGCGCAGCATGGCGCATCGGCACCGCGTGCGACGTCGGCTGCGCAATCCGCGCCGGGCGCAGCGGCCGCTGTTGCCGCGTCGAGTGCGTCGGCTGCATCGGCCGCGCGCCCGACGCCGACGAGCGGCGCGAGTTCGTCCACCGCTGCTGTGGCGGCAGCGTCGGCGGCTTCTGCCGCGCACGGCCCGGCACCGCTCGAAAGCACGCAGCCTGCGACGCCGGTCGCCGGCGCGAGCGGCCCGCATGTGTGGAGCGGGACGATCCAGTCCGCGCCGTCGTCCGCGAGCGGGGCCGCCGTTTCACCATCGTCCGGTGCGCCGGTTTCCGGTGCCCGCGAACCGGCCGGTGCGTCGCCCGGCAACGGCGCGTCCCAGCCGCGTCCGTCCAGCCTGCAGCAATTGCTCGCGCTGAAGAACCGCGTGCTGATGGAATTGCAGAAGCACGGCATCGGCAAGCCGGCCGCGCCGAACGGCGCCGCGCCGACGACTGCAACGGCGCCTGCCGCGCCGCGCGCGGCCGCGAACGATGCGGCCCCTGCGTCGACTGCCGTGCAGGCGAGCGATGCGGCGTCCGCCGTGGGCGCGAGCGCGACCCAGCCCGCATCGGCGTCTGCGCGACCGGCTGCGCCGGTGGCGCCGGCGTCCACGAACCGCACGACACAGATCGACTGGCGACCGACCGCGGTAGCCGGCTCCGCGGCGCTGGTGCTCGCGATCTGGTTCGCGCTGCGCAGGCGCCGCAAAGCGGCGGCAGCGGCGGGCTCGCCGGCAGATGCGCCGACCGACGGTCCGGCAGAAGCCGATGCCAATGCCGATGATGCAACCGCCGCACCGCGGCCGATCGGCAGTGAATCGCCGATCCTGCCCGAAACGCCGGTCGCGCGCGACGTGATTTCCAACGTGAGCGTGGCAGCCGCTGCCGAGACGGCGGCAGAAGCGGTGCAGCCGCGCGGCACGGACGACGACGCGCGTTCGGCAGCCGTGCGGAAGGACGAGCCCGTGGAGGCGCCGCTGGATGCTGCGGCGACGCACCCGAGTGAAACGACTGCCGAGACGACGACCGAGCACACGAGTCCCGCGACCGGCATCGTAGGCGACACGCCCGCCGACACGCCCGCAGCACCGACGACCGATGCGCAGCACGCCGCGCTGATGCAAAACGCGATCAGCGCGCTAAACAGTCTCGACATGCCGCTGCCGCCGCGCGCGTCGGAAGACGCATCGTCGACCGATGCGTCGACCTCGGAGGAACATCCGTCGAACGACCCGTCATCGGCAACTAACGGTCAATCCGCGCCGCGCCCGCCTGTTGACGCGGCCGATTCGGCTTCCGAACATCGGGCCGATCACGACGACGAGCTCGAATGGGACCCGGACGCAGCCGCGCCGGCCGCGCGCGCGAGCGCTCCGTCCACCACGTCGTCGCTGCCGCCGCTCGGCGGTGCGCAGTTCGGCGCGCTGAAGCTCGATTTCGATCTCGATCTGCCGTCCGCGCCGGGCGCGGTGCTGCCCGCACTGACGCCGGACGAGCTTGCGCGCATCGCGCGCAACAAGCTCGACCTCGCGGCCGAGTACGTCGAGCTCGGCGACTTGTCCGGCGCGCGCACGCTGCTGCAGGAAGTCGTCGACGCGAATGACGCCGCGACGCGCGACGACGCGCGCGCGATGCTCGCGAAGCTGGCGGACGCGTGATGCGGATCGCGCTCGGCATTCAGTACGACGGCGCGGCCTTCTGCGGCTGGCAGTCGCAGCCGCACGGCAAGACCGTGCAGGACGCACTCGAACGCGCGCTCGCCGAATTCGCGCGCGTGCCGCTGCACACGACGGTCGCGGGCCGCACCGACACCGGCGTACACGGGCTCGGGCAGGTCGTGCATTTCGATACCGACCTCGATCGCGCCGATTTCTCGTGGGTACGCGGCACGAATGCGTTCCTGCCGCCGAGCGTCGCCGTCCAGTGGGCGAAGCCGATGCCCGATACGTTCCACGCGCGTTTCTCCGCGTTCGAGCGCACCTATTACTACGCGCTGTACGTGCATCCGGTGCGTTCGCCGATGCTGGCCGGCCGGGCCGGCTGGGTCCACACGCCGCTGGACGACGACGCGATGCGCGCGGCCGCCGCGCACCTGATCGGCGAGCACGACTTCTCGTCGTTCCGGTCGTCGGAATGCCAGTCGAAGACGCCGGTCAAGCACCTGTACCAGATCGACGTCCGGCGTTCCGGTCACTTCATCCATTTCCGGTTTCGTGCGAACGCGTTCCTGCATCACATGGTGCGCAACCTGATGGGCTGCCTCGTCGCGGTCGGGCGCGGCCGTTATCCGGCCGACTGGGTCGCCGACGTGCTCGCCGGCCGCGACCGCGACCTCGCCGCACCGACGTTCATGGCCGACGGGCTGTATCTCGCGCACGTCGGCTACCCGGCGGAATTCGCCGTCCCGCCCGCGCAGCTCGGCAGTGTGCCGTGGAGCAGCGTCTGGGCCGATCTGGACCCGCAATCATGACGGACCACGCCGTTTCCTCGCCGCCGTCCACCGCCGCCGCGTTGCCGTCGCGAACGCGCATCAAGCTGTGCGGCCTGTCGCGTCCGGAGGACGTGCTGCATGCGGCCGCGCTCGGCGCGGACGCGATCGGCCTCGTGTTCTATCCGAAGAGTCCGCGCGCGGTCACGATCGCGCAGGCGGCCGAGCTCGCGCGGCTCGCGCCGCCGTTCGTGTCGGTGGTCGGGCTGTTCGTGAACGCGACCGAAGCCGACGTCGAAGCCGTCGTGCGCGACGTGCCGCTCACGCTGCTGCAGCTGCACGGCGACGAAACGCCCGAGCAGTGCGACGCGCTGGGCCGCGCCGCGCGGCTGCCGTGGCTGCGTGCGGTACGCGTGGGACCCTCGACGCAGTCGCCCGATTTGGTAGAATCGGCACTTCATTATTCGAAAGCGCGCGGCCTCCTGTTCGACACCCTCGTGCCGGACTACGGCGGCAGCGGCAAGGTCTTCGATTGGTCACTTATTTCCGCAGAGCTCGCGCGTCGGGCCGTTTTGAGTGGTGGCTTGAACGCGCAAAACGTCGGTGATGCGATCCGCCAGCTGCGTCCGTTTGCTGTCGATGTCTCGAGCGGCATCGAAGTCGACGGCGCGAAGGGCGTGAAGGATCACGCCCGGATGGCGGCGTTCGTACGCGCGGTGCGCGAAGCGGACGCCGGGTGATGCAAGCGGCGCGACCCCGAAAGCGGGCGCGCCGACCGATCGAGAGTGACATCATGTACAACCTTCCTGACGATCGCGGCCACTTCGGCCCGTATGGCGGCGTATTCGTCGCCGAGACGCTGATCCACGCGCTGGACGAACTGCGCAGCGCATATGCGAAATATCAGAACGACCCCGATTTCGTCGCCGAATTCCAGCGCGAACTGAAGCACTTCGTCGGCCGTCCGTCGCCGATCTATCACGCGCAGCGCTGGAGCGACACGCTGGGCGGCGCGCAGATCTACCTGAAGCGCGAGGACCTGAACCACACCGGCGCGCACAAGATCAACAACGTGATCGGCCAGGCGCTGCTCGCGAAACGGATGGGCAAGAAGCGCGTGATCGCCGAGACGGGCGCCGGCCAGCACGGCGTCGCGACCGCGACGATCTGCGCGCGCTTCGGAATGGAATGCGTCGTCTACATGGGCGCCGAGGACGTGCGCCGGCAGGCCGCGAACGTCTACCGGATGAAGCTGCTCGGCGCGACCGTCGTGCCGGTCGAATCGGGTTCGCGCACGCTGAAGGACGCGCTGAACGAAGCGATGCGCGACTGGGTCACGAACATCGAAAACACGTTCTACATCATCGGCACGGTCGCAGGCCCGCATCCGTATCCGATGATGGTGCGCGACTTCCAGCGCGTGATCGGCGACGAGTGCAAGGTGCAGATGCCCGAGCTCGCCGGCCGGCAGCCGGACGCGGTGATCGCGTGCGTCGGCGGCGGGTCGAACGCGATGGGCATCTTCTATCCGTACATCGACGACGCATCGGTGCAGCTGATCGGCGTCGAAGCGGCGGGCGACGGCCTCGACTCCGGCCATCACGCCGCGTCGCTGATCGCCGGCAGCCCCGGCGTGCTGCACGGCAACCGCACGTATCTGCTGCAGGACGACAACGGCCAGATCATCGAGACGCATTCGGTGTCGGCCGGCCTCGACTATCCGGGCGTCGGCCCCGAGCACGCATGGCTGAAGGACAGCGGCCGCGCGCAGTACGTCGGGATCACCGACGACGAAGCGCTGAAGGCATTCCACGACTGCTGCCGGATCGAGGGGATCATCCCCGCGCTCGAGTCGAGCCACGCGATCGCGTATGGCGTGAAGCTCGCGCCGACGTTGCCGAAGGACAAGATCCTGCTCGTCAACCTGTCGGGCCGCGGCGACAAGGACATGCACACGGTCGCCGAGCGATCGGGCATCGCGCTCTGACCGCCCGATGCGCGACCTGATCGAAGAGCCGGGCGGTGGCGCCGCGAACGACGCACAGGCGGTTCAGCCCGTCGCCGTCGTGCCGCGTGCGCTGCCGGCCGGCATCGAGCTGCACAACCGCGATTTCCTGACCGAGGCCGCGCGGCTGCCGGACGCATCGATCGACCTGATCGTCGCCGATCCGCCGTACGGTCTCGGCAAGGATTACGGCAACGACTCGGACAAGCGTTCGGGCGACGCGTTTCTCGCGTGGACGCGCGAGTGGCTCGAGCTCGCGATTCCGAAGCTCAAGCCGAGCGGGTCGATGTACGTGTTCTGCACGTGGCAGTACGCGCCGGAAATCTTCAGCTTCCTGAAGACGAAGCTCACGATGATCAACGAGATCATCTGGGACCGGCGCGTGCCGAGCATGGGCGGCACGACGCGCCGTTTCACGTCGGTGCACGACAACATCGGCTTTTTCGCGGTATCGAAGGCGTACTACTTCGATCTCGATCCGGTCCGCATCCCGTACGACGCCGATACGAAGAAGGCCCGCTCGCGCAAGCTGTTCGAAGGCAGCAAGTGGCTCGAGATGGGCTACAACCCGAAGGACGTCTGGTCGGTCTCGCGCCTGCATCGGCAGCACGCGGAGCGCGTCGATCATCCGACCCAGAAGCCGCTGGAGATCATCGAGCGGATGGTGCTCGCGAGCTGCCCGCCGGGCGGCCGCGTGCTCGATCCGTTCATGGGCAGCGGCACGACCGCGGTGGCCTGCGCACGGCAGGGGCGCGACTTCGTCGGCTACGAGATCAACGAAAGTTATTGCGCGATCGCGCACGAGCGCGTGAGCGCGCTCGCCGCGCAGGCGTGCGCGTGAGCCGCGCCGCCGTTTCGCCGATCGAATCCAGGAAAAACATCGCCATGTCCCGTATTCAGCAGACCTTTGCCGCGCTCGCCGAACAAGGCCGAAAGGGCCTGATCCCGTTCATCACCGCCGGCGACCCCGATCCCGCGAAGACCGTCGAATTCATGCATGCGCTCGCCGAAGGCGGCGCCGACGTGATCGAACTCGGCGTGCCGTTCTCGGACCCGATGGCCGACGGTCCGGTGATCCAGCGTTCGTCGGAACGCGCGCTCGCGCGCGGCGTCACGCTCAGAAGCGTGCTCGCCGACGTGAAGCGCTTTCGCGAGACCGACCGGAAAACGCCCGTCGTGCTGATGGGCTATGCGAACCCGATCGAGCGGATCGGCGTCGACGCTTTCGCGGCCGAAGCGCACGCGGCCGGCGTCGACGGCGTGCTCGTCGTCGACTATCCGCCGGAAGAGGCGGCCGCGTTCGCCGAAACGATGCGTGCCGCGCAGATCGATCCGATCTTCCTGCTCGCGCCGACGTCGACCGACGAGCGCATCGCGGAGGTCGGCAAGATCGCGAGCGGCTACGTGTACTACGTGTCGCTCAAGGGCGTGACCGGCGCCGGAAATCTGGATGTTTCGAGCATTGCGGGTAAAATCCCGGCCATCAAGTCGCGCGTGCCGGTTCCGGTGGGCGTCGGCTTCGGCATCCGCGACGCCGACACGGCGCGCGCGGTGGCCGAGGTGTCCGACGCGGTCGTGATCGGCAGCCGCCTGGTGCAGCTGCTCGAAAGTGCTGCGCCGGAGAGCGCCGCCGCCGCGCTGAAGGCGTTCATCGCCGAGCTGCGCACCGCGCTGGACGGCGCGGGCAGCACGGCGCGATAAACACAACAGCAAGCGGGAACGGGCCGTTCGGCCCGCCCCGCCACGGAACAGGAAACCATACGATGAGCTGGCTCGACAAACTGTTGCCGCCGAAGATCAAGCAGACCGATCCGAAAAGCCGCAAGGGCATTCCGGAAGGCTTGTGGGTCAAGTGCCCGTCCTGCGAGGCCGTGCTGTACCGCAACGACGTGGACGCGAACCTGCACGTGTGCCCGAAGTGCGATCACCACATGCGCATCGGTGCACGCGAGCGCCTGGACGCGCTGCTCGATCCGGAAGGCCGCTACGAGATCGGCCAGGAAGTGCTGCCGGTGGACTCGCTGAAGTTCAAGGACAGCCGCAAGTATCCGGACCGCCTGAAGGAAGCGATGGACGAAACGGGCGAGACCGACGCGATGGTCGTGATGGGCGGTGCGATCCACACGCTGCCGGTCGTGGCCGCGTGCTTCGAGTTCTCGTTCATGGGCGGCTCGATGGGTTCGGTCGTCGGCGAGCGTTTCGCACGCGGCGCGCAGAACGCGCTCGAGCAGCACGTGCCGTTCATCTGCTTCACCGCGTCGGGCGGCGCGCGGATGCAGGAAAGCCTGCTGTCGCTGATGCAGATGGCGAAGACCACCGCAATGCTGACCAAGCTCGCCGAAGCGAAGCTGCCGTTCATCTCGGTGCTGACCGACCCGACGATGGGCGGCGTGTCCGCGAGCTTCGCGTTCCTCGGCGACGTCGTGATCGCCGAGCCGAAGGCGCTGATCGGCTTCGCGGGCCCGCGCGTGATCGAGCAGACGGTTCGCGAGAAGCTGCCGGAAGGCTTCCAGCGTGCCGAGTTCCTGCTGAAGACGGGCGCGATCGACATGATCGTCGACCGTCGCAAGATGCGCGACGAGATCGCACAGCTGCTCGCGCTGCTGCAGCGCCAGCCGGCCGACGCGCTGGCCTGAGCGCAGCGGCCGTGAATCGCGCGCGTCGCCCGGCTTCGATGTCGGGCGGCGCGCTTCGTTTTTTGGCGTAGTGTGTCGTACCGATTCAGATTTGATCCGATGAGCACTTTTCCCACTCTCGATGCGTGGCTTTCGCATCTCGAACGCGCGCACCCGGTCGGCATCGACATGGGCCTCACGCGCATCGGCAAGGTGAAGGCGGCGCTGCAGCTCGACTTCGCGTGTCCGGTGATCACGGTCGGCGGCACGAACGGCAAAGGCTCGACCTGCGCGTTCCTCGAGACGATCCTCGTGCGCGCGGGCTACAAGGTCGGCTGCCACACGTCGCCGCACCTGCTCGAATTCAACGAGCGCGCGCGCGTGAACGGGCAAACGGTGAGCGACGCCGAGCTGCTGCCGCATTTCGAGGCCGTCGAAGCCGCGCGCACGTCGCTGCCCGAACCCGTATCGCTCACGTACTTCGAATTCACGACGCTCGCGATCCTGCATCTGTTCGCATCGCGCGGGCTCGACGCGGTGATCCTCGAAGTCGGCCTCGGCGGCCGGCTCGATGCGGTCAACGTGATCGACACCGATTGCGCGATCGTCACGAGCATCGACATCGACCACACCGAATATCTCGGCGATACGCGCGAGAAGATCGCGTTCGAGAAGGCCGGCATCTTCCGCGCGGGCAAGCCGGCGATCTGCGGCGATCCGGCCGCGCCGAGCACGCTGGTCGAGCATGCGCAGGCGATCGGCGCCGACCTGTGGCTCGTCGGCCGCGACTTCCGCTACGAGGCTCAGCCGGGCGCGGAGCGTCAGCAGTGGAGCTATCTCGGCCGCGACAAGCGCTATCCGGCGCTCGCGTATCCGGCGCTGCGCGGCGCGAATCAGCTGATCAACGCGTCGGCGGCGCTGGCCGCGCTCGAAGCGTTGCGTCCGCAACTGCCGGTGTCCGCGCAGGACATCCGGCTCGGGCTCGCGAACGTCGAGCTGCCGGGGCGCTTCCAGGTGCTGCCCGGCAAGCCGGCGATCGTGCTCGACGTCGCGCACAACCCGCATGCGGCGGCCGTGCTCGAGCAGAATCTCGGCAACATGGGCTTTTTCCCGTACACGTACGCGGTGTTCGGCGCGATGCACGACAAGGACATCGACGGCGTACTGCGGCATCTGAAAGGCGAGATCGACCACTGGTGCGTGACCGATCTGCCGCTGCCGCGCGCGGCGAGCGCGGAGCAGCTCGAAGCTGCGCTGCGCAAGGCGGGCGTCGAAGACGGGCCGGATTCGAGCGTGACGCGCTTCGCAGCGCCGGCCGACGCGTTTCGCGATGCACTAAAAAGAGCATCCGAGAATGATAGAATCGTGGTTTTCGGCAGTTTCCATACGGTGGCGGGTGTGATGGCCTATCGTAAATCGCAGCAACACTGACTGACGGGCAGTTTCGGACTCAGCCATTCATGGGAATTTTCTCGTTCGGCAAGAAAGACGACGACGCGCCCACCCGGCGTGGCGGTCGTACCGGGGCCTCCCGGAACGTGCGTACGGAGCGCACTGAACGCGTCGAGCGACGCTCGCGCCGCACCGAGCGTCCGGAGTCGGACGCGCTGCTCCTCGATCCGACCCTCCCAGAAAAGCAACGCGCGCGCCGCCGCCTCGTCGGCGCGATCGCCCTCGTCGTGGCTGCGGTCGTCGTGCTGCCGATGGTGCTCGATTCGCACCCGAAGCCGGTAACCGACGATATCGCAATCGACATCCCGAATCGGCCTGCGCATCAGGCAGTCGCGCCGCGCGACGACGACGCGGACGTGCAGGCAGGCGTCGCACACGACGAACCGCCGGCGTCCGATGCAGCGATCGCGGCCGCACCGAAGGAGGCCGCGAAGCCGGCCGCCAAACCCGATACGACCACCACGGCGAACGCGACGCCGGCGAAGCCCGCAGCGCCTCAACAGGCCGCACCGAAGCCGACGACGCCGAAGCCGGCCACGCCTACGCCGGCCGCACCGAAGCTCGCGCCGCCGGCGGTCGCGAACGCCGACGCAGCGGCGGACAGCGGCGACGCATCGTCGTCGGCTTCGGCCGGCGCACGTTTCGCGGTGCAGCTCGGTTCGTTCAAGGATGACGCGGCGGCCCGTTCATGGGCGGCCAAATTGAAATCGGCGGGTGTGCCCGCATATGTCGAGCACCGCAAGCAGGCGGACGGCAGCACGGCTACACTGTTGCGTGCGGGTCCGTTCGCCGACCGCGCGGCGGCGTCCGCCGCGATCGCGAAGGTGCGCGAAGCCGGGCTCACGCAGTAACGCACGATGCTGACCGCTTTCGACTACGCTGTATTGGCGGTGATCGCGTTGTCGGCGCTGCGTGGCGCGTGGCGCGGCTTCGTGTCCGAGATTTTCGGGCTGATTGGCTGGATCGCGGCGATCGTGATCGCGAGCCGCTACGTCGGGCTCGTCGTGCCGTACGTTCCGGCGAACTGGCCGGGCGGTGCGCTCACGCAATGGGTGATCGCGTTCGCGCTGCTCGTGATCGGCGTCGTGTTCGTCGCCGGTGTCGCGAACGCGCTGCTGTCGCGAATCGCGCAGGCGACCGGCCTCGGCGGCGTCGATCGCTCGCTGGGCATGATGTTCGGCCTCGTGCGCGGCTGTGTGCTGGTGGTGCTGCTCGTCGCGGCAGCGGGGCTGACCGAACTGCCCAAACAGGATTTCTGGCGCAATGCGCTATTGCGTCCCATCGCCGAACAGGGCGTGCACGAGCTGAAGCAGCTTCTGCCCGACGGCATGGCCCAGTACGTACGCGTGTGACGGCGCGCGTCGGGCAGGACGGAACCGATTTTGTCATCTTGAAGGACATGCCATGTGCGGCATCGTAGGCGTTATCTCCCAATCCCCGGTCAACCAGCTGATCTATGACAGCCTGCTGCTTCTGCAGCATCGCGGTCAGGACGCGGCGGGCATCGCGACGGCGGACGGCAGCAATTTCCACATGTACAAGGCGAACGGCATGGTGCGCGACGTGTTCCGCACGCGCAACATGCGCAGCCTGCCCGGCACGTTCGGCATCGGCCAGGTTCGCTATCCGACGGCCGGCTCCGCGTCGAGCGAAGCCGAGGCGCAGCCGTTCTACGTGAACGCGCCGTTCGGGATCATCCTCGCGCACAACGGCAACCTGACGAACTGGGAACAGCTGAAGGACGAGATGTTCCGGATCGACCGCCGGCACATCAACACGAACTCCGACAGCGAAGTGCTGCTCAACGTGTTCGCGCACGAACTGCAACTGTCGACCACAGGCCTCGAGCTCGATCCGGCCGCGCTGTTCAAGGCCGTCGCGGGCGTTCATCGCCGGCTGCAGGGCTCGTATGCGATCGTGTCGCTGATCGCCGGCTACGGGCTCGTCGCGTTCCGCGATCCGTTCGGCATCCGCCCGCTGTGCATCGGCAAGCTCGAGACCGAGAACGGCACCGAGTGGATGGTCGCGTCGGAATCGGTGGCGGTCGAAGGGATCGGCTTCGAGTTCGTGCGCGACGTGCAGCCGGGCGAAGCGATCTTCATCGACAAGAACGGCAATTTCCACAGCCAGCAGTGCGCCGAGCATCCGACGCTCAATCCGTGCATGTTCGAATACGTGTATCTCGCGCGTCCGGATTCGTGCCTCGACGGCGTGCCCGTCTACAATGTGCGCCTGCGCATGGGCGACTATCTCGCCGAGAAGATCAAGCGCGAGCTGCCGAACGTGCCGATCGACGTCGTGATGCCGATTCCCGATTCGTCGCGTCCGGCCGCGATGCAGGTCGCCGCGAAGCTCGGCGTCGAGTATCGCGAAGGCTTCTTCAAGAACCGCTACGTCGGCCGTACGTTCATCATGCCGGGTCAGGCGGTGCGCAAGAAGTCGGTGCGCCAGAAGCTGAACGCGATGAGCATCGAGTTCAAGGACAAGAACGTGCTGATCGTCGACGATTCGATCGTGCGCGGCACGACGTCGCACGAAATCGTGCAGATGGCGCGCGATGCGGGCGCGAAGTCGGTGATCTTCGCGTCGGCGGCGCCGCCGGTGAAGTTCCCGAACGTGTACGGGATCGACATGCCGACGCGCGGTGAACTCGTCGCGCACGGTCGCAGCGACGACGAAGTCGCGAAGATCATCGGCGCCGACTACCTGATCTATCAGGACGTCGACGATCTGCGCCGTGCGGTGCGCGACATCAACCCGAAGCTCGAGCGCTTCGAGGCGTCGTGCTTCGACGGCAACTACATCACCGGCGACGTGACGCCCGAGTATCTCGATGCGATCGAGCGTGCGCGCCTCACGCCGGCGTCGCAGGCCGATCGCGACACGGCAAGCGACACCGCGCGTTCGCAGATGAACCTGCAGCTGTCGGTCGAGTGACGCCGGCGCACGCTCTTCCGAAGCGTGCTAGGATGGCGCCTTGCGTCGATTTGATTTCAGCTTGCGGACGCGGGGCAACTTCCCGAAACAGCTAAAGCGAAGGCCGGCGGCAGCCGGCCCGAGTCGATCGCTGTCGTACCGCACCGAAGCCCGCTGATGCCGATGCATAGCGGGCTTTTTGTTTGGCCGGGTCGCGCGCGCCGCGCGGCCATCGAATACGGATAACGGAACATGGACGACTCCCTGAACTTCGACACGCTTGCCGTGCGTGCCGGCACGCTGCGCACCGACTTCAACGAGCACGCGGAAGCGCTGTTCCTCACGTCGAGCTTCTGCTTCGACAGTGCGGCGCAAGCGGCCGAGCGCTTCGCGAATTCCGAAGACTATTTCACCTATTCGCGCTTCACGAATCCGACCGTCACCATGTTCCAGGAGCGTCTCGCGGCGCTCGAGGGCGGCGACGCGTGCATCGCGACCGCGTCCGGGATGGCCGCGATCATGTCGGTCGTGATGTCCGCGTTGCAAGCGGGCGATCACCTCGTCAGCTCGCGCAGCCTGTTCGGCTCGACGCTCGGGATGTTCTCGCAGATCTTCAGCAAGTTCGGAATCGCGACGACGTTCGTCGATCCGACCGACCTGAACGCATGGCAGCAAGCCGTGCGGCCGGAAACGAAGATGTTCTTCCTCGAGACGCCGTCGAATCCGTTGACCGAGCTCGCCGACATCGAAGCGATCGGCAAGATCGCGAAGGCCGCGAACGCGCTGTTCGTCGTCGACAACTGCTTCTGCAGCCCGGTGCTGCAGCAGCCGCTGAAGCTCGGCGCGGACGTCGTGATGCACTCGGCGACGAAGTTCCTCGACGGCCAGGGCCGCGTGCTCGGCGGCGCGCTGGTCGGCTCGAAGGAATTCATCATGGGCAAGGTGTTCCCGTTCGTGCGCAGCGCGGGCCCGACGCTGTCCGCATTCAACGCGTGGGTGCTGCTGAAGGGAATGGAGACGCTGTCGTTGCGCGTCGAGAAGCAATCGGCGAATGCGCTCGAAATCGCACGCTGGCTCGACACGCATCCGGCCGTCGCGCGCGTGTTCTATCCGGGGCTCGAGTCGCACCCGCAGCACGCGCTCGCGAAGCGTCAGCAGAAGGCGGGCGGTGCGATCGTGTCGTTCGAGGTGAAGGGCGACACGCCCGAGCAGCAGCGCGCGAACGCATGGCGCGTGATCGACGGCACGAAGCTGATCTCGATCACCGGCAACCTCGGCGACACGCGCACGACGATCACGCATCCGGCGACCACGACGCACGCGCGCATCACGCCGGAAGCGCGTGCGGCGGCGGGCATCACCGAAGGGCTGATCCGGCTCGCGGTCGGCCTCGAGCACGCGGGCGACCTGCGCAACGATCTCGCGCGCGGTCTGGGCGGCTGAGCGCGGCGTCGGATCCCCTAATCGAAACGAGCCGTTCGCACCGGCAGGCGCCGGGCGAACGGCTCGTTCGTTTTGTGTCGGGCGGATATCCGCGATCGGCGATCGCAGGCGCCGGTGCCGCACAGCGCAGCGACATGTCGCGCTGCCGCGTACCGTTTCAATCGCGTGAGTCGAGCGTGCCCGCACGTTCGCCGCGCATCGCATCCATCATCCAGCGCAGCGTTGCGTCGAGCGGCGTCAGCGGCAGTTCGCCCACCGCGCGTCGCAGCTTGTCGCGCGACCCGCTCAGGCGCTTCACTTCGTTGTCCCGCACGAAGCGCGGATCGATCGTCACGTCGATCACGTAGCCGGCGATGCGCGACAGCATCGCCAGCACTTCCTTCAGCGAATACGCGCGCTCCGAGCACACGTTGAACGTCTCGCCGGCCGGCGCCGCTTCGATCAGCTTCAGGTACGCGGCCGCGACGTCGCGCACGTCGGAGAAGTCGCGGCTGACGTCGAGATTGCCGAGCGAGATGCGCGGTTCGTTGCGCGCGTAGTGTGCGACGAGCTTCGGCAGCAGAAACGCTTCGCTCTGGCCGACGCCCGTGTAGTTGAACGGCCGCGCGATCACGATCGGCAGCTTGTCGGCCCACAGCTTCGCCGCATATTCCATCGCGAGCTTGCTGACCGCGTAGTCGTTCGCCGGCGCGGGCGGCGTAGTTTCGTCGAGCACGCCGGCCGTCGAGTTGCCGTACACGTTCGCGCTGCTCGCGAGCAGCACGGCCGACGGCCGGCGGTCGAGCCCCGCGAGCGCGGCGAGCAGGTTGCGTGTGCCGGTGATGTTGACCGCGTACGTGAGCGACGGCTCGTCCTGCGCGACGTGCGCACGCGCGGCGAGATGGACGACCGCATCGGGCCGCGCGTCGGCGGCGGCCGCGCGCAGCGCGTTCGCGTCGAGCAGGTCGACCGGCAGCAGCGTGCATGCGGCGAACGCCGGATCGTCGACGTGCGGCGCGCCGGGCGCCACGGTGCCCCACACTTCGTAGCCGGCCGCGTGCAGATGTTGCGCGAGGTAGCGGCCGGTGAAGCCGGTCAGCCCGGTGACGAACGCGCGGCGCGACGTTCGCCCGGCATCAGAACGTGTCATGGTGGCGATTCCGCGTCAAATCCGCTTCGACCATCATCTGGCAAAGTTGTTCGAGCGTCGTCTTCGGCTCCCAGCCGAGCTTCGATTTGGCCTTGTCCGCGCAGCCGATCAGCAGATCGACTTCGGCCGGACGGTAGAACTTCGGATTCACTTCGACGAGCACGTCGCCGGTCGCCGCATCGAGCCCGCGCTCCTGTTCGCCCTTGCCGGTCCATTCGATCTGATAGCCGGCGGCCGCGAACGCCATCCGCACGAAGTCGCGCACGGTTTCGGTGCGGTTGGTGGCCAGCACGTAGGTGTCCGGCTCGTTCGCCTGCAGCATCCGCCACATGCCTTCGACGTATTCGAGCGCGAAGCCCCAGTCGCGCTTCGCGTCGAGGTTGCCGAGTTCGAGCCGCTTCGCCTTGCCGAGCTTGATCTTCGCGACGGTGTCGGTGATCTTGCGCGTGACGAACTCGCGGCCGCGCAGCGGCGATTCGTGGTTGAACAGAATCCCGCTGCAGCCGAACAGGCCGTACGACTCGCGGTAGTTCACGGTCATCCAGTGCGCGTACAGCTTCGCGACGCCGTACGGGCTGCGCGGATAGAACGCGGTCGTCTCCGTCTGCGGAATCGCCTGCACCTTGCCGAACATCTCGGATGTCGACGCCTGGTAGAAGCGCGTCTTCGGGCTCACGACGCGGATCGCCTCGAGCAGGTTCAGCGGGCCGATGCCGGTCACGTCGGCCGTCGTCGCCGGCTGGTCGAACGACACGCCGACGAAGCTCTGCGCGGCCAGGTTGTACAGCTCGTCCGGCTGCGTGCGCTCGAGCAGGCGCAGGCTGGAGCCGGCGTCGGTCAGGTCGTGCTCGACGAGCGTGAGGTTCGGGTGCGTGTCGACGCCGAGTTCGGCGATGCGCCAGAAGTTCACCGAGCTGGTGCGGCGATAGGTGCCCGTGACTTCATAGCCCTTGTCGAGCAGCAGCCTGGTCAGGTACGCACCGTCTTGCCCCGTGATCCCCGTGATGATGGCCTTTTTGCGAGTTTGGCTCATGGCAGTGTCCTGGTCGAAACGATGAAGGGAGAAAAATCAGGCGGTCGTGCGCGCGGCCGCCGGCAGCGCGGGCCGAGCGGGGCCGCGCGTCAGACGCCGTTCGAAGCCGTACCAGCTGAGCGTCGCGTACGCGAGCGTGATCGCGAGCGCGAGCGCGGCCGTGACGAAGCGGTTCAGATGCAGCGGCCACAACGCATACAGCACGCTCAGGTGGATCAGGTACACGGTGTAGCTGACGGTGCCCACATAGACGAGCATCGGGTTCGTCAGCACGCGCTGCACGAGGCCGCGCCCGCGCAGCGCGATCACGACGATCGACGTGCACAGCAGCAGCGAGATGCTGTAGAGCGCGGCGTTCGACAGCGGCGTGTTCGCCGCGCGAAAGCGCGGAAACGACAGATGCAGCCAGCCGAGGATCGCGAGCGACACGAGCGCGCCGACGATCGCGAGCGGATAGAACGGCTCCAGCGCACGCCGGTCGCGACGCAGCACGACCGCGAGCAGCGCGCCGGCGGCGAGCAGATCCATCCGGAACGGCGTCAGGTAGTAGATCGGCCAGAACGAATCGAACCACGGCGTCGCGATCGCGCGCAGCACCGGCGCGGCGACGATCAGCGCGGCCGCGACCCACGGCAGTGCGCGCTCCGAGCACCACAGCACGACGAACGGCCAGAAGATGTAGAACTGCTCCTCGACGGCCAGCGACCACAGCACGTCCAGGCTGTCGTGGCCGATGCTGCCGAGCGACAGCCCGATATTGGTCGAGAAGAACGCGAACCACGGCCAGTGCGGCACCCAGCTCGCGCCGAACAGGATCGTCGACACGACGAGCAGCAGCACGTACGGCGGCAGGATCCGGCGCACGCGTCGCGCGTAGAAATGGCTGAAGTACGACTGTCCGCGCGCCTTGCGATCGAGCAGGATGCCGGTGATCAGCAGCCCGCTCAGCACGAAGAACAGATCGACGCCCATCCACAGCGGCGCCTTCAGCGCGTGCTGCAGGAACACGGCGCCGACCGCGATCGCGCGCAGGCCGTCGAGCTGCACGATGCGGCCGTGCTGCGGCGGCGCGAGGTCGGCCGGTTGCGACGGCGCGGTCATCGCGGCGCTCCCGCGCGCCGGGCGGCGCGTGCGGCCGCGCGTCGCGCATTCGATGCGTGAACGTAATGCATGCGTCTGAATGGAATATGAAATCGAAATCGATTCTAGGGAAAAGAAATCGGCAAAAAAACGCATGCGATTTATCGGCTTGAGAGGATTTCGACGCGCCGCGTATCGATTCCGGATCGAAAGGTTCGTCGGCTGCATGCCGCGCCGCGCGGTCGCGCGCGGCATTTTCTACGGATCGTCGCGGCAGAAAGCGGTCGTTATTGCCGTATCTGCCGGCCCTTTCACGCTCGTTCCGGCGCGATATTTCACGCAGAAACATCCCCAAATATTTCCAAATTTCTTGTGATTATTTTTGCTTGTAACCTGCATCGCGACGTTTGAAACCCATTTAGCGGCAGGACATTCCGCGGCCGGCATTCGGCCGCGGCGGCCCGTTGCTTTCGCATCGAGTCTGGAGAAGCGCATTGCGACGTCTGATTCTGGTTGGCATCACGGTAGGCGCGGCGCTGGCGGCGGGCGCCGCACCGGCCGAAACGGTGTTGCCCGCGACGACGTCGTGGATCGGCAACACGTTCGGCTATGGCGACGGCACGTGGACGCAGATCGACATCCGCGCGATCGCGGTCACGCCCGACGGCAAGGTGTATACGAATGCGCCGTGGGACGAGAGCGGCGCGGAAGCGAGCGTGTACAAGGACGGCAAGATGCTCGGCTTCGCCGGCGGCACGCACGGCTGGGGCAATCTCGGCGGCAATGCGATCGCGGTGAACGGCAAGTACGCGTATGTCGCGATCGGCGTCGGCAACGAGCGCGGCCATCTGCAGTCGCCCGGCATCTGGCCGGACAAGGGCAAGCAGTGGTTCGGCATTTCGCGCCGCGCGATCGGCGACATGAAGCAGCCCGCGCCGTTTCGCGCGGCGCCGCCGGTCGCGCCGGGCGGGCGCGCCGACGCGGGCCGCGCGCGGATGGCCGCGAGCTTCATGGTGGTCAACGAGGTGCCGGCCGCCGCGAAGCAGGACGTCGGCGAGCTGAAGGCGGAAGTGGGCGGCCTCGCGGCTGACGACAAGACGCTGTTCGCGACGAATCCGGCGCATGACGCAGTCGACGTCTACGACGCCGAAACGATGCAGAAGAAGGGCACGTGGAGCGCGCGCGAACCCGGCCGCATCGCGCTCGCGCCGGACGGCACGCTGTGGCTGCTCACCGACACGCTGCATGGTCCGGCGCATCTCGCGCACGTGCGCGCGGACGGCCGCAGGATCGACGACGCGCCCGCGCTGCCCGACGGCACCGACGCGGTCGACGTGGCGGTCGACGCGAAGGGCCGCGTGCTCGTCGCCGACAACGGGCCGCGCCAGCAGATCCTGATCTTCTCGAAAGGCGCGAACGGCTATGCGCAGTCCGGCACGCTGGGCGAGCGCGGCGGCATCTTCGCGGGCCCGGTGCCGGGCCGCCCGGGGCCGCAGCGCTTCAACGGGCTGACCGGCGTCGGCGTCGATCGCGACGGCAACGTCTACGTCGCGATGAACGGAATCGGGCCGCGCCACGACACGATCGGTGCAGGGCTCGGCGCGGTGCTCGAAAGCTACACGCCGGACGGCAAGCTGCGCTGGCAGGTGCAGGGGCTGCTGTTCGTCGACGGCGCGTGGCTCGATCCCGCGCGGCCGAACAGCGTGTACACCGGCAACAAGCGCTTCGAGCTCGACCTGTCGAAGCCGCCGGGCCAGGACTGGAAATACGTCGGGTTCCTGTCGAACCGCTTCAAGTATCCGGACGATCCGGTGTTCCACACCGACCAGTGGCCGGGAATGCCGACCGCGCGCCGCGTCGACGGCCGCACGTTCCTGTACTTGACCGACATGTATGCCGATCACCTGAAGATCTACCGCTTCGACGCGAAGCGCGACGGCGAGGTCGCGATTCCGTCGGGGCTGATCGCGGGACGCGCGCGGCCGGTCGACAAGGTGCCGAACAAGCCGCCCGGCGGCGACTGGATGTGGCGCGACGCGAACGGCAACGGACGGCTCGACGCGGACGAGTTCGAGATCAACACGACCGGCAAGGCGAAGGCCGGCGGCTGGGGCTGGTGGATCGACGCGAACGGCGACATCTGGCGTACGAGCGACGTGCGCGGCATCCATCGGTTCCGCTACGGCGGTGTCGACAAGGCCGGCAATCCGATCTACTCGTACGACAAGGTCACGACGTATCCGATGCCGCAGCCGTTCACGCAGCTGCGCCGTGCGATCTACGAGCCGCAGACCGATTCGCTGTACGTGACCGGCTACACGGCCGACGCGCCGCCGCAGCCGGGCATCAACAAGGAAGTCGGCCGCGTGCTCGTGCGCTTCGACAAGTGGTCGAGCGGTTCGCCGGTCGCGCGCTATACGGTCGCGCTGCCGTGGCAACTCGACGCGAAGCCGATCCTCGACCTGATCGGGATCACGGTCGAGGGCCGCTACATCTTCACCGTCGAGCCGGTCGGCAAGATCCACGTGTACGACAAGGAAACCGGCAAGGAAGTGGGCGTGATGAATCCGGGCGCCGAGGTCGGCAAGGCGTCGGGCTGGGTCGACGTGCCGTTCGGCATCAGCGCGTTCCGGCGCGAGAACGGCGAATACCTGGTGTTCGTCGAGGAAGACGCGCGCGGCAAGGTGCTGATGTACCGCTGGAAACCGTAACCGGCGGCGGCGCGTCGACTCGTCGACAAGGCAGAAAGCATGGACAAACGCATACTCAAGAACGTTTCGATCAACTTCATCGGGCTGATCCTGCCGACCTTCGTATCGCTGGTGACGGTGCCCGCGTACATTCACGCGCTCGGCGTCGAACGCTACGGCGTCGTGAGCCTCGTATGGACGCTGATCGGCTATTTCGGGATCCTCGATCTCGGGATGAGCATGGCCGCGCAGAACCACATCTCGAAGGCGCTCGCGGGCGGCGACGCCGCCGAAAGCGCGCGCGTGTTCTGGAGCGCGTTCTGGCTGAACCTCGGCACCGGCATCGTCGGCGGGCTGCTGATCTATTTCGGCGCGTTCGTCTACACCGCGTATTTCACGAAGGTGTCGGCCGCGATGCAGCACGAGGTGTATCTCGCGCTGCCGTGGCTTGCGCTCGCGATTCCGCTCGCGAACGTGTCGTGGGTGTTCGCGGGCGCGATCAACGGCGCCGAGCGCTTCGGCGTGTTCAACACGAACCAGACGATCGGCACGTTCCTGTTCCAGCTGCTGCCGCTCGGCGCCGCGTGGTGGATCGCGCCGAACCTGCAGACGGTGCTCGCGGCCGCGGTCGTCGCACGGCTGATCGCGGCGGCGATGCTCGGCCACGCGAGCATCAAGGTGCTCGGCATCACGCGCATCGATCCGCCGCAATGGCGCACCGCGAAGGGGCTGTTCAACTTCGGCGGCTGGATGCTGATCGCGAGCACGACGAGCATGATCGCCGACACGCTCGACCGCGTGATGCTCGGCGCCGGCATGGGCGCGAAGTTCGTCACCTACTACACGGTGCCGCAGAACCTCGTCACGCGGCTGAACATGCTGCCGAACGCGCTGGTGCGCACGCTGTTCCCGCGGCTGTCGGCGGTCGGCCGCGACCACGCGGATACGCTCGCGCGCCAGTCGCTCGAATTCCTGAACGGCGTGTTCACGCCGGTCGGCATCGTCGCGATCTTCGCGCTCGCGCCGTTTCTCACGCTGTGGGTCGGCGCGGATCTCGCCGCGCATTCGGCGCCGGTCGGCCGGCTGCTCGTGATCGGCGTGTGGCTCGTCGGCCAGGCGAGCGTCACGCGAATCCTGATCCAGTCGCAGGTCAATCCGGCGCGTGCGGCGCTCGCCGGGCTCGTGCAGATGCCGTTCTTCGTCGGCGGCCTGTGGCTCGGCATTCATCACTTCGGGCTGATCGGCGCGGCGGCGGTCGTCGCCGTGCGCGCGCTCGTCGACTACGGCGTGCTGCTGTATCTGTCCGCGATCCGGATGCGCGCGATCGTGCTCGACATGCTCGCGCACCTCGCGTTTCTGCTCGCGAGCCTGTTTCTCGCGCACGCGTGGCCGGGGCTCGGCGAGTCGATCGCGCTGTGCGCGGTCGTGCTGGTGCTGAACGTCGCGTGGTCGCTCACGATGACGCCGGGGTTGCGCGCGCTCGTGCGCGGCCTGTTCGTCCGTCTCAATGCGAGGAAAACCGTATGAATCGCGATCTGGCGGAACACGCCGTCCTGAACGTCGCCGCGGCCGATCCGGCCGCGGCGCAACCCTTGAATGCCGACGTCGCCCTGCGCCGCGCGGATGCCGTCGGGCGGGCCGGCGCGCGCGCCGCGTCGCGCCCGCTGCGCGTCGCGATCGTCCACGACTGGCTCGTCACGTATGCGGGCGCCGAGCGCGTGCTCGAGCAGATCATCGCGTGCTTTCCGGACGCGGACCTGTTCAGCCTCGTCGATTTTCTCGACGATCGCGGGTTCGTGCGCGGCAAGCCGGTGACGACGTCGTTCATCCAGAAGCTGCCGTTCGCGCGCACCAAGTACCGCAGCTATCTGCCGCTGATGCCGCTCGCGATCGAGCAGCTCGACGTGTCCGGCTACGATCTGGTGATCTCGAGCAGCCACGCGGTCGCGAAGGGCGTGCTGACCGGCCCGGACCAGGTGCACATCAGCTACGTGCATTCGCCGATCCGCTATGCGTGGGATCTGCAGCACCAGTATCTCGAGCAATCGAACCTCACGCACGGGCCGAAGTCGCTGCTCGCGCGGCTGATCCTGCATTACATCCGCAACTGGGATACGCGCACCGCGAACGCGGTGGACGGCTTCATCGCGAACTCGGCGTTCATCGCGCGGCGCATCCGGAAGGTGTATCACCGCGATGCGGCGGTGATCTTTCCGCCGGTCGACGTCGACGCGTTCTCGCTGAACGACGCAAAAGAGGATTTCTACCTGACCGCGTCGCGGATGGTGCCGTACAAGAAGATCGACCTGATCGTCGACGCGTTCTCGCGCACGCCCGAGCGCAAGCTCGTCGTGATCGGCGACGGCCCGGAGATGCAGAAGATCCGCGCGAAGGCCGGCCCGAACGTCGAGATCATGGGCTACCAGCCGTTCGCGGTGCTGCACGACCGGATGCGGCGCGCGAAGGCGTTCGTGTTCGCGGCCGAGGAGGATTTCGGCATCTCGGTCGTCGAGGCGCAGGCGTGCGGCACGCCGGTGATCGCGTACGGCAAGGGCGGCGCGCTCGAGACCGTGCTCGATCCGCAGTCGGACGCGAATCCGACCGGACTGTTCTTCGACGAGCAGACGCCGGCGGCGATCGTCGCGGCGGTCGACGAATTCGAGCGGGCGCCGCAGCGCTTTACGCCGCGCGCGTGCCGGGCGAACGCCGAGCGGTTTTCGGCCGACACGTTCCGGCGGCGCTTTCTCGACTATGTGGAAGCCGCGCTGCCGGGCGCGACCGCGCAACGGGGCGCGGCGGTCGCGCCGCTGCCGGTCGCGCGCGGCCCGGCGACGCTCGTGCTCGACCAGAGCGGCGTGCTCGGCGGTGCGGAGCTGTCGCTGCTCGAGATCATGAAGCACATGCGCGCGAACGCGGACGTGCTGCTGTTCGACGACGGCCCGTTCCGCGCGGCGCTCGACGAGATCGGCGCGCGCGTCGATGTGGTCGATCAGGGCGCGCTCGCCGGCGTGCGCAAGCAGGGCGGCGTGTCGATGCGCGCATTGACGCAGCTCGCGGCGCTCGTGCGCGACGTCGCGCGCCGCGCGCGGCGCGCCGACGTGATCTATGCGAATACGCAGCGCGCGATGGTGGTCGGCGCGCTCGCCGGGCGGCTCGCGCGCAAGCCGGTGGTCTGGCATCTGCGCGACATCGTCAGCGACGAGCATTTCGGCCGCAAGCAGCTGCTGGCGATCAAGTACTGCGCACGGCTCGGCATCACGCGCGTGATCGCGAACTCCGATGCGTCCGCGCAGGCGTTCCGCGCGCTCACGGGCTTCACGCCGCAGCATGTCGACGTCGTGTTCAACGGCATTTCGGCCGCGCCGTTCGATGCGCTGGACGACGTCGCGCAAGCCGCGCTGCGCGCGCGCTTCGGGCTGCCGCACGATGCATGGCTGGTCGGCTCGTTCAGCCGCCTCGCACACTGGAAGGGGCAGCATCTGCTGCTCGAGGCCGCCGCGCGGCATCCCGACATGCACGTGGTGCTGGTCGGCGCGCCGTTGTTCGGCGAAGACGACTACGCGGCGCAACTGCACGCGTACGTCGCGCAGCACGGCATGCGCGAGCGCGTGCATTTCCTCGGCTTCCAGCGTGACGTCGCCGCGTGCATGAAGGCGGTCGACGTCGTCGCGCATACGTCGATCACGCCGGAGCCGTTCGGGCGCGTGATCGTCGAAGGGATGCTCGCGCGCCGGCCGGTGGTGGCCGCGCGCGCGGGCGGCGTCGTCGAGATCGTCGAGCACGGCGACAACGGCTTGCTGTGCGAGCCCGGCGACGCGACCGCGCTGGCCGATGCGCTCGCCACGCTCAAGCGCGACGCGGCGCTGCGCGAGCGGCTCGTCGCGAGCGGTCGCGTGACCGCCGTGCGCCGGTTCGGCACCGAAACCTATGTGGAGCGCGTCGAAAAGATCCTCGCGGATACGGCCAAGGCCGCGAAAGCGAAGAAGAAGCGGTAGCCGGGGAGCGTGCGCGTGCACGGCGCGCGCTCGTGAACCGACTTCTGCGGGGCGGCCCTCGCGCGGCATTGCGCTGCGCGAGGGTTTTGTTTTGGCGGGGATCGCGTGCGATCGCGTGACCGTGCGATGGGCATGCGCGTGCGGCGTACGCGCGGGCCGCAAAAAAAGCCGCACGGCGCGTGCGCCGTGCGGCGGCTTCTGCCGGCCGAAGCGTCGCGCTCAGGCCGGCTGTTCAGGCGCCGGCGCGGCGACGCGGGTCGTGCGCGTCGGCTTCAGGCTCGCCGACCACGTCATCGCCGGGCGTTCGAACAGCCGGTAGAACAGATACGCGACCGGAATCGCGACGGCCATGAACGCGAACGACGGCCAGATCGACAACTGCAGTTCCGAGCGGAACAGCACCGATCCGAGACACACGAACAGCGGCAGGTGGATCAGGTACAGCGAATAGCTGAAGTCGCCGAACCAGCCGAGCACGCGCAGCAGCGGCGTCGGTCGCGGCGGGCACGCGAGCGCGCGGTACAGGAAGCACGCGAAGCCGGCCGCCCACAGCTGGAACGCGCCGTATTGACCGAAGTGGAACGCGCCGCAGCCGGCGGCCAGCAGCACGACCGCCGCGACGGTCCACGCGCGCGACGGCGCGCCGGCCGCGGCGTGCGCGGGCTGCGCGCGTACGTCGGCGATCCACGCGCCGATCGTCCACGACAGCCAGTACGACGTGAAGAACTGCAGGTCGTGCCGTTCGAGCAGCCACGCGGACGCGACGTTGACCGCTGCGACGGCCGCGACCACGGCCGGCATTCCGACGCGCCGGCGCAGCGCGAACAGCAGCGGATAGATCGCGTAGAACTGCACCTCGAGCGACAGCGTCCACAGTGCGCCGTTGGATCCGTACGTGTAGCCGGCGACACCCTGCAGCGAGAACAGGTTCACGAGGAACGCGGCGAGCCCGATGTCGCGGATCTTGTGGCTGACCGGTTCGATCTGCAGGCTCACCGCGTCGAGCGCGAGCGTGAACAGCAGCGCGGCGAGCAGCACCGGATAGATGCGCGCGAAACGACGCGCCCAGAAGTTCGGTGCGTCCAGCCGGTACGCCGGGTCGGCCGCGAGCTTGAGCGCCGCGTTGCGGTGGATGCAGTAGCCGCTGATCACGAAGAAGATCGGCACGCCGGCGGAGCCCCACGCGAACGGAAACGTCAGGTAGCCGACGATCACGCTCGGGTCGAGCGCATGACCGTAAGCGCGATGGAAGCTTTGCATGCCGACCCAGACGACCTGGCGGCAGTGGAAATAGGCGACGAGCAGCGCCGCGAAGCCGCGCATCGCGTCGATCACGTGTTCCTTGCGATCGGCGAGCGGCGGTGCGGCGAAAGACGATCCGCTGAAAGCTTGCATGCGATTCGGTTCCTCGAGACGGATGAACGGGAAGTCTGGCCTCATCGTAATGCGCAAGAATTCGATCAATGAATAAAAAAATCCGTTGCGGAATGAAGATATTCCGGATCGCGGTTTGCTTCGAAACGTCGAATCGGGTCCGGCATGCGCGCCCAATTATTTGCCGATTTTTTTCTGATAATTTGAAGCTTCCAGTTGATTGATGCAAGGAGCGGCAAGATGGACATGCATTGGATCGCGAGCGCCGGAGTACTGCTGGTCATGGCCGTGCTGTCGGCCTACCGCGAGGCGCTGAAGAACGAGCCGATTCGCCCGGGCGTCGAACGCGGCGGCGTGCCTCTGATCGAGGAATTCGATTCGTAAGAATTTGTATCCGGATAATCGGTAATTTGTTTCTGCTTCGGCAATGGGTTCGGCAATATCGACCGGTCGACGGATTATCTGTTTTCCGGAATCATGGGCAACGCGTCCATATCGGAAATATACGTAGCGGAATAGGCAGTGCCGTCGGTTTTCGATAGGCCGTTCGAATAACAATCGCGCCGGGTCGCCGGTCGACACGGCGCAGTCAACGCAAATCAGGATGCGAACATGTTGAAAGTCACCAAGGCCGTGTTTCCCGTTGCCGGTCTCGGCACGCGGTTCCTGCCGGCAACGAAGGCGAGCCCGAAAGAAATGCTGCCCGTCGTCGACAAGCCTTTGATTCAGTACGCGGTCGAGGAAGCGATCAACGCCGGCATCACCGAGATGATCTTCGTGACCGGGCGCAGCAAGCGTGCGATCGAGGATCACTTCGACAAGTCGTACGAGATCGAAGCGGAGCTGGAAGCGCGCGGCAAGGAGAAGCTGCTCGAGCTGGTGCGCAGCATCAAGCCGAGCCATGTCGACTGCTTCTACGTGCGCCAGCCGGAAGCGCTCGGCCTCGGCCATGCGGTGCTGTGCGCGGAAAAGCTCGTGCACGGCGAGCCGTTCGCGGTGATCCTCGCGGACGATCTGCTGCACGGCGAGCAGCCGGTGCTCAAGCAGCTCGTCGACGTGTTCGACCACTATCACAGCTCGGTGATCGGGGTCGAGACGATCGCGCGCGAGGACAGCCGCTCGTACGGCGTCGTCGAGGGCCGCGAATGGGAAGAGGACGTCATCAAGCTGTCGGGCATCATCGAGAAGCCCGCGCCGGAAGATGCGCCGTCGAACCTCGGCGTGGTCGGCCGCTACGTGTTCATGCCGACGATCTTCGATCATCTGCGCCGCCTGAAGCCGGGCGCGGGCGGCGAACTGCAGCTCACCGACGCGATCCAGTCGCTGCTCGCGAACGAACAGGTGCTCGCGTATCGCTACTACGGTACGCGTTTCGATTGCGGCAGCAAGATCGGCTATCTGAAGGCGACCGTCGAGCTCGCGCTCCAGCATCCGGAAGTGAGTCGCGAATTCGAGGCGTATCTGCGTACCTGCTTGCCCGCGCTGGCTGCCGTTGCCTGAGTAGTCGTCGCGCGCCGTTTCAGGTGGTGGTTGTTCCGTTGGCCCCGGCCGCTCGCGCGCCGGGGCTTTTTTGCGTCCCGCGTTTGCCGGCGCGCAGCAGCGTCGGCGCGCGGCCGGCTGATCGGCAGGCAGTATCGGGAGCCGGCGCAGGGAGGCGCCGGCGCGTCGCGACGGTTTCGGCCGCAGCGCGCGGTGCGCCGCGTTTGCATCGCCGTCGGCCGAGCGCGCTTGCACGATGCGCGACGCATACGACGCAAGCGCGTGGAGATTGAAACCGGTGCCGCGATGCGGGCCGCCGCGATTCGATGCGGCGCTTGTGCGGCGAAACGGCATCGGCATTCGCGCGGACGTCGGCGTGCCGCATATGCTGCGTGTGCCGCATGCGCCGCATATGCCGCCGCCGGGACGTGCGCTTTCGTTCAGCGCGTCGACGTGGTCGGTCGCGCGACGAAGTAGCGGGCGAGCCGCGCGGCGATCGGTTTCTTGAAGTCCAGCAGCCGTTTTTCCAGAAAGCGCCACGACAGGTGCGCGAGCAGCACCGCGAACATGAACTGCAGCACCTCGGGCAACGCTTCTTGCACGAACCCGGGCATCGGCACATGCGCGAACAGCGCGGGCATCGTGCCGAAGCGCGCGGGAATCAGGTTGTGGAACAGGTAGAACCCGTAGCTGATCGTGCCGAGATACACGAGCGGCGCCCAGTTCAGCAACGCGACGGCCGGATGGTCGGGTTCGGTGACGATCCACATCATCAGCGCGCCGAGCGACACGGACAGCGCGAGATCCGCGAGCGCCGCGGCCGCGGCCGACAGCGGCGTGAGCGCGGGCAGCGCGAGGAACGACACGACGCCGGCCGCGCCGAGCCAGCCGGGCGGAATCCGGCGCGCGACGGCCACGCCGTGGTCGGCGAGCGCGATCGCGCCGACGCCGCCGAGCGCGATCAGCGCGAAATTCCACGGGGAAAACGCGTAGATCAGCACCGGCGACGCGTCGCCCAGGTACAGCGCGACATGCGCGAGCGCACACACGGCGATGCCGGCGACGCCGAGCATCACGTGCCGCGCGGCCGGCACCGCGAGCAGCGTGAGCGGTGCGATCAGATAGAACTGCTGTTCGACCGCGAGGCTCCAGAAGTGCGACGTCGAGCCCGGCCAGCCGTCCTTCACGACGCCGATCCAGTAGTTCGACAGGAACGCGGCATGCCACGCGAGCCCGAGGTTCACGTCGCGCTGATAGAACAGCGCGTGCGCGATCGCGAGCGCGGCGAGCAGCAGGTAATAGACGGGAAAGATGCGCAGCGCGCGCTTCGCGAGGAACAGCGCGAGCGCGTGCCGGCGCGTCATCGTCCCGCATTCGATCGCCTGACGGTTGCGATGCAGTTCGCCGACGATCAGGAAGCCGCTGATGAAGAAGAACGTCCACACGCCGAGCTTGCCGACGTCGACTGCCAGGACGTGGCCTTTGTGGGACAGGAAAACGAGAATGACGGCGATGGCTCGCAGGCCGTCGAGTCCTTTGACGTATCTGACTTCGCGCATGAAGACATCCAGGCGTTGAGCGAGGTCAGTATAGGCGTGCAAATATCGAACGTAATTCGCGTTCGGACGTATACGTGCAGCGTTTTTCGATGCTCGAGCGTCGGCCGAGTCGGCGGCGCGCAACAAAACGTGCGGGAAACCCCGCGAAAACGCATAAAAGTACTGCACGAAGCGCCGAGGCGCTTGTAGAATCCGGCGTTGAAGCGCGCGCGTCGCGTGCTTCGTGTATCCAACGACCACACCTGGTAGGAGAAACATGGCGACTTCCGCAAAAAAGGTGGCCAAGAAGGCTGCCGCACCGGCCAAGAAAGTGGCTGCCAAAAAAGCAGCGCCCGCGAAGAAAGTAGTGGCCAAGAAGGCCGTCGCGAAGGCGCCCGCCGCCGCTCCGACGCCGCTGAAGGACAAGTTCACGAAGGCGTCGCTCGCAGCGCACATCGCTGAGCGCGCAGCCGTGGAAGTGAAGGCGGTCAAGGCAGTGCTCGCCGCACTGGAGAACGTCGTGCTGGGCTCGGTCCACAAGAAGGGCGCAGGCGAGTTCACGCTGCCGGGTCTGCTGAAGATCACGGCGCAAGTCGTGCCGGCGAAGAAGAAGCGCTTCGGCAAGGATCCGTTCACGGGCGAAGAGCGCTGGTTCCCGGCGAAGCCGGCCAGCGTGCGCGTGAAGGCACGTGCGCTGAAGAAGCTGAAGGACGCGGCTGCGTAACGCGCCGCGACGGCCGCCGCAGCCTGCCGGCGGCCGTTGCGATGTCCGACCGAAAATCCCCGTACGCGCGAGCGTGCGGGGATTTTTATTGCGCCGCGCAAAGCATGCGGGGAAAGGGGCGAAGGATCGAGGAAGCGGTTGCCGCGTGCGTTGCGTCGGCTCGCCGTTTGAAGTGGAAGCGCGATGGGGTTCGCATGATGCGGAGCATGACGGACGAGTGGTGAACGGCGCGCGCGTTCCTGCCGGAATCGTAGATGGGTCGCGCGCGGTTCTCGCGCATCGTGATCGACCGCATGTCGACGACGCGACGCGTGTGGTGCGTGCCGTTCCGTTCGGTATCTGTCGGCGGCGACAATCGCGTGCGGCAACGTCGATCTGCTCGCGAAGGCCGATTTGTTTGCCGAGCGAAGCTGTGCGGTTCGCGCGGATGCCCGATTGCGCGGATATGTCGGCGCGGTCGGAGCGCGGTGCTGCCATGCGCGTGCCCGAAGTGATCGCCGTGCAAGCGGCGACGTGACGTCATCGCGCTATCTGGGACGGCGCGAACTGCGTTCGGTTCGGCGCATGGCGGCGCCGCGACGTGCGCGCGTCGACAGCGCTATGCGTCCATCGTCGCGGGGCGATTGCGTACACGAAGCGGACGCCAAGCCGGACGCATCAGCTCGCACGCGGCCGCAATCGTCCGAGCGAATGCCCGCGGCAGGCGTCGCCGCATTCGGCGATACCCGATACCGGCACCCGACGATGCGAGCGCAATGCGAAGCCCGGCTCCCCGCAACGAACGGGATTTCGCGTTGACGCCCCGCGGAGGATTTTCAGCACGCCGGCGATTGGATGCTCGGCCGGCGATTGCGCTGCGACGTCGACTGTAGCGTTGTCCTGCGCTTTCATATCGGCGCTCGGGACGGCTTTCAGCGCGCCGGCGGTCCGCAGACCGGGCCGGCGACGGCGCGGTCGCATGAACGCTGCAGCGCCCGTGCGGCGCGCATCGAGCCGCTGATCGTGGCGGTGCGTGTCGTCGTCGTTACGACGCGTAGGCGACGACGCGATGCTCTGCGGCGACCCGGCAGCCGCATTCGTGCGCGATGCGCAGTGGCCCGTCGAGTCGCAGTGGCAGCGCGCGCGGCGACGGGCGAGCGGGCCTCGCGCTGCGCGACGCGGCCGGCGTAGCGCATGCGTCGGCGGCCGCGGCGGCGCCGCTAGCGCTTCGAGCGGACGACGCGCGCAAGCGCGCCGGCACACCCGCGCCCGACGGACGAAACTGCAGAAGCCGCCGCTTCCGTCAGCCCGCCGTGCCCGCATAAGCGGCCTTCAGCGCGGCGACGTCGAACTTCGTCATCTGCATCATCGCTTCGGCGACGCGCGCGGCCTTCACCGTATCGCGGTCGGCCATCATCGGGATCAGTTCGTCCGGAACGATCTGCCACGACACGCCGTAGCGGTCGCGGAGCCAGCCGCAACCGTCGGCCATACCGCCGTCGGCGAGCAGCGCGTTCCAGTAGCGGTCGAGCTCCGCCTGGTCCGCGCAGCTGATCATCAGCGAGATCGCGTGGTTGAACGATTCGTTGCGCGGATGGCTCATCGCGATGAACGGCTGCCCGAACAGCTCGAACTCGACCATCCGCGTGCCGCCGGTGCCGGGTACCGCGGTGACGCGCACGACGCGCGAGTCCGGGAAAATGCCTGCATAGAACGCGGCGGCTTCTTCGGCCTCGGTCGAGTACCACAGAAAAGGCGTGATCTTCTGAATCGTCATGGCGTGTCTCCTGGCGGTTTTCGGGGCTGACGCGAACGGCACGCGTCATGCGAACGACGAACGACGGCCGTCGAAATCGACATGTCGCGGCGAACGATCTTCGCACTGTATCGGCCGGTTCGATAGTGCGGATAGTGCGGTCGATTCCGGGCGACGGGGCGTCGCCAGCGATGCGATTCCGCGCGCGCTACGGCCGCAGGAAACCGGTCGCACGTGTGCGGCCGTATGCGTGCCTGTTCCCGGCGCATCCGGCCGCGCGGCGTCCGCGTGCGACGGGACGAAAAAAAGCCAGTCATGGCCGAAACCGATGACTGGCTTTCCAGTTCGGCGGCAACGCGTCGAGACGCGTCGCACGCCGGATACGTCGTTTTTAGAACTTGTGACGCAGGCCGAGCGAGACCATTTCCTGCGAGCTCTTGCCGGCGAAGCCGTACGAGCCGATCGACGCTTGCGCGTCGTGCACGCCGCCCACGCCGCGTTGCTGGCCGCTGGCGTGCTGGTACGCGCCGAGCAGGTAGACGTCCGTGCGCTTCGACAGCGAGTAGTCCGCACCCAGCGAAACCTGGTGGTACTTCGCGTCCGTGTCGCCGCTTGCCTTCGTGTACGCGTAGCCGACGCCCAGCAGCAGTGCCGGCGATGCCTGGAAGTTCACGAACGCACGGCCCGTGTTGTACTTCTCGGTCGACGTGAACGCCGACAGGCTGTCCGGCTTGTACTGCGAGTTGCTGTAGCCGAGGCCGAACGTCACCGGGCCGATGCCGTACTGCGCAGCGACTTGAGCGATGTTGATCGCCTTCGCGGTCGCGTATGCACCGACGATCGGGTTGTTCGACACGTCGAGGCCGGTCGCCGTCTGGCTCGTCCAGCCGCCTTCGCCGCTCGCGTTGATCGAGCGGTCGTTGCTGTTCTGCACGCGCAGGAAGCCGGCTGCGATGCCGAGCGGGCCGTTGTTGTAGGCCGCTGCCGCGCCCCACGTCTGGCCGGTGCCCGGGTGGCCCGCCACGCCGCTCAGTGCGTACATGCCTTCGAACTGGAAGCCCGCGAAGACCGGCGACGTGTACTTGATTGCGTTGTTGACGCGGATGCTGTTGTCGTTGTTGTCGACGTCACCCGGGGTCGCGAAGTACGAGCCGAAGTAGTTGTCGCCGGTGACGGCCTGAACCAGATCGACGGTCGGGTCGTACTGGCGGCCGAGCGTCAGCGTACCGTACTGTGCGTGCTCGAGACCGACGTAAGCCTGACGGCCGAACATGCGGTTGCCCTGGCCGAGGCGGCCCGTGCCCGGATCAAAGCCGTTTTCCAACTGGAAGATCGTCTTCAGACCGCCGCCCAGATCTTCGGAACCCTTCAGGCCCCAGCGGCTGCCCTGCAGGTTGCCCGACAGCATTTGCCACGAGTTGTTGCCCTGGCCGTTGTTGCCGTGCACGTACGTGATCGACGTGTCGATCAGGCCGTACAGCGTCACGCTCGACTGAGCATGAGCGGCGCCGGCAGCGCCCAGCAGCGCGAGCGAGAGGGTCGAGAGAGCGAGTTTCTTCATCGTTGAGTATCTCCACGCAAGTGATTCGTGATTCGTTATTTGTTGCGGATTGGAGAATAGCTCAGTGCCATACAGGCAAGAAAGCTTAAAAAATAAAGTGTCTCGAAAAGATCACAGCAGCGAAAAGTCCATATATATCAAGCACATTCGCGATCGTTCCTGTTTTTGAAACAGTTGACAGTTGCTGCGCTGCGATTGTTGCAGCAGGCGATGCGCGTCGCAGCAGAACCGGCAAAACGCCCCACTTGAACACTGAAATCGGGGCGTGCAAACGTTTGCGGATGAACGAGGCGAAACAGGAGACGAAGCGGCATGCACGTGGACCGCATGCGTCGTCACGCAACGTTGCGGGCCGGGATGCCGCGCGCTTTACACAAGAAGAGGGGAGAAGCCGCGTCGGCGCGACGCCGAACGCAGTCGTGCCGTCACGGGTGCGCGCGGCTGCGGCGAACCGGTCGAGCGGCGCTATTCGTCGCCGCGCGCAGCGTCGGCGGCAGAATCCGTGTGCGGGCCGCGTTCGGCTTCCGCTTGCGCGGCGTCCCGATACGCGTCGCCGCGCGCGGCCGCGAACTCCGCGCCGAGCAGCAGCACCGCCGCGGAGAAGTACAGCCACATCAGCAGCACCGCGAACGACCCGGCCGCGCCGAACGCGCTCGCGGTGCCGGCCCGCGCGAGGTACAGCGCGAACAGCTTCTTGCCGCCGGAGAACAGGATCGCGGACACGATGCCGCCGATCGCCGCGTCGTGCCACGCGACGTGCGCGTCGGGCAGAAACTTCATCAGCGCGGCGAACGCGGCGGCGAGCACCGCGATGCCGACGACGAACTGCAGCACGTTCGTGATCGCGACGTACGGCGAATCGCCGAGCAGCCACGTGCCGACGAACGTGATCGCGGTGTCGAGCACCAGCGACACGATCAGCAGGAACGCGACGCCGAGCACGAGGCCGAACGAAATCAACCGCACGCGCACGAGCCCGAGCACGCTCGACCAGCGGCTTTCGGTCGCCGGCCAGATCACGCTGAGCGCGGTGTTCAGCGACGCGAAGGTCGCCGACGCGCCGACCGCGAGCGCCGCGAACGAGATCAGCGTCGCGATCCCGCCGCGTTCGCCCGCGCGATGCGCGTTCTGCACGATCGTCTGGATGCTCGCCGCAGCATCGTCGCCGATCAGCTGATGCGCCTGCTCGAACACCTGGCCGCGCGCGGCGTCGTCGCCGTAGAACCAGCCGGCCACCGCGATCACCATCACGAGCGTCGGCGCGAGCGAGAACGCGGAGAAGAATGCGATGCCCGCGGCCATTGCCGAGCAGCGGTCGGCGGAAAAGCGCTTGAACGCGTTCAGTGCCCAGTTGGCCTGCTGTCGCGCGAGGCGGGCGGCTTCGGAAGTGAGCTGTCGTTTCATGACGTTTCGGTCGCACGCAGGACGGCGTGCGTCGTTAGTGATTGGACGAGGCGGACAATTCAGTATTGATCCGAAGATTGGATCGGAGTTGCGTGAACTGTCTATAATCCTTTCGGTTGCACCCTACCCCACAATAAGCCGAGACCACCATGCTACAAATGTCCCGGCGCCAGTTTCTGAAGGTGACGGCCACGTCGCTTGCCGGGTCCAGTCTAGCCCTGATGGGCTTTTCTCCGACCGAAGCGCTGGCCGAAGTCCGACAGTACAAGCTGGCGCGTACCGTCGAAACCCGCAACACCTGTCCGTATTGCTCGGTCGGTTGCGGCATCCTGATGTACAGCCTCGGAGACGGCGCGAAGAACGCGCAGCCGAGCATCATCCACATCGAAGGCGATCCCGACCACCCGGTCAATCGCGGCACGCTGTGCCCGAAGGGCGCGAGCCTGATCGACTTCATCCACAGCCCGAACCGCCTGATGCACCCGGAATACCGTGCGCCCGGCTCGGACAAGTGGGAGCGCATTTCGTGGACCGACGCGCTCGACCGGATCGCGAAGCTGATGAAGGCCGACCGCGACGCGAACTTCGTCGAGACCGCCGAGGACGGCACGAAGGTCAACCGCTGGCTGACGACCGGCATGCTGGCCGCGTCGGCGGGCAGCAACGAGGTCGGCTATCTGACGCACAAGACGGTCCGCAGCCTCGGGATGCTCGCATTCGACAATCAGGCGCGTGTCTGACATGGCCCGACGGTGGCAGGTCTTGCCCCGACGTTTGGCCGTGGAGCGATGACGAACCATTGGGTCGACATCAAGAACGCGGACGTGATTCTCGTGATGGGCGGCAATGCAGCCGAGGCCCATCCATGCGGTTTCAAGTGGGTGACGGAGGCGAAGGCGCACCGCAAGGCGCGGCTGATCGTCGTCGACCCGCGCTTTACGCGTACGGCCTCGGTGGCCGACTACTACGCGCCGATTCGCACCGGCACGGACATCGCGTTCCTCGGCGGCGTGATCAACTATCTGCTGACGAACGACAAGATCCAGCACGAGTACGTGAAGAACTACACGGACTTCTCGTTCATCGTCCGTGAAGACTTCGCATTCAACGACGGCATCTATTCCGGCTACGACGCCCAGAAGCACGCGTATCCGGACAAGTCGAGCTGGGACTACGAACGCGGCGACGACGGCTTCGTGAAGGTCGACCCGACGCTGCAGCATCCGCGCTGCGTCTACAACCTGATGAAGCAGCACTACGCGCGCTATACGCCCGACGTGGTTCAGCAGATCTGCGGCACGCCGAAGGAGAAGTTCCTGAAGGTGTGCGAGATGCTCGCGTCGACGGCCGTTCCCGGCCGCGCCGGCACGGTGCTGTACGCGCTCGGCTGGACGCATCATTCGGTCGGCGCGCAGATGATCCGCACCGGCGCGATGGTGCAGCTGCTGCTCGGCAACATCGGCATCGCGGGCGGCGGGATGAACGCGCTGCGCGGCCACTCGAACATCCAGGGGCTGACCGATCTCGGGCTGATGTCGAACCTGCTGCCCGGCTACATGACGCTGCCGATGCAGGCCGAACAGGATTTCGACGCGTACATCGGCAAGCGCGCGCAGCAGCCGCTGCGGCCGAACCAGCTCAGCTACTGGAAGAACTACAAGGCGTTCCACGTCAGCTTCATGAAGTCGTGGTGGGGCGACGCGGCGACCGCGGAGAACAACTGGGCCTACGACTATCTGCCGAAGCTCGACAAGCAGTACGACCTGCTGCAGACGATCGAGCTGATGCACGCGGGCAAGATGAACGGCTACATCTGTCAGGGCTTCAATCCGCTCGCCGCCGCGCCGGCGAAGGTGAAGACGGCCGAGGCGCTCGCGAAGCTGAAATGGCTCGTGATCATGGATCCGCTCGCGACGGAAACGTCCGAGTTCTGGAAGCCGCACGGCGACTACAACGTCGTCGACCCGTCGAAGATCCAGACCGAGGTGTTCCGCCTGCCGACCACCTGCTTCGCGGAAGAGCGCGGTTCGCTCGTGAACTCGGGCCGCGTGCTCCAGTGGCACTGGAAGGGCGCGGAGCCGCCGGGCGAAGCGCGCAGCGACCTCGACATCATGGCCGGGCTGTTCCTGCGCATGCGCAAGATGTACCAGACCGACGGCGGCAAGTATCCGGACCCGATCGTGAATCTCACATGGCCGTATGCGGATCCGGAAAGCCCGACGCCCGAAGAGCTCGCGATGGAGTTCAACGGCCGCGCGCTCGCCGACCTGCCGGATCCGAAGGATCCGTCGAAGGTGCTCGTGAAGAAGGGCGAGCAGCTTGCCGGCTTCGCGCAGCTGAAGGACGACGGCACGACCGCGAGCGGCTGCTGGATTTTCTGCGGCGCGTGGACGCAGGCCGGCAACCAGATGGCGCGGCGCGACAACTCGGATCCGACCGGCATCGGGCAGACGCTGAACTGGGCGTGGGCATGGCCCGCGAACCGACGCATCCTGTACAACCGCGCATCGTGCGATCCGAACGGCAAGCCGTTCGACCCGACGCGCAAGCTGGTCGCGTGGAACGGCAAGACGTGGACGGGCACCGACGTGCCGGACTTCAAGATCGACGAGCCGCCCGAGAACGGGATGGGGCCGTTCATCATGAATCCGGAAGGCGTCGCGCGGTTCTTCGCGCGCGCGGGGATGAACGAAGGTCCGTTCCCCGAGCACTACGAGCCGTTCGAGACGCCGCTCGGCGCGAACCCGCTGCACCCGAACAACCCGCAGGCGCTGAACAATCCGGCCGCGCGCGTGTTCGCGGACGATCGCGCGTCGTTCGGCAAGGTGTCGGAGTTCCCGTACGTCGCGACCACGTACCGCCTGACCGAGCATTTCCACTACTGGACCAAGCACGCGCGGCTGAACTCGATCATCCAGCCCGAGCAATTCGTCGAGATCGGCGAAGACCTCGCGAACGAAGTCGGCGTCGCGCACGGCGATCGCGTGAAGGTGTCGTCCAAGCGCGGCTACATCGTCGCGGTGGCGCTCGTCACGAAGCGGATCAAGCCGCTGACGGTCGACGGCAAGAAGGTGCAGACGGTCGGCGTTCCGTTGCACTGGGGCTTCAAGGGACTGACGAAGCCCGGCTATCTCGCCAATACCCTGACTCCGTCCGTGGGCGACGGCAACTCGTACACACCGGAATTCAAGTCGTTCCTGGTGAAGGTCGAAAAGGCGTAAGGGGGAAGAGATGGCATTGCAATCGCTGGACATCAAGCGCGTGTCGGCCACCACGACGCCGCCGCCCACGGCGCGCGAACCGGTGACCGGGAGCGTCGCGAAGCTGATCGACGTATCGAAGTGCATCGGCTGCAAGGCATGCCAGACGGCATGCATGGAATGGAACGACCTGCGCGACGAGGTCGGGACCAACGTCGGCGTGTACGACAACCCGGCCGATCTGTCGGAGCACTCGTGGACGGTGATGCGGTTCGCCGAATACGAGAATCCGGCCGGCGACCTCGAGTGGCTGATCCGCAAGGACGGCTGCATGCATTGCGAGGATCCGGGCTGCCTGAAGGCGTGCCCGTCGCCCGGTGCGATCGTGCAGTACAACAACGGGATCGTCGATTTCCACGAGGAGAACTGCATCGGCTGCGGCTACTGCGTGACCGGCTGCCCGTTCAACATCCCGCGGATCTCGAAGCAGGATCATCGCGCATACAAGTGCACGCTGTGTTCCGACCGCGTCGCGGTCGGCCAGGAGCCCGCGTGCGTGAAGACCTGCCCGACCGGCGCGATCGTGTTCGGCACCAAGGAGGACATGAAGCAGCACGCGGCCGAGCGGATCGAGGACCTGAAGGAGCGCGGCTTCGAGCATGCGGGGCTGTACGACCCGCAGGGCGTCGGCGGTACGCACGTGATGTACGTGCTGCATCACGCGGACAAGCCGTCGCTGTATCACGGCCTGCCCGACAATCCGTCGATCAGCCCGATGGTGAAGCTGTGGAAGGGCATCGCGAAGCCGCTCGCGGTCGCCGGCATCGCGCTGACCGCGCTCGCCGGATTCTTCCACTACGTCCGCGTCGGCCCGAACGAGGTGAGCGACGAAGAAGAAGCCGCCGCACGCGACGAAGCGCGACGCATCAAGGAGGACGCGAAATGAAGCACGACGACCCGAACCTGATCGTCCGCTACTCGGCGAACGAGCGTACGAACCACTGGATCACCGCGATCACGTTCGTACTGCTCGCCCTGTCCGGGCTCGCGCTGTTCCATCCGTCGATGTTCTGGCTCGCCGCGCTGTTCGGCGGCGGCCAGTGGACGCGGATCCTGCATCCGTTCGTCGGCCTCGTGATGTTCGTGTCGTTCGCGATCCTCGTCGTGCGCTTCTGGCATCACAACACGCTCGACGCGGACGATCGGCAGTGGCTGCGGCAGATCGGCGACGTGGTGGCCAATCGCGAAGACCGGCTGCCGCCGGTCGGCCGCTATAACGCCGGGCAGAAGCTGCTATTCTTCACGCTGGTTGCGTGCCTGCTGCTGCTCTTGCTGTCCGGGATCGTGATCTGGCGGCGCTACTTCTCGTTCTATTTCCCGATCGAGGTGATCCGCGCGGCGGCCGTCGTGCATGCGGTGGCGGCGTTCGTGCTGATCGTGAGCATCATCGTGCACATTTATGCGGCGCTGTGGGTGAAAGGCTCGATCGGCGCGATGGTGCGCGGCACCGTCACGCTCGGCTGGGCACGCAAGCATCACCCGAAGTGGTTCCGTGAAAGCGTGAAGTAGCGCACGGCAGCGGGGCGGCACGCCGGATTCGGCGGCCGCTCCGCCACCGCCCGGAGCCGCATGGAAAGCGCCGAACGTCGGCGCTTGTTTTTTTGGAAAAAAGCTCGTGACACAACGCATTCTGGAGCCGACCGAGATCTCGGCGCTCGACCATTCGGCGATTCCGCGCTTCCGTCTGCCGGAGCGCGGCACCGTTTTCTCCGCGCGCGCCGCACGGCTGCGCAAGCTCGCCGATCTGAACCCGATCAGCGGCTACCTGCGGCTGATGGCGACCGTCGCCGACGCGCAGCACGCGGTGCTGCAGTCGCTGAACGTGGCGCTGCCGTCGAAGGACGCGATCGCGCGCGCGCAGCAGCATTCGATGCCGATCGTGCCGGCGCTCGACGGCGAGCGCGACCCGCAATGGCGCGCGGTGCTGTATGAACTGCTCGATCGCGTCGAAAGCGCGGGGCTCGTGAATCCGTCGCTCGCCAAGCTGCTCGACCGGCTGCGCCTGACGTCGCCGGCCGAACTCGACGCGCAGGCAGACGCGATCGTCGCGCTGCGGTTCGCCGAAGTCGATCCGGCGGTCGCGCCGTTCCTGATGGCCGCGCTGCAGGTCGTCTGGACCGACGTCGCGAGCCGCGTCGCGCCGGCCGACGTTCCGTATCTCGATCAGCCCGGACTGTGTCCCGTGTGCGGCACGCATCCGGTCGCGAGCGTCGTGCGCGTCGGCGGCCAGTTCCAGGGCTACCGTTTCCTGCAATGTGGGCTTTGCACGACCGAGTGGCACATGGTGCGCACGAAGTGCTCGCACTGCGATTCGACGAAGGGCATCGCATATCACGGCATCGAAGGTGGCAGCGAAGCCGTCAAGGCCGAATCGTGCGACGAATGCAAGACCTATCGCAAGATCGGCTATCAGGAGAAGGACTACGAGTTCGAGCCGCTGGCCGACGATCTCGCGAGCCTCACGCTCGACCTGCTGATGAACGAGGCCGGCTATCAGCGCAGCTCGCCGAATCCGCTGCTGTGGCCCGATGTGTCGAAGCAGGCAGAGTGAACGGCAACGGGCCGGCGCGCGCGTGCGAGCGTCGGCGCCGGTCGACCGCAAGCATCGAATGGGAGCCATCGTCACGTGACCGAACCGGGTTTGACTGAACTGAATGCCGTTCTCGCGCGCGTGCCGTCGGTCGAGCGCGTGCTGTCGTCGGCGCCGCTGCAGCCGCTGCTCGCCGACTACGGCCGCACGCGCGTGCTCAGCGCCGTGCGCGCCGAACTCGAACGCTGGCGCAGCGCCGCGCAGCACGATCCGGCGGCGGCCGAGCCGCTCGACGAGTCGCGCATCGCCGCGGCCGTCGCGCGCACGCTCGCCGCGAGCAGCGCGAGCGCCGTGCGCGCGGTATTCAACCTGACCGGCACCGTGCTGCACACGAACCTCGGGCGCGCGCTGCTGCCCGACGACGCCGTGCGTGCGGTAATCGATGCGCTCACGCAGCCCGTGAACCTCGAGTTCGATCTCGCGACCGGCCGCCGCGGCGACCGCGACGACCTGATCGATGCGCTGCTGTGCGAACTGACCGGCGCGGAAGCCGCGACCGTCGTCAACAACAATGCGGCCGCCGTGCTGCTGACGCTGTCCGCGCTCGCGACGAAGCGTGACGTGATCGTGTCGCGCGGCGAACTGGTCGAGATCGGCGGCGCGTTTCGCATCCCCGACATCATGAGCCGCGCCGGCGCGAAGCTGTGCGAGGTCGGCACGACCAACCGCACGCACCTGCGCGACTACGCGGATGCGATCGGCCCGCGCACCGCGCTGCTGATGAAGGTGCATTGCAGCAACTACGCGATCAGCGGCTTCACGAAGGAAACCACGCTCGCCGAACTCGCGCCGCTCGCGCGCGAGCGCGGTGTGCCGATCGCGGTCGATCTCGGCAGCGGCACGCTCGCCGACCTTTCCCGATGGGGCTTGCCGCACGAGACGACCGTGCAGGAAACCGTCGCGGGCGGCGCGAACGTCGTCACGTTCAGCGGCGACAAGCTGCTCGGCGGTCCGCAGGCCGGTTTGATCGTCGGCGACCGCGCGCTGATTGCAAAGATCAAGAAGCACCCGCTCAAGCGCGCGCTGCGCGTCGGCAAGCTGACGCTCGCGGCGCTCGAGCCCGTGCTGCGCTTGTACCAGGCGCCCGAATTCCTGTGCGAGCGGCTCACGACGCTGCGGTTGCTCACGCGTGCGCAGCGCGACATCGCGGAAGCGGCGGAACGCGTGCGTCCGGCGCTGCAGGCGGCGCTCGGCAGCGGCTTCGACGTGCGCGTCGAGCCGATGTTCAGCCAGATCGGCAGCGGCGCGCTGCCGGTCGATCAGCTGCCGAGCGCGGGCCTCGTCGTGCGCACGCCGGACGGCAAGCGCGGCGGCCGCGCGCTCGCGCAGCTCGAGAAGCGGCTGCGCGAATGGCCGCGGCCGGTGATCGGCCGCATCGCCGACAACGCGCTGCGGCTCGACCTGCGCTGCGTCGAGGCCGCCGACGAAGCGGCGTTCGTCGCGCAATGCGCGCAAATCGCGGGGCCCGCTGCATGATCGTCGGTACCGCAGGACACATCGACCACGGCAAGACGACGCTGGTCCGCGCGCTCACGGGCATCGACACCGACCGGCTCAAGGAAGAGAAGGCGCGCGGCATCTCGATCGAACTCGGCTATGCGTATACGCCGCTCGACAACGGCGACGTGCTCGGCCTGATCGACGTGCCGGGTCACGAGAAGCTGATTCATACGATGGCGGCCGGCGCGTGCGGGATCGACTTCGCGCTGCTCGTGATCGCTGCCGACGATGGCGTGATGCCGCAGACGCGCGAGCATCTCGCGATCCTGCAACTGCTCGGCGTCGCGCATGGCGCGGTCGCGCTGACGAAGTGCGATCGCGTGGAGCCCGAGCGTGTCGCGCAGGTGCGCGACGAAATTGTCGCGTGGCTGCACGGCTCGACGCTGGCCGACGCACCGATCTTCGAAACCTGTGCGACGCGCAGCGACGATGCCGGCGTCGCCGCGCTGAAGCGCTACTTGGCCGATGCGGCGATTGCATGGCGTGCGCGCCGCGACGACGGCTTGTTCCGGCTTGCCGTCGATCGCGTGTTCACGCTCGCCGGGCAGGGCACCGTCGTGACGGGCACTGCATTGGCGGGACGCGTCGCGACCGGCGAATCGCTCGCGATCGTGCGCACCGGCCGCGCGGCGCGCGTGCGCAGCATCCATGCACAGAACCGGCCCGTCGATGCCGGCTGCGCGGGCGAGCGTTGCGCGCTCAATCTGGCCGGCGTCGACAAGGCCGACGTCGAACGCGGCGACACCGTCGCCGATGCGCGGCTCGTCGCGATGTCCGCTCGTCTGGACGTCGATCTGACGCTGCTCGACGATGCGCAGCTGACGCTCACGCACTGGGCGCCGCTGCACGTGCATCTCGGCACGCTGCATCGCGTCGCGCATGTCGCGCTGCTCGACGGCGATACGCTCGCGCCCGGCCAACGGATGCGCGTACAACTGGTTTTCGACGAGCCGGTGTTCGCGGTGCCCGGCGATCGTTTCATCGTGCGTAATGCGCAGGCCACGCGCACCGTCGGCGGCGGCCGCGTGCTCGATCCGTTCGGGCCCGCGCGCAAGCGCCGCACGCCCGCGCGCCGCGCGTGGCTCGATGCGCTCGACGCGTGGCTCGACGACGGGCGGCTCGATGCGCTGCTCGCGCAGGCGCCGCTCGGCATTCCGCGTGCGACGCTCACGCATCTGACCGGTTTCGCGTCCGATGCGCTTGCGTTGCCCGATCACGCATTGTCGATCGGCCAGCGCGATGCCGCGTCGAACGACGGCGCGGTGATTGCTCATGCGCACTGGCGCGCGTTGCAGATGCGGGCGCTCGACACGCTGCGCGCGTATCACGAGCGGATGCCAGACGAGCAGGGGCTCGATGCGGCACGTCTGCGCCGGATGGCGGCGCCGCTCGCCGGCGACGGACTGTGGCGTGCGCTCGTCGATGCGCTCGTGGACGGCGGTGAAGTCGCGCGAAGCGGGCCGTGGCTGCATCTGCCGTCGCATTCGGTCAGCTTCGACTCGCGCGAGGAAGCGCTTGCGCAGCAACTGCTGCCGCTGATTCATGCGGGGCGCTTCGATCCGCCGTGGGTGCGCGATCTCGCGCGCGACACGGGCGCGGCCGAGGACGCGGTGCGTACGCTGCTGCGCAAGCTCGCGCGCCGCGGCGACGTACATCAGGTCGTGCGCGATCTGTTCTATCACGCCGACGTCATCCGCGAGCTCGCGGAACTCGTCGCGCATCTCGCGCGATCGCGTACCGGCGGGCTCGACGCCGCGACGTTCCGCGATGCGACCGGGCTTGGCCGCAAGCGCGCGATCCAGATTCTCGAGTTCTTCGATCGGGTTGGGTATACTCGCTTCCGCCGCGATCTTCATTTCCTGCGGCCTGACAGCGGTTGGATGGGTATTCAGGCGTAGGCGCTCGTTGTTTTTTCCGAGGAAGGCATTCGTATCCGGTGGTACGGCCGGACTTCAAATCCGGTTGGGGGCGTCAGACGCTCCCGGGTAGGTTCGACTCCTGCTGCCTTCCGCCAGTCAAGGCTTCCCCCGCATTCCGATATCTTTCGCAGACGTGCTGTAGAGCGCTGATTTTTACGCGATTTATCGGTAACGATAGGCGTGCGGCTTCCGTTGCCGTCCCGCGAGATTTCCGCACGAAGTATGGGTAGCGGTGTGGGTTTTGTGGGTAGGAAGGAGCGCAACGTGGCAGGACGACAGTTGCATCGGCTCAGCACCTTGCGGGCCGCAAAGGAAAGTGGCCGCTGGTCACTACGTCGACGGCAGCGGCCTTTACCGAACGTCAGCATGTAGGCGTTGGCCACCCAGACCAGCGACGCCTCCGCGAAGTGGAGCTCCGCGCGAATGGAGGACAGGGCGACGTTCAAGATCGCGGTGTCGAGTACGATCGTCAGAACACCCACGCATCGCACGACCCGCGCAATCCGGCGTTTCGATTCGTCGATCCGACGTGTCATGGACAGCGCCTCCTGTCCGTGGTGATCGCGCTACTTTATGAGCCGATTGCTTGCAGACGCTGCATCGGTCGCCGGCGCGATTCGACGCACAAACCGTGGTCGATGGCCGGCGGCGCACCGACCGATGACGGACCTCCTTCGACGCCGAGCATCGAGCCAATCCCCGCCTCTCGATACACAGCGAGCGATCCGGCCTGTCGCACCGGTCGATCCCGTCGCCGCGGTCGGTTTTCTTCTCCGTTCTCTCTTCGCATCCCGATCGTTCCGTTCGCATCGCGTCGGCGAAAGCCGACCCGATACAACAGACTAACCGCCAGGGGACGCCCATGACGCACGAGCCGGCAGCAAGCGCGGCACGGCCGTGCGCGGCGCCGCCGTGCGCTTTTTGATTGCAGCACTCCAGCAGACGAGGACATCGTGACTTACACAGGATGCAGGGATGAGATTGCCGGCGGCCTAACCAAGGTGCTGTGGACGGCTTCGCAGCTCGACGACGAAGCCGACTTCGAGGATCTCCTCGAAGCGATCCGCGTGCTTCGGCCCAAGTGGCCCGGCGCGGGGACGGTCGCCGCGTGGCGCTACGTCCGGCGCCAGGCATGGGGCGACGCGCGCCGCGTGCTCGAAGACGACGACACCGAAGCGAAGCGCTCGGGGCTTCATACCGCACTGATGGCGGTGTGTCTGTTCGGCCTCGAAGACCCGCTGTGGCACAGCTATGCGCTCAGCGCGGCCGAGCAGCGCGAAAGCATCGAGGGCGCGAAGATCGGCGCGCGTCTGCTCGAGCGTGCCGCAAAGCTCGACGCGAGCGTTCAAGCGCCTGCGTCCACCGACGCACCGGCGAGTACGCACGGCGTGCCGGCCGACAACGGCGGATTCTCCGCGCCGATGACGTGGGTCCGCGCATGAGCATCCGTTTTCACGTTTTCCGCGCTCCGGGCGATTCGCATTTCAATTGCAGTCTTCGCATCGGTGCGCTCGTAGCAGCGACAGCAACCTAGACTGACTTTGCCTCGTAGTACCCACGGTCCGCAAACACTTACCCGACAGGAAGGAAACATCATGAATCTGAACGTTCCGAGTATGACCACCTACCCCACCGATCCGGCGAGCTATCTGCAGCGGCTGACCAACGGTGCGTCGACGAGCTCGACGCAGGACGTGCTCAAGGATCTCATCGGCCTCATCAGCCAGTTGCTCAAGCAGATGCAGACGGGGCAGACCGGGCAGGGCGGCGGCATGCCGGGCGGCGCCGGCGGTGCCGGCGGCATGCCCGGTGGCGGTGGGGGCGCCATGCCCGGCGGTGTGGGCGCGACGCCCGGCGGCATGGGAGGCGCGGGCGCGATGCCGGGCGGCACCGGCGGGATGACGGTGCAAAACGCGGCGGGCGTGCTGGCCTCGTACATGGGGCAGCACGGCATCAGCGCGTCGGACCCGAACACGATGTACAAACTTGCGACGAACGCCGACGGCGGCACGCCGCCCACGGTGCAGCAAGCGGCGCAGACCATGCTCGCGAACCCGGGCGCGTACCAGCAGATCGAGACGCACGACGTGGCGGGCACCGACGGCAAGTCCGCGGTCAGCAATTTCCAATGGGCGGCTCAAGGCGGACTCGGCGCGGCGGGCAACGCAACGGGCGGCGCGGGCGGCGTGGCGGGGCAACCGGCGACGACCGGCGGCTTGCCTGGCACGGGCGGTTTTCCGGCGAACACGAGCACGCTGCCGACAACGGGCGGCTTGCCGACAACGGGCGCGACGGCCGGCTTCACGCCCGGTACGGGCGACCTCGTGAAGGACGGCAAGCCGCTGCAGATGGCCGACGAAGGCAAGGCGCTGGCCAACTTCAACGCGCAGGACGGTGCCGACTTCCAGGCCATGGAAAGCGCGTTGTCGCACGGCGACGGCAATGCCGCGGCGAAGACGCTCGCCAACGCGGTGAAGTCCGGCAAGCTGAGCCAGTCGGATGCGGCGGCGATCGGCGCACAACTGCAGCAGACGGCGAACGCGCATGGCGGCGGCAAGATCAGCCACGACGCGAGCAAGGCGCTTTCGGATGCGCTGGGCGGCGCGAACGTGCTGACGCCGGGCAAGACGCGCGCCGCGGTTGCCTTCGAGAACATCACCGGCATTCACACGGGGATGATCGCCGGCGTCAGCACGAAGTAACGTCGTCGGCGGTTCCGGCGATCGTCCCGATCGGCGACCCGAGCGGCCGCCGATCGGGGGCTGCAGGAAGCGACAACTGGAGACAGGCGGCGACAATCGGCGGCCGCGCTGCGAAACACCGCAGCGCGGCCGCTTCGTTGTTGACCGGTGCGACCGATGTCCCGATTCAGCCGTCCATCTGCCGACGAAGGGACGCGTTCAGCGGGCTCCATTCGAGCAAGGCGACGAAGCCGTCCTGTGCGGCGACCACGACCCAGCGCCGGTACTGATGCACGATCTGCCCGGGCTCGTACGTGTGCGCTTCCTGCCAGGCGGTGGCGCGCCGCACGTGGACGGTCGTGCCGAAGAGCGGCGCGATCGATTCGACGTTCCCGCAGGCCCGCACGACGCGCATCACGTCGGCCACGGGCCGCGCGAAATCGATCGTGCGCTCGGCATCGGCAACGCGCGGCCAGTAGCTGCCCGCACCTTGCGGACGCCGTTCGTTCCAGAGCCGCCCGAAGTCGCGCGCCACGCGCGCGGCCAGCCGATGCGCGGCCATCTGCAGCTTCAGCTGCAGCGTCTCGTGCCATTCGTCGGCATCGAGCGGAAAGCATTCGGAATCGACGATCTCCCCGGTATCGAAATCGGCATCGATGCGATGGCAACTGACGCCCCATTCGCGCCGCCCGTCGAGAATGGCGCGCATGGCCGGGTACGGGCCGCGCCCGTCGGGCAGCGGCGACGGATGGAAGTTCGCCGCATGGCGCAGATACGGCTGCCACGCCGGAATCTTCCAGTTGTAGCCGGCCACGATCAGTGCGTCGCATTGCCGTTCGGCGAGCCGGCGCAGATCGTCTTCGTCGATGCGCGACAGCTGCACCGGAATGCGCAGCTTGTCCGCGTGCTCGACGAGTTCGCTATTGAAGTCGAGCCGGTTGTCGACCGGAATCGAGTAGAGCGCCACCGGCTCCCAGCCGGCGGCAACGAACGCGTCGAACACGACACGCCAGCGATCGAAGCCGGCGAACGCGAATCGCATGATGGGTTCTCCCTTTCGCAATGAAGGCCATGGCGGCACGGACGGCGATGACGGCCGACGGCCACCCCGCTTCACGGTAAGCCCGCACGGTGGAGAACAGCCTGCGCATTCCGAAGTTTCGTCGAGTACCGCGAACCGGCAAGCAAAGCGCGGAGTGCGCGCCGCGGCGACGGCGTCGCTATTGCGCTTTACGCCGCGCCGCCGTCACGACCTCAGCCCGAGGTTTTTCTTGATCGCGTCCTCCGCCGTCTTGGCGGCGGTTGCCGTGAGGCCGGGCTGCCCGATGATGTTGGCGATCTGTTTGAGCCGCTCGCTTTCGGTCAGCGGTGCGGCGCTGCCGCCGGAAGCCGACGTATCGCGCGGCGCCGGCGCCTCCGGCGGTTTTTCGCGCCGCGCGCGTGCAAGCTGCGACAGCAGCAGTGCCGCTTCGCCCTTCGGAATGCCGCTGTCTGTCAGCAGCGTGTGCGCGGCGATCAGATCCTGATTGCGGCTCGCGCGCGGATGGTTGGCCACGATCGCGAGCGCCTGCCTGGCGCGCTGCGAGCCCGATGCGTCGACTGCCATGTCGGCACCCGCGAGCGCCGCAAGCGAGACGGGATCGAGGCGCCCGATGCTCCTGGTGACCATCGACAGGATGTGCTTGACCACGATGTCGCGTTCGGCATCCTTGTGTACCTTCGCCTTGTCTTCAGCGTGCATGCCCGAGATCAAGCGCTTGCCGAACGACGTCGTGCTGTTGGCGTAGCGGCGTGCATCGTCATAGAGCGACGCATAGATGCCCGCCTGCGCCTGCGGCGTGCGCAAGTCCGCAGGCAGGCCTTCGTCCTCCGGCCGCGCCTCCATCGCGCGCAGATCGTCGATCTTCGCGCGGCTCGTTTGCAGCGCCGCGCGCAGGCGCTCGTCCTGCGTCTGGTCCGTGTAGTCGTGCGGGGCCAATACCGTGTCGACGTAGCGTTGAATCGTGGCGGCTTTCGCGTTGCGCAGGTTTTGCCGTCCTTCGACAAACGGCTTCTTCAAATCGAGCGCTTCCTTGACCGCGTTGGTCAGGTGCCCGGACGCCACGAGCGGCGCCAGCGCGCCGTGCGAGCCGCCTACGAGCAGCCCGCTTGCCGTCAGACCGATCGCGGACGTGACCGACTGGTAGAGCGCGCCGTTACGTTGTTTGCCCTTGTTCTCCGCGATGCTCATGGCGGTCAATACGTCGCGGGCATGCTGCGTGAGCGGATGCGCGTCGTCTCGCGCAATGCGCGAGAGCTTGCCTTTGTCGTATTGCCATTCTCCGTGGCTGTTTTTCGTCAGCAGCAGATTGTCGACCTGGTTGGCTATCGGCGCGCCCGGAGGGCGTTTTTCGGGGTGCTGGAAGCGTTCGACGTCGGCGGCGAGCATCGCGTTGACCTTGTTTTCGTAACGGCGATGGATCGAATGCGCGGCGGCGGCGTTCGAGCCCGAGGCCAGCGCGTTCACGAGGTCGGTGGCAGGCGCCGCGTCGTAGCCGAACTGTCCGTGCGCCGCCGTCGATACGCCGTTCAGGCCGTCTTTCGCGGGCCGCTTGGCGGCGAACGCCGTCAACGTCATTCCTTTGCGGTTCACGCCCATCGCGTGCGCGAAATCGGCGAAGCGCCGGCCTTTGCCGCCGGCACCCGGCACGAATGCGCCGATGTCGTCGACACCGGGCTTCTGCGGCGCGATCGCCGCTGCGGGCTTGGGAGCAGCGGGCGCGGCGGGCGCACCTTCCGCGCGCGGGCGCTTGCCGAGGCTGCCGAGTTCGTCGATGAGCGCGCCCGCACTCGCGCGCCGGGTCGGCACCGGCGCGCGCTTGGCTCCGGTGGAGGGGCCGGGGTCGCTCGGCGTGCGGGTGACGGACGCGGATTCGATCGCATGCGACCGGGGCTCGATCTTGGGTGACGGCGCCATGATGTTCTCGGACAGGAGACAGGATGGACTGCACTGTGCTGGCCGGTCATGACACTCCCGTGACCTGCGCGAAGCACCGTTCGGATTGGCGAAGCAGGTTCGCGGCGGCATGCCGCCGAGCCATGTCGCGGGTGCCGCTCGTTCGGTTTTCGCGGTGCGGCTTCGCGCGCGCGAACGCTTTCGCAGCCGCATTCATTAGATTGGAACGAGAGCCGGCTTCGCGCGGTTCGGTTTCGCGCGTTTCATCGAACGCGCGCTTCGTTCACGATCAAGGAGAAAACGAATGAGCTTCATCGGCAATATTGTGAAAAGCGTAGTCGGGGACGTCACCAAGGCTGCCGGGGATGTTCTCAACGGTGTCGGCAACGCGCTGCACGGCGCGGCGACGTTCGGCAAGGGGCTGCTGAGCGGCAACCCGAAGGAAGCCCTTGCGGGCGCGGGCGCCATTGCGACGGGTGGGCTCGAGGCGCTCGAGGGCGGCACGGCGCTCGCGGAGAACCTGACGCCGGAGGGCGCCGCTACCGCGCTCGCTTTGGCGGGCGGCAAGGAGGCGGTGCGAACGCTGACCTCAGGCACCGGCGCTGCCTGATGCACGGACGGTGACGAGCATGATGGAGCTTCTGACCGAACTGCCGGCCGATGCGCCGGCCATCGCGCAGGCGATCATCGAGCATATCGAGGCCAACGAGCTGGACGAGGCCGAGGCGCTGCTGGCGCGCATGCACGATGTCTACCCCGAAACGCGCGACGTGCACGTGTTTGCCGTGACGATCGCATTGGTGCGCGGGCGTCCGCACGAAGCGTGGCAGATCGTGAACGGGTTGCCCGACGATCGCGTGCCCGAGCTGAAGGCAATCTGCCTGAAAGTTCTCGACGATCCGTCGTGGCATGGCTATGCGACGGCACACGAGGACAGTGCCGATCCGTACGTGCGCCTTGCGATGCGGCGCCTGCTCGAAAGAGACTGATGGCCGCTCCCGGGGCCTTCGGCCCCGCTCGGCGAGCCCTTCCGAAGTGGTCAGGTAACGTTGGACCCGGCTCCCGGTTAGGCTGCGAGCGCTTCGAAACGCGCTGGCGGCGGTCCCTTTGCAGCCGAGTGAAGGCGACGATGGTTGTGGAAATCGACTGGATAGTCGGTGATGTCTCGCTCTGCATGGCGGTGATCGAAGTACAACTGCTCGCCGATCCATCCGCTTTCGAGGCTTCGGAAGAAGCGCTCGACCACCGCATTGTCCGGACAGTCTCCGCGCCGGCTCGTGCTCTGGATCGTGCTTCGGGCGCGCAGCTCGGCGAAAAAGCGCGTGCTCGTGTATTGGCAGTAGCCCTGATCCGGATGGACCATCAGCCTGGTGCCGGGCGACGATGATCGTAAGCCCGTCTTGATTTCGCTAGCACCAAGTCGGTGTCCGCGTGCCGACTAAACGACTCAGCCGCACAATGCGGCGCCCATACAGATCCATGACGACGGCCAGGTAGAGCCATCCCCGCCGGGTCTGCACAAACGCGATGTCGCGCACCCATGCCCGAGTTGATTGCGCCGCGCCGGATCGAATCGTCGCGCAGGCAGATTTGGTGCAATCGCGCTCTCGGCCTGCGCGACTCGATAACGGTGTACGCGCCTGGACCGCGCCAGCCGAGCCTGACGCATCGACGATCGAGCTCGATAACGGTCGACGTTGTGTCCAAGCAAGCGCAACGCTTGCGACATCCTCCTGCTGCCGTAGCTTCGACGAGTCTCCTCATGAATACCGTGCACCGCAGCCATCACATCGCGTCGCGATTGGATCTGCGTTGGCGTGACTTCCATGCGTAATAGCCGCTGCGCGCTACACCAGCCGGTCGACAAATCGGCGCTGCCGGGTAGGCGTTCTCCATCGGCTGGATCACCTCCAGGAGCGTTCGCGCTCGTTGACGAAGCAGGCCGTGGATTTTTCTAAAACTTCACGCGCCCGTTCGAGTTCGGCTAGTCCGTGTCTTGCAGACGCGCGATGTCTTCGCGCGGCAGAAAATGCCGGGCAAAAAAATTCCGCCCGGACATCGGGCGGGATCGTGCGAGCTTCAAACGCCCCTCGGGTGGACGCGTTCGCGTTCAGAGACCTTGCGCGAGGAATTGCTCGGCGTACTTGTTGCGGTTTTCCATCTGCGGATCGGTGGCCTGTTCGTAGTCCTTGTCCCAGACCAGCGCCGCCTGTTCCGCCGTCGTCGTCTGCTTGATGTCCGTGATCGTCTTGCTGTACGTCGTGTCGAGTTCCTGATTCATGAAGCCGATGTTGGCTTCGAGGCTGCCCGGATCGAGCCCGTGCTCCTTCGCATAGTTGATTTCGCCTTGTTTGCGTGTGCCGCCCCATTGCGCGAGGCCCCAACCGTTGGCGTTGTCGTCCGCGAAGTTGCCGGAGGGCGCGCCTGTCGCTCCGCCTTGATTGACGTTGCCTCGCAGCCCGCTTTCCTGCTGCAGGTTGCCGAGCACGCCGGCTACCTGCGCGTCGGTCAGGCCGTAGCGCGATTTGAGGTCCTGTGCGATGGCGTGCGCGGCGTCGCCGCCCGATACATTGGGCAGCGTGTTGCCGCCGCCGCCACCGCTTCCACCGCCGCCTATTCCCGGCGACGCGGCGCCACCGCCCTGGCCGCCACCGCCGCCGCTCACGCCAGCGGGTGCGGCGCCGCCACCGCCGGCATAGGCGGGCGGCGCGGAGTACGAAGGCGTACCGCCGCCGATGCCGCCCACACCACCCGCATCGCCTGAATTCTGGCTGGACGGATCGAGAATCTCCTTGATTTCTTCGATGAGCAACTCGAGCAGTTGTGCGAGCTGCGATTCGTTCGTGCCGCCGATGCCGCCGACATCGTCGATGCCGTTCAGATAGCCGGCGTTATAGCCTTGCACTGCTGTGGTGGACATGATTTTCTCCGCGTGAGAATGACGGTATTCATCAGTTGCTGGTGGAGGGGCGATAACGGCCGCCTGCGAAACCCAATTTATTGCCCGGCGCTTACAGCGCGTTGACGGATGCGAAGTCGTCGTCGGATTGCCGAACTGCCGAACCGGGTGGCGGCCGCGATGCCGATGCAGGCGGCTTGCGGCAGGCGAGCCGCCGCGTCACCGATGCGGCCGCGTGCGCGAACCTTCGTCGTTTCGCTTGCTCGGCGCGCGCCGCGTGCTCAGGCGGTCGTGCGATGCATCGCGCCCAGTTCCTGCGCGTTGTCGGCGCCGACCGTTCGCCCGTCGTTCGACGGGTTCGACGGGCTCCACGTGCTCGCGGCGAACGGCAGGCATCCGCCGATGATGAGCAGTGCGCCCAACGCGTTCTCCACCAGGGTCTTGTAGCTGGCGGACCAGTCGCCTTGACCCTCCACCGCGTGATTGACGACGGCGGAGGCGGCATAAAGGGAGAGGAACAGGCTCAGACGCGCGATTCCCGTGCCGGCCGCCTTGTTCCCGAGCTGCGCGACCGTGCTGCTTCGGGAGGTGTCGAGCTTGCCCCAGCTCAGGCGCAGCGTCGTCAGTTCATCGAGCGCCTTGCGCGTGAAGCCGTGCGTCGAGATTTCCGAGGCCACGCGTCCCCCGATCGCATCCAGCCCTTCGCCGGCGGCATTCGCTGCCGAATAGCCGAACAGGCCTTTGATCGCTGCGTTGGTCTTCGTGTGGTGAATGAGGCTGTCGACGTAGGACGTGGCCGACCATTCCGACTTGGCCTGCGCGGTGTTCACCGCGAACTGGTTTCCGAAATACGGAACGTCGTTGAGCATCTGACCTCTGACAGGGCGCTCGTAGCCTGCGTCGTGATTGCCTACGAGCGGGCGGAACACGTTGATCACGTCGCGCGCCAGGTACGCGTACGATTTGACCGCGCTAGGCAGTATGCCGGCGAGCTGCCCGAGATGCCCGTTGCCCTCGTCGTTCTTGCCGGTATAGGCTGCGGCGGTCACCGTCGCTATCAGCGCGATGATCTGCGCACCGTGGCCCGCGTAGGTCCGGTTGTCCGCGGCGCCGGTGTGATACTTGTGCAACATCGCGACCAGGTTGCCCATCGCCGCCGCCGTGAACAGCGCGGCCGTAATTGCGCCGCGTGTCTCGGGGCCGGCGCCGGTCTTCTCGAGGGCTGCTTCGGTCGCCATCGAGCACAACTCCCGGAACAGCGTGGCGGCGCCGGTCGACACGAATTCATGACTGAACGCGTTGACGAGGTTGGCCGTCCACCCTTTGAGCGGTTGCGCGGCGCCGTAGGGGTTCTGGGTCAGCATGTCGCCGACGTTCGAGATGAACGACCGGATCTGCCCCGGCCGGGACCGCGCGGCCGCCAGCTCGCTGTTGATCGTGGCGGCCGATACCAGACCGCTGTCCCGGGTTTCCGCGACCGCCGAGGTCTCCGCGGCCGCCGGTGTCTCGGCGGCGGCCGGCGTGCGGGCTTCCAGTGCTATCCGGGACGGCGAGCTCGGAACGGTTGCTTCGGGCGGGCTTTGGGGCTCGCGACTGTCGGTGGCGTGCGAGACGGGGTGAGGCGCCGAGAAGTTGGCCGGATTCGGGGAGAGACGGCTCCGGGACGCCGTGTCGAGGCTCTCGGGCAACGAGGGCGTCCTGGGTAGGTGCGACGATGACGCCTCCACGTCGGAAGACATCGCGACAGTGCTTTTTGCCGGCGCCGGTTTGTCTTGCGGTAGCGCGGCCGAAGAAGTGTCCGCCTCTGCGGGTGGCTCGAAAACCGCTTTTTCCAGCGCAGCGCTATGTTGCTCGACGTCGCTCGCGGCGGTTTTCGCGGGTTCGGGCGGTTCCTTATCGAGCGGCACCGGGCTGCCCGAACGGGACGTCGCGGGTTTTTCTTCGGGCGCTTTCGCCGTTTCAGCATCCGGGCGCTCGGGTGTTCCTTTCGCGTGCGACGGCGTGCCGGCCGCGCGGGACGCTTCGGGTTCCGATTTGGCCTCGCTCGTCGTCGCGACTGTCGGCGCCGAAGCTTCCTTCTCGTGCGGCAGCGGGCTGCTCGAGCGCGACGTGGCCGGCTGCTTGCCGGCCGCTGTCGTTTCCACCTGCTCCTGCTGTCGAACGGGCGCCGCACTCTCGTGATGCGATGCAGGCGTGTGTGGCTGCGGTTCGTTGTGTGCGGGCAATTCGTCGTTCGACTGCCCGCCCCCCGACAAGTTGAGCACCGGCACCGTCTCGTCTCCCAGCGCCGCACGTTGAGCGCCCAGCTTGCCCGAGCCGGGCAGCGACCGTGAGCCCCCTTGGCGGCCGATCGCGGAGCCTGACGACGATGACGCGCGCGGCGGCAGCGAGTTGCGCCTGACCGGCAACGGCGCCGGCAGCGGCGGCGATGCGGGCTGCGCCGTCCCAGCCGGTTGCGATGTTGTCGAAAGCGGGCCGGCCTGCGCCGGTGCCTGGGTGCCGGTGTGCGCCGGGAGGGCGGGTGCATTGCTCAGCGCGCCGAGCAATGCGCCGCCGGAGGGGCGCGGGGTGCTCATCGATGCGCTTCGTTGGCGCTGGGCCGGCGCGGGCTGCGGTTCGTTGCGCTGGAGCTCGAGCGATGATGACCGTACTTGCGTGCTGTTGCTGATCGTCATGACGTTTCCTTTCGGTTGATTTCGATCGTTCGACGTCGCGTCGCGACAAAGGCCTTGATGGACTTTTCGCGCTGCCTCACTGCGGCCAGGCGGTCGACGTGCGTTCGCCCGTCGATTCGTCTTCGCGCTTTGCGAACGTGGGTTCTCGTGTTGGAAAGGTAAAACGACATGACGGTGACAGCCGGCCGATTCCGAAGTGGCGTGCAAAAAAACGCACGTCGATGCCGGCGCCGGCGCTACGACTGCGAATCCATTTGCGCACTTCATCGCATTTGCCGCATCGCGCTTCGCAATTTCGCTCGCCGCGTCGCGTCGCTTGCGTTGCGCAATGCCGTGGACCATAAGCTTGCGCTTGCATTCCTCGATATCGCTCCGCGTAAGTGGGATGCGGGACCGTGCCGCACCGACATCGAGCGATGTTGCCGGCGACGGAAATCGTCATGTCACTCAAGGAGTTCGCCATGAACAACTTAGGAATTCGGCCGGGGCTCGTCCAGTCCCGTGTCGCGGAGTTCGAGAAAGGGACGAAGAACGCTGCGACCGACGGCGCGCAAAAGCAAGCGCCCGCGCGCAGCAAAGGCCAACTGGACGGGCTCTCCAGCTTCAAGGGGGCCGACGGCGCGCCGCCACCGCCGCCACCGCCGCCGCGCAACTTTGCCAGCCTGCCGGGGCGCGCGGGGAACGTCGGTGCACAGGTTCTGAGTTCGGCGCTTCATGCCGGCAGTCACTTTATGCCGCCCGGCGTCGCGTCCACCGCCATGCATGCGGCGGGTGACATCGTGCGTCCGTCGGCCCTCGGCGCAGGGGACCCGGTAACGCAAATGGCTGCGATGCAAAACGACTTCCTGAAGCAGCAAAGCGAGATGACGCGGCTGAACAACGCGAACACGATGGCGGCCGCGGTCAACCAGCAGTCGCAGGAGCTCACGTCGGCGCTGGCGTCGATAGGTAACAAGGGCGCCAGCAACATTTCGAACGCCGCCAAGGGGCAGTAACGGCTACGGCGGGTCGCGGCGTTTTCGCGCGCGGCTCGCGAACGCCGCGGTCCGATCGTCCACGCTTTCTGCCTGTCTTGTTCCTGCTTCGTCCCGCTTCGTGCTTGCCTTCGCGCTCGCGATACGGGACGACTTCCTCATCCAACGTCGCTTTCCCTGTCGATGACGTGCGCGGGCAGCCGGGTCTTCCCGGCTGCCCCGGCTCGTACTACTGCCCGTCATCCGCGAGCTTCATGCGCTCGACGATGCGTTCCACCGAACGCGCGTAGCGGTCGCGCTCCGCAGGTGTCTCCGAATGGTACGCGCCGACCGCCGTCCAGGTATTGCCGTACTTGACCATCATCTTGTGCAGGTGCCACGCGGCCACGTACACGCTCAGGCATGGGTTCATGAGGTCGTCCGCCGACACGCCGTAGCGCGACAGCACCGGAAGGTGAATCGAGTTGATCTGCATCATGCCGTAATCGGTCGAACCGTTCCGGTTGCGATGGAGCGCGTTCGCGTTGCCATGCGATTCTTGCCACGCGATCGCGCGCAGCACGACGGGGCTCACATGTTGATACGCTGCGGCCGCCGCAAAGCAGTCGAGGGTCTGCGCGCGCACTTCGGCGGGCCGCGCGGACAGAACGGCAAGCGCCAGCGCGAGCGCCGGCTTGGGTGTGAATAGTCGCATCATCGATCATCCGGTAAGAGAAGCGGTGCGGGAATCGCTTCGCACCGACGTGCGAATGAAAACGCCGTCCGACCCACGCGCTTGCGTTTCGTCGGACGGCGTTGGCAAAAAAAACCGCGAGCCGGCCGTGCTACCGATCGGCGGTGCAGGCGCTTCGGCGCCGCACACCGCTGCCGTCAGCGGCCCATCGTCTCCGACGGCGCTTCCTGGAACACGCGCCGGTAGCCGTTGATCAGCGTCGAACGATGGCGCACGCCCCACTTGTTCGCGACGTCGAGCACGCGCGTGGCCGGTGCGCCGTCGTCGAGCAGATCGTCGCGAATGCGCTCCATCCGCTGGCGCCGGATCAGCTCGCTCGGCGACAGCCCGAGGTGGTTCTTGAACGCTGCCTGCATCGCGCGCTCTGTCACGCCCACATGCGATGCCACTTCGCGCACCGACAGGTCCTTCTGGTCGAGGTTGTCCATCAGGTAGCGATAGGCGCGGCGGTATTTCGCCGGCAGGCGGGCGCTCACGTCGTCGGAGCGCTGCGCCGTGCGCGATGCCTGCAAGTGATCGGCCGCGGCGGCGGGCATCGACATGCTGTCCGCGCGCACGTGCTGAATCGACGCGAGCGCGTAGCGGCCGTAGAACTGCGCGAATTCCTGCGTGCGCATCTGCTGCTGCATGATCTTCGCGCGGCAGTAGAGGTAGTCGAGGTACCAGCGCGCATGCTGGCTGCCTTGCGAATTCGCCGCGCCGGACGCATCGAGCATCGCTTCGGCCAGCGGCGTCGCGTGGCCCGCGATCGCGGCCAGCGTGATTTCGAGGCACAGGCTGCGGTGATAATCGTTGAGGCCGGCCTGGCGGCTCCAGCTCACGTATTGCTTGAGCGTTTCGCCCGCGCTCGTCCGGCCGTCGGCCAGCGCAACGAGCCGGTTCAGATGCGAGAGCCGTTCGGCCAGCAGCGGCAGCACGGTCCCGGCGGGCTGCGAGCCGGGCACCGGTGCCTCGCTCGGCTCGAACTCCGCGATAGCGGAGCGCCAGTAGATATGGTCGGCGAGTCGCTCGGCGCCGTGCAGTTCGTGCTGCGCGAAGAGGTCCCGCCGCAGCGCGTCCACGAGGTAGCTCCAGCGGCGATCGCCATGCGTTGCCGCCAGCGCGGCCAGCTCGCCGAGGCGATGGCACGCCGCCTGGATCAGGCCGAGATGAAACGAAACGAGTGTCGCACCGACGAGGCTGTCGAGACGTTGGCGCGGTGTGGCGGCCTTTTCCTCGCCGACGCGCTTGAAGCAACTGAGGGCGACGTTGAACTGGTTGCGGAACAACGCTTGCCAGCCGGTATTGCGGCACGACGCGATACGCAGACCGTCGCGTTGGGCGCGAATGGCTTTTTGCGCACGGCGATACGTTTCCTCCGCTTCTTCATGGCGGCCGAGCATCAGCTCGAGGTCGGCGCAGACTTGCAGCTGGGCGTAGCTGGGCTGAGCTTGCGCCGTGTCGGTATCGGCATGGCGTGCGGCGTGGCGGACAGCGTCGAGAAACTGGCCTTGCAGCATTTTCGAGGCGACGTCCGCAGGGGTGTCGTCGAAAGCGAGGGCCGAGGCGGCGGCGAAGTAGATCGTCGAGAACATGTCGTGCTCCTGACTCAATGAGCGATGCGTTAAGCGGTGTGGAACGATTCGTGAAGCAGTGAGCGCATGTTTTCATCGCGGGCCGATTTAGGCTCGTGTTTGTGATGGTTTGTTACCTTCGGTTTTTGCATCGGCATTTGCCGGACACAGCGATGCCGCAATGGACTTTCACGCACGAGCGGGAGACCTGCGTGGCGGTTTTTCGATGATTTGTTTCGTTTGCCGTCGCCGTTCTGTTTAGTGCGATGCATTGCACCCGATTGCTCACCGCGAGCGGCGCCATAGCACATTTTTGTATCTGGCATATTTCTGCGGGCCGCCATTCCGCAATTGGCGCCGAAACGTCAAAAAAAACGGGGCGGCTGCCACGGCGCCATGCTGGGCGGGGCTTTTGCCGCGAGGACGACGTTCTCGCGCCAATGCCTGTATCATCCATGCCGGCTGAGAAAGGACGATTTTCAAGGGGTATTTTTTACTTAAAGGTGCGGTGTACTTTGCCGTAAACATCCATTGAGCTGTAGTGCTGTCCTTACGCGTCTTTACTGTTTTCTTACATACATGCTTTCGAATTCATGACGCCTTTCGATACTGCTTTTAGCAGCTATTGGCGTGTCCGGAGCAAAGCGAGGGGTCGGCTTGCCGTTGCTCGGTTTGTTCCGGCAGGTGTAATGGTTCGAGCAGAGTGAAAAGAACGTGGCAACAAAAGAAATAGGGCTTCCGGCGCATCCGAGGTGCGTGAGCGACAAGAGGCGGAGCCGGGCGAGGGCGAATGTCTGGATAGCGGCGATGCCGCCGGCAATTCGGGTGCTGCTGTGCGGCGTCTGGTTTGCCTGCGCGGTCGCACACGCTTCCGATCAGCAAGTCGTCGTCGACGGCGGGCAGCGCCTGGGCGGCGTCGTGCGCGCGGGCGGTCACGACGTTCCGCTGCTGCGCGCGCTCGAGCAGATCATGCCGACGAGTTACAGCATCAATGTGCCGAACGCGGGCGCATGGGCCGACGCGCCCGTGAGCTGGCGCGCCGGCTCGTCGGTCGTGCACGCGCTCGGCGAGGTGCTGTCGGTCGATCCTGCGCTGCAGGCGCGCATCGATACGGACATGCGCTTGCTCACGGTGACCGCGCATGCGCGGCGCGCAAACGTTGACACGCCGCAGCCTTCGTCGCCGGCGGCCGGCGCGGCGTCGCGCGTGAGCAGTGCCGCCGCGAATGCGTCTTCCACGTTGCCCGCGGGCGCGGCGGCGATGGCTCCCGCGACGGGACCCGCCGTCGCACAGGCGCAGACCCTGGCGCAGGCGCGCGTGTCGACGTCGATGCCCGCGACACCGGCATCGGCGCGCACACCGGCGGCAGCACTGGCGGTCCCGCCCGTGCCGGCACCGGCTCTCGCTCCTGCTTCTGCTCCGGCACCCGCACCCGCTCTGGCGATGTCGCCCGCGCCGGCAGCCGGGCCGGCCATGCCGGCATCGGTCCCGGCACCTGTTTCAGCACCGCCGCGAGCGCAGGCATCTGCGCCCGCCAAGCGACCCGCGCCCGCAAAGCGTGACGCCATGGAGCCCCCGCCGCACGCCGCCACGCAACTGGTGTCCGGCGCGGACTCGCCGGCGCCGTCGTCGACGCCCGCCGCGACGCCGGCGTTCGTACCCGCGGCGGCGCCCGAGCGCACGGAGTGGCAGATGCGCCTGTCGGACGGCTCCGTGCGCAATGCGCTCGCGCGCTGGGCGAGCGAAGCCGGCTGGCAATTCATTTGGGACGTGCCGACCGATTTTCAGGTCGACGCGACGGCCACGATACACGGCACGCTCGCCGAAGCGCTGCGTCAGGTGACCAATGCGCTCGCCGGCTCGCAGGTGCCGATCCAGGTGGTCTTGTACCAGCGCAACCGCGTCATGCGCGTCGTGCCCAAAGGAGCAAGTTGATGAGCGTTCTCCGTCGTCCTTTCGTGATCCTGGCCGCATGCCTGTCGCTGCTCGCGGGGTGCACCGGTCTGCTGGACAAGATCGAGCGCAGCTCGCAGGCCGATACCGCGCGTGCGGGGCAATTGCTCGGCAAGCTGTCGAACGGCGACAACCGCGCGGTGCCGGGCAGTGACGACGTGATCGTCAAAGACGAACTCTGGCTGTCGGGCAAGACGATCAAGATCGCGACGAAATCGACGCTGCCGAAGCTCTTCGACGAGCCGGCGAGCTTCGACGGCACGGTCGATTCGCTGCGCATGTTCGCCGATCGCATCTCGCGCCTCGCGCACGTGCCGGCCAAGGTTGCGCCGGGCACGAGCGAAGCGGCCGCGCGCGCGACGCAGGCCGCAGTCGATACGGCGGGCGCCGGAGCCTATCCCGGCGTGCCGCCGCTGCCCGCCGGCCTGCTGCAGGGGCCCGCGCCGAGCACGAGCGCCGCGACGGTGGCGGCGCGCGTGCCGAGCGTATCGTCGCCGGTGCGCATCGCGTATTCGGGCGGCACGCTGCGCGGGCTGCTCGACACGGCGTCGGCTCGCTTCGGCGTCTACTGGAAGTACGAGGACGGCGCGATCGTCTTCTTCTACACGGCCACGCGCGTCTATCAGGTCGTCGCCATTCCGGGCGATTCGAAGGTGGATACGAACGTCGTGAGCGGCGCGAGCAACAGCGGCGGCGCCTCGAGCAACAGCGCGGGCGCCGCGGGCGGATCGGGCGCCGGCGGCGCGGGCATCGGCGGCGGAGGCGGCGGGACGTCCGGTTCGCCGTCCGTGTCGTCGGACAACACCGCCAATATCACGATGAACGCGCAGCTCTCGGTGTACAACGGCTTGCAGACGGCGATCAAGGCGATGCTCTCGCCGGTCGGTTCGGTCGTCACCTCGCCGGCCACGGGCTCGATCTCGGTCACCGATACGCCCGACGTGCTCGAGCGCGTGGGCGAGTTCATGGAGCAGCAGAACCGCGTGCTCGCGCGGCAGGTGCTCATCAACGTGACGGTGCTCTCGGTCACGCTTTCCGCGCAGGACAGCTACGGCATCAACTGGCACGCGGTCTATCAGGCGCTCGGCACGCAGTTCGGCATCACCACCGCGTTCACGAGCATGATCCAAAACCCGAGCGAGCTCTCGGCCACGGTGATCACGCCGTCGAGCCGCGCGTCGAGCACGACGGCCATCATCGATGCGCTTTCGACGCAGGGCACGGTGCACCGCAAGACGTCGGCCTCGATCACGACGCTCAACGATCAGCCCGTTCCCGTTCAGGTGGCCGAGCAGCAGGGCTATCTCGCGCAGATCTCGACGACCAATACCGTCAACATCGGCAGCCAGACGTCGCTCACGCCGGGCACGATCACGACCGGCTTCAACCTCACGGTGCTGCCGCACATCCTCGACGACGGCACGATCATGATGCAGTTCTACAGCAACATTTCGTCGCTCGTGAACCTTGTGCCGTTCGGCCCGGCGAACCAGCAGATCCAGCTGCCGACCGTCGATACGCGCAACTTCCTGCAGCGCATCGCCGTGAAGTCGGGGCAGACGCTCGTCATCAGCGGCTACGAGGGCATCACCGATCTGGATAACCGGCAAGGCGTCGGCCATCCGTCGAATTACGCGATGGGCGGGTTCAACGCGTCCGGCACGCGCGAGGTGATCGTCATCCTGCTGTCGCCGATCGCGATCAACGGCGCTTGACGCGCGCTCGGGCACGGGATCCGTCATGGCGACGCAAGTCATCCAGATCGGCCGTCAGCGTTTCATATGCGGCCTTTTCTGGCAATCGCTGTCGCGCCGGCACGCGCTGCGCGCGGAGGCCGTGGAGCTCGCCGCGCGCCTGAATTTCGACGCGATGGTGCTGCGTATCGACCGCACCTTCGCGGGCGCGGGTTTCGCGAGCACGCGCGAGGGCGCGCAACTGGGCTTGCCGTCGCTCGGCGCGCTCGTGTCGAAGACGATCGCGGCCGAAGGCGCGTTCTACGACGGACGCCAGCAGCCGGCGCCCAACTGGCTCGGTGCGTTCCATCTGCCCGACGGGCGCTGGGCCTACTTCGCCGTGCGCGACGGCGCATTCCTGCCGAACGGCGACTGGATCGGTTCCAGCGAAGAAGTGTTCGAGCGGCTGCACAGCGATTACAGCCTCGGCGGGTGGAACGTCGTCATCGGCGATCCGCAGCTGGAAGTGCAGGGGTTCCACAACTTCTACGCGCGGCGCATCGACGACATGATCCCGCGCCGCGGCGGCAAGCCGCATTTGCCGCGCTGGCTCAATCTGTCGCGTGTGTCGCGGCGCGCACCGCGGCGCGAGGTGCTGCTGGTCGCCGCTGCGATCGTGGTGGCGGCCGCGGTTGCGGCCGGCATCGTCGCGTACCGGCGCCACCGTATGGAAGTCGAGCGGCAGCAGGCGTTCGAGCGGATGCGCGCGGAGCTCGCGCTGCACCCGCCCAAGCCCGCGGCGCCGCCCGAAGCCGCGCACCCGTGGGCGAGCGAGCCGCGACCCGATGCGTTCGTTCGCGCGTGCGTCGATCACTTCACGCACATCGCGCCGGGCGGCTGGGAACTCGACGACTACGTTTGCCGCGCGTCGAACGTCAGCTACAGCTGGTCGCGGGGCGGATCGAACGTCGCGATGCTGATGGCGGCGGAGCCGCGCGCGACGATCGACGGCAACGGCGAGCATGCGAGCTACGTGGAGCCGCTGGCATTGCCCGCGGGGGGCGACGAAGTGCTCGATGGCGTGCACGGCGTGCGCTTGCGCATGCTTTCCGCCTTCCAGTTGCTGGGCATCGGCCTGACGTTCACGCTGCAGCCGGCAAGCGCGCCGCAGCGCAGCCTCGCTTCGCAAACGCTGGACCGGCTGCATCCGGGCGGCGGCGCGCCGCCGGCACCGAGCTGGCAGACCTGGCGCATGTCGGCGCAACTGGGCGACGTGCGGCCCGACAGCCTGATCCGATACCTCGACCAGCCGGGCGTGCGCGTCGAGACGCTTTCATACAAATCCGGGCAGTGGACGCTCGACGGAGTGCTCTATGAGAAATGACGATGCATTGACTGTGCTGGTGCTCGCCTGCTGCTGCGCGTGGCCGTTGGCCGCGTTCGGCGAGGCGGGCGCCGCGGCTGCCACGGCCGCCGCGCCCGCTGAAGCGGCGCCGCGGATGAACGTCGTTCCGACACCGGCCGCCGTGCAGGCAGCCAACGAACTGATGCGGCTACAGGAGGAAACGATGATCCTCAAGGCACAGCTGAAAAAGCTCGATGCGCAGGCGCAGGTGGCGGAGCGGCAAGAAGCGCTGCACCGGATGGGCAGTACCGTGTCCTCGTATTCGGACGTGTCGCTCGTGGCGACACAGGGGCTCGGCAAGAAGCTCGGCGCAACGGTCGCGACGAGCGACGGCGCGGAGTTCGACGTCGGGCCCGGCGATACGCTGCCCAACGGCATGCGCGTGGCGGCCATTCGCCCGGGGGCGATCGTCCTCGCATCGCGGGACGGACGGCGCACGACGCTGACCGTGTCCGCGAGCGCGCGGCAGCAGCCCGTGCGCAACGTGGCGTCGACAGGCTCGCCCGGCGTGCCGCCGGTGCCGACGCTGCCTGCTTTGCCGATGCCTGCGAGGTGATGCCATGAGTTCGTCTCCGACCTCTCCGGGCACGACGCCCAAAAGCGTGACGCCGCTGATTCTCTCGCGCGCCGTGAAGCCGGTCGAAACCGATCCGTCTGTTACGCAGGTTCAGCCGGCGGCCCCGGCCGCGCCGGCTCTCGCGCCCGTTGCGCGGCCACGCGAGCCGGTGCTGAGCGCCGTGGCCGCTGCGGCCGCCGCTTCGGTGCAGCCGCAGCCCGCGCAAACAGCGTCGCAAAGCCAGCCGCCGGGGCACGCGCTGCCGCTCGCCGCCGTGGCGCGCCCGCTTTCCGACAGCGGCGAGTTCGCCGCGAGCGACGAGGAGCGCAAGTTTCTCTGTCTGCTCGACGACGGCACGCTGCTCGTTGCCGAAGGGCACGAAATGAATCCGTTCGTGCTGTCGTACTGCGCGAGGCTCGAACGGCTCAATTGCCGCTATACGACGCGGCTCGTGACGCTCGATGCGATCAGGCGCAGCTATCAGGGCCCGCGCCGCGACGGCAGCGCCGAGCGCATCGATCACACGCAGATGCAGGTCGTCGCGAAGAACCTGATCGCGCGCGCATGCGACGAGCGTGCGTCGGATATCCATATCCGTGTGAACCGCTTCAGCACGGAGATTCTTTTTCGCATCCACAACGAACTCGTGCGCATTTCGGAGCAGACGCGCGAGTACGGCGAGCGGCTGCTCGCCACGCTTTACGCGGCGATGTCGAGCGTATCGGACAACACCTACAAGCCGAACGAACGCCAGGACGCGGCCATTGGCGATCGCGACAAGCTGCCGGACCGGCTTTTCGGCGTGCGGATCGCGACGGCGCCCACGAGCGTCGGCAGCGTCATGGTGCTGCGGCTGCTCTACAACGATGCGGGCGAGGCGACGGCCCTGACCGAGCTCGGCTTCACGGTCGCGCAGGCGAACGCGTTCGAGCTGCTCGCGCAGCAGCCGCACGGCATGAACATCATCAGCGGCCCGACCGGCTCGGGCAAATCCACGACGCTGCAGCGCGTGCTGACGAAGCAACTGCGCGAGATGGCCGGCTCGATCCACGTCATCACCGTGGAAGACCCGGTGGAGTACCCGATCGAGGGCGCCGTGCAGACGCCCGTCGTCAACGCGCCGACGGAAGAAGCGCGCTCGCTCGCGTTCGCCGCCGCGATCGCGAATGCGATGCGGCTCGATCCCGATACGATCATGATCGGCGAGGTGCGCGACCGCGCATCGGCGCAAAGCGCGTTGCGCGCCGCGATGACGGGCCATCAGGTCTGGACGACGGTGCACGCGAACGGCGCGCTCGCGATCGTGGACCGTCTCGTCGATCTCGGCTTGCCGATCGCGATGGTGACGGACGAATCGCTCGTCACGGGCCTCATCAGCCAGCGGCTCGTCAAGCTGCTGTGTCCGCACTGCTCGCGCCCGCTGGCCGACGCGATGGCGCAGCTCGACATGGGGCTCGTCGCGCGCGTGAAGCGGGCCGTCGGCGCGCGGTTCGACGCGGTGCGCGTGGCCGGGCCCGGTTGCCCGCATTGCAAGAACGGCACGGTCGGCCGGACCGTCGTGGCCGAGGTCGTGCGCACCGACGCGACGTTTTGCGAATTGCTGCGCGCCGGGCGCAAGCCCGATGCGCACGCGTACTGGCTCAGCGAGCTCGCCGGGCAGACGGTCGCGCAGCACGCGCTCGAAAAAGTGGCGGCGGGCCTCGTCGATCCGCGCATGGCGGAGCGCGTGGTCGGCCCGTTCATGCCGGGCAGCGGGGGGCGGCCGCAGCCGCTCGGAAGCGGCTATGGCACTTGAGCTCAACCGGCGCTGGGCGCGCCTGCAGTTGACGACGCAGGCGCGTCTGCGGCTCTATCGGAAGATCGCGAAAATGCTCGCGAACGGTTTGCCGTTGCTCAAGATTCTCGAGGAGCTCGAGTTGCGTGCGTCGCACGAGGGCCGCAAGCCGAACGAGCCGCTGGCATTGACGCTCGCGGACTGGCGCAGCGTCGTGCAAAACGGCGGGATGCTGGCCGAGGCGATGACGTGGTGGGTCCCGCATACCGAGCAGATGATCGTCATGGCCGGCGAGCAGTCGGGGCGCCTCGAGGCCGCGCTGCTGAACGTGTGCACCGTCGTGCAGTACAGCCGCCGGATCCGCACGGCCATCGTCGGCGGGTTGACCTACCCGTGCGTGATCGTCGCGATGACGATCGGGTACGTGTACCTGTTCGGCAAGCTCGTGATTCCGCGCTTCGCGTCGATCGTGAGCCCGGAGCGCTGGCACGGCGTGGCGAGGTCGCTCTACGAGCTGTCGCGGTTCGTGCAGGGCGGCATGATCTACTGCCTCGTGGTGCTCGCGATCCTCGTCGCGGTGCTGTTCTACTCGATGCCGCGCTGGTCCGGCAACGTGCGGGTCTGGCTCGACCGCTACCCGCCTTACTCGATCTATCGGCTCATTACGGGCTGCGGTTTTCTCGTCGCGTTCTCGTCGCTGCAGGCGGCGGGCTTCACGGTCGAACGCTCGCTCGCGCGGCTCGCCACCGATGCGAAGCCGTGGCTCAGGCAGCGAATCGACGACATGCTGTTCGGCGTGAAGTCGGGGCTCAACGTCGGCGAGGCGATGAAGAACGCCGGCTACCGGTTTCCTTCGGAGGAGATCGTCGACGATCTGTGCGTGTATGCCGAATACAAGGGCTTCGCCGAGGCGCTGCACGCGATCGCCAACGAATGGATGACCGACGGCGTGGAGACGATCGAGGCGCAGATGCGCGTGGTCAACGGCGCGGCGATCGTCGTGCTCGCGCTCGTGCTGTCGTGGCTCATCAGCGGCTTCTTCGGAATTCAGCAGGAAATTGCGGCTTTGGCTCGGAGTCTGCATTGAGCCCGCCGTGTAATGACGTGTAAGCGCAGTGCAAACGAACAGGTGTTGAAAGCAGATGGCACGTCTTTCTTCAGTGCCGATTGAGGAAACCAAGGAGAGAGCAACATGAATGTCAAGACCGTCGCATCGATTCGCGCCAGGGTAGGCAGCCGTGGGTCGCGGCGCACGCAGCGTGGCGCCACCCTGCTCGAAGCGATCGCCTATCTCGGGATCGCCGCAATCGTCGTCATCGGTGCCATTGCGCTGCTGCGCGGCGCATTCGGCAGTGCTTCGTCGAATCAGACGGCCGAGCAGGTGACGGCCATCCAGACCGGCGTCAAGAAGCTGTATATGGGGCAGACCAACGGCTACAACGGACTGACGACGGCCGTCGCCATCGCCGCCGGCATCATCCCGACGACGCTCGTCATTGACACCGCGGCAAATACCGTCACCAATTCATGGGGTGGCGCAGTAACGGTTACGGCCGCTACTACCGGTACATTCACGATCGAATTCGATTCCGTGCCGACGGACGTATGCATCAACGCGGCATCTGCCGGCGGAACCTGGACGGCCGTCTCCATCGGCGGTACGGCGCAAACGGTGCCGGTAACGCCGGCCGCCGCTCAGGCGGCTTGTGCCGGTGGCGCGAAGAACATCATCTGGACTTCCGCCTGATCGGCGCCGAGTATCGGCCTTCGCTCCGATTGACGCCACGAGCCGCCCGCCATGTTCCTGATCTGGATCGTCGCCGCGTTCGCGATGCTGACCGGTGCCTACGCGCTGCTCGGCGCCGAGGCGGCGCCGGCGCCGCTCGCGCCGTCGGCGATGGCGCTCGCGGCGAACATGAGCGCCTATCGGCAGGCCGTGGTGGCTTTCGCGCGCGCCAACCCGTCGTTCGCCGGCAGCGTGCCGGCGGCGAGCCTCGAGCCGTACCTCGGCGCGACCGTTGCCAATCCGATGTGGCGCAACTACGTCCAGCCCAATACCGGCTATGCGGGCAGCCTGGTCGTGGTCTATGCGGCGTCGGCGGCGGCCGCGGCCGCGGTCGACGGCATCGAGCGGATCGCGCAGGGCTCGGCGCTGGCCGGCGTGGCGCTCGGCGCGAACCTCGTGTCGCCCGGCAACCCGGCCGTGCCGCTGCCGGCCGCACTGGCGAACGCGATTCCGAACGGCATGCCGGTATGGATGGCGCAAGCGTATGACTGAGCGTACCCGTACCGTTGCCCGCACCGGCGTGCGGCGAGCCGGCCCGCGCGCGCGGCCGGCTCGCCGCATGTCCGGCTTCACGCTGGTGGAGATGCTGGCCGTGCTTGCGCTCGCCGCGTTGATGATGGCGGGCCTCGTGACGCTCACGAACTCGTCGCTCGACGACACGCGCGCGCAGCAGGCCGCGCTTTATCAGTCGCAGCTGACGGCGGCTGCCACGCGGCTCATTCAGCAAAACTACACGGCGCTCGCGACCCAGGTCACGACCACCTCGCCGGTGATCGCGAAAATGACCGGCTCGACGTATCAGCTGTCGACCTACCTTCCGAATGCGTTGAGCGGCACGAACCCCTACGGTCAGGCGCCGTGCCTGCTCGTCTACGCGGCGCCGGGCGGCGCCAGCCCGGTGGCGTTGCAGGCGCTGCTCGTCACGGAGGGCGGTCGGACCATTCCCGATTCCGAACTCGGCTACATCGCGGCGAACGCCGGCCCGGGCGGCGGGTCGATCCAGGCGACGAACAATGCGATCGGCGCGGCCATCGGCGCCTTCGGCACCTGGAAGATCGATACGCCCAACCCCGCGAATACGTCGTGCACAGGCACGAAAACGGGCACCGGACATCTGGCGAGCCTGATTTTCTACGACGGCACGCAGGCGCAGAACGTCGACTATCTGTACCGCGTGGCCGTGCCGGGCAATCCGCAGGCGAACACGATGCAAGTGCCGATTGTGCTCGCGCGGCAGATCGACTATGCGGCGTGCACGCAGCCGGGCGCCATCGCGGCCGACGCTTTGGGCAACGTCCTGAATTGCGATGGAACGCAGAACCTCTGGGTGCCGCAGGCGGCGTATCACTGGCGCGAACCGGTGGCCGACGAAGCGGCGCTCGCAGGCGTTGCCGCGCATCAGGGCGACGTGCGGCTCACCGTCGCGACGAATCGGGCGTATGCGTACAACGGCGCCACGTGGCAGGCGCTGGCGGTGGACGAAGCGGGCAATCTCGCGCTCGGCAACGCGCACAACGTCGGCGACCCATGCCCGCCTGCGCCGCAGAATTCGGCGATCGCCCCCGCGTCGGCGAGCACGACGCTCGTCTCGGCCGATGCGAACGGGCGCGTGCTGTCGTGCCGCGGCGGCAGGTGGCAGACGCAAAGCGAAATCGAGCCGGCGTCATCGCTCACGGGCTGTCAGATCGTGATGGCCAACCCGAACGGCGCCGGCGATTACTCGGCCTGCACGGGCCAGCCGGCGACGAACTTCCAGTCGGGCGACTATTCGTACAACGGCAGCAACGGTACGTACTCGTATACGTTCAGGACGACCGTCAACCTCACCAAGCCGGGGATCATCGTCGCGTCCACGTGGGCGCACCTGAACGACGGCATGTGCAACGGCCCGTACGGCAACCGCGGGCAGCTCTCGCAGAGCATCGACATCACCGACAGCGGCAACCACAACCTCGGGCATACCGAGAGCCAGACGCCGACGCTTCAGGACGATTCGGGCGGGATCAACAACGCGCTGGCCCAGGCGGGCACGCCCGGCACCTACACGATCATCGTGACGACGAACTGGGCGACGTACGCCGGCATCACGACGCCGTGGGTCAGCAGCTTTTGCGGGCAGTCCGGCCAGACGATCTGGAACACGCCCGTCGCGGCGGGCTGGACGATCAACTCCTACTACTGAGCGCCCAACCGTGAACCCATCGACACCGCATACCTTCGCAGCACCGCCGCGCACGGCGCGACCGGTGAAAGCGGCGCCATTGCGCCGCCAACGCGTTCGCGCGGGCTCAGTGCGGCGCGAGCGTCTGCAGCATCTCGTGCAGCTCGAGCCGGTTGTAGGTCGCGCGCAGCACGTCGCGCGGCAGGCATTGCCGCTTCGATACGAGGCTGAACAGGTGATCGTTGAGCATGCGCGACATGTTGTCTTCCTTGCGCTTCATGAACTCGGCCAGGTACGGCAGCTTGCCCGGATCGGTCAGCAGGCCGCTGATCTGCTGATTGTTGTTGAAGAGCAGTTCGCTCGCGAGCACGAAGTTCTCGCCGTCCTCCGTCGGCACCAGGCATTGGCAGATCACGCCGATCAGGCAGTTCGCGAGCGCGGCCGCATAGCGCTCGCGCTGCTCGGCCGGAAAAAACGACAGCAGCCGCGTGAGCGTGCCGATCGCGCTGCCCGTGTGCATCGTCGCGAGCACGAGGTGGCCCGATTCGCCGGCCTGCAGTGCCGTCTCCGCCGTCTCGGGGTCGCGCACCTCGCCGACCATGATGACGTCGGGTTTTTGCCGCAGCGCCTCGCGCAGGCCGGCCGAGAAGCTCGGCGTGTCGGTGGGCACTTGCCGCTGCGACACGATCGACGTGCGGCCCTCGAGTTCGTATTCGATCGGCTCTTCGATCGTGACGATGTGGCTGTTGCGCGTGCGGTTGATGTGGTCGAGCAGCGACGCGATCGTCGTCGTCTTTCCCGAGCCGGTCGGGCCCGTCACGAGGATCAGCCCCTTCGCGCTGTCGATCATCGAGCGCACGTAGGCGGGCAGGCCGAGCTTGTCGAGTGCGAGCGGCTGCAGCGGCAGGCGCCGGATCGAGATGACGAGCTTGCGGCCGCCATTCGTGCGGTAGATGTTGCAGCGAAGGCGGCAGCGCGTGAGCACGAACGGACGATCGATCGCGCCGTGCTGAAGCAGCGCCTCCCAGTCCGGTTCGATCGAGGCCAGCGTGGGCAGCATTTCGTCGTGGAGCACGGGCTCCTCGCCGACGGCGAGCCAGCCGCGCGGCGCCTTGATCATGATCGGCCGGTCCTGCTCGATATGGATGTCGGTGAAAGTCTGCCGCAGGTCGATCAATTCGAGAATCTCGCGCGTCAGGTCGCGACGTTCGTGACTCGGAGCGTTCATCGTCAATGCCCTTCCTATGAAAGATAGTCGGAACTTACATGAAAACTTTGTCGATGTGTCGGACAAGCACCGGGCGTCGCTGCGTACGCTTCATCGCGGGCGGCGCGTCATGAACTGGGCTCGCCGACTGGGCACCGTGGCCCTCGCCGCCGCGCTCGCATTCGGGGCGACGGCCCCCGCTGCCGAGGCGGCGGCCGTGCGCTGGAAGTCGTCGATCGTCGATTACGAAGCGCAGGGCAAGGACATCAAGGACGTGCTGCGCGACTTCGGCGCGAGCCAGGGCATTCCCACGCGCATCGCCGCCGACGTGAGCGGCACCGTGAGCGGCAAGTTCCATCTGCCGCCGCGGCGCTTTCTCGATACGCTCGCGTCGTCGTTCGGCTTCGTGTGGTACTACGACGGCGAAGTGCTCGACATCACGACGGCCGCCGAGCTGCAGAGCACGCTCGTGAAGCTCGATTCGGCCGATACGGGCGCGCTGCGCGATGCGCTCATTCGCCTGCGCATCGCCGACGACCGCTTTCCGATCGTCTACGACAGCGCGCAGGGCACGGCGCTCGTGAGCGGGCCGCCTCGCTACGTGCAGATGGTGACGAACGTGGCCTCGCGGCTCGACAACAACGCGGCGCATCGAAGCGGCACGCAGGTACGGGTCTTTCCGCTCTATCACGCGTGGGCGCACGACCGCACGGTGCCCGTCGACGGCCAGCAGGTCACGCTGCAGGGCGTGGTGACCGTGCTCAACGGCATCTACCACCCGCGCACGGCCAACGCCGCCGACAAGCGCGGCGACGGCGCGGGCGGCCGCGCGGCGAGCGGCGTGAAGCGCAACACGCCGATCAACGACGTGAACGGCAATGCCTACAACGGCCCGTACATTCCGCCGCCGGTGCCGTCCGGCGCGGCCGGCAAGGGGATGTTCGCCGGGCTCACCGGCCAGCCTTCGCCGGCCGTGGCGGCGGCGGTGGGCGAGCCGCCGCCGCCGCAGAGTACGAGCACCGCGCCGGCGAGCGACGATCAACTGCCCGTCATCGTCGCGGACCAGCGCACGAACTCCGTCGTGATTCGCGATACGGCCGACCGGATGGATCAGTACGGCAAACTGATCGAGCGCCTCGACGTCAAACCGCAACTGATCGAGATCGAGGCGCACATCATCGAGATCGACGACGACGCGCTGCATCAGCTCGGCGTCGACTGGACCGCGCACAACAGCCACATCGACGTGCAGACCGGTACCGGCACGCTCGCGCAGAGCACCTACAACGGCACGCTGTCGCAGAACTTCGGCCAGACGGCGCTGCCGGGCAACGTGCTCGCGGCCGCAACGCCGGTGGGCGCATCGGTGGCCGCCGTGCTCGGCGACGCCGGCCGCTATCTGATGGCACGCATCTCGGCGCTGCAGCAGACGAAGGCCGCCAAGATCGACGCGAGCCCGAAGGTCGTCACGCTCAACAACATCGAGGCCGTGATGGACAACCAGACGCAGTTTTTCGTGCCGGTGTCGGGATACACGTCGGGCGATCTGTACAGCGTGTCGACGGGCATCTCGCTGCGTGTGCTGCCGATGGTCGTGGAGGAGGACGGGCGCACGCGCATCAAGCTCGACGTGGCGATTCAGGACGGCCAGCTCACCGATCAGACGGTCAGCAACCTGCCGGTGATCCAGAACAGCACGATCAATACGCAGGCGTTCATCGAGGAGGGGCAGGCGCTGCTCATCGCCGGCTATCGCGCGGACAGCGCGACGATGGGCGTGACCGGGGTGCCCGGCCTCTCGAAGATTCCGTTGATCGGCGCGCTGTTCAGGACCGACAACCGCCAGAAGAGCCACATGGAGCGGCTCTTCCTGCTGTCGCCGCGCGTCATCTCGCCGTGATTCAACGCAACCGCCCGCACCGGGGAATGCAGGAGGCCATGTGAACGAATCCGATACTCAGCCGCATGCGCTGCCCGGCGCGCAGCCCGGGACGCAGTCCGAGTCGCGGCCCGCTCAATCGGGCCTGCCCGTCGACGCATGCGGCGCGGGTGCCGCCGATCGCCGTCTGTCCGACGACGACGCGCGCCGCCTGCGCGGCACGCTGAGCGGGCTGCCGTGCGGGGTGATCGTGCTCGATCGCGCGGGCGCGGTCGTTCATGCGAACGCACGCGCGCTCGAGATGCTCGCGATGGCGCTGCCCGCGGGCGTCGATTTCAGCGTGGCGCTGAGCGAGCGCTTCGAGATGACGGACGTGCCGCGGCTGCGCGATCTCGAAGCGGGCCGCGAGGTACGCGTGGACGATTCGACGTTCTGGATCCAGGCGGGTCCCGCCGGTGCGGGGGCGGGCGAATCCGTCATCGCCGTGACGGACGTGACGCCGTTCGCGCGCTCGCTCGACGAGCGGGCGATGTCGCTGCGCTTTTTGCTGCACGATCTGCGCTCGCCGCTGAATTCGATCAGCGCGCTCACGCAGCTCGATGCGAGCGACCCCGACGCGTTCGAACGCTGCGGCGGCATGCAGCAGATCACGTCGCTCGCGCAGTACGTGCTGTCGCTCGGCGAGCAGTTCATCTTCTCGTCGGTGACCGAGCATTTGCAGGCGCGCGACTTCAAGCGGTTCGATCTGCGCGCGACGCTGCGCCAGATCATCTCGCAGCTGGAGGTCACCGCCGTCTATTGCGGCGTCGCGCTACACTTGTGGCTGCCCGACAGCGCGCCGCTCTGGGTGAGCGGCATGCGCAACTTCGTGGCGCGCGCGGTCCAGAACGTGATCGACAATGCCGTTCGCGCGTCGCCGCGCGGCGAGGCGGTGACGGTGTCGATCCGGCAGGCCGACGGTTTCGCCGAGGTGGTCGTCGACGATCGCGCGGGCGGGCTGCCGGGTCTCGTCGAGGGCGAGCGGCTGACCGACTTCGAGAAGCTCGGCAAGCGAACGGCAACGGGCTTCGGTCTCGGGCTCAAGCTCGCCGTGCAGATCGTCGGCATGCACGGCGGCGCGCTTTACGCCGAGCTCAACGGACAAGGCGGTACCACGTTCGTGCTGCGTCTGCCGTGCCTCAATCCTGTCGCCGCGAAGCCGCATGCGACATCGCTCGTCGATGCCGACCGCGCGTTGCGCGCGGCGCGCCGCGAGTGAGGCGCCGGAGCGCGGCCCGTATTCGTTTGGCACGCGCTGCGCGGGCCGCTCGCCGGCTCCCGCGCGGCCGTCAGAACCAAAGGTTCACATGAAATCGCTTGCAGGCAAACCCGTACGCATTCTGTTCGTCGAGGACGACGTCGCGCACCACGCGCTCGTCCATTCCTGGCTCAAGAGCGAGGGCTACCACGTCGACGCTTTTCACAGCGGGCTCGACGCACAGCAGTTTCTGTCGGAGCAGTGGGCCGATCTCGCGATTCTCGACTGGGATCTGCCGGGCGTTTCCGGCGACAAGCTGCTGCAAAAGATCCGCAGCCGCTCGCAATCGATCATGCCCGTGATTTTTCAGACCGTGCACTCGGCGGAGTCCGACATCGTGCGCATACTCGATGCGGGCGCCGACGACTATCTCGTGAAGCCGTACGACAGGCAGGTGCTGCTCGCGCGCATGCGCGCGCTGCTGCGGCGCTTCGCGCCGATGAACGTGCAGGGCCGCAAGATGTTCGTCGACGGCGAGTGCGCGCTCGATCAACAGGCGCGCTCGCTCGTGGTGGCGGGCGTCGCGCACAAGCTCGGCACCAAGGAGTTCGACATTCTGTGGCATCTCGCTCGGCACATGGGCGCGGTCGTGCTGAGGCAGGATCTGATGAGCGTGGTCTGGGGCTGGGACGCGGCCGTGCAAAGCCGCTCCGTCGACATGTACGTGAGCCGCCTGCGTGCGAGCCTGAAGGCGGCCGGCGTCGGCTGGACCGTGCAATCGGTCTATGCGACGGGCTACCGCCTGATCCTCAAGCCGGATACGGATCAGTCGGGCGCCGGTGCGTCGGGCGCCGGTGCGTCGCCGGAAGGCGCCGCATGAGCGCGGCACGGATGCGAGCGCTCGCGCGCGGCGCCGTCGCTGCGTTCGCATGCGCGGCCGCCGTGCATGCGCACGCGGCGAGCATGGAATGGGCCGGCGGCCCCGGCACCCGCTTCGTGTACGTGACGAACGGCGCGGGCCTCTCGGAGGTCCTGAATGCCTTCGCAGCGGGGCAGCACGTTGCGCTGCGCATCGATGGTCAGGTGGACGGCGTCGTGAGCGGCCGTTTCGCGATGCCGCCGCAGCGCTTTCTCGATGTCATGAGCCGTTCGTACGGATTCGTCTGGTACTACGACGGTGCGGTGCTGCATGTGTCGCCCGCGAACGAGCAGGCGCATATCGCCATCCGGCCTCACTTCCTTTCCGCGAAAGCGCTGCGTGCGTCGCTCGAGCAGGCGGGTCTTGCCGATACGCACTTCCCGCTGGAGGTGGATGCTTCCGCGCAAACGGTGAACGTGCGCGGGCCGGCGACCTACGTCGAGCGTATTCGTGCCGCGGCCGAGCGCTTCGAGCGCGACGCGCGAAAGCGCGTGCGCTTGTCCGTGCGGGTGTTTCGCCTGAATGCCGCGAATGCCGCCGACGAAACGCGTGTGGTCGATGGCCGCACGCTCGTCGTGCCCGGTGTGGCCACGCTGTTGCGGCGCCGTTTCGAGCGCCCGGCCGTTGCGAGCCGCGCCGCCGTTTCCGATGCACCGCGGATCGTCGAGTTCGATGCGGCGTTGCCGGCGATCGAAGCGGATGCAACCACGAATTCCATCCTGATACGCGATCGGGCCGAGCGCATCGATGCCGACGGCGCGCTCGTCGCGAGCCTGGACGTGCGTGCGCAGCTCGTATCGGTCCAGACGTGGGTGGTGGATGTCGACGGCGACGCGCTCGACGCGTTGCGGCCCGCGCTGCCGCCGGCCATGGCCGACGGAGCAGGCACGGACCAGGCGGCGGACGCGCGCGGGCACCGCGATGCAGGTATCGCGCCCGACGGCGGCCGCGCGCTGCTCGCGCAGCTCAAGGCATTGGCCAGGAGCGGCCGCGCCGACATCCAGGTGTCGCAAACGGCGCTCACGCACGACCGCTCGCCGGCCGTCATCGACCGCCACGAGGCACGTCTCGCACGCCGCGACGAGGATGACCTGCCCGATGACGGCGCCGGCGATCTCTGGCTGTCGATTGCACCGACGGTCGAAGGCGCCGCGTCGATGCCGCGGATCGGCTTGCGCGTGGAACTGGGGCGCCGCGATGCGCGCCGCTATCGGGCCGTCGACGAAAGCCTCGAGCCGGGCGAGTGCCTCGTCATCGAGGGTCCGGCGCCGCACAAGGGCGATATCGCGCGTCGCGCGGACGAGACCGATTCCGGCAGGGCGGGAGAGGGGCGCATGCGCCGCCGCCTCGTCTTGCTGATACCGCGCGTGGCCGCATAGCGCCGATCGGGCGAGCGCCCGCGATGGCGCGAGTGTAAAGCTACGTGCGGTGTACGAACGGATGCGATGGCCGGTCACGCATCGACGCGCGCGCGGATGCGCCCGTTGCCCGGCGCGCGCGTGCGCCCGCCGGGCTTACGCCCGCAGCCACATGAAGTTGCCCGACGCGATGCCCTCGAACATTTCGTCGGGCGACTCGAGGATGTTGTTTTGCCAGTAGCGGCCGTGCTCGGCGTAGTGCGAGAAGAGATCGGCGAGATAATCGCCGGTGATCGTCGGGCCCATCGGCAGATGGACGAGCAGCACGACGTTGCCCGTATCGGACTCGAGGCACAGTTGCGCCTGGTCCTGCGCGTAGATGAGCAGGTTGGCCTCGAGCATGAGCCGGAAAATGACGAGCGACCGGCCGGGCGTGACGGCGCCGTAATGAAAGCTGACATAGACCGAATCGGGGTCGGTCTCGTGGTGGTCGAGATGGACGTCGAACCCTTCGATCTCGAGCGTTTGCGTGTCGACGACATACTCGGCGTCGGGCAGCCCGACCACCGCGCAGACCTCGTGAATCAACTCGACGAAACGTTCCCTGCTCATGGGCGGCAATCTCCGGCGAAAATATGGCGGCCCGGTTGCAAAAAAGCGGGGGCACGTAGCCGGAAAGCCGGGCTTTCCGCTTTCGTGCCCCTCGCTCGAACGGACCGCGGCAACGCGAGCGGCTTACTGGCCCTTCGCGGCGTCGGCGATGTTCTTCGCGCCGTTGTTGCCGACGGAAGCGAGCGCCGACGTTTCCTGCTGCTGCATGTTGATCTGCATGGCGGCCATCGTCATCGCGTTGTTCTGGTTGGCCATGGCCTGCATCTGGCCGACCATGTCGGCGTTTTGCGAACCGGCTTGCGAGACGCCCGAGCTTCCGATCGATGAAGACATGATGTATTCCCCTTATCAAGAAAGTGATGGAAAAAGCACTGCTGGTGGTTGACGCCTGATGCTTCGGTAAAAGACCGTTGGCCGTGGTGGCCGCCGGTCCGGACCGGCTGACGCGCAGCCGGGTGCTGCAACTGCAAACTGCTTGACCGTCTGCCGTATCGCCGCGGATGCCGTCAAAGCGCCGCGCCACGGGCGCTGTGGCGCTCCTGCAGCGTGAGCACGATGCGGCGCGCCGCGATCATCCCGCGATAGAGCTTTTGCAGATCGAGCCGCTCGCGCTCGTCGGCTGCGGACTGCGTGGCCGTACTGATCCGGCGCGCGGTTTCGTCGAAGGCCGCCGCGATGCGCGCGACCCGTTGCGCGCCGTCGGGCGCCGAGAGCGTGGCATCCAGCGCGTTCAGATCCTCCGCGATGGGAAACAATGCGTCGTACATGTCGGTTCCTTTGATGGTCGAGGTCAATTGTTTGCTTCGTCCTTGCTGCTCGCGAACAGATGCTTCGTGCCGTCGGGCGTCTCGATGTAACGCAGCCCGCCCGTGGCGATCACCGCCGTGTATTCGACATCGGGCGCGAGCGCCTGTGCTTCCTTGACATCGACGTCGACGCGCTTGACGTTGTCGCCGAGGTCGGCCCTGATCCCTGCTATCAGCGTGCGGAAGGTCGTCATCGACTGCACGCTGCCGCTCACACGGAAGACGCCGTGGCCCTGGTAACTCACTGCCGCGCCCGTGCCGGCGAGCGACTGCTGGATGTTGTCCACGTCCTGCTGCGCGACGTCGTATTCGCGCCGCACCTTGCCGCGCGCGAGGCTGTCCATGATTCGCTGCGCCTTCGCGCTTTCGTCGGTGCTCGTCACGATGCCGCGCACCGCCACACTGTCCTTGCGTGCGATGGCCTGCAGATCGCCGAGGCCTTCGCGGTGCAGGGCCTCCTGCAGCTGCCGTGCGAGCGCGTCGGCGTCGAACCTCACGCTCGCCGCTTCGCTCGACTGCGTGCCCGCGAACATCACGCCGGCCACCGCGATGCCGCCGATCGCGGCGGTGCAGGCGAGCGCCAGCACCGCCGTGCGCCAGCGCACCTTGGGCGAAGCGGCCGGCGCATGGCCGGCGCCGGCTTCGTCCGCGTGGGCCGAATCCCGATCCGGCGCGCCGCTATCCGCGTCGGCCTCCGCCGCGGTGCCGGCGGCAGGCGGCTCGGCCGTCTTCCAGAGGCCCGCCAGCAAATCGAGATCGCGAGGCCAGGCTTCGCCATCGGGGCCGACGCAAAACACGACGTCGCCGAACGGCACGGCAACGAAATCCGCCACGAGCACCTCGTCGCCGTTCGCCGAGCGGATCCGCGCCACGCCGTCGTCGCCCACGCAAAGCTCGATGTCCTCGACCGTCCAGTCGCTGATGCAGACATCCGCGTGCTCGGTGGCGCCGATCCGGTAGGTGCCGCTCGTGAGCCGGACCTGGGCTCCGGCGTGGGTGCCGGTCAGTACTCGAAGCGCTTTCATGATCGTGGTATCCGTGTATCCGACGTAGGTCGTGCCATGGGTCATGCGGTTGCTCTTGCCGGTCGCCGTTCCGGCGTTCCGCTGCTTCTCGCATCGGGCCGCCGGGCGTTGACCGTCAAAATCAGTTTAGGGTTTTGCCGTTTGCGCAGCCGGCGCCATGCGAACTTCGAGCGTCTTATCCGAAGCGCCGGCCGTGGGGTCGTCCGCTCCTTGCCGCGCGGCGACGGGTCGACCGCCGACCGCGCCGCCCGTCGCGCCGCCCATGACGGCGGCACCGGCCGGTGCCGTGCCGGCCGGCAGCGCGGCTTGCGTGTCGAGAATCCGCTGCTTCACTGCCGCGATCGATTGATCGTCGTACGAGTATTCGACGCCCGCGCTCTGGCGTGCGAGCGTGTTGTCGAGCGATACGCCGAGAAGCCCCGCGACCGCGGCGGCCTTGCCCGGGGTCGCCGCGCTTTGCATCAGTGCCGCATGGCGGTGCGCGTGAAGCCGGGCAGCATTGCGCCGGAGCGCCATCGGCGAGCGCATCGCGAGCAGCATCGGCACGGCCAGCAAAGGCCCCAGCTCGATCTGCGCGGCAAGCCGCAGCACCTCCTTCGCGCACGCCGCCGCGAGTTCGGCCGGCAAGTCCGGCGCACCGAGCTTTTGCGTCGCGAGCAGCTGCATCGTGGCCGCGAGCGGCTGGCTGCGCGCGGCGGCCTTGGCGCGGCCCGCCTTGCCGATCGCGAACTTGCGCGGCTTGTCGCGGCCTTCGCCGGACTGACGGCCGTCGCGCCGAGGCTGCCCGTCGCGCGGCGCGCTCTGCTGTCCCTGCTCGTCGCGCTGCTGATTCGAGCCGCGATCGTGCCCATGACCGTTGCGATGCTGTTGCTGCGCGTCGCCGTGTTGCTGATCGCGCTCGCGCTTTTGCTGTTGTCCGTGCTTTTGCTGCTGACCCTGCTCGTGCTTGCGTTCGTGCTCGTGCGGGTGTTCGTGCTCGTGCCCCGGCTCGAGCGCGTGCTGACCGTCCGGCCGTTCGTGAGCCGATGCCTCCTTGCCCTGCGCCTTCGCCGAGCCCGCCGGCCGCGGCCGTTGGCCGAGCTGCCGCATCAGCTTTTGCGCGGAAGGGGGCGGCGGCTTGTGCATGCCTTCGGCAAAACGCTTGCCGCGATAGAAAGCGGCGGCGAGCATCTTGTTGTGCTGCATGCGCGCGCGCTGCATCTTCGTGTGCTGCACCTTCACGCCCGCGAAGCCGCGCGCCTCGGTCATCTGCCCCATGTGCTCGGCGCCGGCCTGCGCCTGCTGCGCGAGATCGGCGGCGTGGTGGCCGTGGTGGTTGCGGATCGGCGAATTCATGACGGCACCGCGAGCGTGACGATCTGATTGGCGAAGCGCAGGATCGCGGCGGCACCCCAGGCGCCGATCATCAGCACGGTGGCCACGACGGCCACGAGCTTCACCGCGTACGAAATGCTTTGGTCCTGCATCGACGTGATCGCCTGCACGAACGAAATCGCTAGGCCGGAGAGCGCGGCGACGGCCACCACCGGCATCGAGACGGACAGGCAGAGCAGCAGGCCCTGCGACGTGATGCGAACGAGCGTATCGGTTTCCATGGCGTGCCTCAGCGATAGGTCATGACAAGACCGTGAATCAATGTGGACCAGCCGCTCATCACGACGAACAAGAGCAGCTTGAACGGAATCGCGACGTTCGTCGGCTGGACCTGATTCAGGCCCATCGCCATCAGCACGTTCGCGATGACGAGATCGACGACGATGAATGCGATGTACAGCAGAAAGCCGATCTTGAAGGCGTCGGCCATCTCGGTCAGCGTGAAGGCCGGGGCGAGGACGATGAGGTCGTCCTCGCGGATCTTCGCCGCCATGTCCTTCGGCCAGACCACGGTCGCCGAGCGCACGAAGAACCGCTTTTCGCGCTCGTGCGCGTGCTTCTTCAGAAACGCGCGAAACGGCTCCTTTGCCGCATCGAACGCATCGAGCACGACGAGCGACGTGTCGCTGCCGGGGGTGCGGTGCATCGTCTGCATGGTTTGCATGGCCTGCATGCCGATCGGCGCCATCACGTAAGCGGAGACGAGGACCGCGATGCCGTTGAGCACCATGTTCGGCGGCACCTGCTGCACGCCGAGCGCGTTGCGCAGCAGCCCGAGCACGACCACGATCTTCGCGTACGAGGTCGCGACCATCGCGACGAACGGGATCAGGCTGATCGCGACGACGGTGATCAGCAGCCCGGTGAGATCGCTAAACTGAACCATGGCCGCGCGACAGCTGAACGAGACGCACGCCGAGATGATCGCCGACGCTCACGAGTTCGCCGAAGCCGATCGTCTGCCCGTAGGTGACGAGCCGCACGCGCGCATCGGGCAGCGCGGTCGGAAGCTCGAGCACGTAGCCCGCGCGCAGCGCCGAGAGCTGGGCGACCGGCATCGAGACCGTGTCGATCTCGAGCTTCAGCGGCAGGTCCAGCTGGCTGATTTCGACGGGCGTGTCGATCGAATCGGTAAGCGGCGCGTTGAACTGCGTGTCATGACTCATGGTGGGGTCCTCGTTCAGGGTCATCAGATGGTGGGTGACGTCTGCCACGGCGCGCAGTTGCCGCGTCCCGTAGCGGCCCCAGACGACTTGCATCGGGGCGGATGGGCGCTCGCGCGCGAAGAGCGCGCGGGTGGCTTCGGGTACGGCACGCAAGATGACGTCCCCCGCGCGCAGCGAATCGAGCGTCGTCACGTTCATCGTTTTCTCGCCGATCTGCAGCCGGCCCGGTACGGCGATCTCGCTGACGTGGGTGGCGAACGGCGTGCATTGCCGCGCCACGAGCGTTTCGAGCGCGTCGAGCCAGCCGCTGTCGATGTGCTCGACAACCGCATCGAAGCGGCTATCGCCCACGCGCAGCGACAGCGCGCAGCAAGGCTCGCTCAGCGGCTGACGCGCGGCACGTTCGAGCGAGACGACCTCCACGCCGTCGAAGCCGAGCGCTTGCAGCGCGCGCCGCAGCGGATCGAGCAGGATGGCGCACACGGCATGGCGCAAGCGCGCGTTGACGGGCTCGTCCGACGCGACGACGCTCGCGAGCCCCGTGTGCTGTCCGACGTCGATGCGCACCGCGGCCGTCTCCATGCCCCAGCGCAGGCGCACGACGGCGGCGCGCTCCGGCTCCACGAAATCGTGCGCGCCGACGCTGAAGGCCGAGACGCCGAGCGCGTGAGCGAGCAGTGCGCTCAGGCGCTCGTCGACGGCGAGCCGATGCTGCCGCGCGGTGGCGGCCGCAAGCGCGGGCAGCCGCGCGGGATCGAGCAGAACGGCCACCGCCGGCGCCTGGGCGGCCGCCGCAACGTGGTCTGTCAGTAGCGTTCGTGTGGTATCCATATTGGTTTTACGTGACGATGATCTCGACGCTGCGCGCGCCATCGAAGCGGCTTTGCATCACTTCTTCGACGCTCGTGCGCAACGTCGCCGCATGCTGTGAGATTAGTTCGCGCGAGCGTGCGTCCGTGGTGTCGAAGCGAAGCGTCAATTGGAAATGCGAAAGCGCGAGGTTCAACGTGCAGCCCGGCAGCAGCGCCGGATCGATGGGAATCGTGATCTGCCAGTCGCCGCTTTCGAACACGATCGGATTGGCACAGAAGTCCGACGCCTCGGCGACGATCGAATCGATGAACCGGTTCATGTCCTGGCCCGTGCGCGCCGGTGCCCGCACGGCGACCACCGCGCGCGTGCCGCCTGCTTCGGGGCGTTGCGGCTCGCGCGCGGCTTGTACGCGCGGCGTGCGTGGCGCAGCGGGCATCGACGGTCGGGCGTCGGGCGGCCTCTGCGATGAAAGCGGCGCCGCGCCGCGCGCCGGCATCGGCGTCGGTGCGGGTATCGTCGAATATGCCGGCACATGCATGAGCGCATGCATGGCCGAATGCACCGGCACGTGCATCGTCGACTGCATCGGCGGATGAATCGTCGCCGGTACCGGAGCGGGCACCGGCGCGGCCGAACGAGCATGCGCGGCAGCGTCGTCGCGCTCGTCGCCGGAGCCGGCCGGTGCATCGTCGTCGCGCTCGCCGCTGCCGGCATCGTCGCGATGTTCGTTCGCGGCGAACCCGGCGACCGGATAGAGCGGATCGGCTTGCTCCGCGAATGGAGGCTCGGCCGGTGCCGCGCATGGCGGCTCGTCGCCGGACGTTTCCGATGCGTCGGCGCGCACGCCTTCGCGCAGGCGCTGAAAAAGGGCGGCCTGGCGGCTCAGCTGCGCGGCCGGCATCTCGGGTGCGCGGTCGGTGTGCGTGGTCGGCGCTGCGATGACGCGGGCGCGATGAAGGGCGGACGAATGCATGGCGCGGCTCGCTCGATCACAGCGCCAGGCGGCCGACGGGCTGCAGATCGACATGCGCGCCGAGCTCCTGGTACGAATACACGGGCAGCCAGGGCAGCCGCGCCTCGATCATGCGCTTGATGTAGCGCCGGATGTCCATCGACGCGACGAGCGCCAGCGGCTGCCGCGGCGTATCGCCGACGATCTCGGCGATCTTGCCGACGAGCCGGGCGATTTCGTCGGGCGGCAGCGCGAGGAAGTTGCCCGTGGGCGTCTGTTTGATCGACTGGCGGATGTGCTGCTCGACCTGAACGTCGACGAGTACGACCGGCAAATCCCGCGCGCCGCCCGTCGCGCGATACGCGATGAGCCGGCCGAGCTCCATGCGGATGTATTCGGTCAACATCAGCATGTCCTTCTCCTTCGGTCCCCAGACGATCAGGCTTTCGGTGATGCTGCGGATATTGCGCACGGGCACGTCTTCCTCCAGCAGCCGGCGCAGCACGTCCGCCATCTTCTGCAGCGGCAGTGCCTTTTGTACTTCGGCGACGAGTCCCGGGTAGTCCTCGTTGAGCTGATCGAGCATCCACTGCGCTTCCTGAATGCCGAGAAAGAGATGAGCATTGCGCCGCAGCAGGTCGATCGTGTGGCGTGCAATCAATGCCTCCGGTGTCGCCGCGGCGGCAGGCGCGCCCGCGGCGCCGCCGTCGGCCGCCGCGTGTACCGCGCGCGTTTCGGCGAGCGTGGTGCGCCCTTGCGGCACGTCGAAGATGAGCACTTCGTAACTGTCTTCGGGCAGCGTGCCGTCGGTCCACATCATGATGCCGGGGAACGGCAGGCCGACTTCCGATTGCAGCGCATGGCGCTGTGCGTCGAACGCGCGGTCGAGGGCATCGGCCGCGAGACGCGCGCCGACATCGGCTGCGAGGCGCACGCCGAGCGGGCAGGTGAACTGCGGCGGGCGTGGCAGGATCGACGGCGCGTCGCCCTTGGCGCCGGCGCGCTGCAGTGCCCCGACGGGCTTGCCGGCGCCTTTGGCCGGACCATCCTGCTTTTTCTGCAGACGGTAGCCGACGAAGCCGAGCAGCGCGGCGAGCAGCGCGAAGAGCGCCGCCGGAAAACCGGGCACGGCGGCGAAGCCGAGCAGCAGCAGCGCGGCGAAGTACAGCGCGCGCGAGCTGCTCGTGAACTGGCGCCTGATGTCTTCGCCGAGGGACGAGTTTCCATGGTCGCCGCCTTCGTCCACGCGCGTGATCATGACGCCCGCGGCCACCGAGATCAGCAGCGACGGAATCTGCGAGACCATGGCGTCGCCGATCGAGAGGACCGAGAAGCGGTTGGCCGCCTCGCCGGCCGACATGCCGTGATAGGCGACGCCCACGGCGATGCCCGCGACGATGTTGATCATCGTGATCATGAGGCCGGCGATCGCGTCGCCTTTCACGAACTTCATCGCGCCGTCCATGCCGCCATGCAGCTGGCTTTCGATCGCGAGCCTGGCGCGTTTCCTGCGGGCCTCGTCGGGCGTCAGGATGTTCGCGCGCAAGTCGGCGTCGATGCTCATCTGCTTGCCGGGCAGCGCATCGAGCGTGAAGCGGGCTCCCACTTCGGCGACGCGCTCCGAGCCCTTGGCGATCACGATGAACTGCACGACGGAGATGATGACGAACACGACAAGGCCGACGACGAGATTGCCGCCCACGACGAGCTGGCCGAAGCTTTCGATGATTTCGCCGGCATCGGCGTGCAGCAGAATCGACTTCGTCGACGCGATATTCAGCGAGAGCCGGAAAAGCGTCGTGAAGAGCAGCACGGACGGGAACGCCGACAGCGTGGCGATATGGCCCACGTACATCGTCACCATGAGCAGCGTGATGCTGATCGTGATGTTGATCGCGAGCAGCCCGTCGATGATCGCGGGGGGCAGCGGCAGGATCATCAGCGAGACGATCGCGATCAGCAGGACGGCGATGCCGGCCTCGCCGATGCCGGGCAGTTTCATGGTCTTCAACATGTCCACTACTCCGTGATGGCGGTTTGAGGCGCGAGGCCGTCCACCCAGCGAAGAATCGCGGCGACGACTTCGAACAGTTCTTCGGGAATCGGCTGATTGAGCGGCACCTTGTGCAGCATGCGCGCGACCGGCGGGTTCGCGACGATCGGCACGTGCGCGTGCATCGCCTGCTGGCGCAGCCGCAGCGCCTGCTCGTCGAGGCCCTTGGCGAGGACGACCGGCAGCGGAAATTCCGCCGGGTCGTAGCGCAGCGCGACCGCGTAGTGAACCGGGTTGACCACGACGACGTTCGCGCGCGCGACGCCGCCTTTCGGGCCTTCCTGCGACATCTCCCTGGCCATGCGCTTGCGCTCGCCCTTGAGTTCGGGGTTGCCTTCGCTCTCCTTGTGCTCGCGCTTCACCTCGTCTTTCGACATCCGGTTCTTGCGGATGAAGAGCCACTTCTGCAGCTTGTAGTCGAACGCGCCGATGACGACGAACACGCCGAGCGCGACCGCGACCACATGCATGAGCACGGACCACAGCACGCCGATCAACTGCGGTACCGATTGATCGAGCGCGCTCGCCACCACGGGCATCGCGCTTTTGATCGTCTGCCACATGACGGCGACGAGAATCGCGGCCTTGCCGACCATCTTCGCGAGGTCGATGGCCGAGTTCATCGAGAAGATGCGCTGAAAGCCGGACCCGGGGCTGACCGATGCAAGCTTCGGCATGACGGCTTTCAGCGAAATCTTGAATCCCGTCTGCGGAGCGAGCGCGACGATCGCGGCGACGAGCGCGACGGCCGCGATCCCGCACAGCAGACCGAGCGCCTGCACGCCGATATGAACGAGGACGGTCCAGAGGTCCTGCAACTCGCGCGCGCCGTGCGTGAAATCGACCGCCTCCTTGACGATCGCGCGCAGCGTGTCGGCCAGATAGTGCTGGCCCGCCGTCAGCACGAGCACGATCGAGCCGAGCGATGCGACTTCGACGACGTCGGCGCTCTTCGCGACCTGGCCTTCCTCGCGGACTTTGTCCAGCTTCTTGTGTGTGGGCTCTTCGGTTTTCTCGTCGCTCATGACGGCTGTCCTTCGCTTGTCGCAGGCGCGCACCCGGGATTGGGCGCCCCGATGCAACGTTAGCGGCGCCGCTGTATCCGGCGCGATGGCGATGCGAAGCAAGGACAAGGGCTGCGAAGCGAGGCGGCGCGATGGCGCGTCGCTCGGGCGCACGCCGCGTGAGCAAGGCGACCCGCGCGGCGGCGCGCGCGAGCGAAGCCGTCCGCGACAGCGGCACGGACCGCCGCCCGTCGCATGTGGCGCTTCGCAATTCGTTGTACGACTTCGTGCCCGGCACGTGGCGCGCCCGTCGTATTGCGTAACTTGGCGTCAACGGAAGGCCGCGCCTCATCGGTGCGGCCCATCGGATCGAATCTGATTTCCTTGGGGGAAAGGATGGACGTTCTGAAGGATCGGCCGCAGTGCCCGTCGGGAGTCGTCGGCGCGATCGTCGACCTGGTCAGGGTGGCATTGGCCCGCGCAGGCACGCCGCAGCAAGTCGATATCGACGATCTCGAGCACGTCGTCGAAGTGCTGCATCTGCTGCGCCCGGATTCCGCCGAATTCGCGTTTTTCGACGGCTGGCTGCATATGGTGCGCGAGGAATGGAGCGAGGCCGAATGGCTCTTTCGCAATCTGGTCGAGCGCTCGGTCTGCCTGCCGGCCAGCAAGGGAATGTTGCTGCAGTGCCTGAAGGCCCGTCAGGAGTTCGGCTGGCAGGAGGAGGCCCGACACCTGCTCGAGGAAGGCGGCAACGAAGAGGTTGAACGGCTCGCGAAGGTTCTGCTCGCGAGCGAGGAACTGAAGCAGGCGGTCGCGACCGCGAAGCGCACGGGCCGCTTCGTTGCGCCGGATTCCGCGCTCGCGTTCGAGAACGGAGCGCATGCCGAAGACGGCGAAGCGGTCGCGACGCCGTCGTCCTCATCCAGCGACATGCTGCTGACGATGCAGTACATGCGTGTCTGAGCCTGTTGCCCCTACCAGGAGAAACGAAATGAGCATCACGACTGCATCGCAACTCCAGTACGAACTGGCCCGCGTCACCGGCACGACGCCCGCGACGCCGAATGCGGACGCGGTATCGCAGCCGCTCGTCGACAAATTCCGCGCGATGATGGCTTCGGCGCCGCAGCATGCGGCAACCGTCCACCCGACCGAGCGCGCGGACCTCGTGACGAAAGCGGTCGAGGAACAGGCGGACTATTACCGGCAGGTGCCGAACGACGTGCTCTATATGACTCAGCACATGAGCGCGCTGTCGATGGAGCGCCTTGCCGCCGCCGACATGACCATCCAGCTCGAGATCGCGAGCCTGAACGCCGATCTGCAGGTGAAGATGGCGACCGTGCAGTCGTCGAAGGACGCCGTGCAGACGCTCATGAAGAACCAGTGACATGAAACCGAACCTCGTGCCTTCGAGGCTGCCCGCCGCATGGCGGCTCGTCGCGGTCGCGGCGCTCGTGCTGTCGCTCGCGGCCTGCAAGCAGGAGCTCTACGGGCAACTGACCGAAAGCGACTGCAACGAAATGGTGGCCGCGCTGCTGATGTCCGGCGTCGACGCGCAAAAGAGCACGCCGGACGGCGGCAAGACCTGGTCGGTCGGCGTCGACGAAAAGCAGATCGTGCATGCCGTGGAAGTGCTGCGCGCACGCGGCCTGCCGCGCAAGAAATTCGACGACCTCGGCTCGCTGTTCAAGAAGGACGGGCTCGTTTCCACGCCGACCGAGGAGCGCGTGCGCTTCATTTACGGTTTGTCGCAGGAACTCGACGACACGTTGTCGAAGATCGACGGCGTCGTCGTGGCGCGCGTGCAGATCGTGCTGCCGAACAACGATCCGCTCGCACAGTCGGTCAAGCCGTCGTCCGCGTCGGTCTTTATCAAGTACCGGCCTGACGCGAATCTCGAGCGGATGACGCCGGCGATCAAGAATCTGGTCGTGCACAGCATAGAAGGGCTGACCTACGATCAGGTGAGCGTGACGAGCGTGCCGGCCGATGCGCTGGATCCACCTGCGCACCCGCACCGCCAGGACGGCTGGGTCGTCTATGCGGGCGGCGCGCTCGGCGTGCTGCTGTTGACGATCGCCGGCGGTTTCGCGCTCTTGCGCGGCAACCTGCTCAAGGGCGGCGGATTTGCGGGCCTGCTCGCGCGCCGGGCGGGGCGTGCGGCGAAAGCGCCGGCATGACGTTCGATCCGAACGATCGCATGGCCGGCATGGCAAGCAGGGTGAGCACATGATCAGCGCATACGACGCAGCCGATGCATACGACGCAGCCGCCGACCGCGTTGCCGCCCCGAACGGCGACACGCCGGCGGCTGTGGCGGCGAGACTGGCCGCCTATCATCGGCGCCGGCGTACGCTGTTCGACTGGATGCATCCGGCGTGCGTTGCACGCGTGCCCTGCGCGGACCGGCTCCGCGCATGCAGCCCCGCGCAGGCCGAGGCGCTTGCCGATGCGCTGCTCGACGAATGGGGCATGCCGGTGCCGCCGCTTGCCGCGTTCAACGCACCGGAAACGGCGCTTGCTTTGCTGCCGGCGCACGACTGTCTGACCGTGTTCCGCTTGCGCGCGCTCGTGGAGCACGCGGAGCCGTTGCGCGCCTGGATCGACCGGCCGCGTCGCGACAAGTTGACGGGCTGGATCGGGCCGCGCGGCGTCAAGCTGCTCTTCGCGCGCGGGCGCGAGCTTGCGGGCGATGCGCGCTCGCTCGCCGCGCGCGCGCACGACGCGGCATCGGTGATGCAGGTGCCGCTCGACGCCGCCGATGGCGATGCGCTCGCGTGGCTCGGCTTTCGGCTTTTCGAGCGCGACTGCCGATGGGCGCCGGACGGCCCACTCGCGATCATGCGGTGGGCCATGCTCGCGCGCGACGATGACGCGGCGTTGCCGTCCGCTTCGTTGCCGCTGTCGCTACCGTGTTCGGAGGGCTCGAGCCCGAGCCTTTCGATCGTCTCGCAACTGCCCGACTTGTTTCCGGAGTGGTCATGGTGATCTGGTTACGCAATCCGCAGGCCGAAGGCACGGACCTCGGCGTGGGCGTCGAAGGCGACGTCCTGCGTCATGAACGCGTCGCGACGATCGTCGAGATCGATGCGGCGTACGCCGAGATGCGTCGGCAATGCGACGAGGCGCTGGACGCGGCGCGCACCCAGGCCCGCATGCTGCTCGACGAAGCCCGCGCCCGCGCGGACGAGCTCGTCGAGCGTGCGATGCGCGAGTTCGAGCAAGCGGCCGAGCGGGGCTACGACGACGGCTTGCGGCGAGGGCTGACCGATTGGCACGAACGCGCGGCGGCCGCGCACGCCGAAGCGTGCCGGCTCGCGCCGGGGCAGCAGGACCGGCTCGCCGGGCTGGTGACGCTGGCGGTCGAGCAGATCGTTGCGTCGGTAGATCGCAACGCGCTGTTCGCGCGCGCGGCCGCGACGGTCGAGCGGATCGTCGCCGACGGCAGCCCCGTTCATCTGCGGGTTCATCCGTCGGATCTGGCCGCGGCGAGCGCGGCCTTCGACGAAGCGGCCGCGGCGTGGCGCGAGGCCGGGCGCGCCGTACGGCTGTGCGTGACGGCCGACGCGACGCTTACGCCCGGCGCATGCGTCGCCGAAACCGACCTCGGCGCGATCGACGCGAGCCTGTCGTTGCACCTGGCGGCGATGCGCGACGCGCTGGCGCGCGCGGTGCGAAGCGTGGCGGAGGACCCGCCGCGCGACGCGCCGAATGCGCGGCCTGGGGATGACGCACGAGCCGTCGACGCGCCGGTCGGTTTCGCGGGCGATGCCGACGTGCCGATCGGCGAGTGCGCCGTCGGAGCAGGTGAGGATCTGGTGGAACTGGATCCGTGCGCGGACGATGGCGGCGATGCTGACGATGGCGGCGGCGGCAACATCGGCGACGAAGACGGTTGGCAAGACGATGCCGCGGCCCTGCAAGCGGCGGGCGACCTGCGCGACGACGGTTGGGCCGATGCCGCGTATGCCGACGCCGACGCCGACGCGATGTCCATCTGAACCCGCGTTCGCGCGGCATGTGGAAGAAGACACGACAACGAAGGGAGCGCCATGATCGACAGCGCGGACGGTTTCGAAACCGACGAAGCGAGCGGGGCGAGCATCGCGCAGCCACAGGCCGTACGCGGCTTCTCGGCGCTGATGGATGCGATGGAGCGCGAATTGCGCGCCCGTGCACAACCCGCGGCATGCGGGAAGGTGCAGGAGGTGATCGGCACGCTCGTACGCGTATCGGGGCTCGACGCGACGCTCGGCGAGCTATGCGAGTTGCGGTCGCCCGAAGGCGCGTTGCTGCAGCGTGCCGAGGTGGTCGGCTTCTCGCGCGACGTCGCGCTGCTCTCGCCGTTCGGCCGGCTCGGCAGCGTGTCGCGGGCGACCCGCGTCGTGGGACTCCGGCGTCCGCTTTCGCTGCGCATCGGCCCCCGCCTGCTCGGCCGTGTGATCGACAGCCTGGGCGAGCCGATCGACGGCAAGGGGCCGCTCGAATGCGACGAGTGGCAGCCCGTCATCGCCGATCCGCCCGATCCGATGTCGCGGCCCGTCGTCGATACCCCGATGCCGACCGGCGTGCGCGTCGTCGACGGCATGATGACGCTGGCCGAGGGCCAGCGCATGGGCATCTTCGCGCCGGCCGGCGTCGGCAAGAGTACGTTGATGGGCATGTTCGCGCGCGGGGCGCGCTGCGACGTCAACGTCATCGCGTTGATCGGCGAGCGCGGCCGCGAGGTGCGCGAATTTTGCGAGCACATTCTCGGGCCCGACGGCATGGCCCGCTCGGTCGTCGTCTGCGCGACGTCGGACCGCTCGTCGATCGAGCGCGCGAAGGCCGCTTATGCGGCAACGGCGGTGGCCGAATACTTCCGCGACCGCGGCATGCGGGTGCTGCTGATGATGGATTCGCTGACGCGCTTTGCGCGCGCGCAGCGCGAAATCGGCCTGGCGATGGGCGAACCGCCGACGCGGCGCGGCTTTCCACCGTCGATCTTCGCGGAGCTGCCGCGGCTGCTGGAGCGCGCGGGCCGCTCGGAGCACGGCTCGATCACCGCGCTTTATACCGTGCTGGCCGAGGACGAATCGGGCGGCGACCCGATCGCCGAGGAAGTACGGGGCATTCTCGACGGCCACATGATTCTTTCGCGCGAGATTGCGGCACAGAACCGCTATCCGGCGATCGACGTGCTCGGCAGTCTGTCGCGCGTGATGACGCAGGTGGTGCCGCGCGAGCACGTGGCCGCGGCGGGACACGTGCGGCGGCTGATGGCCAAGCACAAGGAGGTCGAATTGCTGCTGCAGGTGGGCGAGTATCAGAGCGGCACCGATGCGCTTGCCGACGAAGCCATTGCGAAGATCGACGCGATTCGCGCTTTCCTCGGCCAGCCGACCGATCTGCTCGTCGACCCGAGCGACACGCTCGCGGCCCTCGGCGAGATCGTGCAGTCCTGATGCCGGAGGCGAGCGATGAAAGACCGCCGCGTTGCCGCGTTCGAGCGCGTGCTGTCGCGTCGCCGCCAGCTCGATCGCAAGCTCAATGCGGCGCTCGGCGGTTTGCGCGGCGAGCTGCAGGCGCTCATCGACGCGCTGGACGAAAGCCGCGCGGCGGTGCGCGCGCATGCGGCCGAGCTCGCCGCGCACGACGGCAAGATCGACGCGATGCTCGGCGGCGTTTCGTTCCGGGCGGACGAGTATCTGAAGCTGCGCGAATTCCGCTCGCACGCGGCCGAGCAGCACGCGATGCTCGAGGCCCAGGCGGCGCAGGCCGCGCAGGCGGTGGCGGCGAAGGACGCGCAGATCGGTGCGCTGCGCACGGAGATTTTGCGCAACCGTGCCCGCATCGACATCTACGACAAGCGGCGCGACACGCTCGTCAAGGCTATCGAGCTCGCGATCGAGGACGCGCAGGATGAGGAAACATCGGAGAGCCGCCGGCCCGGCCCGGCGTTTTGAAGCGGCGAGCGCGTTCGCAAGCCGGCATCCATTGAACGACAGGCGACTGAAATGAGCGAGATTACATTCGCATCGATCGAATCGAGCCATCAACTGGTCAGGTTTCTGATCGTGCTCGGCCTTTGCAGCGAACGGCTGATGGTACTGATGATGATTTTTCCGCCGACGTCCGACAACGTCGTGCAAGGCCGCGTGCGCACCGCGCTCGCGCTGCTGTGGGGCAGCTTCATCGCGTACGGGCAACGCGGGCTGCTCGAGCAGGGGGATGCGACGATGCTCGTGGGCATCGGGTTGAAGGAGGCGCTGATCGGCGTCGGCCTCGGCTTCGCGGCGTCGGCGGTGTTCTGGGCCGCCGAAAGCGTCGGCACGTACGTCGACGATCTGACCGGTTTCAATCAACTGCAGATGCAGAACCCGAGCCAGGGACAGCAGACGTCGCTGACTTCCACGCTCCTGAGCCAGTTCGCGATCGCGGCGTTCTGGTGTCTGGGCGGCATGACGTTTCTGCTCGGCGCGATCTACGAATCGTATACCTGGTGGCCGCTCGCGAACCTCACGCCGGCCGGGGGATCGGTGCTCGAATCGTTCGTGCTGACGAAGACCGACTCGCTGATGGAGACGGTGGCGAAGCTGGCCACGCCGATGATGCTGATGCTGCTGCTGATCGATATCGGCTTCGGCTTTACCGGGAAGGTATCGCAAAAGCTCGATCTGCCGTCGCTGGCGCAGCCCGTGAAAGGCGCGCTCACGATCCTGATGCTCGCGTTGATGGCGGCGATTTTCATCGATCAGGTACGCGATCAGCTGTCGCTCGTGGGCATCGCGGCCGAGGCGAGGGCGCTCGCGGGCGGCAAGTGAAATGCGCTGAATGCGCGAGCGAGCGCATGTATGCGTTCGCCGATGGCGACTGTCTGAAAAAAAGCCTGGAGAAGAACATGATCGAGACGTTGAGCGACAACGCGATCGTTACGGGGATGATGGACGTGCTGTGGGCCGGTGCGGCGCTCGATACGTTTTCGGACGTTCAGGACCTGCTCGATGCGATGGCGGTGCTGCGTCCCGGGAACGGCGAAGTGCGCGAGGTGCTGGCCTGGTGGCATGTGCGTGCACGCGCGTGGGGCGAGGCGCTGAGCGAATTGCGCCGGGCGGAGCGCGACGGCGCGCTGTCGTCGCGCGGCATGGCGCTCGCGGCCGTATGTCTTTACGCGCTTGGCGATGCATCGTGGCGTACCTATGCGTACGCGGCGGCGTACAAGTCCGACGACCCGATGGCGACGCGCACCGCGCAGGCGCTGCTTGCGGCGCCTGTGATTGGGCGTGGATAGATGGTGCTGCCGCCTGCGCAAGCACGTCTTCGCGCTTGTCGTGACACTTGGCGTGCCGACGCTTCGGCCGGAGTCCGGCAACCGGCGACGCCGTCGATCTGCTTGCCGACGTGCTCGGCCGGACTCGCGAAGCTGCAGGAGAGCTGGCGAAGATCGCTGGCGACCGCGGCAGCGCCGCCCAGCAGGGCCTATCCGTGATTTCGTGGGCGGGGCATATCATGAGGTGTAAAAGTCATGGATATGCCAATGAAGAAGAAAAGG